>CAYVOI010000001.1:0-876493 GCA_964453605.1 uncultured Gammaproteobacteria bacterium | reverse complement strand
GTCGTCAGCTCGTGCCGTGAGGTGTTGGGTTAAGTCCCGCAACGAGCGCAACCCCTATCTTTAGTTGCCAGCGGGTCATGCCGGGGACTCTAAAGAGACTGCCTGCGTAAGCAGAGAGGAAGGAGGGGATGACGTCAAATCAGCATGGCCCTTACGCCCTGGGCTACACACGTGCTACAATGGGGTGCAACAATGGGGCGCCAAGTCGCGAGACGGAGCCAATCCCACCAAACCACCCCTCAGTTCGGATTGTAGGCTGCAACTTGCCTGCATGAAGCTGGAATCGCTAGTAAACGCGCGTCAGCCATAGTGCGTTGAATACGTTCTCGGGTTTTGTACACACCGCCCGTCAAGTCAAGAGAGTCGGTAATACCCGAATCCATCTGTGATGAGAGAAGGTAGGACCGATGATAGGGACTAAGTCGTAACAAGGCAGCCGTAGCGGAAGCTGTGGCTGGATCACCTCCTTTCTAGGGAGTTTTCTCTAGGGTGACGTACACCAAGCTCGGTGATTTTCACCAAGCCGTCGTATGTTGCTAATAAGGCCGATTGTCCGTCCGCCAGCTGGCGGACGAGATAACTCCGGAACTGACACCTAGGTTACCTGCAAGGGTAGCATAGGCACTATGAACCTCTTCCTCTCACTTACTAGAGCACAAACTTTCAGGCAGCCTGCTCACCGCAGGCTGCCTTTATGTTCAAGTACCATTGTGCACAGGCTGTCTAGCACTGTGGCTGGTGTTGTGTTACCCTAAGTTCAGCAGTGGATAATATTTTCAGCCTAAGCTGAAAGGAGGTGAGAGCATGACAAAGCAATTTGCCATGATCGTGGGGTGGGTACTCATTCTGGTTGGCATTGTAAACTTTTTTGACACGCCGCTCATGGTGTGGCCAGCACACGCCGTGTTCCACATTGTGGCTGGCATCTTGGGTGTGTGGCTAGCTAAAGACCACGGCGAGGGTTACACCATGTGGGTTGGCATTGTTGGTATAGTACTGGCGGTAATTGGGTTTGCTGGGGTGACCGACCTGTTGGGTCTGGGGCTCATTAACCTACCCACCATTTTCAACTGGGTGCACCTCATACTGGGTGTGGCAGGCCTGTGGGTGTACTTTGCTCGTGGCAAGGGTGGTATGAAGATGGCGATGTCATAGGGTTTGTTCTGTGCTTAAACCATACAACCTCCGCGAAGTGCGGAGGTTGTATGGTACTCGTGCTACCTACGTACCCGGTTCTTAAGCTGTAACGATACAAAGAGTACTAGCCCAGCGAGTGTCAGAATGAGCGGGCTCCAGTGGAGTAAAAAGAGGGTTACTGGTCCAGCAGTGTGTTCGAACCGAGATTCGTGAAAGAACATCTGGTGCGCCACTGCCTGGGTACCTTGGGCACCCTGTATTGGTTGCATATCCATGGCTTTAGCATAGCTGCGGGGGAGCACTTGATGCAAATTCACCGTTCTGCTACGCTACGAGAGCAATTTTAGGGGTGTGCCTGCCTCGCCGAGATGAACTCGTCGAGTCGAGGCGGGTAGCACAGCCCCGACGCTTCCGGTCGGGGCTCCGATAGCTAACTCGTCGGAGCTGGTTACCCCGGTAGCAGAACTCGCTGATACTCGTTCGCTACGGGCCAAGGAGCACTTAACAGCAACATACTCGATAGCACTGGTGGGCGTGTAGCTCAGTTAGTTACCTGCCTGCCGCAGGCAGGGGGCATTCACCCCGCCACCTTGAAGGGCATGTAGCTCAGTTGGTTAGAGCACTTCACTGATAATGAAGAGGTCGATGGTTCGAGTCCATCCATGCCCACCAAGGTGGCGGGGCAAGCTGATAATGAAGAGGTCCTTGGTGCAACTCCAAGCACGCCCACCAGTGCTATCGCTTCACTGACTTGCCCCGTAGAGCCAAAGGCTCCTGCGGGGTAATGAAGACCCTGAAGTAGGTGCGCATGCACCACCTCAAGGCATGGGTCGATGGCGTGCCCAGTAGTTGTGCGTAGCACATACTGCTGGGTTCAAATCTCCGCCTACGACGGACAGGCATCGCCGCCCACCACAGTTTCTTGAGACCGCTCGAATGAGCGGTTTTTGGTTGACAAAGGCCTAAAAAAGGAGTATAATTAATAATGTCTTTAACAAATAAAGACAGAAAGAGAAAGGGGGAACTTATGAACGGTAGGAAATACTTCTACCACCTCTCAGCGTTCTCTGCTCAGCAGAAAGAGTTCTACGCCGCACTTCTCCAAGAGGAGATAGAGCAACAGAGGTGGTATGTCGTTCAACTTATTTCTGAACAGGAAAAACTCCTGTGCATACAATAATTTTTCCCGCCCCCACCACCTTCCTCCCCGCGCTCGAGCAACCTCAACACAAATTTTGACTTTACTCGAGCGCCCTTTTTATTCGGAGTATCCGTTGGTTTAATTTTTTACCCACCCTGAAGTTCAGTTGCAGGGTGGGTTTTAGGTTGTGGGACAGCTTTTCTGCCCACTCAATAGCGGTAACGGTGTGGGGGTCGCCGAGGTAATCGCTGAGGCCGATGTTGTTTAGTTCAGCGCCAGGTACTCGGTAGCAGTCCACGTGTACGAGCTGGCGTATCTTGCCCTTACTAGCCCTGTACACCTTCATGAGTACGAAGGTGGGGCTGGTGATTATACGTTTTACACCCAGTCCCCTGGCTAAGCCTTTCACAAAGGTTGTTTTGCCACTACCCAAGGGCCCGACTAGGGCAATGGTTTCGCCACCTCGCAACATGTTAGCTACGGCCAAGCCGAGCTGCTGGGTTGCGTTAGTGCTGGAGCTGTGGGCTGTACGCTGGAGAATTTTTTTCATAGGTTGGTATTCTCTAATTCGCGCGAATTAGAGAATATAGTGCAGGGTTGTTTCGGATGTACTACACGTTGCGCATGAGGTCGGTCTTGTGGTGTTCAAAAAAGCTTACAAACACCAGCCAAGCTGCAAACGTACATATGCTCGCAATAATGGTGGGGAGTGAGAGGTGGAGCCAGATGACTGAGCCAGCGATAATGGGCGGTACGGCCATGGCGAGTGACTGTATAGACTGGCGAATTCCAAACGTTTCGCCCTGCGTGTCGGCTCCCGCCAGGTTAGACACCACGGCCAAAGTGTTGGGTTCGGTTATGCCTTGGAATAGGGCAATGAGTGGAATAATAATAAAGAGCCACCAGGCACGATCAGGCAGGAGCAGGAGCGGGAAGGCGAGCGCGAGCCCGAGTATTGAGGTGTTGAGCACCTGGTGTGGCTTGAGCCATTTAGCCACCGGTCTGGTCAGCAGCCCTTGGGTAAAGGCTAACCACAGGCCGGTATAGGCAAACAAGTCGCCAATTGTGCCTTGGGTCAGTTTGAAACGCTCAACCAGGAACACGGGGAAGAACTGCGTAAAAAAGTTGAAGCCGAAGGCGAGGAGAAAAATGACAATGAACACGGTGCGGAGATTTTTCATCGACCAGGCTTTGCGCAGGTTACGAAACCCCGTTAACCAGCTGAGTTCGCTCTGGGTTTTGCGCTGGAGTGTTTCATGGAATCGCCACATGACGAGCACGGCGTTCAGCGCACAGAGACCGGCGGCAAACCAGAACGGCGTGGCATAGGTGAACCAGTGTACCAGGGTAGAGTCGGCGAGCTTGCCGCCGAGGTAGGGCCCGATGATGAAGCCTAGGCCAAAGGCCATGCCAACCAGGCCGAAGTTTTTTGGTTTACTATGCTCATCGCTTACGTCGGCAATAGCTGACATAGCAGTGGAAATGCTACCGCCGCCAAAGCCGTCGAGTAGTCGGCTCACGAAGAGGAGGCCTAGGTTACTGTACATAATACCTAAAGCAAACAGTACGTAACCTACGAATGTACCGATGATGGCGGCGGTGAGTACAGGTTTGCGGCCCCGGCGGTCTGATAGTGCGCCTAAGATGGGTGCCCCAAAGAACTGCGCCAGTGGGTAGGTTGCGATCAGCAGCCCTAAGACCAGTGTACGTTGGCCAAACGCTAATCCAGCTGGTAGGGGGCTGACCTCGGGGTTTAAGAACAACGGCGCCAGAACCGGAATAACCAGTCCTATGCCAAGCATGTCGACAAAAACCGTAAAAAAAATAGTGCCGAGTTTTGTTCTAGTAGTATGGTGTTCCACAGTAAGCGTGTTACCTACGCCGGCATGCGTACACAGGCAGTGGTGGCGTAGTGCATAGGTTCAAGTATAGTGCAGGGGAGGGCTAGGTCAATTCCATAGCTCCCAGTTGGCATTGGCTTGCACACGTTGCCATTGCGACTGGTGATTTGATTTTGTCTTTCTACTCGTTGCCGCGGCTAGGGCTATCATGGCGGCGTTGTCGCCGGTAAAGGTAAGTTCAGGGAGGAGAAGCTTGGGTGATTTTGGTTTTGAGCCAAGCTTATGGCGGAACGAATCTCTTAGAGCCTGGTTAGCCGACACACCACCTACGACCAGCACGCTGCGAGCGTGGTATTCCCCAGCGGCCTGTAAGGTTTTGGTAGTGAGTACCTCAACTACGGCGGCTTGGAATGAGGCGCAGAGGTCGGCCGTTAGTTTTTTGCTAACTGGTTTTCCTCTACGTTCACGCTCGAGAGTATAGAGCACAGCGGTTTTGAGGCCTGAGAAGCTGAAGTTGTACCCGGGGCGGTTCAACATGGGCCGGGGAAAATCAAACGCTCTTGGATTACCTACTTCCGCCAGTTTAGAGACTTGCGGCCCGCCAGGGTAGGGGAGCTTCAGCATCTTCGCTACCTTGTCGAACGCTTCGCCAGCGGCATCGTCTAGCGTTTTCCCGAGTAACTTGTGGTCTGTGAGCGAGCGCATGAGGTAGAGTTCGGTGTGACCACCCGACACCACGAGTGCAACTCCCGGCCAGGTACTCTTCTGGTATGCGAGCGGCCAGACATGAGGCGAAAGGAATGGGCTCACCAAGTGGCCGCTGATATGGTTAGTGCTTATGAGTGGTTTGTGCCAGGCTAGGCTTAGTGCTTTAGCGGTTTCTACTCCCACTTGGAGCGCGGTGATGAGTCCAGGTCCTGAAGTTACGGCCAGGGCATCAATGTGGCTTGGTTTAAGCTTAGCTGCGCGGAGGGTTTGGTCGAGCAGTGGCACCATGTTCTCACTGTGCCGCCTGGCCGCCAGTTCCGGTACCACTCCACCCCACCGTGCGTGGAGCCTAGTTTGGGATGAAGTTACGAGCTGCTCAAGCCTGAGCCGCTTACTTTTCAGGCTAAGGAGCGCTAGAGAGGTCTCGTCACACGAAGTTTCAATTGCCAGTATACGCATGGGGTTTGTAGTGTAGATATGTAACCTAGGTAGCTTATCAGGCTAGCCTAGACTAGGCTAGCCTGATAGGGCTTGACAGGTTTAAGGGAGCGTGCTATAGTGTTTTGTTTAGTAGTAACCTATAGGTATGAAGCAGTGGACAGTACATGGAGCTATAGTTTTGGCTGTGGCAGGGAGCACGCTTATGGCAGGGCTGGCGCTACCCGCTCAGGCCGAGGTACTCGTTATTAGTAGTGTTACGGTGCAAGACCAGCCAGCGGATGCACAGTTTGCCGCGAGTGGCGCTAGTGTAAAGATAACCTGGCTCACAAACCAAGAGGCCACCGGTCGGGTTGAGTTTGGTTTGACCGACGCCTATGGCTTGTACGTTCAATCTACTGACACACCTTCCCGCCTGCACGAGGTCACACTCTCCAGCCTCAAAGGTGAAACAACTTACCACTTCAGGCTTATTGCTGAAGCACCTGGGCAGGTGCCGTTCTACTCATTTGATCAAACGTTCCGCACGAGTCGCTTTGTCAGCACAGTTAAACCCGTGGTGTCAGACGTGCACGTGACCTTTACCGGGGGTACCTACTTCATTGTGACGTGGGTAACCGATAAGCCGTCTGACAGTGGGGTCGATTTCTCCTTGAGCCGAGACATGAGCTGGCCGGGTGGAGCGGGGGGTAACCGTGACACCACGCAGCATGAAGTTATAGTTGGAGGTTTACGTACGGGTACCACCTACTACGCTGTGGCACACTCGACTGACGGCGATGGTAATGTTGGTACAGGTAGTGGGTTTGTGGTCACCACTACGGCAACCGACCTAGGCGACAAGGCACCGCTGGTGCTGTCGCAGGTTTCGCCCGTATCGTGGCCTGATTCGCGCATTTCCGCAACCAGTATTACCTTTACCTGGCACACCAACCAGCCTTCACGCGGCACGGTAGATGTACGGGGCCCGGGTGGTAAACGGGTAGATGAAACTGGATTTCTTTCTACCGAACACACGGTCAACGTTTTGAACCTGCAGCCGAATACTGCGTACCTCGTTAACATTGGGGTGGGTGATATTTTCCGCCAGGGTGCTGGCATGAATGACATAGCCCTTCACACTGCGCCCGAAGTAGCTCTGCCCCAGGTGACCTACACAGTTCCTACGCCCCGGGTTTTAGGTGCCGCCTGTACTAATCCTAACGCCTACGGCGCGCCGTGCCGTGACCTTGGTCTCGAGCGTAAACTTGCCGCCGAGCTCAACGTGACCTTGAAACGTTACTTCCACGGCCGAGTGCCCCAGAGTGCTCGTGACCACTGGTTTGAGCTCATTCGCGCCTGTGCCTATGGCCACTACCCTGCTCAGGCCATTATTCAGGCAGTACGCTTTGGGGGCAAAACCGTGCACCCCAGCATCCCGTGGGCACGCTGGAAGACTACGTCTGACTACCAGGCGTACATCAACCGCTAAGTGAACCTATGAACAAGGCTCCGGGGAAACCCTGAGCCTTGTTAGGTGTTAGTTCGTATCTAGGCTGCGTTCACCTAAGGTTACGTCGAGGTACTGCTCAGTGCCGTTCCGCAAGATCTTGAGCCTTACTGTTTCGTTGGGCTGGTGTTTCGAAATAACATTGGAGAGCGTGTTGGTGAAGATTGGTTTTTCGTTGCCCACGCTCAAGATGACGTCGCCAGGCGCAATGCCGGCCTTGGCAGCTGGCCCGTCGGGCACTACGCCGGGGTCGCCCTCATCATTCTTTACCAGTACGTAAGCACCCTCGGTGTAGGGTAAGTTGTAGGAGCGGGCAATAGCTCGGTTTAGCATAACGTAGCGCACACCTAAGAAAGCGCGAGCCAGGCGGCCGGTTTTGCGGTAGATGGAGAGGGCTTGCGTAGCTCGGTTTATAGGTATGGCAAACCCTAAGCCTTGGGCTGAGGTATAGGTGGCGGTGTTAATGCCAATCACCTCGCCGCGTAAGTTAATGAGCGGTCCGCCGCTGTTGCCGGGGTTTATGGAGGCGTCGGTTTGAATAGCGCCCTCAATAGTTTCGTTCCCTGTGGGTCCGCTGGCGGAAATGGTGCGGCCAATGCCGGAAACTATCCCGCGTGTTACGGTATTGCGGAATTCAGCTAGCACGTTACCAATAGCTAGCACAGTTTGGCCGATGCGGAGCTTGTCCGAGTCCCCGAGGTGTGCTGGTATAAAGCCTGAGCCCTCTACTTTTACAATAGCGACGTCAAACAGTGGGTCGCGCGCCAAGACCGAGGCTACGTACTCTTTGCCGTCACTCGTAACGGCTGTATAGTCCACGTCGTCCTGCGCCACCACGTGCTTGTTGGTTATAATGTAGCCGTCGGAGGAAACAAAGAACCCGGTGCCTCCGCCTGAGTCTTGTTTGGAGGTGCCGCCCACCAGGTTCCCCAGCTGTTCGCTGATAACGATGCTGACTACGGACGGCACAGCACTGTTGAAAGCGGAAATAACCGCCTCTTCTTCAGGCACGACGATGGGGCGAATAGCAGCTGGCTTTGGAGTAGTTATGGTGGTAGCCGCTGCCGAAACCGCAGCACCTGTGAGCCCGAGTACAGGGAATACCAAGGTCACACCCGTGAATAAAACCAAGAGATTCTTGAACTTCATAGGATAAGAGAGTGAGTTATTTATATCTTTAGTATAGCAGATTTAGTTTGACATCACTTTGGTTTACTATTAGGATGATTATAAATAAAAAAATTCACTAAACAAAAAGGAGAATTTATGAAACAGCACATACTAGCCATCGCCTGTGTGGTGGGGGCCTACCTTGGAACAGCGTTCTTTGTGAAGTTTGATGCACAAATGCTACCTCTGTGGCTTGCGCCAGCGCTCCTGCTGTGGTTTACCTGTGCCATCTTGATTGGTATTCATGAGAATAGTACTGCCATGAGATTGGTGTTGGTTTTCTTTGTAGCCATGCTGGGGGTGTTGAGCGCGGCAATAGTTTCTGTGGCAAAAGGAAAGTCGGTTGTTGCTCAAGGTGCGTTGGGCGTTAGTGGTTTGTTTTTCGCATTATTCATTTTGGCTACATTTGCCGTAACCAGGTATTTACGTACCGTACGTACCGCAGAGGTTTTTGGGGAATCGGCCTTCGTAACCCACAGCTTATCAATGCTCGAACTTGTTTTACTAGCCACCGGTTTAGCCTTTATCTAGCTTGGTCAAAGAAATTAAGAACTCAACTGGACAATTCCGGTTGAGTTTTTTATTTCCCACATTACACAATTAGCGGCAGTTGTTCAAGCTCAACCTTTTTACCCGTGATCAGGCTATCTATGCGGTAAGCGCCGTGAGTGGGGGCCTCGAGAAAACCGTTCCAAGCCGTGCGAGCCAGACCACCTGATTCCACCCAGTCGAAGAGCCATTCGTCGGTGTAGCGGGGGTCGTTCTGGGTTATGCCACCGCCCACGTTCTGCAGCCACAGTTTGTTGAACTGCTCTTGGCTGCCTATGGGTGGAGCAACGATAATGGGGAGCCCAAGGCCAGTGTAGAAGGAAAGTTCTGACGGTTTGGTCCAGAGAATATCGGTAGTGTGGAGTAGTTCACTAAACTGCAGGAAGTACTCGTTCCTACTTTTTTGGTGCACAATGTTTAGGTAGCCACCGAGGTACTTGTTGAGATGCAGGTCTTTGATACCCTGGCGGTAGTAGAGCAGCGCGTCGTGGTGTGTGCCGGTTACAATGTTCAGGCGAATTTTCCCCTGGGCTATTTTAGTGCCAAGGCTTTCGGCTACCTGGAGGGCCAGGTTGCGCTGCGCACCAGCCCCACCTAAAGAAAAGGTTACGGTTAGTGGGTGCTTGTGGTCTAGGTTCCGCCAATTTTTCCCAAGGTACCTTGCTACCGTGCTGCCATATTTATCATCGAAAATACCTTTCGGGTCCAAGTTCTGAAGCCTCCGGGACAGGTCGCGCTTGATAACCGGTATTTTGGGCCCGCCGATGAGCTCCTTGGGGAGGGGAAAACCAGTGAGGTAGATGTTCTCGGGCCTGACACCGTAGAGCTTCAGGCGTTCGACCACTCTGCCGTTCGGTGCGAAGTACTTAATACGGCTCTGGTGGGGGTTCAGGGGCGCCCAGGTGCGGCTGCAGTCAGCGTCACAAATCACGCAGTAAATGTCGTTCGGGTAGTCGAGCTCCTCGGCGGCGAAGGCAGCTTGGAAGAACGTAGCTACTAGGGGTAGGGGGTGTTTTTGGGCGAGCTCGATGAGGTGACGGCCCAAGCCTTTGCGAATGAGGCTGTAGGTTTGCTTGAGCTGCAGGTTGGGGGCACTGAGGTCGCGCCTGGGGTAGAACAGCTCAATCTGCTGGAACTGGTCCATGGCGTCGAACAGCAAATTTCCAACTACTGGTACGGACTTAAAGCGCGATACCGTTTCGTAGAGCTTCCTGAGCTCAGTCCAGTGCTGGCGTTCCGCTTTGGGAATGCCGGGGTAGTTGTTGGCGATGAGTACCGGGCCGTAGGAGAGTTCTTTAAGGCCATAGGCCGCGCGTTCATGGCCGTAGCCCATGTCCACAGCTACAACCCAGGCTTTGGGGGCGTGGTTCAATTTCATACGTGTAGTATACCAGATTCCGCTTTGCTCGCTTACGCTAGAGTGCCAGGAGCCACAGAGCCGTAAGGGTGAGGCACTGGATGAGCATGCCTGTTTGCCAGCGGAGTTTGACCTTGGTGAAGTTGTGGAGCTTGCCGTGCAGGTGTGAGAACCAGCTCAGCCACTTGGTTTGTGTGATAAGGTAGGTGCCTTCAAGTGCGTCAGGTAGCAGGCAGCCGGCCAGTGTAGCCAGCGTGGTTACGTTAAAGGCGTGGCCGGCCGTTGCGTACACCAAGAGGAGCACTGCGGCCACTGTGGTATCGAGCACGGCTGCCCCCAAGAGACGCCGTAGAACTTGTGGTCTAGTGAAGTGGGTCGGTAGTTCGTCACCGTGGGGTACCAGGTCGAGCACGACGTGTGAGGCCAAACCAGCAACAAACCCCAAGATTGGGTTTTGGGTAGTACCCGCTATGAGGAGGCCGGCAGTGGTGTGAACGCTCAGGTACATATGCTCGCGTTATTTGCTATGGTACCATGCATGGCCGCTATACAAAACCAGTCCGCCCGAGGCGGACTGGTTAGGTGTAGTTAGTTCAAGTTTAGGAGTTCATGGGTGTACCCATACCGCCCATCGGCTTGCTACCCATTTGTTCGCACTCCTTGCAGCGGCCACCGTGGGTGGCGATTTCGTAAATTGCGGAGAGTCCCACCAAGATGTAGATAAGCTGTGCTACCCACATGGCTGATCCGGTGAAGAGGTTACCAATACCCCAGTTGAACAGCCCAACCAGGAGCCAGTTCAGACCTCCGACGATGATGAGAATCCACGTTACCATGTGGAGACCTTTGTTGTGTGCCATCATACTCGTCACCTCCTTTCAGATACCTTCAGTTTCAGGTGGCTTTAGGATAGCAATTTTTCCGGCCTGGTGCTACTGGTAGCTGTTGAAAGGTAGTACTTTGTGCCTCAACTTAGCCATTAATAACAGCACACAACCCCATAGCGTGTGCCATGAGGTTCTGTGCTCTGGTAGCAGGGGTGGGAATCGAACCCACGACCTAGGGCTTATGAGTCCCTCGCTCTAACCAACTGAGCTACCCTGCCATAGTTGCCTATTGCTTATACCATATGATGCTTGCTACGTCCAGACTATCCAGTGAAAGGTTTTATTTTAGGGGCTTCGGCTTTGCCTCTCCTCGCACCGCCGTGCTCGTCGGGCTAGCCACCGCCTCGCGGCCCCGCCAGCTGGCTGGGCATCGCTCCGGCGTTCGAATCCCAACGCGAGTGAAGCAGTTCACTCGCTCACTCTAGCACACCAGAAAGCAAACCGCCCCACCATGCGGTGAGGCGCTTTGCTTTGGTTGGGCATCGTGGACGTTATTGCAACCAGGATTATGAAAGGCCCCGGAAAAATTGTGATTCCAACTCAATGGCTGCAATGAACGATAGCGATTGTACGGATTCGAGTGATGCTTACAATTTTTGAGCTTTCACTATATAAAAAAGTGGAGTTTTCTCGTTCCTTGTCTTTAAAACCTTATAACCCTCGATGTGTTCAGGTGGTAAGTCGCTTAGCGCAACTTCAACAACAAGTGGGACGAAAGCCTCTTCTATCTTAAAACCAGCATGCTCGACAGCATCTTTGATGGCTTCTTCATTTTTGTGATTGTAATAAGTAATCCCTACCTGCCCAGGTAAAATCGCCGTGTGCTCGGTCGTGCGCACCTCGCGGGGATTAACAAAAGTATTGCCTGTCGCTGGCTTGAGACCCCAATACCCCGGATGGTGCGTAGAAAAAAGTAATTCGCCATTATCCACGAGCACGCGATTTACTTCTCCGAGAAGTATGTCCCAGTCTCTTGTATAGTGAAATGTTAAGCTTGAGTATATGAAGTCAAAACTTTTATCCGGGAATCTTAGCTGTAGCATGTCCATTTGCTGAAATTCCGTAGTTGGAAATTTAACCCTTGCTATGTCCATGAGTTTCACGGACATATCGATTCCGACAACAGAATCGGGGTGACGTTGAAAGATCTCCTCTAGTTCGTCGCCCGTACCGACACCTATACAGAGCACCCGTTTGCCCACAAGCGTTGGCGGCAGCAGATCAACCATTGCAGGTTTCTCTAAATACCAATGGCTAACATTGGTGCTTAAAGCCGCCTGCCATGCATCGGCGCGATCATCGTATGCTTGTTGATTTTTTTCAGTTATCGAATCCATACAGCTATCATAACACAAACGCCCCTTGCGGGGCGTTGGTGACATTGGCCTAGGTACCTAGGTCTATGTGGAAGATTTTAATTTGGTTGACCTAATGATAGCAAACTGGAACGCCTTAGTCCAGGAGATACTAGCCTTTCAGGCTATATTCCAGGCCTGTGACCTCAGACCAGCGGTCTAAGTTGTAAAGTTGTCTAAAAATTTTGGAACCCTCTCGTTGGTGGGTGGAAAATGAAAACGATCGTCTTTTCAGCCCTCCTCATCCGGAGGACGTGAGACGGAATTTTGTGATTTTTTTGTAAATCCCCCAAACTCTACGAGCAGAAATTTGATTGACAGTGTTTCATAAAACCTCTATAATAATGTTACATAATAACGGCTGCGGTGAGACTAGGAAGGATACTTAGATAAACCTACGATGGAGAATAAAGATAGGTTTCTGAAGGTATACTCGAACTTACCCCTTGGCACAAGGGATGAGGTCATCTTGGTTTTACCTGACAAAGGACCCATAACCTGGAATGCTGCTTATTTAGAGATTAAGGCGGAGACTCCCTCGGGTCAGGAAATATTTAATAAACTCATCGAGTTGAATTTTATATAGGTATGGCTAGGGAAGAAGAGGTAAAAGAGATAGTGATAGCTCGAATTGAAGCCACGCCGGAAGGGGTTGGTGTTTCTTTTGGTGATCATGGTGACTTGAGCAAGGAGCAGATCATTGAGCATATTCGGATAGGTGATGAAATTGGTAAAAAGATCATTGAGGTTCAATTAAATTACCTAAGAGCGCTTAAAGAAGGATTCATGTATCAAAACCAAGATGTATGATATGAGAGGTATTTTACTTGTTACTAGACCTGATTACGATTATGCGACTCGTTACTTATCAACTTGGGCAAAAAAGATTGTCGATTTTGCAGAGCAGAAGGGTAAGACTGTTCTAGATTTGGAAAAGAAAAAAGCAAATAGAAAAACTTTCGAAAGTATGTTGATTAAACAGCGGCCGTCGCTTGTTTTTTTAAACGGGCATGGCAATGAAACGTGTGTTACGGGTCACGATAACGAACCTTTGGTGGTATCTGATGATAATGAGAATTTACTCGAAGGTAAAATTGTATATGCATTAGCTTGTAGTTCAATGAGTATCTTAGGGCCAAATTGTACAGCTAAAGGTGCCTTCGCATATATTGGCTATCAACAACCTTTTATCCTGAGTTATACCCTCGAGAAGAGGACGCGTCCTGAGGTGGACCAACTAGCAGATCTATTTCTCGGTCCATCTAATTTAATCATGACCTCACTTCTAAAAGATCACTCAGTAGACGAGGCTATAGGTAAGGGGAGATCAGAATTTTCACGTAATATCTCCGATCTAGTGACTTCTGTTTCAACAAATGAGCAGAGGTCTGCTATACCGTATCTATTATGGGATATGCAGAACCTCTCATACTCAGGTGATGGTAGCGCCCGACCGTTTAGCTGATGTTTTAGTAGCCTCGATGAGGCTATCAAAAAACGAGCAAAGGCTCGTTTTTTGATAACTCACCTAGACTACTCAACTTTTATCCTTCAAACCATTTGCTATAGTATCTAACGTTTTTCTTATCTCATGTATGTCTCTACCGACAAATCCAATGTAATCAATGCAGTAAAATATGCCGTAAGCCACTAACCCCACCAACCAAACCAACATGGCGAGTAGTGACTGATTGAAACTGAAGTAGAGGATAACACCTGGTATGAGGTATATGACAAACCCCCAAGCGTCAACCGATGTTCGCTTGTACTTGTACTCGCCGTTTTCTTCTATGTAACCCATAAGATTGTGGTAAAAGAGTGAAATAAGTAAACCCTATTGTGACAATCTGTTTATAGCTTGCTGTATCTGCTGTAATTCATATACCATCTGACCCTCTGTTGAGATTGCGCCACACATCACCCCAATCTGCTCAGTCATATTTGAAATTTGTCCAAGCTGGACATCTGCATACTTCTCCCCAGCTGCGACTTCATCACCAGCAGATTCAAGTAATTTTAGGTCGCCACTATTGATAGCATTAAGTTGTGTCGATGTAAGTGCAGCCCACTCGTCGGCGGTGATGTCCGCCTTCTTCCCCTCGGATACTTTAGTCAATGCGCTCTGTTGCTTATTTAACCGATCATAGTCCGGATATTTTATTAACTTCATGCCGTCCTCGATACACCTCTCTTGGTAACTTACCGTTGGCGCTTGGATGGCTTGTGGCGTTATACATTGGGCACTGCCGGCTGGTGGGCAGTAAAACTGTTGTCCAGGTGGGCAAGGAGTCCAGGATGAACCATTACAGTAAACGTCGTTATCTGTGGCGGGTACAGTTGGTGATTTGTAAACTTTCTTTATAGTTTGTCTCGTTGATTTACTCACTGGTGTAGCAGTTTCTATTGATGTGTTTTGCTTCCTCGGATAGTCCGATTGGTGACTTAGTTCATAACCTACTGTGCCGGGTTGTATAGAAATACTATGGGTTAAAGCATTGCTTATTCCATTTGTGTTGTGATCCAGAGTGCCGAGAGACTGCTCAGTACAGCCAGCACCAACCAGAATCAAAACCGGTAGAATAAATAATAGTTTTTTCATAGTCGTACCCCACTAAATACACAAAGCTCGCCGCTAGGTCGGGACTTTCGCCCCAGGTATTTTGGATAGGTTGTTATTTCGCAGTAATTTGCCAAGGCAGGATTCGTGCCAACGACTCAAGCTGTCCTGGAACGACTGAGGTTGGTAATCCCAGCGAACAATTCTTACTTGTTAATATTGCTGCACCACCTGAGTCTCCGTGTTCAACTTTCGCCGACGTAATATAATAATCACCGTCAAATCCGGATATTATACCTTCGGTTGCGGTAATATCTGTTGATGAACCATTAACAGGGTAACCTAGTATAACAACACTATCACCAATTTCCGGTTTATCTATACATAGAAAAGATTTGCTGTCTAAACGGGAAGCAATACTTATCAGATATTCATCGGGCTGCTTTATTCCGAGTAAACCAAAGTCCGTACCGTTTTCACTTGGCGTAGCACTCGATACATCGAAAAAGTTTACATCATCGGGAAACTTTACTGAACATTTTGTTGGGCTATTACCATACGGATCAGTGAACACATGACGATTTGTTGCCACAACAATTGTATCGGTTGGTGGAACCCTATATAACAGACCCGAACCACTTTGAACTAGATATTGGGCTGTACCCGCGTAAAACCAGCTACATGTAATTAGTGCTACTTGCGGCCGCCACTTTGCCACCACCGCCGAGGTGTTATTGTTGTCTGCGCTGTTTTTTTTCAGCGAGTCAAGCTCTTTCTTAGTAGCATCAAGTTGTTCTTGAAGTGCCTGGATTTTTTTATCTGTTTGTGGATTTTGAAATAACGTTGACCCAATTGCTGGCTCGTTTGATACCTGTTGCTGATTGACTAGACCAATTGAAGGGTTTTCTTCTGAAACCGGTGAGGCGCAGCCCGCTCCTAATAGCATCACAAGGGTAAGAATTGTTAACAATTTGTACATAGATTGTGAGAGGAATACACAAAGCTCCCCGCCAGTGAGTCTTGCGACCCCATGCACCTTTCGGCGCATGACCTTTCCAGGGCTCTGAACGGAGAGCTTAATATCTGGAAAGGCTTTTGAGCCATGCCCAGCCAGGCGGCTGAGTTTAGGCTACTGCTAGAATTATTTAGTTGTGGTTGTATTATACTATTTTTGAGCTAAAATACAATCATGCGCGGCGAATTAAAATGGCCACACAGGGATCAACGAGCGGTATCCAACCCAAGGGTACAGATACTTTTAGCCAATCCCTTTTTTGACGTTGAAGTTGATAAAATAAGAGTGACTTGGAATATTGATCGGTCAATTAACCCAGACGAGTATGAAAGAGGAAATGATGAATCCTATGATAGTTACCTTGAGCGCATGATGAATGACGTTAGCTTTACCAATGACATCGCTGAGTTGAGGAAAAAATTTAAGCTGCATAGGGGATGGACTTGGTTTTTAGAGGAATATGTGCTTACCGGTAGTAGCTCAATTGACCCCGATAAAGGTGAGCGTATTCGACTGGCTGGAGATGACGAACAAAATAACGGTGAGGCCGTTACTGAGCACATCAAGTCTACCTATAAGTACTCTGATCTGAGGGGGCGGAGGTTAATAAATAAACCTTGGCAGACATTGCAACGCGATAAGGCAGTATATAATTTAGCGAGAAAAGGGAAAACCATAAAAGAGATAGCTGCGATTATTTTGTCTGAGTTTGGGGATGATTTGGACTATGGACACATAAAAAAAATTGTTTCCGACTATCCCAAAAAACTCAGACTTCCCCCCTCCATGAGGGTTAGAAATCTGCGCACTGGATAAAAGTTACGGATAAAAAAATATCATCGGTTACGACTGCTCGGACCGCAGCGTTTACACTGGAGTCACCCTCCAGTTTTTTGTTTCGCGGCATGCATCCGCCTCTGTGCGACGGCTCGCCGCGAACCGTTTCACCGGGGTGGATTTATTAAGCACTGATAGTCAATGAATACTATGACTTCGGCGTCACACAAGAAAATGATGGATTGGGCCCTCTACTACCGCAGCATCGGTTGGAGTCCTTTCCCCGTCGGCGGGGATAAAGCTCCCCTGGTAGATTGGAAGCTATACCAAACCGAAAAAGCGAGCGAGGAGCAAATCAATCAGTGGTGGGGGCGGTACCCAGAGGCCAATATTGGTATAGCTACAGGCAAGGTATCAGGCATAGTAGCGATTGACGTCGAGCGCAATGGCGACTTTACCTGCTACCCACAAACTATTACCTCGCAGACCGGCGGTGGTGGCCAGCACTTCATTTACCAATGGCCCGGTCACCCGGTTCCTAACAGCACGAATAAGGTGAAACTTACCGATGTCCGGGGCGATGGTGGTTACATTGTCGTACCACCTTCCGTTCATAGGTCAGGCAAAGCCTACGAGTGGCTTATACCCCCTGGCGAAACGGATCCTCAGCCATTGCCCGAACTGTCATCTATTCGACCTGCTACAGCGAAAAAGTGGGAACATATAGCAGAAGGTGTGGGTGAGGGTGAACGTAATATGTCGGCCGCCAGCTTTATCGGTGAGCTGGTTCACGCCTTACCGCAGGAACTGTGGCCTACCGCAGCCTGGGACGCTGCCTTGGCGTGGAATTCGCGTTGTAGCCCGCCTTTGGCTACAGAGGAATTGCGTCGTACTTTCGAAAGCATAGCAGCTCGACAGCTCAATCAGCCTAGAGCTACTAGTAGCCACCAGACACGCCCCCTAGGTGAAGCCGTGGCCTTTCAAGACCTGGCCTTGATGGAAGTTGCTGAGCCCGAATGGACCGTGCATCGTTTGATACCAAAGGGGGGAATTACGGTGATTTCAAGCCCGCCCGGGTTGTATAAGTCATTCTTGCTGAGCCACATAGCAATTGCCTGTGCCCTAGGCACTAAGGTACTTGGTGAATATGGAACGCAACAGCAGGCCGTGATGATCGTGGATGAGGAGAACCACAAGAACAGATTAGCCCGACGCATCAAGTTACTGACCGACCAACTCGATCTCCCAATCTATTACCACATCGGGGATGGTTTTAGGGTTGACAACGAACAACAGGCAGAGGCACTGTTGGCTGAGGCAAAACGTAAGAGCATTGGACTCATCATGTTCGACACCTTGGTGCGCATTCACAATCAAGACGAGAACAGCGCCACGGCTATGAACCAGGTCTACCTGGCGCTTAGGAAGTTTACCGAAGCCGGTATGACGGTTGTGCTGGCACATCACCACCGGAAGCAGGGCACATTTAAGATTAAGGTAACCGACATAATGGCGCAGGCTGAGGCCATGCGGGGGTCCAGTGATATCTTGGGGATGGTTGATTCTCACCTTGCGATAGTCAGTAAGGAGGACGAGGGGAATACTAGACAGTTGGTACTCGTGCAGACTAAGCAGAGAGACGATGAGCTGCTCAAGCCGTTCGTCGTCAAAGTCATATCCGAACCAGGTAGGGTGAATTTTGAGGGCGGGGGTGAATATGATGATGAAGCCTATGCCGCTCAAGAAGCTAAAGAGCGACTGCTAGAAATCCTTGGCAAGGATGACAGTGGGCTCTCACACAAGCAGTTGGTAAAGGCCCTAAAGGATGTAGCTGGCTCCACTTCTATGAGGGCGGCCCGGGATGAGTTAGTCGCAGCTGGCGTAATTTGCTCAAAAACCCTCAGCCAGTTACGCAAGGAGGGTATTGATAAGGGGGACGGCGGAACATCAACTAGGTTCTACTTCCTTAAACGGGGCGACGGCCATACCAAAGATGAGCTGCCATTTTAGGTTGCCAAATAGCGCTATGGCATTCAGAACCAGCTTGCCAAATGCCACCACCCTTATAGGGTGGCATTTTGGCAAGCCTGGATGCCTGTTGGTTGATAAATGTCAAAACTATGTTTTGACATTTGGCAAATGATATTTTTGGTATCCCTATGCGCGATGTGTTAATGAAAGTCACAAGAGAATGCTTTGGTCGCTGTGGTCGCACAGAAGTCTTGTACCCCTGGACCACTACCTATGCCGACCTACATAGCCACTTTTGTATACGCTGCCGGCAGAAAAAGACCGCACGGTGGATAAAGGCCAACTACCAGCAGTGGTATCAATCCGTGCTGGCCTACAAACGCCGTACAAGGGCCTCTAGGCCACGTTGGGCTGTAAACGAGTATAGGGGTTGGCTGAAGTGGGTTGTAGCACATCCAGAACGCCGTCGGCAGATAGCCCTGGCATCGTACTACCGCAGGAAAAACCAAAACTTTACGTAAGTTTCTCGTTTTATTCATTGTCAAAGCTATTTTGGGGCTAACTTATGCAAGCACCGGCACTACGCCCAACAATTGATCTAAGGTCTGCCACTGGCTCTACGGAGGTTGAGGAGGTGCTATTGGCTTTGGCTGAGATAGTAATCGAGGCCTACCTTAACCAAAATGACGTTAGTATTGTGCCGTAGGGCATATTTTGCTATACTTATGGTGTTGTCCCACTCCCAAGGCGAATCCAAGAAGTTTTTTATTGGCGTTGTTGCTCTAAAGGGGCGGCCTGCCAACAAAGCTAATCCTTCTTGGGCTAGTGGAGTTGGGACAACCAGGTCGTCCCTTTTAGGTATTACCTATGCGAGGCATAATCTACACAAGGGTATCAAGCGATGAGCAGGTCAAGGGCACCTCTTTGGAGTCTCAGGAGCAGCAGTGTCGTACCTACTGTGATCAGAAGGGTATTGAGGTAGTGGCGATTTTTAGAGATGAAGGCGAGTCTGCCAAAACGACGAATAGAACTGAGTTCCTGCGTGCCTTAGAGTACCTACGGAAAAACAAGGGCAAGGCGCAGGCTTTTGTCGTGTTACGTCTGGATAGGTTTGCCCGCAATACTGAGGATCACTTTAGCGTGCGTAAAATCCTGACTGACTACGGCGTAGCCTTGCATTCTGTTACGGAGCCGATTGGCTCTGGCCCAGCAGAGAAGTTTATAGAAACAGTGCTGGCAGGCGCAGCGCAGTTTGAGAATGATATTCGTAAGATTAGATGTACTGATGGCCTTATCAAAAAGGTTGATCAGGGCTTTTGGCCGTGGAAGCCGCCCGTAGGGTATTTGTCATCGGGCTCAAAGCGGCGCGGTGAGCGTAAAACGACGCCGGATACCATTGACCCTGAGGCAGGGCCGCTGATTAGTCGGGCGTTTAAGGAGTATCTAACTGGTTTGTACACGCAGAAAGCTATAGCCGCCATGCTAGAGGAATGGGGGCTGAGCAGATATCGTAAAACAAAAACAAACATCCAGTTTGTCGATCGGATGTTACAGAACCCCTACTACGCAGGTATTCTCGTGAATCCATGGACCAGAAAAGAGATACGGGGCAAGCACGAGCCGTTGATTACTCACGAGCAATTTCAGCGAGTGCAGCTTATACGTCAAGATCGAGGCTACAATCACTCGCCGAAGCGATTGCGTACGCACCCTGATTTTCCGTTACGCCGTACGGCGCTCTGCGATGCTTGTGGTGGGCCACTGACCGGCGCGTGGAGCAGCAGTCGAGGCAAGCGGTTTGCCTACTACCGCTGTTATACCCCAGGTTGTCAGTTGCTCTATGCCAGTTTACTCAAAAAAGACGTAGAGAACGATTTTGATAGGGCATTGCGAGCTGTTTCAGCCAGGCCTGACTTCATTGAGGCTTTGAAGGCCAAGGTGATAACAGTTTGGCAGGCGAAGTACAGAGCCTACAATTCTGAAGCTGAAACCTACAAGCGGCAGCTTGACGTGCTGGAGGAGCGCAGACAGCGGATTTATGAAATGCGCGAGGAGGGTTCGTACACTAAAGAGGAGTTTATCGCACGTAAACAGCAGGTGGACAATGAGCTAGCCGCCGTTAAGATTTCCATGAGTGAAGCTAATATACAAAAACACGACTTGGCCGGCGCCTTGTCGTTTGGTGAGCAGTTCCTGACTAACCTGTCCTTTGGGTGGCGTAGCGTGCCGGACCCCCTCAAGTACCAGTTCCAAAAGCTGGTTTTTCCTGAGGGAGTGCGGTATCGCCACGGTCAAGGTTTTGGAACCGCCAAGCTGGGGCTAATCTTTGAGCTTAACAGGGCTTCTACTGCCCAAGAAAAAAATTTGGTTGCGGGGGTGGGATTCGAACCCACGACCTCCTGGTTATGAGCCAGGCGAGATGCCACTTCTCCACCCCGCGACGTGTAAAGTTCGCTTCGCTCACCACACGTTACATCGTGGTAGGAAGCGTGTCTAGTGTTTCAGGCCCGTGGCGAGCGGAGTGAGCTTTACGGGCTCCACCCCGCGTCGTTTGAAACTACCTTAGAATACAGGAGTTGCTTTAATGTTGCAAGTCGCCTTGTAAACTTTTAACTACCATATCCCGCAACTTTTCAAATTTCACATAGCCGGCTTTCGTATTAAAATGTCCAGCGTTAGGTATAAAAGAGAGCTCAGTGCCTAAATTTTTTGCGAGTACCTTGCCGTTAGCTAGGCCTACGTAGGGGTCATCATCAGACTGGAAAACTACAAAACGACCAGCCTTTGTTTTAATAGTGTCCCAGTCAAAGTTAAAGCCACTGAAACTATTATCTCGGTCATAGTTCTTGATCGGGCTGACGCCAATGGGGGTGCCCACGAGAAAGGCTGCTTTAACTGGGTGAGATAATTTTTCTAATACACGCAGAACAAAAATTCCCCCCAAACTATGGCCAATCAAAATTGTTTCCTCGTTTATGAATTGCTTGTAGTTTTTAAGTACCTCAAACCACTCCGCTATTTTTGCCGGGACAATTGGCGGAGAAGGGAATTGTGGTACTAACACCGTATAGCCTCTCCCTTCCAACTCGTCCTTCATCCACGGGAACCAGTTCTCTCCTGGGTGGCCCTCAGTGCCATGAAATATAAGAATGTTGCTTTTCATATAGTTGGTGGGCGAGGAGGGAGTCGAACCCTCAATCCCTTGCGGGCCCAGGATTTTGAGTCCTGTGCGTATGCCAGTTCCGCCACTCGCCCTCACTAACAACGCATAAGGCACATCTCATCATAGGTATAGAGTAGAGAATTGTCAAAGGCTGTTCTGCACCGTATACTAAAGTGGCTATCCCGGTAGTGAAACTACCACAGTAGGTTCACTGCTTAGGCTAGTGTCATTTCTTTAGCCACCATGATGAGTGCACAGTATTATCTCAGGTTCTACTACCGGGTATGGCGCGTGTTATTGCGGTAGTAAATCAGAAAGGCGGGGTAGGTAAAACTACTACCGCCGTAAATGTGGCTGCTAACTTTGCTGTTTTAGGTAAGCGAGTGCTGCTGGTTGATGTAGACCCACAAGCCAACGCTTCGGCGGGGGTGGGCGTAGAGGTTCCAGCCGAGGCTAAGCACATTTACCACGTGCTGCTAGAGCCTGAGGTGGTGCGTGAAACCGTGCGCCCCACCGCCGTAGATGGTTTGTCAGCTATTCCCGCACAGGCTGACCTGGCTGGGGCAGCGGTTGAGCTGGTTAACTTAGAGAACCGCGAGTTTCGGTTGAGCAAGGCGCTCACTGCGGTAGCCGAGGACTATGATATTATACTTATAGACTGCCCTCCCTCTTTGGGGCTCCTCACGGTGAACGCGCTGGTGGCTGCTGACCAGGTACTCATCCCCCTGCAAGCCGAGTACTATGCGCTGGAGGGTTTGGGGCAGCTTATGAACACCTTAAACCTCATTCAAACTCACTTGAAGCCTGAGCTTACGGTATTGGGCGCGGTGGTCACCATGTACGACGGTCGCAGCCGTTTAAGTGGTGCGGTGCTAGAAGAGCTCAAGAAGCATTTTCCGAACAAATTATTTCAGACCATGGTCCCCAGGAACGTGCGCTTAGCCGAAGCCCCAAGCTATGGTAAGCCCATAACCAGCTACGACCCGCGTTCTCGCGGGGCAGAGGCCTACGCCGCCCTAGCCCAAGAACTCCTGGCACAACTCTAACTTATGGCCAAACCATTCCAACTTGGAAAAGGCCTGAGCTCTCTAATCCAGCCTAAAAAAGTAGAGGGCACGAACTTTTGGGGTGGCTCAGGCGCACCTGCTTCACCGGTAAGTGCTAGTTCTGCCGAACAGGTGCAGCAGCTGTCGCTTAGCGCCATAACACCGAACCAGCACCAGCCCCGCCAGCACTTTGAGCAGACAAGCCTGGACGAGCTGGTGGCATCTATTAAGGCGCACGGTATTCTGCAACCTCTGATTGTTCGGCCGCTAGCACCTGGGAAGTTTGAGCTTATTGCCGGCGAGCGACGCTTGAGGGCCGCTGGGGTGGCCGGGCTAGCACAAGTGCCGGCTATTGTTCGTGAAGCCTCCGAGCAGCAGCGTTTGGAACTGGCGCTGGTAGAAAACCTGCAGCGCCAAAACCTGAACCCGCTGGAAGAGGCCCTTGCTTACCGCAAGCTACAAGATGAGTTTGGCCTGACGCAGGCCAAGGTGGCCGAGCGAGTTGGGAAGTCGAGGGCTCAGGTGGCTAATACTGAGCGACTCCTGGCACTTCCGAAACGAATTCAGGACGCTTTGCGAGCGGGTACTATCACCATGGGCCACGCCAAAGTTATCTTGGGTGTGGAGGATAAAGCCGAACAGGAAAAGTTGTTTGACCTTATAGTAAAAGAAGGCTTACCCGTCCGTTTTGCCGAAGCTAAGGCGGGGAACGTTAAAGTGCGCAGCCACGAGCGCCGTGTGGCCGCACCAGAACTCAGGGCTTACGAGCAAGAGCTCATGCAGGCTTTGGGTACCAAGGTGAAAGTTCGCGGTACTAGGGAGCGCGGTGTGGTGGAAGTGGTGTTCTACTCGGGCGCCGAGCTTGCTGCGTTGGTGCGTAAGTTACTTGGCCGCTCGTAGGCCCTGTAAATCCATGATCAAGGGCATTTCATTTGTTGGTGTGCGTACAGAAGCGCTTGAACCAATGAAAGTCTTTTGTGCCACCGTTCTTGGGGCCAAGCTCGTGCATGAGAAACCAGGTTTTCTCGCCTTTGCTGCACCGAACGGGGACCGGTTGGAGTTTTTTGGTCCAGCAGAGCAAAACCACCAGCACTTTACTACTGGGCCAGTCTGCGGTTTTGAAGTTGATGACATAGTCGCCGCTCGGGTAGCCCTTGAGGCAGCAGGTGTTGAACTACTGAGTGACGTTATGGGTGAGCCTGGACGAACACAGTGGGTTCACTTTCGCGCACCCGACGGTAACGTGTACGAAATCGTTAAACACGTTCTTCGCCCTTCGAACTGAGAAAACTTCTACTCGCCCTTCTTCTTGCGGAAGAGCGAGAGCAGCTTACCCCGCTTGTGCTTGAGGTAGGCTTTGATGTGGGCCTTGGCCATGTTCGTTTTTACGAACTCCAGCCAGTCTTCGCTGGGGCCGGGCCGATTTTTGTCGGTTAAAATTTCTACCATGTCGCCACTTACCAGTTGGGTATTGAGCGTGGCTATTTTTTCGTTCACCTTACACCCGGTACAGCGGTCGCCAATGTCGGAGTGAATGTGGTAGGCAAAGTCCACGGGTGTGGCGTGCTCGGGCAGGTCGATAACGTCACCTTTTGGGGTAAAAACAAAGATGCGGTTCTGAAAAATGTCGATCTTCAGGGCATGCAGGTACTGTTCGTTATCTTTAATATCCTTTTGCCACTCGAGAAGCTCGGTTATCCACTTGAGCTGTGAGGGGGGTAGCTTGAGCTCTGGCTTTTTGCCACCCTCTTTGTAGTGCCAGTGGGCCGCGATACCGTACTCGGCGTGGTCGTGCATCTGTTGGTCTCGAATTTGGAGCTCGAAAATACGCCCGTCGTTGCCGAACACGGTGGTGTGGAGGCTGCGGTAGCCGTTAGGTTTGGGCTGGGCGATGTAGTCTTTAATGCGCCCAGGCAGTGGTCTGAATTTTTGGTGGATGAACCCCAGAGCTTGGTAACAGCTCGCCACGTCGGGCACAATCACGCGCAGCGCCACCAGGTCGTACACCTTAGCAAGGTCCATGTCTTTACGTAGCAGCTTTTTGTAGAGCGAGTAGTAGTGCTTGGCCCGCCCATGGATAGAGAGCACCTTCACACCATTGTCAGTGAGGAATTTCTGCAGCTCCCCGGTCATAGCGTTAACGTAGGCTAACTGTTCTTCTAAACGTTCCTTAACGTTCTTGACGACCCAGGCGTACTCCTCGGGGTACACGTACTGAAAGGCCATGTCCTCTAAGCGACCCTTGAGTTCGCCCATGCCTAAGCGGTTAGCTATAGGCGCGTAGATTTCCAAAGTTTCTCGGGCAATGCGCTGTTGCTTGACTGGTGGGAGCGAGGCCAAAGTGCTGAGGTTGTGGAGCCGGTCGGCAAGTTTGATCAAAATCACCCGGACGTCCTCGGCCATGGCCACGAACATTTTGCGCAAGTTCTCAGCGTAGCGCTCTAGCCCGCGGTACTTCAGTTTCCCAAGCTTGGTTATACCGCGGACGAGCTTCGCCACCTCGGCGCCAAACTCCTGCTCAATTTCCTCCAACGTTACGCTGGTGTCCTCGGGTACATCGTGGAGTAGCCCGGCGGTTATGGTGGCTAGGTCCAGGTTCATGTGCGCCAAGGTGTAGGTGGTCTCCAGCGCGTGCTGAATGTAGTTTGTGCCGTCGAGGCGTTTCTGCCCAGTGTGCGCTTTAGCCGCGAACGCAAAGGCGCGGTCCAGCACGCTGACGTCAGCCGCGGGATTATTCTTTAGCACCAAGGCTTTTATGCCTTCAATAGTAGCCATAAGGTTACGCTTCACCCTAGCATAATGAGGGAATATTTTCAAGGAACAGAAAAAGCCCTCATCGATTATAGATGGGGCTTTTCGTTTTGACACTGACACCTGGGGTGACTTGGAACTTGGGTTCCTCGACGATTAGATTGAGATTCTGGATTCCGAGCCAGCACCAGACTCGTATCTTTTTCCACTTGCGGCGTGGTGCCTTGTTAGTTGAGGATTAGTTTCGCCATGTTTTTGATAGATGGCGATTCCAATTGTGTGGCCGCAGCCATTGCTCGCAACAAGTTGTCATGAGCCGAGTCTACCTTCCACTGAGCGTTGCCGTCGATATGTGTACGGCCTTCTTGGTGCCGCTTAGCACTTTGGAGGTCGGTCGCAGCTGTAACTAACTTATAGACGATCCACTCCGACGCCCACTCCCTTATGGCGGCCTCTTCTGAGGCGTAGGCTCTGGCAGCCTCGGGAATCAGGCTAATAACACGGCTGTGGATTGCTTCCAGATCCTTGATGTTGCAATTTGTTACACTTTTGAGGTCTTGGGCAACGAGCAATATTTTATCTACGATATTCATGGTAGTACCCTTTGCTTTTTGTTTAACATTAGTTATTTTCATTCCCACAAACCTGAGCAGGAGACGGTACACTTTAGGGCCTAAGCCCGAACGTACCAAGTACTAAGACCCGTGGCAGGTACCAGTTTGCACCGGAACAACTGCTACTGCTTAGCACTCTCCTCCCTCCCCAGGGTAGTGGGAATGAAGTACGACTGTTGAGCGCTCCGCGCTCACCCCGATGACCGTCGGGGTGGCTGACGAAGCAGCTATTGTTAAAGAACTATTAAACATACTCCCAACCCCCCTATTTGTCAAGGGTTGTGGAACAGTAGTCCTGCGGTTTTGGCTAACTTTAGGCTTAAAGTGGCACGAAACATTTTGTTCCACGAACAAAAAGCGAGGAATGTGTATTCCTCGCTCCGATAGATTTGCAAATTCGTTTGCCCCTATGAGAGGTAGAGGCTCGCAGTGTCGCGCTGGGGCTTGAGGTATGAAGCTTTCTTTTTGTGCTGTGTTTTTTGGTAGGTGAGTAAGCCCAGTACGACCACGATGATTACAACGATAATCCCGAAGGTGACATAGCGAATTCGCTTTTTACGAATTTCTTGTTGTATCTCGGCCTCAAAAATCTCGGCGTTTGTCATAGTGTCGTTCCTTTATAAAGTTGCTGGTGGTTGTGTGTTTCGGTTGCTGCCCCAAGGTCTTTTCTCTTACGTAACACCCTCTAGTTCTGGCTGTCAATTGCGCGCTGTGCATAAAGCCAGCCCGCCTCACGGCGGGGCTCTTGAAACGACCTGCCTACTCGTTAGTCACTATCTCTTTACTAAAGTCGCAGGTTTTACTGGAACAGACCACCGTACCTTTTTTACCGTAGACCAAAAGTGATTGGCATTTGGGGCAAGTCTCGCCGGTGGGCTTGCTCCAGAGGGCAAACTTGCAGTCAGGATAACGTGAGCAGGAGTAGAAATTGCGGCCGCGCTTACTGCGCTTCTCTACAATATCGCCCTCTTTACACTCGGGGCACTTTACCCCAGTAGACTTCACAATCTTTTTTACCCCCTTACACTCAGGGTACCTGGAGCAGGCCAAGAATTTACCAAAGCGTCCACGCTTTACCACCATGGGGCTCTGGCACTCGGGGCATTTTTCGTCTGTGGTTTCGGGAGCTTCCACTTCTCCGGTCGCAGTGAGGTTCTTGGTGTTCTTGCAGGTGGGGTAGTTGGAGCAGGCCATAAACTTCCCAAAGCGGCCAATTTTTATGACCATGGGGCTGCCGCACTTTTCACACACCTGGTCAGTAGCTGTTTCCGTAACGTCTTTCTTGTTCACCTCTTCGTACTTGGCGGTGAGGTGGCCTTTGAACGGTTGGTAGAAGGCTCGTATGATTGGGACCCACTCACCCTTGCCCTCGGCAATATCGTCGAGTTCGCCTTCCATTTTGGCGGTGAACTCGTAGTCGACAATTTCTGGGAAGTGCTCCACCAGCAGGTCGTTGACCACCATGGCCAGGTCGGTAGGTTTTAGGCGGCGCTCCAGCCGCTCTACGTAGCCACGGTCAATAATAGTGCTAATGGTAGGGGCGTAGGTTGAGGGCCTACCAATGCCATAGCTCTCGAGCTCCTTCACTAGTGTGGCTTCGGAATAGCGAGCTGGAGGTTCGGTAAAGTGCTGGTCAGGCGTTAAGGTTTTAAGCTCCACAGCGTCACCTTGGGTAAGCTCAGGCAAGACCTGGTCTTCGCGTTTCTCTTGTAGCACCTTGAGGAACCCATCAAAGGTGAGCCTGGAGCCGTTGGCGCGGAAGGTGGCTGTTTCACCTTCGCCACTTACCTCGAGTGTAGTAGAGGCAAAGCGGGCTTCTGGCAGCTGACTCGCCACGGCCCGGCGCCAGATAAGGTTGTAGAGCCGCCACTCGCCTGATGGTAGAATAGTTTTTAAACTGTCAGGGTGCCGGCGTACGTCGGTTGGGCGTATGGCCTCGTGCGCTTCTTGCGCGTTTTTGCTCTTGGTGGCAAAGCGGCGCGGGCCAACGGCATAAGACTCTCCTAACTCTTCCTTAATATAGCTTTGTGCTTCTTGGAGGAACTTGTCGGCTAGGTTGGTGGAGTCGGTACGCATGTAGGTAATAAGACCGACCGAGCCTTCCGACAGCTCCATACCTTCGTACAGGCGCTGCGCCAGCGTCATGGTTTGCTTGGCGGAGAACCCTAGAGAACGGTTGGCATCTTGCTGCAGGGTGGAGGTGGTGTGGGGGGCGGAGGGCGAGCGCTTAACCTCTTTGGTCTCGAGTTTAGAAATGGCCCAGGCCGCTACCTTCTTCAGCTCCTCAACTGTAGCTGTAGCTTGCGCTTCGCTGCCAAGCGCAAACTTGTCGAGCGTTTCCCCCCCACGTTTTACTAGCTCAGCTGAAAACTCGTCGCTGCCTTTGCTAAATAACCCAGCGATAGTCCAGTACTCTTGCGCCTGGAACTTTTGAATTTCGCGCTCACGCTCCACAATGAGCCTGACTGCCACCGACTGCACACGTCCGGCTGAAAGGCCCTTAGCCACCTTTTTCCAGAGGAAGGGAGAAAGCTCGTAGCCCACTAGCCGGTCCAGCACGCGCCGGGCTTGCTGCGCGTCTACGAGGTGGTGGTCAAGTGCCCGGGGGTTTTGGAGCGCCTCGGTAATGGCGCTTTCCGTAATTTCATGGAAGGTAATGCGCTTCACTTTGTCCGGCGCGGGTTCCAAGAGCTCTACCAGGTGCCAGGAAATAGCCTCGCCTTCGCGGTCCTCATCAGTGGCGAGGTAAATGGTTTGCGCTTTTTTGGCGGCAGCTTTGAGCTCAGCCACTACCTTTTTGGCTTTTACTGGCACTACGTAGGTTGGGGCGAAGTCTTTGTCGACATCTACCCCGAGCTTTGATTTAGGCAGGTCTCTGACGTGACCGTAGGACGAGGTTACTTGGAAATCAGAACCCAAAAACCGGCCAATGGTTTTGGCTTTGGTGGGGGACTCTACAATAACAAGGTTATGTTTTGGCATTAGTACAAGATTTCGTTTGAACTAAACAGTGTTGGTTATAGCATAACCACAAGAAGTTTGGCAAATGTACCCCGCACCACTTCTACCATCAGGGGACAATTTTTCGGCTCCCGACTGTAAACTCATCATTCTTATTTCCTTGCATACCGTTAGCTGAAGTGGTGCGGGGTTTAGCCAACACGTACATACTTCTGTCCGCCAACGTCTTTAACGTATCCTGCCACTTCGAGCAGGGTGATGTCGGCCATAACTTGGGCGGCCTGCCTGCCAAGCTTCCGCACCAGCTCGTCGATGTGTATGGGTTCGTGCGAGAGGTGCTTAAGGAACACTTCTTGCTCAGCGGTTGGGGCGGGGAGTTTTGTTTTTACTGTGGCTTCGAGCCCAAAAACGTTCAGAATATCTTGCGCGCTTGTAACCAGGTGGGCGCCCAGTTTGAGGAGCGCGTTAGTGCCGGCTGACTGCTCGGAGAACACACTCCCAGGCACCGCAAACACCTCGCGGTTTGCTTCCAGCGCGTGCTTGGCAGTAATGAGCGAGCCAGAGTCAGGCGCACCCTCCACTACCAACGTACCGCGCGTGAGCCCGGCAATAATGCGGTTACGGTAGGGAAAGTTTTGTTTCAGGGAGGCCACGCCTGGTGCATACTCGCTAAGGAGCAATCCAGCGTGCTCTACTATGTTCTGCGCCAGCCCCTGGTTGGCCGTTGGGTAGATGTCGTCTAAACCACCAGCGAGTACCGCAATGGTTGTGCCGCCCGCCTCGAGCGCGGCGCGGTGAGCTTCGGTGTCTATGCCATAGGCTAAGCCTGACACAATGGCAAGGCCGCTTCGTGCTAGCTCTAAGGTGAGCTCGTGCGCAGCGCGGCGGCCGTAGGCAGTGCATACGCGCGTGCCGACCACTGCCAGTGCACTGTTTTTGAGTGCCTCTAAGTTGCCACGGTAAAAGAGTACGGCGGGTGGGTCAAAAATTTGGCTTAAGAGTTTGGGATAGCGTTCGTCTGCGATAGTGAGTGCGTTTATCCCCAAGCGTTCAAGTTCAGCTATACTTTCGTCAACGTTGGTTTTTTCACGGTGCTCGCGCAGGGCTTGCACAGTGCTTTCGTCTAGTCCAGCTCGCTTGAGCGTGGTAGCTGGCGCTGCCCAAGCCTCTGCCATAGTAGCAAAAGCGCCACGCAGGCTAGCAAATCGCGTTGGCCCGAGTTTTAAACAGCGCGCCAGCGCTACCCAGTAGGGAAGGTCGGCTTGGCTGGCTCGGGTTGTACCATTGTTTGGCATAGTGCTGCTAGGGTATTCTTAGAACAAGTAGTATAATGTAGTCAAGCGCGGCTTATATTACTCTATGAGCAAGGAAACGTTTGAGCAACCCTACGCAGCAGACCCCGGACTTCTTGAACCGGTGGATAATCGCGTACCACACGAACCGCCACCTGAGTTTTATACGGCAAGCTCGCCTGAGTTCTATACCGCGAGCGCCAAAGAACAGAAAGCTGAAGTAGAAAGTCGGTTGGAGCCCCTGCGAGATGCTATTCGTGAATTCGAAAAGCAGCAGCTACCCGTGCCACCAGGTCTCGCCGCCGCTTACGAGCGTTTACTTGAGCAGCATAAAAAATTTGCCAAGCAGCCTGGGTCAGGCAAACAGATTGAGCTGTTTTCGGGGGAGCGGGAAGCTGAGCAACCACCTACCGCGCGAGCTGCTTGAGGCACTCCTCAAGCCAAGGAATCCACGCTCCGGCGGCTAAGGGGTGGCTGGCTTGCCAGCTACCTTCCACTTGATGCCAGCGGTCGTCGAACGCTGTTAGGCGCTCAATGGTTTCGGGCTTAGGCGCCTCTAAGAAGCGTAAGGTGAACTGTCCTTCGGCTCCTGCGACTTGGGCAGACACTTCCCTAAGCCTCGCGCGCTCAGCGTAGAGCTTGAGCTGGAGTAGGGTGAGCAGGTTAAGAAGCAGGCGGTCTTCTGGTTCTTGGCCTAATGGCCGTTCAATGAGTTCTTCTGCCAATGGTTTGAGCTCACTGGGCTCGTGCACGTGCGCCAGGCGCTGGTACACCTGAATCCGCGCCTGCTCTTCAGGAATAAGACTTGGATGAATTCTGCCCTCAAGGGGAAGACGGAGCAGCACCTCCGGAGTAGTTGGTGTAGGGAGTCCTGTGCGCAGTTCTTCCACGGCTTGGGCCAAGAGCTGACCGTAGAGGTGTAAACCCACGGCTGAAACTTGACCGTGCTGCTCTTTACCTAAGATGGCGCCTGCCCCCCGGAGCTCTAGGTCTTTCAGGGCCACGGTCAGGCCACTGCCCAGGTCTTCAGCTTGGGAAAGTGCCTCGAGGCGTTTAGCGGCCGCGTCGCTGTGCTTGTCTGAAACTAGGAAGTAGGCAAAAGCCCTCGTGTCACCTCGTCCCACCCTGCCCTTGAGTTGGTACAGGTCCGACAGGCCAAAGTTTTCGGCGCCCTCGACAATTAGGGTGTTCACGTTCGGCAGGTCGATGCCGTTTTCAATAATAGTGGTAGCGAGTAGCAGCTCGAGCTCGCCCTGGTCAAAGGCGTGCATAGTTTTGGCCACTTCTTTTGGCGCCATGCGGCCGTGGATGGTGCCGACCTTGAGCTTGGGCAACAGTTTTTTAAGGCGTACCTCAGTCGCGGGGAGGTCGGCCACGTGGTTCACGAGGTAGTAGACCTGGCCCTGGCGTTCGAGTTCAAATGTCACGGCGCGTTTGATGGTGGACGGGTCGTCAGGGCAGAAGGTGGTAGCCACCCGTTGCCTGCCAGTCGGCGGCGTAGAAATAATAGAGAGGTCCCGAAGTGCCGACACCGCCAGGTTTAAGGTACGGGGAATGGGGGTGGCAGACAGTGACAGCACGTGGAGCGCAGGCTTTAGCGCCCTAAGCTCCTCTTTCTGCTTCACACCGAAGCGTTGTTCCTCATCTACAATCAAGAGTCCAAGGTTGTGGAAGTGAACATCGCGCGCGAGGAGCCGATGTGTGCCTACTACTACGTTGAGCTTGCCCTCCTGCACTTGTTTTAGGGTAGCGCGTATGGTTTTAGGGTCTTGGGCGCGTGAGACAAGGCCGACGTTAAGGCCAATGGTTTTGAGGCGTTCGGAAAAGGTGTCGAAGTGCTGCTGCGCCAGAATGGTAGTGGGGGCGAGGAGTGCCACCTGGTGGCCGTTTAAGACCGCACGCGCGGCGGTGCGCACCGCCAGTTCGGTTTTACCAAAGCCCACATCGCCGCAGATGAGCCTGTCCATGGGCAGGGTGCGCTCGAGGTCAGCACAAATTTCCGCCCACGCTTTAAGTTGGTCGGGTGTTAAGGGCCAGGGGAAGCTCCCTGCCAGCACCGCTTCTTCTGGTTGCCCGGCCCAGGGTGTGGCACGCTCCACCTGGCGCTTGGCATAGAGTGCCAGCAGCTCTTTAGCAACCGCCGCAGTTTCGAGCTTTACCTTTTTGGTGACCTGAAACCAGCTCGCATTGTGGAGCCGCTCGATTTTTGGGTGTGGGCTCCCGAGGTACCGCGACAGCCGGTCAGTGTGTTCAATCGGAACGTAGAGCTTGTCCTCATCAGCGTAGGCGACCTGGAAGTAGTCGCGGGTCACTCCGTCGATAGCCTGCTGGGTGAGGCCGGCAAAGCGACCAATGCCGTGGTCAATGTGCACCAGGTAGTCGCCAGGGGTAAGCCTTTCAAAGGCCGCCAGAGAAGCCCGTGGCCGGCGCCTCACCACTAAGCCCAGTTCGCGGTCAGTGAGGTAAACGGTTTTACCCAACGTATCGCGAAAACCTTCGAGCTCAGCTGCCACTGCTTGAGGCACGTCGGTGAGCTCAAGACCTTGCACCTCACTGCCTAGGTTTGTTCGTACAAACCCGGGTTCACTGGTAAGCACCCTTAGGCCGTACCCTCCGGCTCGTTCGGTAGTGAGGTAGCCCTTGAGCTCAAGCCACTGCCGGCCAAACAGCGGCACGCTACCAAAGAGTTTACTCGGCCTCATGAGGTCAACGGGGAACGACCGGTGGCTGGTAACCTTGGTCGCAGGTGGCAGCGCGACCAGGGTTTGCTCAGGGGTGAGGAAGTGCTTCAAGGTACTCTTGGGATCAGGTTCTAGCTTGTGGGGTGGAATGGTGAGGTCTTGGAGTGGTGCTCCAGCTAAGTTACTTACGAGGTTTAAAGGTACAGCTTCCTCAAGCGAGTTGCCATTCCACGTTAGGCGCCAAGCCCCAACTACACTCGCCACCACCACCATGCCGCCCTGTTTTATAAACCACCCCGTGCTGTCAGGCAGCGGCCCAGGTTGGTAGCCAGCGGCCTCGAGCTGCCTAAGTAGCTGCATGGGAGTACACTCTTCACCCACCGTAAGTGTGCTGCTGTGTTGTTTGATAGTAATTGCCCGCGGCAGCGCTAGGTCCAGGTGGTCGGGCACCACCAAGAGTAGCCGTGGCTTATGTTCACTACCTGCCACCACCCACGGCGTGAAGTCTTCGGGGAAGGTATAGGTGCTAACGCTGTTGCTTGATGTTAGAAAAAACCGGAGCAGCGTGTGGACGCGTGCTAATTCACGGGTCGAGGGTACAAACCACACCACCCCGGCCTTGAAGGCCTCGGCAGGGAGCTTAGAGATGAGGAACGCTTGCGCGCTCAAGTTGGAGGTAAGGGTAGCAGCGAGCTTACTTGGCTTGAGGTAGTCACCGAGGCCCCCCGCTGTCTTTAGGGGTTTAGCCTTGACAAGACCAGGCTCTGCTGCTAAGATGTGCGTACTCACGTTTAAAAACTCAACAGAAATAAGGTTACAACTCTGTGTTTGAGCCTACGTGCCAGTGGTTCTCTTGTGACCCCTCCTTAACGAGAGTAATCTGCAAAGCCCGACGTTGTGCCGGTTTACCGGTAAACAAAGGCGCTGGTAAGTAGGCTTAAGCACAGAGTCCGCCCCCTAGGGGGCGTTTTTGTTTTAGGTTGAGAATGTCGTTTTGAGTGTTGCAACTGCTTGGGAAAGTATTTCAGGTAGGGCTTTCTGCTCCTCGGCACTAAACGGTTGCAGCACAAACGCTTCAGCGGGAATAGGTTCTGGTGGGCGGCCTACACCTAGGCGCAGGCGGTGGAACTCTTTGGTGCCTAAGCGCTCAATGATACTCTCCACGCCGCGGTGCCCAGCAGAAGATGAATTAAACGAAACGCGTACTGTACCGAACGGTAGGTCAAGGTCGTCGTGTACCACCCACAGGTCAGTTGGGTTAACTTTATAGAAATTAATCGTCTGAGCCACACTAGCGCCCGATTCGTTCATAAAGGTTTTCGGTTTGAGGAATAGCACCTCTTCTTTCCCTAGTATAAGTTTTAGCGGAGTTTCTACGGAGATAAGTTTACCCATGAGACCCCGCTGCTCTGATATTAATTTGTCCACCACCATAAACCCAAGGTTGTGACGGGTCGAGTCGTACTTTGACCCAGGGTTACCTAACCCTACAATGAGCTTCATATATATAATAGTAACCCTGAGCCTAGCCTTTACGTAAGCCCTTGAGCCGTACCGTCACCGGGCTACCCTCGAGATGGTAGGTTTCACGGAGCTTGTTCTCGATCCAGCCCTTCATGGCGGAGGGCAGGTTCTCTTTGGTTTTGAGGTGCAGTACGAAACGGGGAGGCTCAGCGCTGGTTTGGGTAAAGCCGTTGATAGGCAAGTCCCGTGTGGCTTTGTTACGTTTGAGGAACCCAAAGAACCGGTCGAGCTCACTGGGGCTAAGCTGTGTTCCCCAGGCACGTAGGGCGTCCTGACCAGCTGGTAGAATAGCCTCTGCACCTTCACCAGTTTTGGCTGACACCCAGAGGTTTCTGGCAAAGGGGAGCATGGGCAACGCCCGGCGGATGCGCGCGAGCGCCGCTTTGCGCTCATCGAATGGCACGAGGTCAGCTTTGTTCATGAGCACCAGGGCTGCAATGCCAGCCTCAGCTACTAAGCTGCCTAGGCGCTGGTCTTGCCAGCTTGGGGTTTGGCTAGCGTCAACTACTAGCGCGGCCACGTTGGTTTCCTTAAGTGCTTGTAGGCTCTGGGCTACGCTCTGTTGTTCTAGCCGAGGGCTCTTAATGAGCTGCCGGCGTATACCGGCCGTGTCCACGATTTCGATAGCTACCCCGCCTGTTTCTAGGAAACCGTGTAGCTTGTCACGAGTGGTGTGGGGGGTGGCGAGCACAATACTGCGTTCGCTACCAAGCAGGCGGTTGAAGAGTGATGACTTCCCGACATTGGTTTGTCCTAAGAAGGCTAGCCTGAGCTCTGGTGTGGGTACGCTCTCGCCCTCGAGGTAGGGCATCATCAAGTCCAGCAGATCCCCGAGGCCCGAACCTGTTTTGGCTGAGACCAGCACCGTATCTTTAAAGCCTAGGGAAATGTCTTCGGCGCGGGCACGTTTGAACTGGCTGTCGAGTTTGTTCACTACCAGTAGGGCATGCGGTGCCCACTGCCGTACCCGTTTGATAAAGCTGCGTTCAGCCGGGGTAATGCCGACCTGGCCGTCGACCACGAACAAGACCACCTGTGCCTCCCTGAGTGCCCGCTCCATTTGCTCTAAGCTGGCGCGAGCTGTAGCGTCTGTTTTGGGTACGTCAAAACCGGGCGTATCCATGAGCCAGAACTGTTTGCCCTGCCAGTCGACTAACCCTTGGTTACGGTCGCGGGTGGTACCAGCCTCAGTTGATACAATCGCCCGCGGTCTGCCTAGTAGTCGGTTAAAGAGCGTCGATTTACCAACGTTAGTTCTCCCCGCCAGCACCACGAAACGTGGGGTCATAGGTCAGGTTTTAGGTTTGACGTAGTCAGCGCCTAAGATAATGCGAAAATCAGGCTCACTCGACCCGCGCTCCAGGCTCACCGCCTGGGTGTGGAAGAGTGATTCTAGCACTCCCCGGGTTAAGGTTTTACCGCCGCCCGTGTAGTCGTAGAGTAGGGTGTGGGGGAAATCTTGGTGGGCGGCGTTGCTGACGTTTACCACGTTAAACCCCTGGGCCTTGAGTGAGAGGGCCGTGGCTTCCCCCAGGCCCGTGGTTGGTGTGCCGTTTTGGAGCTCTACCTTAGCACCCTCGGCCTCCACCCGGTTTATCTCAAACAGGTTCTGCGCCAGCGCCCGGAGCTCGCTGTAGTCGCCGGCGTTCGGGAGTAGGAGGTAGGCATTATCCACTCCGGTAGTCTCGTGGAGTAGGCCGCCGGGGTTAGCGTCCAGTACCCGGCTCGTGATGTTTTCCTGACTCACCTTGCGGGCCAGGTGAGCGAGCTGTACCGCTTCGTCGGCCGCTAGGTTGGTGGTGAGGCTCTCGCTCACCGTGCGGTAGAGCTTAATAACGAGCGCGGGGTTGAGGAAGGTAGAAGGTGAGAGTAGTTTTTCTTTGAGCGCTAGGAGCACCTGTTCCTGCCGTTTCGAACGGGCAAAGTCTGAGCCTTCACCGTTTGAGCCATGGCGCGAGCGAACGTACTCTAAGGCCCGTTCGCCATTCATAGTCTGCCAGCCAGGGTTGAACGTCACAGTTTGGTAGCCGTCATCGTTGTCAGGGTACTCTGGGTCGGTAAACCCATGTTGAACGTTTACCCCCACGCCGCCTACCTGGTCGATGAGCTTGCTAAAACCATTGAACTCCAGGCGCACGTAGTAGTGTATCGGCAAGTTAAAAATTTTCCCCACCACCTGCGTAGCCAGCTCGGCGCCTTTGCCTGGGCCGGCCTCCTCGCCAAAGGCGTTGACGCTGTTTATCTTACGGAAACCGTGGCCGGGCACCTCCACTGACAGGTCGCGGGGAATAGAGAGCAGTGCCACCTGGTTGGTGCTCGGTTTCAGGGAGGCTAGGATGATAGTGTCGGTGAGGTACGGCCCGTCGTGGAGTGCGCCGCCTTGCCCCAAGAGCAAGAAGTTTATGCGGTCTTCGTCTTCGCCCTGGAGTTTTTTGTCCGACCCCCCCACCAGGCGCTTGACGTTCTCCCACAAGCTGTGGTTGGGCCAGTCGAGAATGGTAGCCTGCACGTGGGGCTGGCGCCCGAGCCACACAAAGACTACGGCCACTAGGATTACCAGGGCGTAGAAAAAAAATTTACCCCTGGCGGCCTGTGCTCCGGAGGGCGATAGAATGAGGTCAGGATTGGGCAGTGGCATAGCGGACTTTACAGCCGGTATAAAAGATGGTAGCATTCGCTCTGTTTCCCTGTCAATGAAGCCTAAAATCGGCTCCGTGCGAGCCTCTTTTATAAAGGTTTAGTAGTTTTAGGGATGATTAGCTCCCCGAAGAACTTCCGCTGACGCGGAACTCTACGGGGCGCGCAGCTGGTTACCCCCTAGCAGAACCCGCTCCGCTTCTTCATAACGGGGTATGAGGAGCACTAAAGCTAGAGACCTTCACTTGGACGGTTAGCTCAGCGGTAGAGCACTGCATTCACATTGCAGGGGTCATAGGTTCAAATCCTATACCGTCCACCAGACCGTGTTTGGTTGCTGGCTGGCCCTGAAGTCAAGCGAAGCCTGTACTTCAGGGTTCGAATCCAGCATCATCCACCACTGTTTTACAGCTCTTAGACTTATCTATCAACCATGCTCAGGTACTTAAAAGCATTCCTCGAATTTTTGTGGGAGGTTATTAAGGTAGCGGTGCTCAGTTTGGCCATCATCCTCCCCATTCGTTACTTCTTGGTGCAGCCGTTCTACGTCAAGGGCGCTTCCATGGAGCCCAACTTCGTCGACCACGACTACCTCTTGATCGACGAGCTGTCCTACCGTTTCCGTGAGCCAGCACGTGGCGAAGTGGTAGTCTTCCGCTACCCCAGGGACCCTCGGCAGTACTTTATTAAGCGTGTTATCGGGCTGCCAGGGGATAGGGTGGTTATTCGCGATGGCGCGGTGTGGGTGGGTGAGGGCGGCCGTGAACTCAAAAAGGTAACTGAACCCTACCTAGCCGACACTATTAGAACACAGCCTGAGTCACCGAACAACGATGACATTGTTTTGCTGCCCGGTCAGTACTACGTCATGGGCGACAACCGTTCCGCCAGTTTAGACTCGCGGAGCTTTGGTGCAGTGAGTGCTAATGAACTCATCGGCCGCATCTGGGTGCGCGGCTGGCCGTTTGACCGTTTTACCGTCTACCACCGTGAGCAGGTGACCCCGTAAGCCTATGGCAACCACTGACAAAGAAAAAGACAAAGCCGCGGTGGCTGAGAGTCTGCCTGCTGCTAAGGTGAAAAAAGTTGTGCCACCCCAGCTCGTTCGTGGCATGCACGACGTGCTGCCACCGGACGCTCCCTGGTGGAGCTTTGTGTTAGCGAAGGTGCAGGAGTACGCGGCTGCCTACAGCTTTCAGCGCATTGACACGCCAATTTTGGAAAAAACCAACCTCTTCACCCGCGCTATTGGTGCCACTACCGACATCGTAGAAAAGGAAATGTACTCCTTCGTCGACCAGTCAGACGACCACCTGAGCTTACGACCCGAGCACACGGCCGGCATTGCTCGGGCCTACATTGAACACGGTATGCTCAGCTTGCCGCAGCCGGTGAAACTCTTTACGGTGGGACCATTGTTCCGGCACGAGCGTCCGCAGGCGGGCCGCTTTCGCCAGCACTGGCAGCTCGATTTTGAAATTTTGGGTGAGGCTTCAGCCATTGCCGACGCCCAGCTCATCGTGCTGGCCTCGGCCCTGTTCGAGAGCCTGGGGCTGCCCGTGACCGTGCAGATTAATAGCGTGGGTTGCCCGGTTTGCCGCCCGGCCTACAAGCAGGCCCTGGTTGAGTACTACAAGACCAAGCGCTCGGTGCTCTGCGAAGATTGCAAACGCCGCCTGACCAAAAACCCCCTGCGCATTCTGGACTGCAAGGTAGAGGCCGACCGCGAGCTCGCGCGCCAAGCGCCGCAGATGGTGGACTTTTTAGACGATGCTTGTCGGCAACACTTTGTGCGGCTGCTAGAGCACCTGGACGAAGTGGGGCTGGCCTACCAGCTGAACCCCTACCTGGTCCGCGGGTTAGACTACTACACCCGCACCGTCTTTGAACTGTGGGGGCAAGAGGGTGAACGCTCGGCCTTGGGCGGCGGTGGCCGCTACGACAACTTGATTGCGGACTTGGGCGGCCAGCCAACGCCGGCGGTTGGTTTTGGCTCTGGCCTTGAGCGCATCATTGGGGAACTGAAGGCTAAGGGAGTACCAGTACCACCGTCGGCTGTACCCGATGTGTTCTTAGCTTCTTTAGGCGAGGCTTCACGCAAGAAAGCGTTTAAGCTGTTTGAGGATTTGCGGCGGCAAGGGGTCAGGGTGGCCGAGAGCTTTACCAAAGAGGGGTTAAAGAGCCAGCTCGAGATAGCTAACCGCCTTAAGGTAAAGTTTGCCCTAGTCCTCGGGCAGAAAGAGCTTATGGACGGCACGGTCATCGTGCGCGACATGGAGAACGGCATTCAGGAGATTGTCGATTTTAAGAAGGTGGTGGACGAAATTAAGAAACGGCTCGAAGCTCAAGCTCAGAGCGTGACTACGGTGGGCTAGTGCAGTGCTTTAGGTAGCTAGCCACTCTCGCCGGAGAGTGGCTTTCCTTTAAGTAGAGTTAAGATATTCTGTAGTTGACGAGAGGGTAAAAATAAGCTATAATATAAGAGCTTGTATTAGCATCATCTTACTAGAAAGGAAGGTGTTTCCCCGTGATAGAAGTGAAACGGAAAGACGGCGAATCGGTAGAAAGCATGCTGCGGCGGTTCTCCAAACGCGTGCAGCAGTCGGGTTTGATTTTGCAAACCAAGAAGCGGCGGTTCTACGAGGGTGCCAAAACCAAGCGTGAGCAGCGCGTGGATGCCCTGCGCCGCATGACTATTCGGAACCGTAAAGAGTACCTTAGGAAAACCGGGCTCGTAGAAGAAGAAGATTTACGCAGCCGCAACCCTAAAGTTATAGCCATGATCAAGCGCGCTCTGCGCTAGGCGTGGCGTGTAAGGAGGACCCATGACCAAACTTGAGCAGCGCCTCGAGGCTGACATTGCGGCCGCCCAGCGTGCTCGTAGCACGGAACTTGGCGTGCTGAGGCTAATAAAGTCTGCCCTTGGTAACGAGGCCATAGCCAAAGGGCCTAAGGGAGAGCTCAGCGAGCCAGATGTGCTGGTCGTGTTCCGGCGCGAGCTTAAGAAGCGGCAGGAGGCCATGAAGCTCTATGCGCAGGGAGGCCGCGCTGAGCTCGCTGCCCAAGAGCAGGCTGAGGCTGAAGTGGTAGCACGTTACCTGCCCCAAGCGCCGAGCCCCGACGATGTGCTCGCGACGGTGAAAAAGTTTCAAGCTGAGCTTGGCATTACCGACGTGAAAGGCATGGGCCAGCTCACCAAAGCAGTACTGGCGCACTACGCTGGCGCTGCCGATGGTGGAACAGTAAGTGCTGCCGTCAAACAAGTCTTAAACACCTAAAACAAAACGTTATGTTCCAGAGTGCCAGGCAGTGGTTCAAGAGTCACCAGAGGGTGTTGGTGACTTCGGCCGCCCTGGTGCTTTTGGTGTTGGCTTTGAGGCCAGTACTCTCGGCTGGTTTTAGTGGTGAGGCTAACTTCGGCTTTACTAATTTTGGTGGTGCAACTAACCTGGGCACCAACATACCCATTGTGCAGACGGTGGCCAAGGTTATTAACATCATCCTTGGCTTCTTAGGTGTTATCGCCATTGCCATTATTGTTTACGCTGGCTACATCTGGATGACCAGCCGGGGTAACGAGGAGCAAATTGCGAGGGCCAAGCGCATGATGGGCGCAGGTGTTATTGGTCTGGCGATTATTTTCGCGGCCTACGGTATTGCGGCATTCATTTTCAGTTTACTCTCGAGCGCTACTGGTACGACGAGTGGTGGGGGCGGGCCTGGCGGAGGTTGTACGGGGCCAGGCTGTTTGCCGGGGGGAGGGAACATTGGGTTTACGGTTCAGGCGGTTGACCCAAGCGACAATGCTAGCAACGTCATGCTGTGTGCTAATGTGCAGGCGCTCTTCAACCAGAACGTGGACCCAGCGAGCGTTAACAGCTCCACCGTGGTAGTGAAGAACACCACTACCAACGCCACAGTTACCTTTACCAATTTTGGTAGCGCCACCGTAGGCCCAGGCTTCTCCCTGCAACACCCGGACTTTAACAAAAACACTACCTACCAAGCCACCATTGTGAGTGGTTCGAGTGGGGTTACGAACATACCAACACCCCCAGCTACAGCTGCTGTGCTGAGCTCAGACAAGGTGTGGAGCTTTACCACTGGTAGCCAAACCTCTACCAGCGCGCCAACAGTAACAAGCCAGTGGCCCACGGGTGCCAACGCTTGCCTCCGCACTGCTATTCAAGCCACCTTCTCCGCTGAGATGAACATAACTACCCTTACTCCAGCCAACATAAAGCTGTTTGACGCCGCTGGCAACCCCGTGGCCTTGGGGCAGATAGTGCCCGGGAGCAATTTCAATTCATTCACCGTGTACCCGCAAGCACCGCTCCAGCAAAACCAAACCTACACCGTCAAGCTCTCAAGCGGCATTACCGATGCCTGTAACAACGCGTTGGCGGCGACCAGTTGGACCTTTACCACTGGCGACACGGAGTACTGCACGCCGGAGATTAGCAACATAACGCCAGCTTCTGGCTACTATGGTAATCGGATAACCATCACTGGCCAAAACTTTGCCTCGACTGGTGAAGGGGTGTTCAATGGTTTAGACGCTGACAGCAACAGCCTTAGTGGTAACCCTAATGTTTTGTGTTGGAATGGAAAAACGCTTGATGGCGTAACTGCCTGTAGCGGCCAATTGAATTCGTTGAACCCTACCCCTGAACAGATCAAGGTGAACATTCCCGCCGGCGTGCCGTTGTCTCGCTACTTTGTCCCCCCCAACACCCAGGTGCTAGTACAAGTGGGTGCCAACTACAGCAACCCAGGCTATGTCGATACCCTGAGCCCGTACCTCAGGGGCTTGGGTCCAGGCAATGGGGGTCCAGGGCAGTTTGTAACTTTGGACGGCGCGCTGTTTGGCACCCACACTGGGCTGGCCAAGGTGAAGCTCATCAACTCTGGAGGCCCAACCGACGCAGAGTTCCCGTGTGCTACTTCGTGGGGTAGTTCGCAGATTGTGATACGCATACCAACCACCCTGCCGCAGGGTTCGTACAAAGTGCAGGTGGTTGATGCCAGCGGCAACAAGAGCAATACCCAAACTTTCATAGTTGATAACTCGCCGGTGGGGCCGGGCTTATGTTCGATTGGCCCGGTGATGTGTAAGGCCATGAGCGGTTCCACTCCTAATATGACGCTCACCGGCGTTCGGTTTGGCAACACATCGCCTGTACCCAATTCAGTAGTAGTGGGGTCACGCACTTTAAGTCCATCTGGCCCGTGGTCAGACGTTAGCATTAGTGGTTTTGTGATTGACTCTTCTTTTGGTAACGGTGCCTACCCCATTAGCGTGCAGCTTCCTAACCTGCCCGCGAGTAATCCACTCTACTTTAACGTGCCGTGTCAGCCGGCGCCGAGCGTGGTGCAAGACTTAGCCTGCAGTACCAACCTGCAGAGCCCAAGTCCCCCGGCTTACGACCCTGCTAACCCCGCCACCGCCTGTACCAACGCGCTCATTATGGCGCGGTTCGACCGCGCCATGGACCAGAGCACCATTAGCAGCTCTAGTGTTCATGTGTTGCAGTGTGGTCCAGGGAGCAATCAAACTACCTGTAACGCACCCACCACCAATGTGGCTGGGACTTTCAGCTTCCCGGCTAACTCGGGCTTTACCTTTACCCCCGCCTCGCTTGCCTCAAGCCAGTGGTTCCAGGTAACCATCGACGGCACGGTAAAGAGTGCGCCGCCAGCCAGTGAGCCCATGGGTTTCCCCTATACATGGCACTTCCAAACTGGCGGGGGTGTCTGCAACCTCTCTAGCGTGCAACTTAGCCCAGGGAGTACACAGCCAGCCTATATCCGTACACCCACCGATACTGTAGACTACCAAGCTTTTCCTCAGGCTAACAACTGTAACGCGCTGAACCCGGCATCATACAGCTGGAGCTGGACCAAGTCGGGGACCAATAACTCGTATGCTGTTATTAACCCTGCCCCCACCGCACCGGCTGATACTTCAAAAAAGCAGGTAGCGGCTAACACTTTCCCCGACCCCTCGCCGCCTATCACCATCAAGGCTGCTGCCGCAGGCTTTAGCGATACTAATAGCCTGTACCTCTCCGACACGGCTTGTAGCAGTACTCCAGATTGCACGCAAGCAGGACTGTGCACAGGCTCTGTCTGCTCTCTTGGCACCTGTACGCCGGTTATTAAGAGTATAGGCCCCACTACTGGCGCCATTGGTACCTGGGTTGGTATTGACGGTTGCTACTTTGGCAACAGCCAGGGCACAGTACTCTACACCCACAGCGGCACCCCGCCCGTGCCGGGTACCTGGCCTAACCCAGCGCTTTGTTCAGCGCCGACCTGGACCAACACACATATCTTAAGCGAAGTGCCAGATACTTCTACCGCCTCTACAGCTGACGACGCTACCAACGGACCCCTGTGGGTCAAGCGAACAGATGGCGTTCAGAGTAATGCGAGTGCTTTATACACAGTCAACAGTGCCATACAGCCACCAGGGCTCTGCAGCGCCACGCCGAGCTCGGTCTATCAATCAGACCTGACTGATCCAACAAAAGCACTCGTTACCTTGAAAGGTAACCAGTTCGGTGCCGCGGTGGGCCAGGTGAAGTATTACAACGGTAGCATTAGCCCAGCCAACCAGACCGCTGCCGTTACCCCGCTGGCTGGTTCGTGGGCAGATAAGCAAATTACCGCTACTACCCCGAGTAGCATCAGCGTGCCAACTAGCTTGGTGACGGTTGTCAACTCAAGTAACCTTGAATCTAACACTGCGCCTTATAGTGTCCAGCCTGGAACGCCGCCTGGGCCGGTGACACTACCCAAGATAACCGGCATGACGCCAGTGGACGGTAACGCCACGGGCGACGCCGCAACCGTTGTTACCATAACTGGTCAGGATTTTGGTGGTGGGGGACAGGTAAAGTTTGGTGGTGTAGTTGCTCCCATTGCTGACTGTGGTCACTGGACTGATACCGAAATTGTGGTGGTGGTGCCCGATGGTCTTACGGGCACGAAGACCGTGGAGGTAGTAAATGGCGCGGGCTCTTCAGCCGCCAACGCCGCCTCACTCCATCCCACCTTTACCGTTACTTCAACCATCCGCCCTGGCATTTGTTCCATTGCCCCGACGGCTGGGCCTGCTAATACCACCGTTGTCATCACCGGACGTCATTTTACCGACAACCATACCGATGTCATATCCAATAGTTTTGCGAGCTTGGTGTGCGGCGGTAGCTCTACGCCCTGTGTGCCGAGCGCTAGCCTGAACGAGAACCCATCCGACGGTTCGGTTCCACCATACGTTACCTACCCCAACAAGTTTAAGCTCATGGGGGCGGGGCAGGTAGTAAATTGGTCAGACAAGCAAATTACTATTACTACCCCCAACATTCCGGCCAGTGTGCGTACGGGGCCCCTTAGGGTGACTGTGAATTATGGCACTATCGGGTCGCCAGACCTTCAAACCTCAAACGGCGTTACCTTCTCCGGCGAGCCGTTCATTACTAGCCTTACGCCCTCAACCGGCCCGGCGGGCACTTGGGTGACAGTGAGGGGAGGCAACTTTGGTACTTGTGCCTCACTCGGTAGCACCTCAGGTGCGCCTTGTACCGTGTCGTTTGCTGGCACACTCTCTGCTCCACTGCCGCTCTACTGCGGTCACTGGACTGATACCGAAATTGTGGTTAAGGCCCCGGCGGGTAGCGGTGATGCTTTGGTGACCGTTACCACTGCTGCTGGCCTTACCACTGACGTCACTCACAGTCAGACCTTCCATTATGATAGCAACCTGCCGCTCATACCGGGATTATGTAAGCTTACGTTTGCACCACCGAATAATCTGAGCGGACCCATCACTAATTTACCTACCACCGTAACGCTCTACGGCGATGCGTTCAGCAGCGTACCCCCGGATGTAAGCCACAAGGTGGTACTCGCGAACATTGATCCCGCGCCAGTTGGTACGTGGAGCTCCACTCAAGTAACTGTGAATGCTAATCCAACTACCCGTTCTGGTGACGTCACCCTGCAGCGCGTAGCCACGGTGCAGGTGGGGCTGAAGTGTTCGGGCATCCAACTCGGCAGTACCTGTATTGGTAGCTGGGTACCAAACTACCAAACTGTACCCTTGGTCAGCAACCCACTCTACCTGAACGTCAACACTGTAGGCCTGGTGCTACCGCCAGCGCCGCTCAATTTTGTTTCCTCGGTGCCTGCTGCAGGCGCTGCCAACGTCTGTCGCAATGTCGAGCTGCAGCTGACTTTTGATCAACCCCTGAGCGCCGCCAGCGTGACCGCTACCACCGTCAGGCTTGACATGGTGAACCAACCGCCACCCCTGACATCGCTGCCTATACCGGTGAGCGTTCGGGTGTCTGCTTCTTCGCCCAATGTGGTGCTGGTCAGCCCAAACTCTCCGCTACTGCCACTGCAAAACTTCACCCTGACGATGGTGGGCGGGGTCAGCGGTTTGAAGACTACGAGCGGTGGCACCATGCCGAGCGATGCACAGCTGAGCTTTGGCACCGGCTCTAATATCTGCAAGCTTGACCACGTCAGCATAATGCCAGCTAGCTATACGTTTAGTACGGCCGGTCAGAGCCAAACCTTTACCGCCTCAGCCCTAGCGCCTGATGGCAGCCTGCTGAGCGGGGTCACCTACACCTGGAGCAAGAACGACCCGGCCAACGTGGTGGGCTACACCTCTTCAGCCAATCAAGCCACGGTCAGCGCGGCAGCGCGCAACGGCCAAGCCACGCTCAAGGTGACAGGTGACGCTGGTCCTACCATTGGGTCTGCTCGTGCGGAGGCTTCGCTCGAGGTGTACCTGTGCGAGCTGCCCTGGGAGTTCAAGGACGACGACTACCACTTCCGCCTGCGCTATTGCCGAGCAGGTACCGTGGCAGCAACGGGTGGCAACTTCGTGACGAGCAATGACAGCTTTAGTTCTGGTTTAACGGGGTGGACGGTGCAGGGTGGAGCGGGCTGGCAGCCGGCGGTGACGCCGTCTCCGCCTGGGCCGAGTACAGCCGGGGATACTATGAGCGCGGCCGCTACCCACGTGGCAACACAGGCCGACGTAGCCAATGGCCAGTACACCCTGACTCGGCAAATTACCGGGCTGACACAGCATACCAGCTACGTAGCTTCCGCCTTGGTCTACCTGCCCGCCAACAGTCCGATAGTTGGTGCAACCATGGTTATGACGAGCGACACCTCGTGCCGGACTGATTTTCGCTACGCCAGCACGCTGTCCGCTCCCGCGGTGGGCTGGCAGAAGCTCCAGGTAGCGTTCGACAGTGGCCCCAGGAAAGATTACACCATCTGCTTGTACGCCAACGCCAGCGCTCAACCCGCCACCCTGAACCCGATTTACTTTGACTCGGTGGTGCTCCAGGCCACGTCTGGTAACGTGCTGCCGTCGCTCAGTGTGGTAGGCGGTGGCAGCGGTACGGGTGATGTGTCGCGCGAGTACTTTCTCACCAACGACGTGAATAGCGACGTGCTGGGCCTCAGAATCTACCGGAACCAGCTCTTAACTCTTTCGCCCCGCCAGTGGTACCTGAGTCGGCCAGACATTGTTAAGGGTAGCCTGAGCGATACCACGGTGGATGGCTACGCCGCGGGGCAAGACGGCTCGACGCTCTACGTGTCGGCTACCAACTTTTGTCATCTCTCGTCGGGGCCAGGGTGCCGTACTGGTCAGCCCCACACCGTTGGCCAACCTGATGACAACTTTGAGACTGATCTGTACGTCTTTGGCTACAGCCTGGGGGCCGGCCCCACCACCACGGCACTCTACCAAGAGCTGGCTTCAAGCTGGACGTTCAACACCAATGTGTCTACCAGTAAGGACGAAATTCAGCGCGACCTCAGGCGCCTTACCGACATGAGCGTGGTGCAGGCCAGGCTCGACGGCTACACTGCTCAGCACACCAACACCGTGCCGCAGCTTACCGCTGGTTCGTTCCTGGCTGGGCGCAGCGTGAGTCGCTGGTCGTCGTGGCAGCAAAACCTGGCGAGCGATCTCGGCGGCAGCTTACCAATTGACCCCGTTAATACCTTTAACCTACCCGCTCCACCGGCCGGGCCGCAGTGCAGTGCGAGTGCTGGGTTTGATCAGTCCACCTGCTGGAACCAGAGCACCAAAGCGTTCGAGTGCCCCGACGGTTCGCACGTGTACCAGTATAAAGCTATAAGCTCAACCAACGCTACCCTGAGCTTTAACGCCGAGTTCAAGAACGTCACCTGGTGGAAGGGGTCAGGCGATGCCATTACCATTCCTCCGGGCGATGCTTGTGAGAGCGTGGTGCGTACCATTAACTACCAGTACACCAACCTCTCCATCAGCACACCCTCGACCTTTGGTGTGGTAGCGAGCAGTGAAGCCTCACCCAAGATAAGCTGTGGCTCAACCTGCTTGGCGCAGTACACGCCGGGGAGCCGGGTAACGCTCACGGCCACGCCGCAGCCAGGGAGCCGGTTCTTGAGCTGGGGTGGAGCTTGCGCTTCAGCTGCTAGTAGTGCTACCTGTCCACTGACGCTGTCTGGTAGTACGGTGTCGGTCTCCGCCACCTTTGCACAAATTTCTTACAGCTTGAATGTTAAGGTAGTGGGTGCCGGTACGGTAACAGCCAACGGCTCCCCCTGCACCAGCAGCAGCCCCTGCACCCAGAGCTACGTGAGCGGTAGTTCGGTCACGCTCCACATGTCCTCGACCGGCGGGCAGGTATTTAGCGGTTGGAGCAGCAGCCTGTGTAGCGGACTGGGTGATTGTACGTTCACCATGCCAGCTGCCAACCAGCAGGTAACAGCTAGCTTTGTACCGCAGTACGCGCTCAACGTCACCGCCACCATAGCCGCCGGTGCCAGCGCCACGGTAACGAGTTCACCCGCCGGCATCAGCTGTGGCACGGCTATTTCGCCCTGTAGCGCGTCCTTCAGCAGTGGCACCCAGGTTACCCTCACCGCCAACCCAGGCACCGGTTCAGTGTTCTCCGGTTGGACTGGAGCCTGTACGGGTAGTAGCTCGAGCTGCACGGTCACCGTAACTGCCATTACCAATGTAGCCGCTACCTTTGCCCGCCCCAGCTACGCGCTCACCGTGCAAAAGGGCGGGGTTGGCAGCGGTACGGTAACAAGCGATGCCGCCCACCCCGGCATTACTTGCGGTTCGTCGTGTGCCGCCAGCTACAGCGGTGGAACTTCTGTTACCCTGACCGCGCGCGCCAATACCGATTCAACGTTTACTGGTTGGTCCTCCCCTGACCCCGGCTTCAGCTGCCCTGGGGTAGGCACCTGTCCCGTAACCATGGACCAGGCGCGTTCAGTAACTGCCAGCTTTACCGCGGTAACGTATACGTTAACGGTGAACAAGGTACTCAACAACGGGTCACAGGGCACCGTGACGAGTAACGAATCTACGCCGAAGATAAACTGTGGCTCAGCCTGTACGACTGCTACTACTACTTACATCAGGGGCACTACCGTAGTGCTTGGCCACTACCCAAAGGATAGCGACATTTCTCTCTACTACTTTGTCGGTTGGGTGGCGAGTCCGGCGAGTGCGGCTGATTGCGGTGGTACTGGTACGTGTACAGTAAATATCACTAGTAACACTACTATTACTGCTACGTTTGCTCTGCGTTCCAGTTTGAGCGTCAGCACAGCTATGTACGGGGCCTGTGACCCTGTTACAGGCAAGTGTGGTGCCGGTACAGTTACCAGTAACCTACCCGATACTAACCCTATCAGCTGTGGCGTAGGGGGCTCGCACTGCGACCAGGCGTATGAGAAAAGCCCTACGGACATCGTCAAGCTCACCGCTACGCCAGATGCCGATTCGCTCTTCGTTGGCTGGACCGTTGCCGGCTCGCCAGCGTGCTCAGGTACCGATCCTTGTAGCGTAACCATGAATACGGCTGACGCCCTAGGCCCCCCCTTCGTGGCCGGGGTTAGGGTGACTGCTACCTTCGCCCTCAAGGCCACACTCACCGTGCGCAAGAGCGGCACCGGTGGGGGAACGGTGACCGGTAACCAGCCGACCGTTTTGGGCAACCCCTACGGCGAGGCTATAAACTGCGGCACCTCGTGTACTGAAGCGTACCCCAAGAGCGGCAGCGTGGTGGTAACGCTGACGGCGGCCGAGGACGTGGACTCCGTTTTTACCGGCTGGAGCTTGAGCGCCTGCCAGCCAACCCCATCCACCCCGCCACCGCACACCTGCAACGTGACCATGGATAGCGATACCACCGTCACCGCCACCTTTGCCCTTACCCACAAGGTTACGGTGGAGAAGCTGGTCGGTACCGTTGACACCACTAACCACAACGTGACCTCAACCCCGGGCGGCAAGAGCTGCCCCAGCGGAACTAACAACTGCCTGTGGCGCTTTGTGGCTGGCTCGAGCGTAACGTTGAGCCCCTCAGCAGAAACTGTCGCTGGCGTGAGCTACGTTTTTGATAGCTGGGCTGACCCCACCTGCGCGGCCGCGGGCAGCCAGAGCTGTACGTTCACTGCCAGCAGTGACGTAGTGGTACAGGCCAAGTTCAAGGTCGCGCCCTCGCACGCTCTGAAGGTTACCAAGTCGGGGCTCGGTGCCACGAGCGGCCACGTCGCGAGCGACCCCTCGCACCCCGGTATAAACTGTGACCCCGATTGCAACGCACAGTACCAAGACGGCACCACCCTCACCCTTACTGCCACTACCACAGGTGTGGGCAGTTTTGCTGGCTGGACCGGCTGTACCAGCTCAGTCGGTACCCAGTGCACCGTTACCATGGGCACCACCGACGCTACCGTGACGGCTACCTTTACCGCTTACCAGCTCACGGTACAAAAGACCCTGAACGGTGGAGCCGATGGCACGGTGTCGAGCACTGACACGAAAATCGATTGCGGTGCTACCTGTAGTGCGACCTACAACCCGGGCACGGTGACCCTCAACGCTGTGGCAAGTAAAGGTGGGTTCGTTAGTTGGTCCTCCACTGACCCAGGCTTCAGTTGCCCGAGCAACGGCCAATGCCAAGTGACTCTGGACGCCAGCCACACCACCAACGCTACGCTCACCGTGACCGCTACCTTTACCGCGGTAACGCTCACCCTCAACCGCAGCTCTGCTAGTACCGGCACTGGAACTATTGATGTGAACCCGCCGAACGCCAACTGCAGTGCGGCCGCCTGTACCTACACCTACCCGCCCGGCACGAGTGTTAGCCTGACCGCTAACCCCGACCCCGGCTCTACCTTTGCTGGGTTTAGCGGTGGCGGCTGCAGCACCAGCCCCTGCACCACCACCATCAGTGGGGCTACCACCGTCACCGCCACCTTTACCAGCACGCCGCTCTATAGCTTAACCGTTTTCTTGCAGGGCTCGGGGGCGGCTACGAGTACGGTGACCGTGAACCCCTCCCCCGGCCCCTACCCTGCGGGTAGCGCCGTGGTGCTCACGGCTAACCCCGGGTCAGGCGTAACCTTTGCCGGGTTTAGCGGTGGCGGCTGCAGCACCAGCCCCTGCACGATTACTATGAACAGTAACACTACGGTGACAGCTACCTTTGTGCAGCCTGCCCCACCAAGTGTTACTACCTCGCCCGCCTCATCTATTACCACCTCCGGTGCTCGGCTCAACGGCCAGGGTAATCCCAATGGCCTGGCCACCACCGCCTGGTTCCGCTGGGGTGCAGCGAACGTCGCCTGCACGAGCTTACCGAATGTCACTAGCCCAAGCGCTAACCTTGGCAGTGGCGCTTCATCACTGCCCTTCAGCTTTACCCTGAACGGTTTGAACTCGAGCGCCACCTACCGCTACTGTGCCGTGGCACAGAATAGCCAGGGCCTGAGCTTCGGGAGCGTGGTGAGCTTTACCACTGCGGCCGTTATTCCGCCAGGCAATTAACTTCAGGCCTCTCTTGCTGTATACTACGGTAGTACGTACGACTACACCATTCCCCTATGTTTGAAAACGTTGGCAGTACCTCGACGAACCAAGGTGTGGAAGACATTTTTGCCGGGCCTGAACCAGTTTCAGCCCCGAGCACGCTGCCGCCGGCAGCGCCTACTCCCCGCCCGACGGTCTCGCCCCTGACGCCGGCTGCTCCTGTGCAGCCCTCGAACGTACCCATCATGCCTCCGTTGGCAGAACCTCGCCCCGGCCTGCGCTGGGCGGTGGTTGGCGGTCTCGTGCTGGCGGGGGCAGTACTAGCGGGGGGCTACTGGTGGTGGTCGCACCGCAGCTCGGCGCAGTCGTCTGCGCCAACGGCCACCAACCCGCCGCTGCAGTCTCCTCAGCCTACCCCCACCTCGGCTGAACCAGCGGCCGTAACCGCCTCACCCGCCCCCAGCGGTACCGACAGTGACGGCGATGGTCTGAGCGACGAGCAGGAGCAAGCCTTGGGTACTGACCCCCACAACCCTGATACCGATGGCGACGGCCTGTTCGATGGTGAAGAGGTGAACATCTACCACAGCAATCCGCTGAAGGTTGATAGTGACGGCGATGGCTACCCCGACGGCGTGGAAGTGCACAACGGGTACAACCCCGCGGGCCCCGGGAAACTCTTGAACCTGCCAACCACCCAGCCCTAAGCTTTATGTTTGGTTTTGCTAAGAAGCAACCCGCCGAGGCTGAGATAAACCCAGCGCCCCTTGCGCCTAAAGCAGAACCGTGGGGTGAAATTTACACCATGCCCCAGCCCTTAGGTGGGAACGTGGCCACGCCAGGCCCCGTACCTCAACCGGGCGGCGGTAAGCCGAAGCGCTGGTGGGTGTGGCTCATGGTGGGAGTACTGGTGGCCGTTGGCGCGGGTGGAACCTACCTCGCCTTCTTCCGTAGTGCTCCTCCGTCAGTGCCTGAACCCTCGCCGCTGGCTACCCCGGTGGTTAGCCCGACCACCAACCAACCAGCCGCACCAGCACCTGCCACCCCGAGCACCACCCCAGCCGAGCGCGACCGCATCCGCTATGGTGACGTGAGTACGTTGCAGTCTATGCTCAAGCTCTACGCGGCTGACAACGGTGGCCGCTACCCGGTGAGTCCGTTGCCCCTCGTTCTTGGTGGCGAATCGTCCAAAACGTTTTCGAGCGCCGGCTTCGCCAGTGCGGCACAGGGTACAACCTACCTGGCTCAGGTGCCAGCTAACCCCACCCCGGGAGGTGCCGACTACCTCTACCTGAGCAGTGATGGTTCAAGCTACACCCTGAGCTTCCGCTTAGAAGAGGGTGCGGCTGGTCTTATGCCCGGCGATCACCAGGCTACGCCTCAAGGGGTAGATGCCACAGCCAGCACACCTACACCGTCGACCAGCCCAGGTACACCACGGCAGGTAACACCGCCTTCGCCGACCGTCGACGCTGACCAGGACGGCCTCACTGACGCCGAGGAGCACCTCTTCGGCACTGACCCAGCCAAGCTTGACACCGATGGTGATACCTACGCCGATGGCGCTGAGGTGGCGGCCGGGTTTGACCCCGCCGTTGGCGGCGGGGCTAAGCTCGAAGCTTCGAGCTATCTCGCTACCTACCAGAGTGACCGCTTTGGCTACAGCCTCAAGTATCCCAAAGCCTGGTTGGCGCGCGCCACTGATAAAGAGGGCACCGAGGTAGTCTTCACCGGTACCGACGCCAGTGAGTTCGTGGAGGTGTTGGTAGTTGATAACCCAGAGAAGCTCAGCGCTTCGGCCTGGTACGCTAAGCAGGTCTCGGGGCTTACGGCGGCTGAGGTTCCCACTGTCACCGTGGGTAGTACCACCTGGGCTATGTCGCTCGACGGCTTAAACGCTTACCTGGCCACCGACCACTACCTCATCACCTTAAGCTATAACATCGGCACGAACACCCAAGCCTCTTACTACCACCTGTTCAGAGCTATGCTGCAGCTCTTTACGCTCACCTCGCCGGCTGCGCCAGTAAACACCAACACCAGTCAGCCTACCCCCAGCCCTACCCGGTAAGCGTGCGGTATGGCGGCCCTCTGGTGTAAGAACGAGAGCGGCCTCAGGCTCCCCCGGGCCTCGGGCGCGCGTACGCGCACGCTCCTTAAGCGCGTGGGCCGGTTGAGCCGGGTTCGTTTTGCCGACGTGGGTGTGACGTACGTTACGCCGAGCGTGAGCCGTTCCCTGAATCGCCGATACCTGAGGCACGACTGGACAACCGACGTGCTCTCCTTTACGTACCAAACTGCTCCTATCAAGGGTGAGCTCGTCATTTGCCTGTCGCAAGCCGTGCGCCAAGCTCGCCGCGCCGGCACCTCGCTCAGCCGCGAGCTTGACCGCTTGCTGGTGCACGGGCTACTCCACCTGGCTGGCTACGACCACGTGCAGAAGGGGGAGCGCGCTACCATGCGCCGCTTAGAAGACCGCGCGCTCATGGCCTCAGGCTGACCAGTACACCTATGAACTACCTCCGTACCCTTAGCCACAAGTTCACCTACGCACTCCGGGGCCTAGCTTACGTGGCACGGCGTGAGCTTTCGTTTCGCCTCGAGCTTACCGTAGCGCTGGTGGTGCTCGGTGGTGGGTGGTGGTTTCACCTGCCACCGCTCGGGTGGGCTGTGCTCCTCCTCACCATAGCCGCCGTGCTGGCGGCGGAGGTGGTCAACACGGTGCTCGAGCGCTTGCTCGACCTCATAGAGCCGCGGCTCTCCCTCCACGTCGCACTCCTGAAAGACATGCTGGCTGGTGCCCTCCTCCTCTTGGGGCTCGCGGCGGTGGTGATTGCCTGGCTCCTGCTCCAGGTTGCGCGTTTCACCTAGCTGAGTCCCGCACCACTTTGCCAACGGCCTACGTGGTGCGGGGTGAACAATAAAATTATTCAGTTTGTTTCCCTTGGCAGGTTCACACCTCGGGGGTATACTTTGTAGTACTACTGTGTTGTAGTACCCATGACACGCAACCCCCTCGTTACCGGCTTAGACATTGGTTCAACTGCCATTCGCGTGGCGGTAGCGCAAGGTACGGCCCACGAACACCTCCAGGTGTTGGGGTTAGCCGAAGTCCCCTCCGAAGGTATACACAAGGGGGTGGTCACCAGCATCGAAGATGCGGTGTCAGCTATTTCGGGTGCCCTAGAGAAGATCGAACGCATGACCGGCACCCCGGTGGAGCACGCGTGGGTTGGCATCAACGGCAGTCACATCGTAGCGCAGTCGAGCCATGGGGTGATTGCGGTAGCTAAACCCAACGGCGAGATCGGCGAGGAAGATTTAAACCGCGTGGTCGAAGCGGCTCAAGCCGTGGCTACGCCGCCGAACTACGAAATTCTCCACGTCTTACCCCGCAGCTTCACCGTCGACAGCCAGCCGGGTATCAAAGACCCGGTGGGCATGACCGGTGTGAGGTTAGAAGTCGAGGCCCAAATTATCCAAGGTCAGGTGGCACAGGTGAAGAACCTAACTAAGTGTGTGTACCGCACCGGGGTAGACATCGACAGCCTGGTACTCACGGTGCTCGCCACGGCCGAGGCAGTGCTCTCTAAGCGGCAGAAGGAGCTTGGCGTAGTCGTGGTCAACATGGGTGGTGCTACCACGAGCCTGTTGGTGTGCGAAGAGGGCGACGCGCTCCACGCCGCGGTTATACCCGTAGGCTCCGGGCACATTACCAACGACGTAGCTATTGGCCTCAGGACCTCCATCGATATTGCCGAACACCTGAAAATAAACTACGGTCACGCTGTCCCGGAGGACATTGGCAAGCGCGAAGAAATAAACCTCAATGAGTTCTCAGACGAGCAGGGTATGGTCGGGCGCAAGCACCTTAGTGAGATAATCGAAGCTCGCCTGGAAGAAATTTTTGACCTGGTTGATAAAGAGCTCGCTAAAATCGACCGCTCGGGGAAGCTCCCCGCCGGCGTTGTCATAACCGGCGGTGGTGCCAAGCTCTCAGGGCTCCTCGACGTGGCTAAGCGTAAGTTCCGGCTGCCCGCCACCTTAGGCTACCCGCTTGAGGTAGCCAGTCCCCTGGAGCGCGTGTCAGATCCAGCCTTTAGCTCGGCTCTGGGGCTCGTGCGCTGGGGTATCAGGCAATCGGCCGCAGCCCACGAGCCCGGCTTCCGGCTACCCAAGCTTGCCAGCATGGGTGAGGTCGGCGGCAAGGTTAAAAAGTGGTTCCAGGCACTCTTACCGTAAGCGTTAGGAACTTAGAACGTAGAGCGAAGACACCCTCTTACCTCTAGCTTCTAGCTTCTTAATCCTCAACTACCTATGGAAGTCAAGCCTGATATTGAAACCTTTGCCAAAATCAAAGTCGTCGGCGTGGGTGGCAGCGGTGGTGCCGCTATCAACCGCATGGTCTCGGCCAAAATCCGCGGTGTGGAGTTTTTGGCCGTGAACACCGACGCCCAGGCCCTGCACCACTCGCGTGCGCCCGTGAAGCTCCACATCGGCCCTGCGACCACGCGGGGCTTAGGGGCTGGCATGGACCCCGACCTCGGTCGCAAGGCGGCCGAGGAGAACCGGGACGAGGTCAAAGAGGCGCTGAAAGGTGCTGACATGGTGTTCCTCACCTGTGGCCTGGGGGGTGGTACCGGCACCGGGGCCTCACCCCTCATTGCCGAGCTGGCGCGCGAGGCCGGCGCCCTCACCATTGCCGTGGTCACCAAACCGTTTAGCTTCGAAGGCGCGCAGCGGCGGGAGGTGGCCGAGCGCGGTTTTGATGAGCTGGCCGACAAGGTAGATACCATCATCACCATTCACAACGACCGGCTCTTGCAGCTCATTGACAAGAAAACGTCGCTCTTAGAAGCCTTCTCTATTGTCGACGAGGTCTTGCGGCAGGGGGTGCAGGGAATTTCTGAGCTCGTTACGGTGCCGGGGCTTATTAACGTAGACTTTGCCGACGTCAAAGCCATTATGGCTGGTACCGGCTCGGCGCTCATGGGTATAGGTGTAGGCACAGGCGAGAACCGCGCGGTCGACGCCGCCAAGGCGGCCGTGGAGTCGCCCCTGCTCGAAGTCGGCATCGACGGGGCTAAGGGCATACTGTTTACCGTTACCGGGGGGCCAGACCTTACCATGTACGAGGTCAACGAAGCTGCACGCATCATTACCGCCTCAGCCGATCCCAACGCCAAGATAATCTTCGGCGCAGTGATTGATGAGGGCATGAAAGACCAGGTAAAGGTAACCGTCATCGCCACCGGCTTCTCGCAAGGTCTGCCAGTTAAGAAGGCTACCCCGGCGCCGCAAGCCTCGTACCTGGCGCCAGCCTTTCTCAAGCAGGAACGCGTACCCTCGTCCCCGAAGCGTGAACTGGCAGAGCAGTCGAGCGGGTTTCACGAGCGCAGCCTTGGCACAGCCACCAAAGCTACCGGCTCAGTCAAAGAGCCTAAGGGTGGGAGCAAGGTGAGCGAGGTGGAAGACGACTACGAGGTTCCGGCCTTTATCCGGCGCAAGCTCAAGAGCTAGAGAATCCAGGGCGTTAATCCACTCAAGGAAAAATATGGAGCAACCAAACACAGTCCGTCCAGTGGTAGGCTCGGGTGTAGGGGTTACTGTTGAGTTTGCCGGCGTTTGGCGGCGGTTTTTTGTTAGCATTTTTGATGCGCTCTTTTATGTTGTTCCTCTCATTATAGTGCTCGTTTTGTTTGTGCCCTTGGGCTTACTTGGCCCGCTAGGCGTGATTATCGATAGTCTATTAGGTATCGCCGCTATTGCTTGGCTATTTTTCTACGCCGTTTACTTCGTAGGTAAGCGCGGACAAACACTAGCCATGAGCTGGTTTGGCTTGAGGGTTATACGCATGGTTGAGCCACAGCGAACTGGTATCGGCTTCGGTTTGGCACTGGTAAGGTACCTTTTTTTCGTCATCGTCAATCCCTTGGTTTTGAACCTCGGCACCTGGTGGATGCTCATCAATCGCCGCCGCCAGACGTGGCGCGATATGGTATGCAAAACCGCGGTCATCTACGATCCGCAGAAGCAATTTGCTATCTCCTCGGTAGAGGCAGTACCCCTGCGTAAGCGACAGGTCGTGTGGTTTGTTGTTGTATTGGTGATACTTGGATGGGGGGCGGTTGGTTCGGCAACGCTCGTGCCTCAAAAATTTGTGACGCCTGAATCTGGTCAGCCGAACCGACAGTCCGGCAATTCTACCTACGTCAACAGCAGGTATAAGTTCTCGTTCAATTACCCGACTTCATATATCCAGAACTTGGCGCACGACCCGGAGGCAGTAGGTTTTTACTCACCGAGTGGTCAAGACAACGACGTTCGCATCGCCGTGACCATTGAAGATGCAGCGCAGCTGCAAAAAGCTGACACAGTGTGTAAATCAGACCCGAGTTGTACCGAGAGTACTACCACGGTTGGGGGTCAGCAAGCACTCGCCTTCTCAGCTTTTTCAACACAAGATAAGAGCTTTGGAATCAACCTAATCATGCCGCTCGGCGACAGCTTCCCTGATAAAGGTGTAGCCATAGCCGCGATATGTACTGAGAAAGCTACCAGTACCGTGGATTGCAAAACCTCCATAGATAGCGTACTGACTCAGGTAATAGCCCCCTCGTTTAGCTTCCAGAATTAACGCCGCCGGCATCTGAATAAGCTCGTATTCGTAATTTGTTAGCATGACGAAGGTGTCGTGGCAGAAATTATTGGCCGCAGCTTTTGTGACTTCCCTCCTGGGCATTTTTGCCATAGTGGGAAAAGTTCACGCTGCTGCTATAACTGTAACGTATCCCAACGGTGGCGAATCATTTAATGTTGGCGATAGCTTAACTATTCGCTGGCAGCAGCAGGGTATTGAGAGCATAGTGAGCTTATATTATTCAACTGGCCCTGGTAATCAAAACCAGCTTGAAGCTAGTGGTTTTGATCAATCGCGTGTTGTGGTCAACGGCAGCGAGGGCAGCTACACTTGGACTATTCCGAAGTACGTTGCTAACCAAGGTGCTTCGAATCAGATAAAAATTCAGGTAGTTGGTTATCCAGGAGGCAACCAGCCGTATGTTCAAGGCGAGAGTAATGGTTTTTTTACGGTTACCGATCCTAGCCAGGTTAACCCAGCTGCTGACGTCCTCGTTCAGCCAGTAAATGTTCAAGTAGTAGGTAGTACATACACGTTCGGCGGCCATTACGATGTCCAGTGGTCGTCTGGTTGCCGAGCGGAAAAGGCAGATGTCTGGTTAGTAGCGGCAACCGATGCTTCGGGAACAGAGGTGCTCGTACCGCTATCGAATTTTGTGTTTACACACTTAGTGGGTGATGAGGTAGTGCACGAATACCTTGTTGGGATTTCTCCCAGCGAATCGTCGATTTCTAACAGCGGCTCCTACCAAGTTACCCTGCCGACCGATGCACGGTGGTACTACAATGAGCTTAACCAACCAGCCTATACTAGTATTCACGAATCTATCACATTTGGTCGCAGACTCAACGGGACCATGATGGTTAAGGAATCGTTACTAGATCTTGAACGGGTTAAGCTCCCGTCGGGGAATAGCTATGGTATAAGGGTCAATCTATATGGAGGTTGTACTGCAACAGGCGTTAGTCAGCCGTTTATAATTTCTAATGCTGCAATTCCACCGGTAGTAAATCAGGCACAGCCGCCTGTTCCCACCACACCGCCAGCCGTCATGTGTCCGACTAACGCTGGCAGTGAATCCATGTCCCGCGCCCAAAGTTTAGCCAAGGCGTGTGAACGGTTTAACCTAGGTACTATGTCAGCCGCTAGCTGTACCGACGGTGGCGCTAAGTACTGCTTCACCTACCAAAGCTCCGGGCTAGCCTGTGTGGTAGATAATGTATCCGGTAGGGTAGAGGTTCGGCTTGGTTGTAATGCTTCAACGCTCGAGGTGGCGGCACGTTGGCTAACCCTGGCCTATCCACTGTGCCTACCACCAAGATTGACATCAAGCTCGTGAATCGGTTACGCGGCCGCATACTGTTGCAGGTAGAGTCACGTGGTGAGGCCTGGTATGTTGATCCTGGCACTGGCAGTAAGACGTACCTGCCGAATGGTACAGCAGCCTTTTCTCTCCTGCGAAGTGCTGGCCTTGGCATAAGTAATGCCGATCTACAGAAAATACCGATTGAAGGCAGTTCTAGTAAGGGCGATGTTGGCCTAGTGCGTCGCTTAGCCGGCCGTATTTTGCTACAGGTGCAAGCTAGAGGTGAGGCTTGGTATGTAAATCCAGTTAATGGTAAGCGCTATTACCTTCGTAATGGCGATGAAGCATATCGTATTATGCAAAAATTGGGGTTGGGTATAAAGAATAGTGAGGTAGGCAAAATTCCAACCCGGGTTGGTACTACGCCATAGCCCTGCTATTAGCAGTTGCTAGGCCCCAGGGTATTTTCCGAATTTTAAAAACGGGGCAGCTTAGCCCCGTTTTTGGTTTCCCGCCCCACCCCAAAAATAATTTCCTGAATTTCGCGACGCTCAAAAACCTGCTTTAGGGTGCTTGGCAAGAGGGGTATTTGCTTGGGTTTTTAAGCACCCTAGCGTTATCCACATCTCTGGTACCTGCAGTCGCCTCAGAGTGCCAGAAAAGGCCCAAAACAAGCCCCTGGCCTAACCTTTGACAACACTATACGTGGGGGTACAATTAGTAGCGCTGCTACTAGATGTAGTAGTAGGCTAAAACCCTATGCACTGCCCGTCCTGCAACTACTACGACACCAAAGTAACAGATTCACGTGTCGCTACCGACGGCTTTAGCATCAGGCGCCGGCGCGAGTGCACCAAGTGCAGTTTCCGTTTCTCCACGGTTGAGGAGAGCGAGATCTTGGACCTCACGGTCATAAAGCGCGACGGCCGCCGCGAGCCGTACAGCAAAGACAAGCTCACGCAAGGCCTCAAGCACTCTTTAGAAAAGCGCAGCATTACTGCCGAGCAGTTTCGCGGGCTCGTCCAGCGCATCGAGCGCGACATCCAGCGCCAGCGCCAGCCCGAGCTTACCTCCCAGGCGATTGGTGAAGTGGTGATGAAGCGCCTCAAGGGCTTTGACCAGGTAGCCTACATCCGCTTCGCCAGCGTGTACCGGAGTTTCCAAGACGTGTCGAGCTTTACCCGGGAGCTCAAAGGCTTGAAGCGTGAACCAAAGTCCCGCCGCTGAGCCAGCGGGCACCTGACCTCATTCCCTCTATTTAGAAAAAACAAACTAACCTCACCGTGTATGCCTGCCCCTACTTCTGCCGTCAAACCAACACTCACTGCCAACCACCTTACCTCGACCGAAGGTAAGCTCCAGAATGTTTTAAAGCGCGATGGTCGCCTGGTGCCCTTTGATGCTAAGAAGGTTATCCAAGCTATTGCTGGCGCAGGTTCAGAAACCCAGGAGTTTGGACGTGACGAGGCAGCTAAACTTGCCTTTACGGTAACAGAAGGGCTCGAGCGCCTGTACGACGGCCACACCACCCCAACCGTGGAGCAGGTGCAGGACGTGGTGGAGCTCACCCTCATGCGTTCCAAGTGGTTTAAGACTGCCAAAGCGTACATTCTCTACCGTGAAGAGCACGCCAGGGTCAGGCGCGAGGTACAAGCCCGGCTGCAAACTCAACCGGCCGCCGTGAGCGCCGCCGCCCGGTCAACGCCTACACCTGGTCAAATACTCACCGTGACCAAGCGTGACGGCACGCACGAGCCGTTTAATGCCAATCGCATTAACCGCGCCATTGAGCGGGTGTGCTTTGGGATTGATGATCCGGTAGGCAAAGTGGTACAGGTAGCCAGTGAGACACAGCTCATGCTGTATGACGGCATCACCACCGAAGAGCTTGACCAGGCTACCATCAACGCGGCCCTGCAGAATGTGCAAGACGACACCGCCTACAACAAAATTGCTACCCGACTGCTCCTCAAAACTGTTTACAAAAAGGTCCTGGGCGACTACAGTAGCGGCGGCGCGCTTACGGAGGTGCACCGTGAAGGGTTCGTGAACTATATCACCTCTCAGGTAGCAACGGGCCTACTGGATAAAGCCATGAGCGAACGGTTTGATCTTAAAGCTCTGGCTCAGGCGCTGTCGCTGAGCCGCGATGAGCTGTTCACCTACGCCGGACTTTCCACCCTGCTCGACCGCTACGCTATGCGGGGCAAAAACCAGCAACCCATTGAAACCCCCCAGTACTTTTTTATGCGTGTCGCTATGGGTCTGTCGTACCACGAGGCCGACCCTACGGCGCAGGCGATTACGTTTTACGAAAAAATGTCACGGCTGGAGTACATAGCGGGCGGTTCTACCAACATTGGCGCTGGCACCGTACGCCCGGCCCTGTCGAACTGCTTCTTGCTGGAAATTCAAGATGACATTGACCACATTGCCAAGTCGGTAGCGGACGTCATGAAAATTTCCAAAGCCACTGGCGGCATTGGCGCCTCGCTCACCAAGCTGCGCGCGTCGGGCTCGCCGCTGTCGTCTAACAACACGGTGTCTTCTGGCCCCACGCCGTTTGCCAAAATCATCGACACGGCCATTCGCGCCATTCAGCGTGGCGGCAAAAAGGTGGGCGCGCTGTGCTTTTACATGGAAAACTGGCACCTCGATTTTTCTGAATTTTTGATGTGGCGGCACAACGCGGGCGACGATTACCTGCGCATGCGCACAGCCGACACCGCTGTCTTTATCTCCGATGAGTTCATGCGCCGGGTGGAGCGGGGTCAAGATTGGTACATGTTTGACCCCAAGGAGGTTGGCGATCTTGACGAGCTGTACGGCGAAGCGTTTGCTAAACGCTACCAGGAGTACTGTGCGCTGGCCGAGGCGGGTAAGCTACGCACCTTCAAAAAAGTTCCAGCCGAAGAGCAGTTCAGGCAAATTCTCGTGATGCTGGAAACAACTTCGCACCCCTGGCTAACCTGGAAAGACCCTATAAACCTGCGCGCGCTCAACAGCAATACCGGTACCATCCACATGTCGAACCTGTGCACGGAAATTTGCCTGCCGCAGGACAGGGACAACATCGCTGTCTGCAACCTGGCCTCACTCAACTTAGCGCGTCACGTGAAAGGTAACACCATCGATTGGGAAACGCTCAACACCACCGTGCGTACCGTGGTACGGCACCTGGATAACCTGATTGACATCAACGTGCTGCCGATTCCAGAAGCCATAAAGTCAGACAAAGAGAACCGGGCGGTGGGTTTAGGGGTCATGGGCTTTGCTGAGGCCGCCGAGCAGCTCAAGTTGGCCTACGACGACGAGGCTACCTACGAGCTGGCCGATAAAATTTTTGAATTCATTAGCTACAGCGCGATTGATGAAAGCGCCAACCTGGCCCGCGAGCGCGGCAGCTACCAAAATTTTGCCGGCTCCGGTTGGTCAAAGGGCGAGGTGCCGTTTGATACCGTGGGGCGCTTGGAGCATGAGCGGGGGAGTGCACTGACCGTGAATAAGGTGAGCCACGCCGATGAGCTTGGGCTTAACTGGGGCGCGCTCCGGCAAAAAGTGAAGCGCGGCATGCGCAATGCGACCTTGATGGCCGTGGCGCCCAATGCGAACATTGGTCTGGTGGCTGGCACCACCCCGGGTATTGATCCTCGGTTCGCGCAAGTGTTTTCGCGCAATAAAATTTCGGGCAAGTACCTCGACATTAACCACAACTTGGTGAATGAACTGAAAACCTTAGGGCTGTGGGAGCAGGTGCGAGCGCAGATTATTGAACGGCAGGGTGATATTTCGGACATTGAAGCTATTCCTGCAGAGATCAGGGCGCGCTATAAGTCGGCCTTCACCACCTCGCCCTACGCCTTTATTGAAGTAGCAGCCCGAGCGCAAAAGTGGGTGGACCAAGCACTGTCCAGGAACATGTACCTGGAAACTCGTGAGATTGATGATCTTTTGAAAATTTACACCACCGCCTGGCAAAAGGGTTTGAAGACCACCTACTACCTGCACATGAAACCGCGGCACACGGCCGAGCAGTCAACGGTGACGGTGAACAAGCGCGCGCAGCTCGGCAAGGTGGGCTTTGCCGCTGTGCGTGAAGTCGCCGCACCTTCGCCTGAAGTACAACCCAAGCTTATTCCTGAGTTGAAGCCTGACATGATGGGTAAGGCCTGCCCGGTTGATCCACAAGAGCGGCTGCTGTGCGATAGCTGCCAGTAGGAACGTCCGATACAGCTTCATTTCACTCCTATGGCACTCATCGGCAAGGCTTCGCCTGAGGACTTTAACCTGCACCCGTCGCTCTACCCGTGGGCCAGGAAGCTCTACGACCAGGCGATTGCCAACACCTGGTACCCGCATGAAATTCCGCTGAAAGAAGATTTGCACGACTGGGCCGAGATGACGGAGGATGAGCGTTTCGCCGTGCAGTTTGTAATGTCGTTCTTCAACCCAGCTGAGCTCATTGTGAACCGCATACTCGCACTCGGCGTGTACCCCTACCTCAAGTCAGCCGAGTGCCACCTGTACCTGGCTAAGCAAATGTGGGAAGAAGCCAACCACTGTGTGGCGTTCGAATATGTGCTGGAAACATTGCCGATTGATCGTAGCAAAGTCTACGACACGCACATGCAAACCCCTACCATGAAAGCCAAAGAGGATTTTCTTGGCCGCTACATGAAGCGTATGACCGAGGATACGTATGATGTCACCACCCCCGAAGGGAAAAAGGATTTCATTCGCAACCTGGTGGCCTACAACATTGTTATGGAGGGCATTTGGTTTTACAGCGGGTTTATGGTCATGCTGTCGTTCCGGCAGCGCAACAAGCTCAGGAATTTTGGTTCCATGATCAACTGGGTGCTGCGCGACGAGTCGCTCCACCTAAAGTTCGGCATTCAGCTGGTACTCACCACGTTGGAAGAGAATGGTGAACTGGTTTCGAAAGAGTTTGCCGACGAAATCAAGCAAATTGTGATAGATGGCGTGGGCCTGGAAACCGCCTACAACCGTGACCTCTTTCCAAACGGCATTTTGGGCCTCAATGCTGACTACGTGAACCAGTACGTGCAGTACGTGGCTGATAGGCGTTTGGAAGAACTGGGACTCACGCCACACTTTAAGGTAACGAACCCGGCCAAGTGGATGTCCACCGCTACCGATGTATACGAACTGGTAAACTTTTTTGAGGCTACCAACACGAGCTACGAGGTAAACGCCCGCGCCAGTGGGGGAAATACACAGCCGAGCAGTCCTGCGGCCTGAAGTCATGAAAGCCGGAGGCAAAGAGATCAGGTGGCAGCCGAGGTAGTGGCGTATGGCGTACTATGTTATTGTCCGTGGTCCACTAGCATCCGGAAAAACGACTATCGCCAACAGAGTTGCCGATGAAATTAAAGCAGAGTACATTTCTATCGATAGGGTGCTTGATGCGGAGGTAGGGACACAAGACCTGGAGGCGGGGTACATTTCGCAAAAAAGTTTTATTGCTGCTAATACCCTCGTGGTCCCTCGAGCGCAACAGGTTTTAGAACGTGGTAGGTTGGTAGTTATTGATGGGAACTTTTACTGGCAGTCACAACTGGACGATTTAGTACAGCGGTTGCAATTTCCAAATTTCGTTTTTACCCTCAAACTGCCCTTAGAGATGTGCATAGCGCGCGACCGTGAGAGGGGCAAAACGCATGGCGAAGATGCTGTTCGGGCAGTGTATAGAAAATCGACCGAGTTTAGTGCTGGTGCGCCTATAGACGCAGCTCAACCCTTGGGCACTTGCGTTGCAGATATACTTTCCTATCTACCAAAAAGTAACGTATAGGTATGCAGAGTAAAGTTTTTAAATACCCTCGCATATGCAAAAAACATCCCTCAGTCCAAAGGAATTTACCCAAGTACTAGGGGCCTATTCCCACGGGCTTAAGGTGGATGTGGGTGATGCCGAGCTCACGTTCGTTACGGGGCAGATTGCTATGGATAAGGACGGTAACGCTGTTGCGCCAGGTAATTTTACAGCTCAAACCGAGTTTATTTTTCAAAACATTCAGAAAATTCTGCAAGAGGGCGGGGCCGCTCTTGATGATGTTGTGAAAGCCACGGTTTATGTAACTGATATGAGTAAGTTCTCGGAGGTTTCAGCGGTACGGAATAAATATTTTGCTACAGCAAAACCGGTTAGTACATTGGTGGAAATTTCAAAAACGGTTAAAGATGGTTGCGACGTAGAGATTGAGGTGTTAGCAATAAAACAAAAGTAGTTCCAGTTTTTTGTAAGTTTTTGCCAGCAAACCAGGGAAGTACGGTGGTTCACCCCGAGTCGAATCGAGGGGTGGAGAGTCCGGCGCAGTCCCGCTACGGTGTGTTCTCGGTGTAAACCGAGGGCGAGCCCGGATACTGGTTCACCCTCCTATCTTTTTTCGAAAAGATGGGAGGGCAAGACTCTTCCTTCGCGAGAGAGGAGAGTGGTAGCAACGGCGTTTACTTGTCGTGCCACCCTCGCTCTCGCGAGCGGGGAATTTTATTAACAATTTTTATTTTTCTGCCACCATGCCGGAGCGGCGTGCAGAGCGGAAGGGTGCGAACGTCAGGCTGGACGCGTGCTGTGGCCGCTCTGCATAGCGCCAGCCCGTGAGCACACGAGCACTGCTAGCCGCGGAGGCCTGGGTGGCGACTCTTGCACCACTTCTCTAGAGAAGTGGTGAAGCAATGCACCATTGAGAGCCCGCTCATCGTATGGTATACTGCGTGGTGACTAACGTATGGAACTCAACCCAGCCGAGAGCCAAAACCCAGATGTAAAAGCGCTGCTGGAGGAAAACCTCCGCCTGGCCCGCGCTATCTACACCTCCACGGAAAAAACTCGGCGGTACATTTTTTGGGGGCAGGTCTTTGGGTTTGTTCGGGTGCTGCTCATTATTATTCCCCTGGTGTTAGCGTATTGGTACCTGCAGCCCTACCTCCAGCAGCTCACGGGCACCTACCAACAAATTATGAAAGACCCCAACAAGTTCAATGTACAGGACTTGTTTAAGTAGCGTGCGCACTCATTAGCTTGAATTTTTATGTTCCTCGATCAACCAAGCGAACATCAGGCCAGCAAGCCCCACTCTTCGCATACCCGCGGCGCTGCCACCAGCTCGCTGGTGGTAACAGTTATTGTGTCGTTGCTCTGCGGCGCCTTAGGGGGAGCGGCGGTGCTGCTCTGGGGTGGCACGGTGCTCCAAGGAATTCCAGGTGCCGGCACGCTGCTCATTAACCGGCCGCTTGGGAGCACTGTCAAAGTACAAGAAGAGTCAGCCACTGCTGATGTAGTCAAAAAAGTTTCCCCCTCGGTGGTCAGCATCATCATCTCGAAAGACCTGTCGAAGGTGTACAACAACACGGGCCCCATGCCATTTGATAATTTTTTCGGCCCTGAGTCCCCCTTTAACTTTTTCTTTGGTGGGAGCCAATTGCCCCAGCAACAGCCTCAAGCTCCCCAGGGCAAGCAGGAAATAGGTGGCGGTACGGGGTTTGTGGTGGAGACAAGTTCCGGCCTCATCCTTACCAACCGCCACGTGGTCAGTGATACCGAGGCCGACTACACGGTGCTCACCAACGACGGCCGAAAGCTGCCAGCCACGGTCGTAGCCCGCGACCCGGTGAATGACCTGGCCTTGGTTCAGGTGAAAGACACCACACTCCCGGCTGTTACCTTGGGTGACTCGAGCAGCGTAGTGTTAGGGCAAACGGTTATTGCCATTGGTAACGCGCTGGGTGAGTACCGGAATACCATTACCAAAGGTGTTATCTCGGGGCTTAGCCGTCACGTGGTAGCAGGGGACAACCAAGGCTCGTCTGAAAGTCTAGAGGGCGTGTTCCAGACGGATGCGGCTATCAACCCCGGCAACTCAGGTGGTCCACTGGTGGACCTGACGGGTCAGGTGATTGGTATTAACACGGCGGTCAACCAATCGGGCCAGCTTATTGGCTTTGCTATTCCCTCGAACGTGGCCAAGCGCGTGCTCGCCTCGTACCAGAAGAACGGACGCATTGTGCGGCCCTACCTCGGGATTCGCTACGTCACCGTAACACCCGACCTGGCAGCGGCGCAGAAGCTGCCGGTGGACTACGGTGCGCTCATTGTGCGAGGGAGCACGCAGGCGGAGGTGGCGGTGGTGCCGGGTAGCCCGGCTGATAAAGCCGGCTTAGTCGAGAACGACATTATTCTCTCCCTCAATGGTCAAAAGGTAGACATCGACCACTCACTCACCACCCTGCTAGCGCCCTTTGTTCCGGGCGATACCATAACCTTGCGCGTCTACCACAAGGGCGCGCCGAAAGACGTGAGTGTACACGTAGAAGAGTTCAAGCAGCCCAGCTAGCTCACCGAGCGTGGTAGTTTTCAAGGTGCTGACCCGCTGCTTGCAGGCAGTAGGTCAGCACTGTGTTACCAAACAAAAAAACCGACAGTTCGGCTAGCCTCTCCGCTCCAGCGCGGGTTACTGTTTTACGACGCTGGTGATGCGCACGTCCAGTGCTACTAGGTTGGCGCCACTGCTCTTGTCGCTACCGGTTACGGTAGCGACCTCGCCCTCTTTGAGCGCCGCGGCGGTGAGCTTGGTCACCGTTTGTTTAATTTCGGGCTCGCCACCCTGCGGCGGTATGGCGCCCACGAAGGCGTACTGCGTGAGCTTGGTTTGGGGGGTAAGCTTAACGTTGTAGTACACGGTGCCGCTGCCCACCGCGTGCGTGGCCGTGTTCACCACGGGTTTGGTGACCTGGAGCTCAAAGCCCTGGGTGGTGAGGCTGCTGATGGTGCCGGTGATAACGGTTTTACCGCCCACAGTTACCGCCTCAGCTATGAACGGCGCCACTGCCTCCTGGTTGGTCGGCGCTACCGTGCTCACCTCGCTGCCAGCGGTGGGCGAGGCGGTGCCTTGGTGTTTGAGCGTGCCTACGGAGTAGCCAATCGCTGCGGCCACCACCACTACCCCTGCCACGAGCCATGGTAGCGGTAGCTTAGGGCTGCTCGACATCGGCAGTGGTACCTGAGGTTCCATAAAACGGTGAGCTAGAGCTAGGTTTAGGTTTGAGGCATTGCCCCAAGGCTAAGTTTATGCTATAATTAGTATAGGAAACTTGTAGCCTGCCTGTAAAGCTTAGGTTTCAAAAGTGTTTTACACCTCCACATAATACACATAAACTCTAAAGCGTTTACCCCGCTGGCTTGTCATGGGTCAAAGCTTCCGCCGTTTATTTCTGGCCTCGCTCTTTGCCCTACCGTTTATTACGGTAGGCGTGGTGGCGCTGGCCGCTTGGCAAAACCCTCCTCCCTGCCCCAACGGCGCTACCTGCCCCACAGACAACAACCTGGCTGGGCCAGTTTGGCTGCAGCCTTCTGCCGCACCCGATAACCAGTACGGCAACATTTCCCTGACCAAAGACCCAGCGACCGGCCAAGGCGGCTGGGTGTACGCTGACCAGGGATTTTTTTGGTCTAACCTAGCTGGCACCAGTTCAGTTAAAGCGCTGAACGGCGTGGCGGGCTCCGCGGCCGTGCCCGTGGCGGCGCTCTACGGCAAGTCGCTCAACAACCCAGCCTGGGTCAGCCCGAATTGGGTGGGCACCTGGGCCGGGTACTTTGAGGGTAACGTGTCAGTGGCCAGTGGGCTGTTACGCGTTGACAACGACCCTGCCGCCGGTCTGGCTGGCTGCGTCAGGTACGACGGCGTTAACAGCAAGTTGCAGTACTCTAACGATTGCAGTACCAACTGGACCAACTTCGATACCCCACCAGGCAGTGCGGGCAGCAGCCTGTGGTCGCTCGAAGGTGCGGGGCCGAACATTTTCAAAACTACCGCTACGGGCATTGTGGCGGTGGGTACGCTAACGCCCAGCACCGCCGGGTTCCCGGCCGGCACCAAGCTGGCGCTGGTAGGGGACACCGGCGCCGGGCCGCGCCTCTACCTCAGCAACTCCACGGGTAACCCCGAGCTCGACCTTAGCACCACTGTCGGGGCCACGGAGTCACACTGGGGTTTATACTCGGACAACAGCACCAAGCAGTTTCGCTTATGGCAAAGCAGCAGCGGCAACCAGTTAGTGCTCACGTCATCGGGGCAGCTGGCGCTTGGCTCGCAAGCAGTAGCCGATGCTACCGCGGCCACCCCCACCGGGCCCTTGTCGACGTTTGACCTCGACGGCGTTATGACGTTCCGCGGCTGGCAAGCCACGGGCTATGTTCTAACCGTCACCCCGCAGGGCAGCGGCTCAGGCACGGTGACTGCCTTAGGCATCAACTGCACCACCGGTTCAGGTTCTGGCTGCAGCGCCAGCTACAGCAGCGGGCAGCAGGTCAGCTTGAGCGCCACCGCCGCGGCTGGCTCGGCCTTTGTCAGCTGGACTGGCTGCACCAGCTCCAGCGGCGCCACCTGCTCGGTCACCATGCCAGCCAGCTCACTCACCGTCACCGCCACCTTTACCATTCCGGGTAGTCCTACCATCACTCTCGACCCAGCTGATGGTATCACCAGTACCCAAGCTACCTTGCACGCCAGGGTGAACCCCAACGGCACCAACTCGCCGCTTAAGCAGGCGGTGTTCTACAAAGGCCTCAATGACAGCAGCCGGCCAGTCTGTGGACCTAGCGTGAACTACTGGAGCTCGTTTGGTCAGGCAGTCACCAGCTTTATGGGTGGTACTACAGGGTTTATAGATAGTTCTATTTCGGCCACCAACAGCACCGCCCTGACACCGAGCACCACCTACGATTACTGTGTCGTTGTTACCACGGTGGACAACACCAAGTACTACAGCGCTAACCCTGCCTTCCTCACCTTTACCACCACGGGCGCCGTGCCGGTGCTGACCTCGCCTACCGCTGGCAGCGTTACGGCGAGCAGCGCGACGCTGGGGGCCACCATTACATCAAACGGCGGCTCGGCCATTACGGCGCGCGGCACCTGCTACGGCACCTCGGCCGCGCCCACTACCAATTGCGTGGCTGAAGGTGGCACTACTACCGGCGCCTTTACCCAGGCGCGCTCAGGCTTGAGCGCCAATACTACCTACATCTACCGCGGCTACGCCAGCTCCAGCGCGGGCACGGGCTACTCGCCCGACGGCACCTTCCTCACCCTGCCCGGGGCACCCGGCACGCCCACCTTTACCAGCGTTGGTCAAACTAGCCTAACTGTGAACTGGGTAGCGCCGACCGGCGGGGCAGCAAGCTACAAGCTAGAGCGCTGCCAAGGTGCGGGCTGCTCTGCGTTTAGCCAAGTGGCGGCTGGCCTCACCGGCACCAGCTATAACGACTCTGGCCTCACTGCCAGTACCAGCTACAGCTACCGCCTGCGCGGCACCAACGCCACGGGCGACGGCGCCTACTCTGGCACGGGCTCGGTAACCACTACGGCGCCCAGCCCCCCCACCGTGACCAGCTTCAGCCCCACCTCCGGCAGCGTTGCCACCTCGGTGGCCCTGACCGGCACCAACTTTGGCGGCGCCACGGCGGTGAAGTTCAATGGCACCAGCGCAGTCAGCTACACCGTAAACTCTGCCACCTCCATTACCGCCACCGTCCCCAGCGGTGCTACCACCGGCCCCGTCAGCGTTACCACTTCCGCCGGCACCGGTACCAGCGCCTCAAACTTCACGGTGCTGACCTGCTACACGCTTACCACCAGCGTGGCCCCCGCGGGCTCCGGCAGCGTGGCCGCTAGCCCCACCAGCTCCACCGGCTGCCCCAGCGGCCAGTACGTGAGCGGAGCCACGGTGCAGCTGACCGCCTCAGCCAGCGGCGGCTTCGCCTTTGCCAGCTGGACGCAGAGCGGCGGCATTAGCGGCGCCACCGGCACAGCTAACCCCGTCACCGCTACCATCACCGGCACCGGCTCAGCTACGGTAACCGCCAACTTTAGCAGCCTAGCCAGCTTCACCTTAACCGTTACCCACCTCGTGAACCGTGGTTCTATTACCGGCAGCGTTACCTGCGGCGTTAGCTACACCAGCGCCAGCGGCAGCTTTACCTCAGGCACTAGCCTGACCTTGGTAGCCACACCGGCCGATATCAGCTGGGCCTTTCAAGATTGGACTCTGCCGGCGGGCAAGGTTTGCCAGGAAACCGGCGACAACGCCTCCTCCACCTGCACCTTCACCATGCCCGGTAGCAACGCCACCGCCACCGCTAACTTTGTGGTTAACCAGTAACCTATGTTTAGGCCGCGCCGTTTTACCTACCACCTACTGACCGCCCTGCCCCTGGCCCTGGCCGCCGCCTTTGGCCTAGGCTTGTGGCAAACCAACGGCGCGCTGCTGCAGTGGCGTGAGCTCGGCACGCTGGTTTCGTTTTCCAATCCATTGGCAGTAGAGGCGGCGCAAGCGGCTTGCAGCACCACGGCTAATCCGGCGGTGGCCCCGGGCGCTACCAACGGCGCGCTCTACTACAACAGCTGCGCCAATACCTTTCGCGCTTGGCTTAGTAACCAGTGGGTGTCGCCCTTCCAGTGGGACATCGACAGCACGGGCCAGCAAATAAAAACCCTGGCGCCCGTCGCGCTGTACCTTGACCCCTCCACCCTAGGCGGTACCACCGGGCGCGACTCTATTATCTTCAACGTCACCACCGCAGCCATTGGCGGCTCGGCCAACAACCTGGTGGGGTTGGTGGCTAACAACGTGGACCAGTTCGGCTTTTGGAGCAAGCACCTGAACAGCTGGGCCACCCTTATTGCCGGCCAGTACTGCCTGGGCCCTAGCAACTGCATTACCGCCTGGCCCCAAGGCGCCGGGGGCAACACGCTGTGGGACTACGTGAGCGGCGACACCCTGCACGTTGGGCCCATCAACAACCTGAACACCAGCGGCAACGTGGAAGTAACCAACGAACTGTTTGTAGACCGGGCTATTACCATACAAACTACCGGCCTGATTAATCCAAGCACCTGGACCTTGGACGCCCCCCTGCCCTCGCCCGCGGGCAACACCATCAGCTTAGCCGGCTGCACCGGCACCAGCTGGAGCGCTGCCTGCGGTAGCATAAACCGGGTATTTTTTACGGCCGACGGCAGCTTCGGCAGGGCGATTGGCCCCGGGGGCCAGCTGCTCAGCAAAACAAATCCTGGCTGGACCACGTCTGCCAACCCCTCAGCCAGTTTCGGCGCCACCGCGGCGCTGTGGGTTGATAGTTCGGGCAATGCGTATTCCATAGACCCGGCTACAACTGTTGGTAGCTGCAACGGTCATAAGCTCATGAAGTTTACGGCGGCGTCGAGTTCCTGGGCATACCTCGGCGGTACGTGCTCTACTTCGTTTGTGGATGCTAATTTATCAGGCATTAATGTATCAGCCACGGTCCAGCATATCTATGGTTTACAACCCGTCGCGAGCGGAGTCGTACGCGACCCCCCCCGGTATTTTGATACCTCCAACGGAAGTTTTAACGACCTAGCCAGCGGTAGTTTTAGCAGCAACGTGCCTGGAGGTGGGGGTGTTGGTACTGAAGTGGCCGTGGCAGTTACGAGTACAAGTCCTGAGCGCATATTTGTGGTAACCAGCAGGGGTATGACCGAGCTGGACACCCCAACAGCCACGACTTGGAATGGCTTTGCTCTGTGGCCCTCTGGTGCCAGCATTACCCCCACGGGGGTAGCGATTGATAGCAGTTTTACCACGACCTGCGATGCCTGCATCATGGTTTGGGGTCACGACGACATTAACACGGGCACTACTAAGCGGGTTTATTTTGTAAAATTTGATGGCAGTGCTTATACCATGACCGCTAACCAAATATTAGTCGCGAACGATGCCAATAAAGATTACAACAATATTAATGCAACCCCGGGTGTGGTGTTTACCGACGGCTGGCTAGGTGGGGGCGCCACCCACGCGCTCTTGAGCGGTGCTGATAGCACCGGTAAGTTTATTTTGATTGGCGAGCGCACTGCTCAGGGCCAGGCCTGGGTCTGGAACCGCTATGCACCCGGTACCAACAGCTTTGCCTACGCCGTGGCTGGGTACGTGTCGGGCTCGTCGGCGCAGTACTTTGCCGGGCAGTCCTACGATAACATCTACCGCAGCGGCCCACCTACCCCAGCCGGCACCCTCAAGGTCGGCGGTGAAATTATAGCGACTGGTAATAAATGGGGCACTAATGGCGAATCAACGTGTTATGATCCTAACGGTAATCCTGTCGTTCCGTGCCCCACTTCTGGTGCAGGCGGTAAGTGCCCTAGTGGGTATTATGTGGTTGCAGTGTATGGTGGGGCAGTTCAATGTGCTCAGTTGTAAACGTACAGCGCAGTCTAGGTAAGCTGCCAGCCTAAACCAGGGAATGAAGCCTCCACGGGCTTATCCAGCCTTCGTAGCCGAAGCCACTTCGGCGGAGTAGGCCGCCCACGGTCTTATGCAAAGGCGGATAAAAAAGCCGGCATGAGGGTTGAAACTCATGCCGGTTTGGTTCGTGGAACGATGCCCTTATTTAAGGAGCAACATAGTTTTTGTGTTACGATAGGCTCCGGCCTGGAGCCTGTAGAAGTACATGCCGCTCGGTAGATTACTACCATCAAACGGTACGGTGTACGTACCAGCGTTCTGCACCTCCTTTACCAGCGTGGCCACTTCCTGCCCCAGCACGTTGTACACCGCGAGGTGTACGTAGCCTGCCTCCACTAATGCATACTCAATTGTGGTCGTAGGGTTAAACGGGTTGGGGTAGTTCTGCTCAAGGGTAAACTCCGTGGGCACCACAGGACGTGGTGTCGGAGCACTGTACCCACCTGGGGGTGGGGGCGGCGGTTCGCCGTCGCTGTACTCCACCTGCAAACGGGCGGTGGCTAGGGCATTGGCAGCTCCGTGGGTGTAGATAAGCTGCCCCGCTCCCTTAACCTTGAGCCAGTAGGCGTGCCCAGGCTGCAGCGTGTCCACAATTATGTAGGCACCGCCGCTGTAGCCGTAGAACACCGAGCTCTTGAGGCCCGGGGGTTCAGTGACAATGTCAGTTACCGCAATGGGCACTGACACACTCCCCACAATGTTCCAACGCATGGAAACTTGCACGGTTTCCACGTAGGCCGGCTCCACCACAAACCGTGGCGCGGGCTGGCTTACCTTGTGCCAGTAGCCCATGCCAGGCACCATCTGGTTGGTGAGCTTGTACTGGCCCTGGAACGTAAACAGGGGGTACAAGTTCGGTGGGCAAGCCGCCTCGGAAGCTTTGCCCGGTTCTGACACCATTTGCCACCCCGCACTAAAGTGCGGGTCCACCAGCACCGTGCCGGCGGGCAAGCTGTCGCCGTAGCTGGCAACCGCGACCGTGTCCGGTGAATTGGACCCGTCGTGGGTAAAAATCAAGCTGCCGCTAAAGCTGCCGGTGTCAGGTGTCACAAAGGTTACACTCAGGCTCACGCTGTCGTTGCTGGTTGGCAGCGTGAACTCAGTAGGCGCCACCACAAAGGCGGGGTTGGTGGACGTTACTGTGGCACTAAGCGTGAGGGGGCTAGCGTCGTCCCGCTTAGCCACCAAGCTAAGGCTTGGGGAGCAGCCCAGTACGGCGTGGCCAAAGTTAAGGCTACTGGTACTGAGCGTAAGGCGCGGCGGCACCTCGAACATATCAAGCGATTGGTACACCGGACCATTTTGGTATACCAGCTGCATGCTGTCGAGCAGAATGCCGAAGGCGTACCCTTGGCCATTGAAGCTAAGCCCGAACCCACGCACCTGCAGCCTTCGGAACGTTGCCGGTAAGTTGGGCCCGTTGCCATGGAGCGACACGTCGAACCAGCCGTTCTCACCTGCAGGTGGTGTGTTCAAGTGATTATCATTGCCATAAGGTTGGGCTTCACCACTGGCTTCATCAACCAGCCAAAATTCAAGTCCACCCCCCCCTGATTCGTGGGAATACCAGTACCTGATGGTATCAGGCCTGGTAAGGGACTGCCCGAAATCTTTTTCCCAGATGATGTAATTGGAAGTGAAGGCTGGCATCGATTTGAAGCTGAAGTAGAACTCCTGAGAAGACCGGCCCTGCACCCGGTTGCTGCTGAGCCTAGTCCAGGTGGTATCAATAACAGCCGGGCCTACGGAGCCGCGGGAGTACCATCCATTCAGGGTGTCGGTGGAAAACTGCGCCTGGGTCGGCACAGCGGTGAAGAAGATTGCAGCCACTGCCGCAATCGCGATATGTGTAATTGTTAAGCTTTTCATTTTTGAACTCCTTTCTCCCTTGAGGGAGAGAATGTGTGATTTTTTCTTTTTTTACCCTGTCAGGCAATGGGGTAGCCATTACCTTTACCGGGTAAAACCACGAGGCCAAGCCTCATGCTCATTTTTAATACCCTCTAGCCTAAACTTTAGGTACGTTTTTGGAATACAAACTCGCACACTGTGGCTAATAGGTTCCCCAAGCCGCCGTGCTTCTGACTGTCTGTTTCTCCAAGGCTTGAGTGCCCTCAAGTTTTATGTTTTTGACAAGGTAAGTATACTCCGGCTTTTTTGTTTTTAACAATGTAGTATAGGCCGAAAAATTCATTTTGTCAAGCCCTTTTGTGCATATCTCTAGCAAACAGGGCTAACCTAGGCCTTAACCCAGCGGAATAAAATTCCCAGTAGCCTGTGGATAGCTTTAATTTAAAGTCAAAATATGAGGTTTTTATGGCGCCAACTACCTTAGCCTAGGACTTCTGCGCCAGAATTTGGGTGAGGTAAAAATGGCGCGTCGTACCTCTTAAGTCTGGTCCAATTTTTTCCGTTTGTTGTTTTTGCAGGATAGCACAGAAATTATTTAGGAGTGTTACTAGCTCGTCAGCTGTCCAACAGGAGGAAATCGCGAATGGCGGCTCGGGTGGTTGGTAAAACGTTTCTATACCGATTACCGCACCAGGGTTGAGTAGTGGCATGAGCGTGGGGAACAGAGTCGTGGTGACCCAGTCTCGAGTTATGAACTGCAGTACGTTTTTCATTAGCACCGCGTCAAATTTTGCGTCGCCAGAGTTTTGCACCCAGTCCCCAATCGTCTGTATGCGCCAGGTTATGTTGGGGTGGGTGAGTGTACCGGGGTTTCTATCAACCGCTACAACCTGGCAGCCGAGTTCTGCCATACGCAGTGCTTGCTCGCCCTTCCCCGCGCCCAAATCCAGCACCCGCTGCTCAGGTTTGAGGTAGGTTATGAACTCTTCAAAAAAATCCAGCGACATTGCTTTGCGTTCTGCTTGTTCTAGCTTGTTGTACTATTCGCCTATTCGCGCGAATTAGAGAATACTACCTCTTGGGAGTCTATTTTAATATGGCCGAATTAGGCCATAGAAAATTGGGGATTGGGCCTCGGCTGACATCCAAAGTAAACCAAACCATAACCATAGGTAATACAACACACCGCCAACGATAGCTATAAACGCTAAACTTTTTTTATTTTCTTTAAATAAGTAGCTTGAAATAATAGTAGGTAATATTATGGGACTAAAGTAATAGAATGTTTCGTACACATACCCATTTTTATTGACCAGAGATCCCACTAATTCAAGAATAGAATTAAAAACTATTGAACTAGCAATAATTGTTAGTACTAGAATCAGGGCCCCTAGAAAAACATTATTTGATGAACGAATTAAAAAAATCGATGTATTTTTAGTGCCCATACTCTATTAAAGAGTGTAATAGTAAAGAATTGAGATTCAATACTGACGATGAAACTGTGTTTACAGCATGGCCAATAGCATTGCCAACATATTGAGCAGTAGTGCTCGTGGCTTGAGCTGCAGAGATTGCGTTATTTACAATCTGATTAGCAGCATACCTTGTGCTTTGGCCTGTTCGCTGACTGTAGGATAAGGTGTTGAGAGAATGCCCCGAACCCAACGGGAAATAAGGAGTTTTGGGTCCTAAAATTCCGGCTCCATAGTAGACGTTTGGAATATTTGGCACGGCTCCCCCTGCATCTAAGACAACCTGAGTCCAGGTGTTACCAGAATTTGCATTACTACTAATTGGTCGTCCAGTAAATGTATAAGTTCCCAAGTTTTGTTTTGTCAAAGCGGTTCCAGCGTTAAGTAAGGCTTGGTCATATTGAGTTGACGTCATTCCTTCAGGAACAGTAAGTGGATATGTTGCTAAGATACGAGATGGGGAAACATTCAGGTCACCAGGATTATTAATCTGTGCGGTAAGTGGTGCACCAGTTGGCTTTCCATTAGAATAGCCCCCTATAGTAAAGTGATCCGTGCTACCGTATTGACTTAAGTCCTCTCCTTTATCTGGAATTATATTAACAAAACCATGGGCTCCTAAGATAGGATATAGATTTTTAATAACAATTTCAGCTCTATTGCCAGTGGGATCATTATAGATTATTGGATTGTCATTGGAATACGAATATGAATTCAGGCCCTGAGGATTAGAAACATCCTGCTTGTTATCCCAAAACATCGGGTCCTCACTTAGGAATCTGCCCGTCGTTCCGTTGTAGTACCTCGCATTGAGGTAGTTGAGGCCTGTGTCAGCGTCATACTCTTGCCCAATGTATTTGCGTTGTTCAGTGTAGCTAGTAGCTTTATCGTCTAATCTAATACCACCAAAGGGATAGTAGTCGGTCAGTTCCTCTTGAGTGCCGGTGGAGCTAGTCACCACGTTGGAACCAGATAGATTATCAGTGGCAATAAAGTGTGGTGTAGTCGTAGTGCCGGTGGTTTCAATAGTCGCAGCCATGGTGTCACCAGCAAAAATGTGCTTGGTTTTTTTAGTGCCGTCCGTATTGTACGTTTTGCTTGGGTACACTGTAGTTACTCCTCCACTAGTTACTGTAACACGCTGACCCGAAGCGTCATAGGCGTAGGTTGAACTGACGATTGGCGCTGGCAACTGGTACGTCACCTCTAAGATAGGGTCAGTGGTGGTGCCGGTGTACTCGCTGGTGCGAATCTGTAGTTGGTTGTACCCGCTCGTGCTGCCCCCACCGCCAGTAACCGCCGCCAGCTTGATACTGCTAGCTGCTTGCGTCTGCGTGGCGACCGAGGGGGCAAAGGGGATGTTTAACACGTCGTGGCCCTCCCGCAGGGCGAGCTTGGTGGGTCCGGTTTTTGACACCAACCCCAAGCCGGTGTTGTTTACATTGAATGTAAGGTAGGCGCCGGTAGCCACGCTTGTAATGTCCTTGCGCTCGGCGGCGTCGACACTTTCGGCGGGTGTGTTGATGGTGCCAGCCAGACTGTAGTCGGCGGTGGTGAGGCTTAGGGTGCTTGGTTCCAAGCCTTGCACCACGGTTACAAAGTCGTAGTTGTCGTTGTCGTCGTTTAGCTTGCTCGCTACAAACACCTTGAGCCTGGCCCCAGTTATGGTGGCGTTGTCGGGCAGGGCCGAGGTGTCAAACGGCAGGAAGCTACGCTCGATTTGGTACTTGCCGCCGCTCCCCCTGCCCGAGCTGACGTTGGTGGTGGTAGCGGTAGGGGTGGCGGCTGTGCCAGTTGCCGCATCATGCGTAGTGGCCCAGGAGCTTGCGCCCTGGTAGCTCGCGGAGCCGTCGCCTGCGGCAGGGTAGAAGGTGGTGGTGACAGGTGCAGGCGTGGGCCCTGGCCTGTCCACCCGCACCAGGCGGTTGGCGTAGTCCCAGGTGTATGTCTTCACACCATCGCTCACTAAGTTTCCGTTTTGGTCGTAGCTGTAAGTTGCGCTACCAAGACTGGTTACCGCATGTGGGTTGGCGTAACCGGTGCCAGCGTAGGTGTAAGTACCGGCTGGACCAGTTAGCATGTTGCCAATGGCGTCGTAGGTAAAGTTTTGGCTGTAGTTTTGGCCGTTGGCAGCGCCGGTGGCAGTGGTAGTGAGTAGCCGATTCAGCGCGTCGTAGGTGTAAACAGTGGTTTTGGCTGCATTAGTCTGCGAGGCATTAACAGTTTGGGTGATGTTGCCCACAGCATCGTAGGTGTAGTTTATGTCCTGCAATTTTGTGCCGCCGCTATTTACGGTGAGCTTCCTCGCTAGGCGGTAGAGCTTGGCTGCATCGTAGGTATTGGTGGTCGTGGTGCCATTGGCGTTGGCCTGAGTTACAATGCTGCCGGTGGGGCCGTAGTCAAAATTGGTTACTACGCTCGCGAACCCGGCATCGGCGGCTTCTTTACGGCTTACACTTTCGAGCTGACCAGAGGTGTTGTAGGTGTACTGCACCTTGGAGCTGTCGGGGTTAGTTATAGTGAGCATGTTGCCGGCTCGGTCATAAGTGTAATCGGTTTGGTAGGCGCTGCTGTTTATGGTTTTAATTTCTCGGGCAGTGTTCCTCAGCGCGTCGTACTGCTCAGTGGTGGTTAGTGCGGCACTTGCTACACTGCACAAGCGACCCTTGCCGTTCTGGCAGGCGTCGTAAGTGTAGGCAACCTCAGTGCCAGGAGCTCCAGTGTAATCTTCTGTCAGTGGACGGTTGAGGTCATCGTACGTGTAGTTTATGGTTTGGCCTTTGGGATCAAGCTTCTGGGTGAGGTTGCCAGCGGCGTCATAGGTGTAGGCCCAGGCGCCGAAGGTGGTGTCGGCTGGAGCGTGCAGGTCTTGCGCCGTCAGCCTTTGCCCTAGGCCGTCGTAGGTAAAGCTGCGCACGTTGCCGGCCGCGTCGGCCATGCCAGTTAGGTTGCCAGCGTCGTTGTAGGTGTAGGTGGTGGTGCCGCCGCCCGGCTCAGTAACGTAACTTAAGTTTCCGTAGGCGTCTTGCGTGCGGCTGGTAGTGTTGCCGCGCGCGTCAGTGACCGTCGTTTTCCAATCGTCGTAGGCAGAGGTTGTGGTGCCAATGGAGTTTACAGCCGTGAGTGGCCGACCTGTGGCGTCGTAGGTAAAGGTAGTGTAGAGCTCCGACGCTCCGGTCGGAGCAGTTTTGGCGGAGCCAGATGAGGCGTAAGGCAGGGACTGCTTTTGGGTGAGGCCACGAGCGTCGTACACTGTGTCGGCTGCATTAAACTGGCCGGCAGTTTCAGCCTCGGTCCGGGTTTGCACGGGGCGGCCTAACCCATCGAAGTAGGTGTAGGCGTCAACACCGGTGGCGCTGTCGAGGTAGCTGGTCTTTTTTACGCTAACGCTACCCGGTGTATCGGTGTAGACGTAGGCGGTTTTGCTGACCAGGGTGGCGGGTGTGGTGAGGTCGGGCTGCTTTTCCCCGACTACCCGGTCCAGTCCGTCGTACACGGTTTGATACACGTAGCCATTAGCATCGGTGACCTGTGTAGGTTTGCCGGCTGAGTAGTCGTACTGGTACTGCGTGGTCTGGTTCAGGGCGTTGGTAACTGTGCTGGGGTACAGGTTGTAGCTGTCGTACACATACGTGCTGGCTTTGCCCCGTGGGTCGAGTTCTTGCGTTACTAAGCCGTAGGGGTTGTAGGTTTTTTGCGTGTTGACGTAGGTGGTGCCTGCAACCCACTGCTCTTGCTTGGTTATATTACCTTTGCCTACACTCCCTAGGGCCAGCGTGTCGTAGTAGAGCCGAGCCTCTTTTACTTTGGTACTCGCTTGGTCGTTCGTTACTTGGCTGGCTGGTAAACCCGTGACCCCGTAGCCACTGCCGGTAGCGTAGGTGGTCGTGGTGACGAGCTTGTCGTTGCCTACATCGGTAAATGTGCCGCTATCGGTGGCTTGCACCTCGCCCCACTGTGTCACCTGAGTTACGTTGCCATTGGTATCGTCATAGGTGGTGGTTACGGCTGTATCGCGGTGGGTAGTGTTACCATCGTAGGTAAAGTTAAGGGTTTGGGTGGGCTTAACAAAGCTGCGGCCCTGGCCCAGGTCAACACTGTCCCACTTCGTTATGCTGGCGTTGACGAGGTTACCAGCACTATCCCCAACCTCCGTGCGGTACGAGTGCCCGATTTTGGCAAAGGTGTCGTTGTACTCGCCCTGGGCGCTGTTGGTGCTGTTGCCCTGGTGGTAGAAGGTGGTAGTGGTGGTGCCGGCTGAGTCGGTTGATGTGACCTTAGCAAACCCTGCGAACTTGCGGTCCGTGGCGCTCTGGTAGGCGTACAACCCGCCAGCGTAGGTGTAGCTAACGTTTTGTGTAAGCCCTGCGCCGTCGGAGGTAGCGAGGCTCGCCACGGTTTGGAGGTTTTGAGGCAGGTTGGGGTTAAGCAGGTTACCGTTCTGGTCTTTGTACTGGTCGGAGGCTTTGTAGGTTACGCTCGTACTACCGCCGGTGGGGTAGGTGATTCTTGATAGTACATCTGGTTTCGCACCTTGGTAACGCCGTACTTCTCTAAGCGTTTCTGAGGTTAATGGTTTGGTAAGAGCAGTCAGGATGTCGACGCTGCCGTCGCCGTCAATGTCAACAAATTTGAAGGCAAACACTTTTTGCTCAGGCTGCTGTTCGTTGGCGTAGAACAGTACATCAGCTGGGAGTTGGGCATTGCCAGGCGGGCCCAGCCAATCAGTGGCGCTACCACGGTAGAGTGATTGATAGGTGGGGGAGGGGCAGTTGGTAATTTCATACTGACCACTTCGCTCTAGATCTGCGATTCCATCATTGTTGACATCAATCAAACGTAGGCCTTGTGTGCCAGTGGAGGTCGCCTGAGGATTGCACGCTTTATAGTAGGCAAGTAAACCAGGATCAACAGGTATAGCGAAAGCTGTGGTTTGCTGCCAGCCCTTGCCAGTGTTAATGAAGGCAACTCGTTTATCAAAATCGAATAGGTCAACTAGCCCGTCGTTGTTGAGATCAATAGTTACTACTTGAGAGCCACCTGCGCTGGGGTTATAAATACCAAGATCAATATCCGGAGGAGTTTGGAAATTCGTGGCGTCTTCTACCCAACCGTTGCCAGTGTTGATTAGGGCACGGCGGGTAATTGTGCTAGTTCCGTCTGATGCGCGTAGTGCCTCTATAAGGTCGGGTAGTGAATCACCATTTACATCCAGTAGTACCCAGCCGTAGGAATTACGGTTTTCATCACCACTTGTGTCACCGATTCCCGGCAGAATCGGGTCGGAGGAAACTACCCAACTGCTCGGCTGCCAGCCACTGCCGGTGTTCATGAAAATTTGATTCTGGCTCTGAGCATCGACAATGGGTGGCTGACGGCCAATGAATAGGTCGAGTTTACTGTCGCCGTTTAAGTCAATAAGGTAGGTTCTACCCCAGGCTTGCATGGCTGCTAGAGGTAGTTGCCAGGCGTTTGAGGTAACCCAGCCTGTGCCGGTGTTTAGGTAGGTTTTCTGTACGTAGGTAGTCACGCCGGTATTGTAGTTTGTTATACCTTGGGCCTGGACAAAATCAGTCAAACCGTCGCCGTTAATATCTACCCTGCGCCAGTTGTTTTGGCTGCCATACCTACTGAAGTTAACGTCGGTGGGTACTTGCCAACTCGGGTCAGCCTGCCAGATGGGATTCGTAGTGCTCGCGGTGCTGTAGGTAAATTGCATCGGCGGTAGGCTGGTTGCGACTCCGGTGGAATCAAATCCGGTTTCCGTGATTGAATTCAGGAGTGAGCGTTGGCCGTTCGCGCCGGAGGTGTAATTCAAGCTCCAGCGGTGTACGAGTGTGCCCGAAACTTTAGCTTCTACTAGGCTTAGGCGTTTGGCGGTTATAACTTGAAAGCCACTGCGGTAGCTGGTTGCAGCATCAGGCCTGGTTTCATAGGTCAGGTTTACGCTGAATATACCGAGGTCAGCGCCCTGGCCAGTGTAGCTCACTTTGCTCGGGTACATTTGGCCGCTGTCTTTGAGGTATTCGTACGTTACGGAGTTGTTGTTCGTATCAACCACCTGTGACAGCAGCCACCGGTACGTTTGGGTGCCCGTGGTATCGTTCTGCCGCGACAGTGTGCTCTGGCCGAAAAGGTAGAGCGTGCCTCGCTTGTCCTTAACTTGCCACGAGGCGCCGTCGTAGGTATAGCTCAAAAAGTCACCGCTTTCTACCTTAGCCGCGTACTGGTTGCCGCTGACGTTCACCAGTTCGCCCGAGAGCGACGAGCTGAAATCGGTGCTGGTGTAAATTTTGTCGCTGCCGTGTTTGTTGAGGCGTTCAATATAGGGCACGCTCAGGCTCCAGCCATAGCCGACCACGTTCTGGTCGTCGAGCTGCTGACTGTTGTACTGAAGTTTCAGGTCAGGCTGCAAGCCGCTGCGGCCCGGCGGCAGCGTGAAGGGGTAGCTGTAGACCAGCGCGCCGGTGGCAGGGTCAGCTTGCGGCAAGGTCGCCTTAGCGATTGGTGCTGCACTTTGAGGTGTGCTCGTGGAGTCGCTGGTGCTGGTGGACGACGTTGCTGGCGCGGTAGTTGAATTGGTAGTCGGGGACTTCGTGCTGGTTTGGTCCGTGGGTGAAGCTGAGGCGGTGTCGGTAGGGGACGCGGGCGGGGTTACCGCAGCCGCCGAGGTGCCTGAGTCAGTAGTCGTAGACGGGGTGGTGGTAGCTGTTGGTGTGGCATCGCTCGGGGCGGCGAGCGGGACTACCTTGGTAGTTGAGCTGCTCGAGTCTCCGGCCACCTGATCCGCCGAGGCCGCCAGCACAGGCGCGAGCGGTGGCAGCAAAAACAAAAAAGCTAACAGCAGCGCTGTTAGCTTGCGAGAGAAGACCAGTTGGGTAGGGGTGAACGGGGAGTGCTGCATACTTACTTCGGTTAAGAGGTAAGGCTCACTACGGTTGCACCGACGCTGATTGTGGCTCTACCTTAATCTACCAGCGTCCGGGTGTCAAAGCTCTTGCCCACAGTTTGTTCACATTTAGTTGTTGATAAGTTACGTCGTAATTAAAAATAGGTATCAAAGTGTAGAACGTATTATTTTGCTATTGCCAAGAGGGTAAAAATGTGCTATAATTTAGTATGCTATGACAAGAATTGTGCGCTGGCACTATCTTGGAAGTATTGCTATTTCAGGGGTTTTTGTGGTTGGGGCGCTGGCTGCCAGCTGGTACTTTGAACTGCCCACGGCGCAGGCCGCCGGCACTACCACGGTCTACAACATTGGGGGGTGGGCCTGGAGCGGCAACACGGGCTGGGTGTCCTTGAACGCGCTCAATGACCCTAGCTGCACAACGAACCCCGGTTCGTGCGTGTCGTACGGCTTAAAGCTCGACATAAACCAAACACCTGACAAAAAGCACGGCACCATGATTGGCTACGCCTGGTCAAGTAGTTTGGGTTGGATCTGTTTTGGCACCACCTGCGGCGGCAGCTTGGCGGTGCCGAGTGGTAACCCAGGTAACCCGAGCCTGGCGGCGAACTTCACCTGCTACAACAGTGCTACGCCGGCAACCGTGGTGGACTGTGAGACCGCCTTCACGGGGGCGCTGACGGGCTGGGCGCGGGTGGTGAACCAGGGCGCGGGGGGGTGGATTGCACTCACCGGCCCAACTTATGCGACCCAGGTAAAGTTCAACCAGTGCTTTAATACGACCACCGGGGCGTACGTGGATTGCCCGGCTGCGCCCACAGCTGACGTGCCGGACGTGGAACATCGGGCGACGTTCCTCAAAGGTTGGGCGTGGCAGCAGACCGGCGGTGATAGCAGTGCGGCTACGCCAACGGCCTATGGCGCCGGGTGGATTTGTATTAATGATCCTATATATTGTAACGCTAATAATGAAGTGCTGTTCCCCTACCTGCAGGGTTTTGGTGGTGACATTTACAGTGGTCGAGGTATCAGGACCACCTTTTCGCCACCCGCTTCGCAGTACAACGCGCAGTACCTGGTGCAAATTGGTGGTACCGGCAATTTCACTAACTTCATAAGCCAGTGCACCGATACCAGCTCCGCTAACCCACAGTGTAAAACACCGAGCCTAGCACTGCTGGTGCCCGCGACCAACGCCCCTGGCCTTACCGACCCCTACAGTTTCCGCTTAGGCCGTTTTGATTTCCGTGGGCTGTACACGCCGGCGAACTGTACCTGTGCCAGCAGCAGCTCGGGCTTACCCCTGCCGCTGTGCAGCAATGTGGCGGCTGGTCACACGGCCACTGATTGTGCCACTAAGACCGTGCTCACCGATACCTACACCTTCCCCGTGGTGTACCCTGCTGCGAGTGACCTCTCGTTTCTCTTTAGCCAGCCCCTGGGGGGCAAGGTTATTGTGCCGCCAGTTGTGGCTGAAACCGACCCCAGCTACTCTGGCCAGCAGGTGTTTGACACTGCGTCGGTTTCGGCCGGCAGCGTTACCTTTAAGAACAGCAGCGACACCACCAGCGCCGCCGGCACCATCGTTGTGCGTGGCAACTTGCTCGTGAGCAACAACATAAGCTACGACACGAGTGCAGCCGTGAGCTCGAGCCGGCAGCTGGCCTCGGTAACGTGGATTGTGTTAGGGGATGTGCGTGTACTACCAACGGTAAGCCAGCTGGCTGGCAGCTTTATTGTGCTGGGGCGCCGGGAGGCACCGCAGCAGGTGTGCGACCACAGCGCGGGCGGTGTGGCCTGCACCGACGACGCCAGCTGTGCGCCGGCCTACACCCAGAAGTACTGCCTGAGCCAGGACCCCCAGAAAGCAGACACCACGTGCAGCTCGGACGCCCAGTGCTTGTCGGCCAACGGTACGGGTACCTGCGCGGTGTGCAAGCCGAAGTACGTGGCTCACGACCCGAACGGCGACCTGTACGACGGGTTTGGTAAGTTCAAGAGCTGCTACGACACTAGCGGTGGCACTGCCTGTAGCACGCTGCCGCTGCAGGTTTCGGGGTCAGTTTTTGCCCGCCAGTTCAAGCTCGACCGTACCTACATTAACGTGCGTACCAAGGAGCCGGCCGAGCAGTTTGTGGCCGATGGCCGCCTACAGCTTAACCCCTCTCCGGGCATGGCCGACTTTGCTAAGGGTTTGCCGACGTTTGTGCGCCGCTAGCGGCCCTGCCGTAAGCTGCCGGTTGACCGCGCTTTCTGGTATACTTGGAGCGTAACATGCCAACACCAATGCTCACACCGTAAGACCCATGGACCTCTTTGCTAAAAAACACTCCTACGTAGGCTGCGACCTTGGTACCGGCAGCATTAAGCTGGTGGAACTGGCCAACGTAGGCGGTCAAGCACGCCTCCTCACCTACGGCTTTGCCGAGCTCCCGCCGGAGGACGTAAAGTTTAACGCCCACGAGAAGCTGGAGCGCACCGCGCAGGCCTTGAGCGACATTTGTACCAAGGCGCGCATCACCTCGCGCAAGGTTGTAGCTGCGCTGCCCACCTTCTCGGTTTTTAGCTCGCTCCTGACCTTGCCGGTGATGAACGAGCACGAGGTCGGCCAAGCCCTGACCTACGAGGCCAAGAAAATTGTGCCCCTGCCAGTTGATGAGATGATCCTCGATTGGAAAGTGCTGCCGAGCCCACCCCAGGCGCAACCGGCCCGCCGCGACAAGACTATGCGCGTGCTCCTGACCGCGGCCCCGAAGAACCTGGTCAAGCAGTACCTCGACATTTTCCGCCTCGCCAAGCTCGAAATTCTCTCCCTCGAGACGGAAGCCTTTGCCCTGGGCCGCGCGCTCTTAGGGCTGGAGCCTTCCGTGGCCGTGCTGGTTGACGTGGGCGCCCTCACCACCGACGTGGCCGTGGTGCAGGACCACATTCCACTCCTCAACCGTAGCATCGACGTCGGCGGGGTTACCGTTAGCAAGGCGATCGCGCAGAACCTGCAGATTGATTACCGTCGAGCCGAGCAGTTTAAGCGCGACGTGGGGCTGAGCTTGCAGGGCGGGGCCAGCGGGGTGCCGAAGATTATTGAGCAAACCTTGGGGCCCATTGTAAATGAAATTAAGTACGCCATTTCGCTCTACCAAGCTGAAGGTTCTAAGCCGATCGAAAAGCTGGTCCTGACCGGCGGTTCGGCCTTCTTGCCGCAGTTCACGCAGTACCTCGAGCAGGTGTTTCAACTCAAGGTGGTGATCGGCGACCCCTGGGCCCAGGTGTCCTACCCGGTTGACCTCAAGGGCGTACTGGAAGAGATAGGCCCGCGCTTTGCCACCGCGATTGGCCTAGCGCTCAGGGAAATTCATACCTAAGCTGTATGTCTGATATTAACCTTCTCCCCGAAGAGCTACGCGCCGCTGAGCGGCAGGAACAAACAGGTGGTCGAGCCACCCAGCCGCCGCCGCGCTACACCAGGGCGCAAACGCCGCCACCTCGGCCGAGTAGTTCGCAGCTGGAGGAGCGCCTGCAGGCCTTGTCTGAGGGGCCGGCGTCTGGCTGGTGGCAGCGCATTACCGATTGGTTCATGAAGCCGCCAGCCCCTCCGGCGCCACCACCCTCGGTGGTGCCACCTCCTGCCCGTGCCCCGGCTAAGGCTCGAGCCTCTGAGACGCTGCCACCTCAAACAACTAAGCAGGCGGCACCGCCAGCACCACCAGCTACCAGCCGAACCAACGTACAGCCCGAAGTTTTAGCGCCCAGTGCCGATGAGCCCGATGTGCCCTTAGGTGTAGTGCTGGATGTGAACCTGCTGCCGGCTGAGGACCGGCCGGTACATGTAGACGAAGGCTACACCGCCCGCCTCGGGCTGGTGCTCCTGGTATCGTGCCTGCTGGTTGGTATTGGCTACGGTATTCTGAAAACTATAACCGTACAGCGCGAGCGCAAGGTGGTGGTGCTACACCAAGAAGCTACTACGCTCGCCCAAGACATTGACCGGTTCCGCCCCGCCCTGAAGGTACTGCAGGCCACCAGCGCCAAGGTGTTCGCCATCGAGGAACTGCTCAAAGCTCGGCCCGATTGGGACCAGCTGTTTGACCGCCTGCAGGACCTAACGCTTACCACGGTGAGCTACAGTTCAGCTTCACTCACCTCGGAGGGTGACCTCATCTTAGCGGTTGAGGCAACCTCGGTGTCAGACCTGGCGCGCCAGCTCCGGGTGTTTGAGTCTGCCCCCGGTACCTTTAGTACGGTGAGCTTAGGGAGCATTGCGGTGGGCACCGCCAGCGACCAGGCAGCACCGCTCGTACAGTCTACCTTTCAGCTCAAGCTGGCGCCTAGCTGGGCGCAGGCCCCCCAGTCGGCGGCTGGTCAGTAACCCTCGTGACCCCCTATGGCCACTTCTCCGAAGTCTAAAAAGTTCATAGTCTGGTGGCAGCTGCAGCTGGCGCGCTACTTTACCTGGTGGGCGGTGGCAGTCGTGGTGCTGGTGGTGGGCGGCGGTAGCTGGCTCTGGCTTAGGCCCCTCTACCGCGATGTGAGGGAGAACAACCAAGCGGTCGAGCTGGCAGCTCAGCTCAGCCGCACGCACGCTCGCTTTGAGGCACTCCAAGCTAAAGCTCAGGCCTGGGCCCAGAACAATGAGGGCGACGCCATTAACCTCATTCTCCCTTCCTACAGCGACTTGCCGAACTTGCTCACTGAGCTCGACGCTCTCGCCACCCATAGCCGGCTCCAGCTTCAAGGTTTGAGCGTGACCCAGGAGGGCAGTGGCTCAAGCCGGAGCACCACCACGGCCAGTACTCTCACTGATTCGGGTATCCACCAGCTGAAGGTAAACCTCTCACTAACGGGTGGTACCTACAGCCGCCTTAGGGATTTCCTGCGCCAGACCACCTCAGCCTGGCGGCTGGTAGCGCTGAAGAGCTTAACCTTTGGCCGCGACGGCAACTATGCCGTAGAACTTACCAGCTACTTCTACACTCACTAGTATGCCTAGCATGACAACTTCGCTGCGGCTTGACTCGACCCCCCTTTGTATACGTACTATGTCCTATAGTTTGGCTAAACGTAAGCGTAATCAGCAACCCGCTCGCCGCCCTGTGGTCGAGCGAAGTTGCTCTGCTAGGTATGCTCGTACCACGTAAGCTCAGTCGTACCAAGCTCGCCGTGCTCTTGTCCCTGCTTGCCGTGGCGGTGGGGGTTGGCGTGTACCTGGTGGCAGCCAATATTGGTCTGTCGTTCTCGTCGTTACCTAAGCTCACCACGGCGGCTCGTTTTGGTGGCGGTTTGGATGCGCGCTTGGAGCTACCTGACCCGAGCCTGCTCGCCGAACCAGGGTTGTTCGACCGTGTGGTTTCCCCCGTGCTCCAAGACGATGGTACGCTCCCCCTGAAGCCTGGCACCACCCACAACATCGACCCCTTTGCGCCGCTCCAGGGTGGGCTAGTTAAGAAGCACTAAGGTGGCGGTGGTGAACAACCAGCGGCGGGAGGCAGGACAGTCGGGGGTAGCTCTGCTGACGGTGGTGGTGCTCATGGTAGTAGTGGTGCTCGGCGCCCTGGTCGTTAACTTGTACCTTAGGCACCAGCAGCTACGCGCCGACGATACCCTGAGGACAGAGCACCTTACCTCGCTGGCTCGAGCCCAAGAGTTCTACTTCAACCGCTACCACCGCTACGGCACCCTGACCGAGCTGCTCCAGGCCAGCCTCCTGCCCGCCATGCTGACTGATCCGGACACCCACCAGCCCTACCCGGTGTACCTGAGCAGCCTGTACGACGAGTGGTGCGCCTGGGCGAAACTTGCCACTACACCCGACACCTACCTCGTCCAAACTGCTACCCAGAGCTTTCGTACCAGCCAACTCCCCGTCAGCCTAGCGAGCTGTAAGAGCCCTTAACCTTTGTAGCCTATGGCCACTCCACTCTCACAAAAAGACTTCGGCGATTTCCTGGTTAAGCAGGGGCTGCTCAGAGCTGCTCAGCTTGAAGAGCTCCGCAAGCAGGTGCAGGTTGAGCAACGCAGCTTAGAGGAGCTCATTATTCAGCGGGCGGTACTGCCCCCCGAGGCCCTACTTAAGGCCAAGAGCCAGTTCTTCAATTTTCCGGCGGTGGCACTCAATGCCCAAACCATTGACAAAGAGGTCTTACAGCTGGTGCCGCTCGAGACCGCTCAGTACTACCAGATTGTGCCGTTCAAGCGGCAGGGGACTGAGGTCTGGTTGGCGCTGGTGCACCCCGAGAACTTTAAGGCCATGGAAGCGATAGAGCTGTTGGCGCGGCAGAACGGCTGGAAGCCTCGCTACGCTATTACGACCAGTGAAGGCCTGCTCCAGACCTTGCGCCAGTACAGTACCCTGACCAGTGAAGTGGGTGAGGCACTGAAGATGACAGAGGGTAAGGAGCAGGACGTCTTTAGGGATGCTTCAGACAAGGACGAGGAGGTGAACTTTGACCAGGTACTGAAGTCGGCCCCGGTCGCCAAAATGGTTTCGGTCATCCTCCGCCACGCCGTGGAGGGGGGTGCTTCTGACGTGCACATTGAGCCCGGCGAGGCCGATACGCGGGTACGGTTCCGCGTCGACGGTGTACTCCACACCTCGCTCACCCTCCCGAAGTACATTCACTCCGCCGTCATTTCTCGCGTGAAGGTGCTCGCCAATTTGAAAATTGATGAGACCAGGTTACCCCAAGACGGCCGCATCCGCCTCAAAGTTGTAGACAAGGTTATCGACTTCCGCGTGTCGACGTTGCCCCTGGTGTCCAACGAGAAGGTGGTCATGCGCATCCTCGACCCAACCACCGGGGTCAGGACCTTTGAAGGTTTAGGGTTCTCCGGACAGAAGCTTAAGGTTCTGAACGACGCCATCACCAAACCGCACGGCATGTTCTTGGTCACGGGCCCCACCGGGAGCGGAAAATCAACCACACTCTACGCTGTGCTCAACATTCTAAACCATGAGGACGTGAACATCATCACCCTCGAGGACCCAGTGGAGTACTTCCTCTCGGGGGTGAACCAGAGCCAAATTAACCCTGAGGTTGGTTTCACGTTTGCCAGCGGTCTCAGGTCCATTCTGCGGCAAGACCCGGACATTATCATGGTCGGTGAAATTCGTGACTCGGAAACGGCGGAGCTGGCTATCCACGCCTCCCTCACTGGCCACGTGCTGCTCTCTACGCTCCACACCAACGACGCGCCCTCGGCTATCCTCCGGCTCATCGACATGCACATGGAGCCGTTCCTCTTGGCCTCGACCATCAACGTCATTATTGCTCAGCGCTTGGTGCGGAAGCTCTGCGAGAACTGCAAGCGGGCCGTCTCGCCGCCGCCTGAGGTGGGAGCTCAGATCAAACAGCAGTTTGAGACCTTGGGGGCAGAGACGAGGGCGGAGATACCAGCTGAGCCGTGGACGCTCTACCAGGCTCAGGGCTGTAACCAGTGTGAGAACTCCGGCTACCGTGGCCGGGTGGCCATTTCCGAAGTGCTCATCAACACGCCTGAGCTCCAGCGCATTATCGTGGAGGGCGCCAAGCCCTACGACCTCAAGGCCGAGTTCGTGCGGCAGGGTGGCACCAGTTTGATTCAAGACGGCTACTTCAAGGCCCTCTTCGGTGTTACTTCCCTCGAAGAGGTTATTGCGGTGGCCCGGGACTAGCGAGCGCCTATGTCTGCTGCCGATACCGCAGCCTTGAGCCGCATACTCACCAGCGTCATCGAGCGCCAGGCCTCTGACGTGCACCTCACTGCCGGGAACCAACCCATGCTCAGGCGCGACGGCCGCCTGGAAGCCATGAAGGACGAGCCGGTGGTGAGCGTGGAGTTTTTGCAGGAGCTCACCCACCTGTTCTTGAGCGAACCAGCCCAGGCAGTTTTTGCGGCCCAGAAGCACGTTGCCGTAGGCTACGCCCTGGGTACGCGCGCGCGTTTTCGGGTGCACGTAAGCTACCAGAAGGGATACCCTGCCTTTGACCTCCGCTACATTCCGCTGCAGGTGCCGCCGGCCACCACCTTGGGCTTACCCAAACGTTTAGTAGAGCTCGCGGCGGCGCGTGAGGGGCTGGTGCTCATCACCGGGCCGTTGGGCTCTGGGCGTACTACTACCCTGGCCTCGCTCTTAGACCAGGTGAACCACACCGCGGCCAGGCACATTGTTACCCTCGAGAGTCCGGTGGAGTACGTGCTCCAGAGTGACCGGGCGCTCGTTGAGCAGCGCGCGGTGGGGGACGACGTCGCCACGGCGGCCGAAGCCATTGCCGACCTGAGGCACGAAGATGTTGATGTGGTGGCGGTAGACGTGCCGCTGCCGCTGTCGGTGTGGCCCGACCTCTTGAAGCTGGCGGCCGCTGGTACCCTGGTGCTGGTGGTGCTAGAGGCTGATGCAACGGTCCGCGCGCTCGAGTACCTAACCTCACCCTGGCCAGGGTTGGAACCGCAGACCATGCAGCTCCTGCTGGCCGAAACTCTCCTCGGTGTCACCTCGCAGCGTCTCCTGCCGCGCCTCGGCGGCGGGCGCCTGCTCGCCACTGAACTCTTGCTCGCCACCCAGCCGGTGAAGTCGTTGCTCCATGAGGGCAGGGTGCACCAAATTCAGAGCATACTCGAAACCTCTCGCGAGGAGGGCATGGTAGCGCTGGAACGAGCCATGGCCACGCTGGTGCAGCGCGGCGACGTGATGCGCGAAGAGGCGCTGGCCCAGGCTGTGCACCGCGAGACCTTAGAGTCGCTGCTCAAGTCTAAGTAGTTCCCTATGGCACTGTTTGCGTACCAAGCCAAAGACCTCGAGGGTAAGTCTATCCGCGGCATGGTGGAGGCGCCCTCACGTGAGGTAGCCGTAGAAATTCTGACCGACCGCAGCCTAACGCCGCTCATGGTAGAAGAGCGGCGGGTGAGCCGGTTCCAGTTTTTGGCTGCCAGCCCAATCGCTCGCATCAAGACCCGCGACCTGGTTATCTTCTCCCGCCAGCTCGCCGTGATGGCCTCAGCCACCGTGCCGATTGTGCAGGCTCTCCGCATCATGGAGAAGCAGACCGTAAATCCTAAGCTCAAGGTAGTAGTGTCCGAGGTGGCGGACGAAGTGGAGGGCGGGGCCAAGCTGTCGGCCGCGCTGGGGAAGTACCCCGAGGTATTCTCCGACTTCTACATCAACATGGTGAACTCTGGCGAGAGCTCGGGGAAGATTGACGAAATTCTGAACTACCTGGCCGACGAAGCGGAGAAGAACTACGACCTCACCTCGCGCATCAAGGGCGCCATGATCTACCCCGCTTTCATTCTTTCCGGTTTGGTTGTGGTGGGCTCGGTCATGATGGTGTACGTGGTACCTAAGCTGACCCAGGTTTTAGTTGAAGCCGGGACCGAGCTGCCGTTTTCGACCAAGCTGCTCATAGCCGTGAGCCACTTCATGGCCAGCTACTGGTGGCTGCTCCTCATTATTATTGCGGCCGTGGCGGTGCTCACGCGCCTGTTTGTGAAAACCCCCAGGGGCAAGCACGTGTGGCACACGCTGCAGCTTAAAATTCCCATTGTTGGCACCATCTACCGCCACATCTACCTGGTCAGGTTCACCCAGTCTATGTACACGCTGGTGGTCGGCGGCGTGCCGCTCACCAGGTCTCTGAGCATTGTGGCTAACGTGGTGGGCAGTGCCGTGTATAAGGATATCATCGAGCGGACTATCAAAGAGGTGGAAGATGGTAACTCTATTGCCACCATTTTTGCCCAGAGCAGTGCGGTGCCGCCCATGCTGCCGCAGATGATGATCGTGGGCGAGAAAACCGGTCGCTTGGAAGAAATTTTCAAACGCCTCAGTGCCTTCTACACCCACGAGGTTAACAACCTGGTGACCAACTTGGTGACCCTACTGGAGCCGGCTATCATGCTTGTCATGGGCGTGGCGGTTGGGTTTATTGTGTCGTCTATCCTGCTCCCCATGTACCGACTGTCAGGCGCAGCCTAAGCTACACTTGGTCACTTTAGCACTAGAGCACCTGATCACTAGACCACTATGGGTCGGGATTTTCGGGAACAGCTTAGGGGTAAAATGGACCAACTTGATTTTTCAGCTCAGGAACAGTACTGCTCAGCACAAGCAGCTGCAAAGTTGACCGCTCTAACTGAAGAAATCGGTGCCATGCTCTGGAAGGCTTTGGATGCACTGCGCGTCTACGCCAAGTAGGGTTATGGTCCACCCGCTCAGTGTTCTAGTGCCGTAGTGCTCTAGTACTTTAGTGCTCTAGCGCTCCAGTGTAAAATGTGCTATACTAGTAAAGTCAATTTAAGTCAACCAGTTTTACGCGAAAGGAGGTGACAGCATGAAGAACCAACACAAAGGTTTTACCCTCATCGAGCTCTTGGTGGTTATTGCCATCATCGGCATTCTGTCGACCCTGGCCATTGTGGCCCTGCAGAACGCGAGGCAGAAGGCCCGTGACGCCAAGCGCGTCAGCGATATCAAGCAGCTCGTCACCGCCATGGAGCTTTACTACGGTGACCAGACTGGCTATCCAGCCTACAGTGGTAACCTTGGCGGTGCTACTGCCGCAACCCTCAGTAATACAGCAGCCGGTTTCACTGCGAGCGGCAGTGCTGGGGGCACGGTGTACATGGGTAAGGTTCCAGTTCCCCCGCAGAGTGATACCTACGCCTACACGCCTACCCCCTCGGGGTGCACCAATGCAGGCACCACCTGTATCAGCTATAGTTTGGCTTTCACTACTGAGAACGCAGCTATGTCTGGTCTTGCGACCGGCACAGCTCACACCGCTACGCCGAACGGGATTCAGTAGGTACTTCAGTGCATTTTATCCAAACCACCCCACCTCGGGGTGGTTTGGTAATTACTGTACAGCGTTGTTCTCCCTCACTGGACATGGTATAGTTTAAGCACTTAAACTATCTTGAAAGGAGGTGACAGCATGAAGAACCAACACAAAGGTTTTACCCTCATCGAGCTCTTGGTGGTTATTGCCATCATCGGCATTCTGTCGACCCTGGCCATTGTGGCCCTGCAGAACGCGAGGCAGAAGGCCCGTGACGCCAAGCGCGTCAGCGATATCAAGCAGCTCGTCACCGCCATGGAGCTTTACTACGGTGACCAGACTGGCTATCCAGCCTACAGTGGTAACCTTGGCGGTGCTACTGCCGCAACCCTCAGTAATACAGCAGCCGGTTTCACTGCGAGCGGCAGTGCTGGGGGCACGGTGTACATGGGTAAGGTTCCAGTTCCCCCGCAGAGTGATACCTACGCCTACACGCCTACCCCCTCGGGGTGCACCAATGCAGGCACCACCTGTATCAGCTATAGTTTGGCTTTCACTACTGAGAACGCAGCTATGTCTGGTCTTGCGACCGGCACAGCTCACACCGCTACGCCGAACGGGATTCAGTAAAGCAGGCTTACGTTGTCGTAAAACCATCCGCCAAATGACGGATGGTTTTATGGTAGCTTGGTATTAGTATTACTGTTAGACTGTACTATATCTTTGCCTACCTTAAGAGCTTGACGGATTAGAGAGTGGTAGTGTTTATACGTTCGTGAGTTAACTTTTGTCCTGTGGATCACTCCCGCGCAGAGTATCGATTTAGCACCATCACCAAACCGTGGTTTTGGTTCAGTGTGGTGGTGGCCGTATTTGCCATCTTCTGGTTCTACTACGCTTGGAGCGCCGTTACCTACCCTTACGCGCTCGATAGCAACGAGAACTTTGTGCTAAACCAGGTGAAGCTGTTCTTAGCACACCCTGAGCTTAGGACCATCTACCCGCCACTGGCACAGCCGCCCTACTTCACCAGCCCCTACCCGCCGCTCTTTGTGTTGTTGTCGGCCACTATCATAGGTTTTTTCCACCTGCCGCTTGACCACACCGTGGGGCGCTTGCTCTCTATTGTCTCGCTCCTCGCTATTTCTGGTTTGGTTTATGCCGTGCTGCGCCGCTCAGCTGGCCGCGCGTTGGCGCTCGCTGGTGCGCTCGCCTTTATGTCGGTGTCGAACGTGATGGGGTGGGCCGTGCTCGACCGCGTTGATTTTTTGGGATTAGCCTTTACCATGTTGGGAGCTTTCCTCATCACCCGGCCAAGCCGCTTTAGTTTGTGGCTATCGGTGCCCTGCTTCGTGCTGGCGTTCTACACGAAAACCACATTTTTGGCGGGGCCACTCGCCGCCACACTCTACCTGTGGTGGCAGGGTCAGCGCCGCACCGCGCTTGCCTATGCCCTGGCTTTTGTGGTGCCGGTGGTAGCACTTTTTTGGTGGTGTAATCAGTTGACTGGAGGCCAGTTCTTTGTCCACCTCATAACTGTGAATACCGGTCAGCGGTTCTACTTTAGTAACCTGAGCTTGGGGCTAGCACCGCTCGCTACGTGGCCGGCAGCGTTCCTGCTCTTCCCCACCGCGCTATTTCTCGAGGCTAGGTTCAGGGGTAGGGTAGAGCTCAGCCCCCGTTCGTCGCTAGCCTTTTTTATGCTCTACCTCGCGGGTTCGCTCGTGTCGCTGGTGGCCTATGCCCGAGCAGGGGCAGGACCCAACTACTGGTTTGAGTTCCAGCTCGCGTGCCTTATGGTTGGTCTCTTGGCTTGGAGTTCACTCAAGGGCCAGGTACTGGCACCGCTGCTCCGCTGGTTTACAGAGAACCGCAGCGTGCTGGTGCTGTTCGCGCTCCTTAGTTTTACCATTGTGCAGGGGATTGCTATACAAAACTTGAACACGGTGGTCGACGCGGCCTGGCAACGCCTGCCTGACTACACTACCGTGGTAGAGCGCCTAATACACTTGGGGAGCGCCGATTTTTTTGAAGAGGATATGCAGTTCGCTCCGTTTGTTAGAGCGCAGAGTTGGTTGCTTGGTTCGCGTACCTACCCCCACCTTGTCCGTCGTGGCTTGTGGGATCAAAGCCTCTTTGTTACTAAGTTCAATCGGCGTGAGTTTAAGCTGGTGTTGCTCAGCATGGCTCGCGGCACTATCGACCATCGTCGCTACAACGTGCGTGACGGCAACGCCCCGCTTACTAATGAGATGATAGCGGCCATTAGGTCTAACTACGAGCTACGGGAGGTGCTGGGAGACCAGCTACTCTACTACCCCAAACCATGAGCGTGTGGCGTTCCCTGTTCACCAAGGTTGATGTCTGGGGTGTGGTAGCTTTTGGGCTGCCACTGGCTGCGTACGTCGCTACCTTGGCGCCGTCCCTCTACGTGCGTGATAGTTCAGAGTTCATCACCGCGGCCGCCACTCTGGGAGTGCCACACCCACCTGGCTACCCGCTCTATGTGTTACTGGGGAAACTTGCCACATTCCTCCCGTTTGGCTCAGTTCCGTGGCGGGTGAACCTGCTCTCGGGTATAGGTGGGGCGGGTGCGGTCTACTTTACCTACCTTGTTGTCCGTCACCTGACTAAGCTTCGCCCCCTGGCGCTCGTGGCGGCACTGACCTTGGCTTTCTCAACCACGTTTTGGTCTCAGTCAGTGGTAGCTGGTCACTACAGCCTGTACGCCCTGTTCGCACTCACGACATTCTATTTCTTACTTAAGTGGGGTGAGACTGGGCAGCGTTCGTTCTGGTATGCTGTCATGGTTTTAGTGGGTTTGGGCACAGGGGTGCACCAGCTCATGGTACTCCTGCTGCCTGTCTACTTGGCATTTGCAGCCTTTACCGACCCTAGGTTACTGCGCGATTGGCACGTGACGCTTCGGAGCGCGCTGTTTTTCTTTGCGGGTTGTTCGGTGTACGGTGTACTACCACTCTTATCACGCGCTCACCCTGCACTTAATTGGGGTAACATTCACACCTGGACCAGCTTCTGGCAGCACGTGAGTCGAGCTCAGTACGCAGATTTCGGCAAGCTAGCGGTAGCCAGTGGGAAGCTGGGGTTGGTGACCGATTTTTTCCAGAGCTGGCCGAGTGAGTTCGGTTGGATTGTCGTTCTCGCGGCTCTGTTAGGCCTACTCATAAGCTGGCGTGATTGGCGGGTAGGGACCCTCCTCCTAGGTACCTGGTTTACTCAGAGTGTGCTCATTGTGTTTCTCAGAAACTACAGCTGGGGGCTAGACGTAGCTTACGTATACCGGGTGTACTACATTGTGGCCTATGCCATAGTTGTGGTATACGCTGCTATGGGAACAGCCTGGCTGTACCATTGGGTTATCTTGAAGTGGCCGGAAGTCAGGTCGCGGCGACTTTGGCTTGGTGTGTTTGCTACCACTGTGCTCTGTAGTGTACCGCTGGCGCTCTGGGCAGAGCATCGGTCGGCCACTGACCTAAGCCGGCAGCACCTCATCTACGACGTTGCACACGAGCAGCTCGCCTCGCTACCACCCCGGGCTGTACTGCTTGTGAAACAGACAGATTGGGTGATCGATACCGAGCTCTTTTCGTTTTTCTATGTGCAGTTCGTAGAACACCTGCGGCCGGACGTAACCTTGCTGGAGGATACTAGTGCTACGATGTTGCCCGCGGACTTTTCGCACTTTAGCCCAGCCTATGACAAGTTGCCGTTCTTAGCTCAGCGGCGTGAGTTTTTAGACCTTGCTTGGCAGTACGCCGACAGAGCCCACCGGCCGCTCTTTACCACGTTTCCAGTTGAGAACGTGAGCCCGAACCTGCATAGCCGAGCGTGGGGCTTTAGTTACCAGGTATTTGCTACTGAGGCCAGTGCACGCGGGGCCCTCGTTCATGCTGCGTCGCTCCCGCCCAGTTTTAAGCCCACGGACTTGGGGCACGTTGATCGTTTACTCGCACCAAGCCTGGCTCACTACCTGTACTTGCAGGCCGCCGTCCCCCTAGAGCAGGGTAAGCTTCCCGCCTCACAGGGTCTGCTGCTCCTTGCTATTAGGTTTGATGCTGAAGCGCCCAGCCAGGAATATTTAGACTATGTTGCCCATCGCTCCTGGTGGCTGGGGCACCCGTGAGGGCCGATGTCTAAACTCCGGTTTATGTTAGACTAACGGTAGCATGATAGTCATACTCAGTTTAGTTTTTCTCTTTGGTCTCTGCCTGGGCAGCTTCCTCAACGTAGTCATACTCCGCTTGGCGAACGGTGAGCCGTTCTTAACTGCTCGCTCCTACTGTCCTAAGTGCCGGAAACAGCTCACCTGGTACGACAACCTGCCGCTACTGTCCTTCGTACTCCTCCGGGCCCGCTGCCGCACCTGCCGCCAGCCCATCTCCTGGCAGTACCCGTTGGTGGAGCTTACGAGCGGACTCTTGTGGCTCGCGGGGTACCTGTGGTTCCCGCCGCAGCTTACCTCCGTGTTTACGTTTGCAAACGTGCTGCCGTTTTTAACCTTCGGTGTGTTTGCGAGCCTGCTCTTAACCCTGTTTGTGTTTGATGCACGCTGGTACATTTTGCCCGATGAAGTGACGCTACCCGGGTTGGTAGTCGCGTTTATGCTCAACGTGCTGGCAGGGAAAGACTGGCACCTCTTGGTAGTCTTAGGTTTAGTGGGTGCTAGCTGGTTTTGGTTACAGTACGCGGTGTCCAGGGGCCGATGGGTAGGGGACGGCGACATACGCCTTGGCGCGCTCGTCGCCGTTATAGTTGGGAGTTTTCCTAGTTTGCTGCTGGTGTTCTTGCTTGCCTACGTGAGCGGCGCCCTGGTAGGTTTGGCCCTCCTCGCTACAGGTAAAAAAACGTGGGGTAGTCAGCTACCTCTAGGCACGTTCCTTACTGCAGCTACGCTCCTGGTGCTGCTCTGGGGCGATTCCCTTTGGCAGTGGTACAGTTCGTTTTTGTGGTAGAATACAATCACTTCGTCTCTAGAACACTAGGTCACTAAACCATGCAAGCTCCTGCCAATAGCATGTGTTGGTACTCCTCTGGCCGAGTGCTCGAGTGCTCGAGTGCTCGAGTGCTGCGTGGTTTCACCTTGGTGGAGCTCCTGGTTTCGATGGGTATTTTTGTCATCATCACCAGCCTCGTCATTGTGAACTTTCGTAGCGGCCAGTACCGTGATGAGCTCAACGGTGCGGCCGGTATTGTGCAAGCTGCGTTACGCGAAGCACAGACAGCTGCCAGCTCTGGCACAGTTACTCCGTCACCCTGCCCCGACCCCGCCAACCCCGGGCACCTGCTCTCCACGGCTGGCCCACCACCCTCGGGCTACGGCCTACACCTGACCTCGCCCAACACCATTATCGAGTTTGCTGATTGTGAAACAGCGGCACCTAAAACCTACACCTACTCAGAGGCTGATCAGAACTTTATTTTTGTGCGCGCGGTGCAGGTTTCACCCAACGTCAAGTTCTCCAACCTGCAGCCTGGGGACCCGCTCGATATTGTGTTTGACCCATTTGTGGAAACCGTGACGGTGAACAACAGCGCTAGCAATGCTGTTATCACCATTCAGCACCCCAAGGGTGGCGGCACAACGCTCAGTGTGCACCTCAACGCTGCCACTGGTCAGGTATTTATCCAGTAGCCCTATGGTACTAAGGTACTACCTCGACCACCCACCCCACGGCCAAGGTTTGCTCGAGGCAACCATGGCCATAGGCATGATACTATTGGGCTTAGGGGCTATTCTCACCCTGACGCTACAGAACGTGAGCGCCACCGCCGCCTCAAACCAGCGCGTGGTGGCGCTGCAGCTGGCGCGCGAGGGCATAGAGGTGGTGCGGGGCATACGCGATAGTAACTGGTTGGCTGCCTCCCACAGCGACCCTACCCGCACTTGGGACACCGGCCTCACCCCGGGGCAGAATGATTGCCGGAGTACGTACTGCGGCGCCGCTCTCCTGTTCGCCCCGCCGTCCGACGACCCTAGCACCACTACGCCAGGGAGCTGGACGTTACAGTTTGTGCCCTTTGACACCAGCCGCGCCAACTTTAGCCAGCCCGCGCTGCAGCTCTTCCGGGGCAGCGCTAGCCAGTTCTACCTCTGGCGCCAAGACCCTACCCTCACCCTCCCCAGCTCGTACCAGCCCACCGGGTACTACCGGGCGCTGATGCTGGACCCGGTGTGCCAGAACGGTTCCACGACCACCACCTACTACGACCGGCCGAACGGAGACTGCCCGCCAGCTGGCGGCACTAAAGTTGGCTACCGGGTGGAGTCGCAGGTGGCCTGGCCAGCCGCTGGGCTTTTTGGGGGCGTACTCAGGCGTAGCTTAAGCCTGGTGGAGTACATATACAACTGGAGGTAGTATGGCACACACGTTACCAACGTCTTCACCGCGCTTAAGGGGATTTGCCCCGCACCACTTTTTTTCCGGAAAAAGTGGTGCGGGGTTCACCCTGATGGAAATTGTGGTGGCCATGTTCATCTTCATGCTGGCCAGCGTAATTATTGCCGAAATTTTTGTGAACGTGCAGCGCGCCCAAAGTCGGCTCCGCTCCAGCCAGACTGCCTCTACCAACGCGCGCTACCTCATGGACGTGCTGGCACGCGAAGTGCGCGCTGATACGGTAGACTACAGCTCGTACCTCGGCAGTACCGTGCCAGCCCGGATTGACCAATCGAACGAGCTCAAGCTGTTGACAGCCGAGCACACCTCGGTTAGCTTTCGGCTCCAGCGGGGGCAGGCGCAGTGCCCCTCCGCGGACGGGGTCACTGACATTGGCTGTGTGCAGGTAAGCCGTGACGGTGGCCCGTTTGAGGTTATAACCTCGCCCACGCTCTCCGTGGAGGCCTTAAACTTTTACCCCACACCGCTCGGTGATCCCTTCTCCAGCAATGGCACGGTCTGCGGTGGAGGCCTCACGCCACCGAGCTGTACCCCTGATGTGCAGCCGCAGGTCACCATCGCGCTTTCCGTCAGCACTATCGACGCTAAGGTCGATAACCGCGTCTCGAGCTACCTACAGACCACGGTAACCTCGCGCGCCTACGTGCGCTAACCTATGACCACACGCACGCTTCATCGCCCCGGTAACATACTCCTCCTAGCACTCCTGCTCCTGGCCGGCGGCATCGTGGGTGGGTTGACGGTGGGCACGTTAGTGGTCGCCGACCTCAGGCAAGCCCGGGCGATTGATAACGGCCTGGTAGCCTACAGCCAAGCCGAGAGCGGGCTGGAGGAGTCGCTCTACGACATTCGGCAAGCTAGCCTGTGCGACCAGGCTAACACCTGCGCGGACACCTCCTACCAAAGCTGTGCCCTGCCCACCTCCACTGCGAGCAACACTACGCTGCAGTGTAAGCGTAAGATCAGCCCAGCCAGCATTGTCCAGCTGCCCTACCTTGACGTAGACCAGAACTTTCAGCTCGACTTCAATCCAGCCGTACCCTCCACAACCGTTATTGTGAACTGGGGTCGTGACCGCCGCCTGGTACCTGACCCTCAGCTGGAAATTTCATTCCTCGAATCATACACCAGCGGGGGGCAGACGAAGCTCAGGGTGTATCGCCAGAACCTTGGTTTCCCCTACTTGTGTTCGCCGGCGCAGGTCGGAGATACTGCCTGTACCTCGTACCCGCTGCTGTTCCCCGGACCTGGCGAAACCGGGCAGAACCTTAGCCTCTACCAAGTTAGGGTTCGTGCCCTCAAGGCGCCGGTAGTTGGGTTGCAGCTCAACTCCAGCGCCACGAGTTCGGCTGGCTACCTTGACGTTTGGGGCCAGGGTAAAGAGGGCAGCACCACGCAAACGCTCCAGACCACCATCCCGCGCCGTGCGCCAGCCTACGGCATTTCTGACTACGTTATTTTCTCCGAGCAAGACATTGTAAAGTAGGCACCGCTATGACGAAAGCTGAGGCGCGCCAACGTATTGCCAGGCTGCGGGCGGAAATTAACCACCACCGCTACCTCTACCACGTAGAGGACCGGCAAGAGATTTCTGACGCCGCGCTCGATTCCCTAAAGCACGAGCTCGCCGAGCTGGAGCGACAGTTTCCCGAGCTTGTTACCCCCGACTCGCCAACCCAACGTGTGGGGGGTAAGGCACTAGCCAAGTTCACCAAGGTCAGGCACCCGCGCCCCGTGCTCTCAATTGACGATGCTTTTTCGCTAGACGAGGTCAAGGCTTGGGAGCAGCGCAGCCGCAAGGTCCTTGGTGAAGCGGTGCGGGGGTACTACGGTGAGCTTAAGATGGATGGCCTGGCCATGGTGTTAACCTATGAGCATGGTTTGTTCACGCGTGGGGCTACGCGCGGTGATGGTGTAGTGGGGGAGGACGTTACCCAGAATTTGAGGACTATTGAGAGCATCCCCTTAAGGCTGGAACCGGTAAAGCGGAAGTTGCCCACGCGTCTTGATGTGCGTGGTGAAGTGGTACTCACCAAAGCTGAGCTAGCGCGTATTAACGAGGCTCAAGTTAAACGTGGTTTGCCGCCCTACGCTAACCCTCGGAACTTGGCGGCAGGCTCTATTCGCCAGTTAGACCCAGCCGCGGCTGCCTCACGGAAAATGGAGTTCTACGCGTTTGAGCTTATTACCGACTGTGGACAAAAAACGCACGCCGAGGTACATGAACTGTTGAAGGACTTAGGCTTTAAAACCAGTGCCCACTGCCGCGAGCTACGTGACCTTACGGCCGCGGCTGCCTACGTCGCAGAGTGGGAAACAGCACGGGAGAAGCTGCCGTACCAAACCGATGGCGCAGTGTTGGTAGTGAACGATATTGCGCAGGAGCGCAGGCTTGGAGTGGTCGGCAAAAGCGAACGCTGGATGCTGGCATACAAGTTCGCCGCCGAGCAGGCCACTACCAAAGTGGAAGATATTACGGTACAGGTGGGCCGCACCGGTGTGCTCACACCAGTAGCTCGGCTTACGCCTGTCCGGGTAGCTGGTACTACGGTGTCGCGCGCTACGCTCCACAACCAAGATGAAATTGATCGCCTGGACCTGAAGATAGGCGATACTGTTATTATAGAAAAAGCGGGTGACATTATTCCTGATGTGGTCCAGGTGTTGCCTAAGCTCCGCACAGGGAAAGAAAAAAAGTTTACCATACCAAAGGCATGCCCAGTGTGTGGTTCACGGGTGGTGCGGCGCGCTGGCGAGGTGGCACACTACTGTTCTAATGTACGCTGCCCCGGTCGCTCGCGCGAGGGGTTGTACCATTTTGCTTCACGGCGAGCCTTCGACATTGAAGGTTTAGGTCGCAAAACGGTTGACCTTTTGGTGGAGACTGGTTTGGTGCAGGACCCGGCAGATTTTTTTACCCTGAAAGAAGAAGAGCTTACGCCCCTCGAACGTTTTGCTGAAACTTCAGCGCGTAACTTAGTTGCTGCCATCGCTGACCGTAAACACATTTCTTTAGAGCGTTTCTTGAATGCTTTAGGTATTCGCCACGTGGGCGAGGAAACCGCACGTGACCTGGCCTCGCACTTTGGTACCTTGGAGCAGGTGTCAGCTGCATCTCAGGCTGATTTTGAAGCCGTGCCGCAGGTGGGGAGTGTGGTGGCAGAGAGCCTAGCGCAGTTTTTTGCGCGCAAGCAGACCAAAGCTCTGCTGGGAAAGTTTCGTGCACTAGGGCTCAAGGTTGAGCCAGCCCCTCGACCAGCTCGGGGTAAACTCGCTGGTAAAACGTTTGTGCTCACCGGTACACTTACCTCTATGACTCGCGAACAAGCCAAAGCCCGTATTCGCGACCTCGGTGGCAGAACGAGTGAGTCGGTGAGTAAAGAGACAGACTACGTTGTAGCGGGTGAAAACCCAGGGAGTAAATTGGACAAGGCGAAGAAGCTCGGCCTTACAGTACTAGCTGAATCTGATTTGCTAAAACTCGTCCGCTAACCTTAGGCGCTCGCCGGGTGCATTATGCGATTTATCAGTTGGAACCTCAAGGTTGATGTCAGCCTCAGCCAAAAGTCTTGGCACAAGAGACGGGAGCTGTGCCTACCTATTTTACTACAAACCCAGCCTGATCTCTTTTGTGTGCAGGAAGCGAAGACCCCACAGCTCGAGTTTTTACAAGCGCATCTGTTGAACTACAGCTTTATTGGTGTAGGCAGAGACGATGGTAAGACCACTGGCGAATACTGTGCTGTTTTCTATAACACTAGCGCCGTCACTTTGCTTGAGCAGGGTAGCTTTTGGTTGAGCTCAACCCCAGCTAAGCCCAGCCGTGGGTACGATCTCTACCCAAGAATATGCACCTGGGGAAGGTTTAAGTACCTTTCAGATCCCAGGCCATTTACGGTTTACAATACTCACCTGCCGTTGGCTTTTAACTTGTCGGGTAAGCGTAAGGCGCTGGCCGTGCTGCTAGCCCAGGTGCACGCAGCCGGGGCTGGGCCTAAGGTAGTAGCTGGTGATTTTAACTCTGGGCCGCGGAGTCGGGTGTGGCGAACGCTCTATCGGGCGGGCTTTCAGACAGTTCCTAACCCACAACCCACCACGCATTGGTTGGGCGTACCTTTGTTTTGTTACGATGCCATTTTTTTCACTCGCGATTGGCGTATCAATCGGTATGGGGTGGTGCCAGGACAGCGCCATAGACCGTACCCGTCTGACCATTTTGGTGTGCTAGCGTACGCTCAGCTAAGCTAGCTCTTTACACTTTTTTAGCTGGCAGGTGGGTGAAAACCCAGGGAGTAAATTGGATAAAGCAAAAAAGTTGGGGATTAAGGTAATGAGTGAAACAGAGTTTCAGCGCCTAGTAGGGGTATAAATTTTTTGCCAAAATAAAAAGGGCGAGAGAATATACTCACCCTTTTCTGGTTCGACGGTTCAGGCGGCAACCACCTGGGCAGCTTCGGCTGTTTTGTGTTCGATTTTTTCGAACACAATTTTTGCTTGCGTCCCCTTGATAGGGATGCCTCCTTGAACTTGGTTGTGAAGGTTGCATACGTCGCCGCCTTGTCGCAGCTTGAGCTCATACTCTGCTCGCCGCGGTTCGGCGTAGACGAAAATTCTCATCATGGTGAACTCCCGGCCGTCGGGGAAGGTCTCGGTTTCTACCCGCACGCGGGCTACGACTGACTTCCCCAGTGGCACCACCACCGTCGGGAAGTAGTAGTGCCTATTCAAGTAGACACCACCGGCCAGCGGCACGCCGCTGTAGTAGTGCCTCGTGTCGGGTACAACCTGGGCATCGACCGTTATGTTGGTCGCAGGCACCTTACATTCGCTTTTGAAGCTGTCCGGCACTCTGAGCCGGACATTGTCGAGTTCGACAACAGTGGTGAAGTTCCGGGATACGGTTTTTACCGTCATGGGGCCGCTCCTTCTTGTTGGTTTTGGGGTTGATATGGGTTATTTAGTAGCTCTCTGCTGCACGCTGGCTACAGTGGGCAGGAGAGAGCTAACAACTTGTGTTAAAGAACATCTTATACTAGCGCACCCGAGGTCTTTTGTCAAGGGTCTAGCTGGCCAGGTATACTGTAGGGGTATATGCCTAAGGGCGCTAGGCTCTCCACAACCGAAGTAGAACACCTGGCTAAGCTGGCGCGGCTGGAGCTGACGAAGGCTGAAGTCGAGCGTTATGCTAAACAGCTCGGCGATGTGTTGGGTTACGTAAGTAATCTGCAAGAGCTTACGCCAGGTACGGCGCAGCAGACCACGGGTGAGGGAGTTGCGCTGCGGCCTGATGCAGTATCGCCATGGCCGGAAACGCAGCGTTTGGTTGAGCAGGCGCCCCAGCACCACGATAACCTAGTGGAGGTGCCGGCCGTGTTTAGTGATAGGGAGTAGTCATGCTCGGGATACGCGAACTAGTAACTAAGGTTAAGGCCGGTGACATGTCAGCGGCCGATGTAGTCCGTGAGCACGCGAAAAATATCAAGCACAGTAAGCTCAACAGCTTCATCGCGCCAACGCTTGATCAAGCGTTAGTTCAAGCTGAAGCATTGGACGAAAAAATAAGGCGTGGGGAAGGGCTCGGACCTTTGGCTGGGGTACCACTGGCTGTTAAGGATGTTTTGGTAACCCAAGGTGTTCAGGCCACGGCCGGTTCAAAAATTTTACAGGGTTACGTACCGCCGTACGGAGCTACGGTGGTTGAGCGTTTAACCCAGGCTGGGGCGATTGTGGTTGGTAAAACCAACTGCGACGAGTTTGCCATGGGCACCTCGGGTGAGAACTCGGCCTTTGGCCCGACTAAAAACCCCTGGGACACCTCGCGTGTGCCCGGGGGTTCATCTTCTGGTTCGGCCGCCGCAGTGGCAGCTCAGGAGTGTTTGGTGGCTTTAGGTACTGACACCGGCGGCTCCGTGCGCCAGCCAGCCAGTTTTTGCGGCGTGGTTGGCGTGAAGCCTACCTATGGCCGCGCCTCACGTTATGGGCTCATAGCGATGACATCGTCCTTTGACTGCCCCGGGCCGTTCGCGCGAACGGTGGAAGACGCCGCCTACGTGCTGCAAGCTATGGCAGGGCATGATCCACATGACGCCACGAGTGTGCACACAACTGTGCCTAACTACGTGGCTGAGCTACCAAAGCCAATCAAAGGTTTGCGCGTTGGCGTGCCGAAAGAGTTTTTTGCCGAAGGGTTAGACCTCGGTGTTAAGCAGGTAGTTGAAGAGGCTATTGCTAAGCTTGAGGAACTGGGTGCGAAGCCCAGGGAAGTTTCACTGCCGAGCATGGCTTACGCGCTGGCGGCGTACTATGTTATTTGCCCGTCAGAGGTTAGCGCTAACTTAGCGCGCTACGACTCGGTGCGCTACGGTGCGGTGGCCGAGGCCGCTACACTCTACGAGCGCTACGCCAAAACCAGAGGGCGCTACTTTGGTGCCGAGGCCAAGCGCCGTATTATGCTTGGTACGTACGTGCTCAGCAGCGGCTACTACGATGCCTACTATCGCACGGCCCAAGCCGCCCGTGCGCGCATCAAACAAGAGTTTGCCGAAGTGTTTAAAACAGTGGATGCACTTGCCACACCTACAGCACCAACCGTGGCCTTTCCCTTAGGTAGCAAGGCCAACGACCCACTCGCGTTGTACCTGCAGGATGTCTACACCGTGCCAGCCAACATTGCCGGCCTGCCGGCGCTCTCTCTGCCTTGCGGCTTCAGCGAGAATTTGCCGGTCGGGTTGCAGCTCATAGCCGCCCCCTTTGCCGAGAGCACCATGCTAAGGCTGGCTTACGCCTATGAGCAAGTAACTCCCTGGCACGCGAGGCAGCCAAAGGTGTAAGCTTTAGGTACAGTGCTATGGACATGCAGCCTGAACTGAACTCAACACCCAACCTCGTGCTGCCTAAGCTCTCAGGTCGTCCCTGGTGGAAGCGAGCGTGGCTTTGGGTTGTGGTGGTGTTCTTGGCAGTCTGGTTTGGTTTGCCGCTCGTGCTGCAGCCCTTTATGAAGCAGGGTCAGGTGACCACTGGTACTAACCAGCTCACTAAGTTTTCTGGCAGCACGAATACCCCTGCCAACACCACCTACGACGTTATTACACCCTCTAGCCCTACCCTAGGGCCGGTGACCGCGCCAGTGACTATAGTTGAGTTTGGCGATTTTCAGTGTCCGTTCTGCCGCGCAGCGGAACCTATTTTAAAGCAGGTGCTGGCCAAGTACCCCGAAGCTGTCCGGCTCATGTACCGCAACTTACCCTTGAACCTACTCGATTCAAGTCTGCACCCCGAAGCGACCAATGCCGCCGAGGCAGCGGCTTGCGCTGCTGTGCAGGGCAAGTTCTGGCCGTACCACGACCAGCTCTACCAAAACCAAGACGCTTTGGGTGAGAGTATCTACACGTCGCTTGCCACCTCACTCGCACTAGACCTGGTCGAGTTCAACCGCTGTCGCCAAAATCACCTAACTTTGAACACTATCCAAGCTGACGCTCAAGCAGCGGTGGCAGCTGGCGCCCAAGGTACGCCCACGTTCTACGTGAACGGCCATCGTATAGCCGGCGTGGTGCCGCTTGACTTGTGGGACAAGATTATCGCGGCCGCGCTCAGGGAAAAATTTGGTCGGTAACGTGTATGAAAGCGCACTACGACCTCCTCATCATCGGTGGCGGACCAGCCGGCATGACAGCCGCCATCTACGCCACCCGCCGCAAGCTCGACACCCTGCTGGTCGCTAAGGTCATCGGCGGACAAACGGCCTGGTCAGCTGACATCGAGAACTACCTCGGTTTTACCATGGTGACTGGGCCTGACCTCACGGCGCAGTTCTACAAGCACGTGAAGCGGTTTGACGACGACAACGCTACCTTTGACCTCGAAGTCGTAGAAGGTCAAGAGGTGGTGCACCTGGAGCAGCTTCAGGACGGTTGGCTGGCTAAGCTTTCTGACGGCCAGGTGCTTACCGTCGGGGCAGTTATCATCGCCGCCGGCAAGAACCCGCGCATGCTCAACATCCCGGGCGAAAAAAAACTCATGGGCCGCGGGGTCACCTTCTGTGCCACCTGCGACGCGCCACTCTACAAGGGTAAGGTGGTGGCGGTAGTTGGCGGTGGTAACTCGGCGCTCGACGCCACCCTCCAGCTTAAGAAAATTTGTCCCAAGGTTTACGCTGTAACCATAAACCCAGCACTCACTGGTGAGCAGGTGATGGTAGACGCTGTTATGGGGAGTGATAACGTGACCGTGCTCACCGAGCGTGATGCGGTTGAAATTTTGGGTGGAACCCAGGTTACAGGCCTCAGGGTAAAGCACCGCCAAACCGGTGAAGTAGAAGAACTGGCGGTGGGGGGCATTTTTGAAGAAATCGGCTATGAACCCGCCACCGATTTCCTCCAAGGCGTAGTGGAGTTGAACCAGGCCCATGAAGTGGTTATTGATACCCTGAACCAAACCTCAGCCCCAGGTGTGTTTGCCGCTGGTGACATCACCACGGTGCCAGAAAAGCAGATTGTGGTGGCGGCCGGGGAGGGTGCTAAGGCAGCGCTCCAGGCCTACGCCTACCTCACCCGGCAACGAGCTGCATAGCCCTGTGTAGCAGCTTGTGCTATACTTGAGGACGCACACGTCTTTCGTTTTACCTTTAACCACCACGTATGTACGATTCACACGAAAACCAACCGCTTATGCCCATGGGATCTAGCAGCGTAAGCAGCATGTGGGCTGGTGCTTCTCCCAAGCTCACCTTTGTGATGGGCTTAGTTACGGGCGTGGCGGTGGTGAGCTTGTTTGGTTTTGTGGTAGTGGTTCTGGCTGGCGGTACGCTCAGCTTGAAGCGTGCCCCATCAACTGCTGGCGCTACAGCTCAAGCTACGAGCACTACACCTGCAGCTCAAGTCCCTAACCCCACACCTACGGCCCCCAGCAAGGTGAACATTGCCCTGAAAGCCGATGACTACGTGCGCGGGCCGAGGGATGCGGCCGTCGTGCTGGTGGAGTACTCTGACCTCGAGTGCCCGTTCTGTAAGCGTTTCCACCCTGCCATGCAGCAGCTGATGCAGGAGGAAGCCGGTAAGGTGGCCTGGGTCTACCGCCACTTCCCACTCTCCTTCCACCAGAACGCAGAGAAAGAGGCCGAGGCGGCCGAGTGCGTGGGCAAGCTCGGCGGCAACGACAAGTTTTGGGCCTTTGTGGATAAAATCTACGAACGCACCACCTCGAACGGCACCGGCTTTGCGCTCAGTGCACTCGGGCCCCTGGCCAAAGAAGTAGGTGTGTCGCAGAGCAAGTTCCAGAGCTGCCTCGACAGTGGTGAGTTTACGGCTAAGGTTCAGGCCTCGGAGCAAGAGGGCACAGGCTACGGCGTGCAGGGTACGCCCACCACCTTTGTGAACGGTACACCGGTAGAAGGCGCTGTGCCCTACACAGACCTTAAAGCGGCAGTTGACGCAGCTCTGAAGCAGTAAACCTATGCAGGGCAGACAGAAAGGGTACCTCATCGCTGGAGGCGTCATTGTCATAGCCCTCATTGCTTGGTGGGCCTGGGCAGGGAGCCAGGTGCCAGCCTACCCCAACGTCAACTCACCGCGGCCCACCTTGGGTAGCCCGACTGCCCGGGTGAAGGTGGAAGAGTTTTCTGACTTCGAGTGCCCGGCCTGCAAGGCCGCTGAGCCCACCGCGCAGGACGTCATTAAAACCTTTGGCGACCAAATTTATTTTAACTACCGCCACTTCCCGCTGGTTACGGTGCACCTGCAAGCGTTTACGGCCGCGCTGGCGGCTGAGTGCGCCAATGACCAGGGCAAGTTCTGGCAGTACCACGATAGCTTATTCCAGCACCAGCCGGCGCTGTCGAAAGCTGACCTCAAAACCTACGCGGCTGCGCTTCAGCTTAATACCGACAGCTTTAACGCCTGCCTCGACTCGCGCGCCAAGCAAGGTGTTGTTCGCGCCGACATGGCAGAGGGCGACAAGCGCGGTGTCAACGCTACACCGACCTTTTTTGTGAACGGTAGCAAGGTGCAGGACTGGACTAAGCTCAAAGAGGTTATCCAGAGCGCCCTAGCCGGCGGCTAGCCAACCCACACCCTATGGGGTGGTCGAGCTACCTGCCATCACCTGTGGCGTTTTCCCTGGGGCCCCTCACTGTCCGCTGGTACGGGCTGCTCTTGGCGTTGGGCGTTCTCCTGGGGTACCTCGTGGTGCGGCCAGCGTGGCGTGCGCGCGGGCGTAGCGTAGCTGAGCTTGAGCAGCTGGTACTCTGGCTCATGGTAGCGGGCCTTATCGGTGCTCGACTAGTCGATGTGTTGGTGTTTGAGTGGGGGTATTTTTCGCAGCACCTTAGTGAGGTGTGGCACATTTGGCAAGGTGGCTTGGCCTGGCACGGCGGACTCGGCGGCGCTGCCGTTGCCGCCTGGTGGTGGTGCCGTAAGCATAAGCTCTCGTTCTACGAGGTGGGCGATATGTTAGTACCAGGGCTTGCACTGGGGCAGGCGGTAGGCAGGTGGGGCAACTACTTCAACCAAGAGCTGTTTGGCCTGCCGACTACGCTGCCTTGGGGCATACCAATTAGCGAGGCAAATCGTCCAGCCGCTTACGCAGCGTTCACGCACTTCCACCCCACCTTCCTCTACGAATCACTTGGGCTGGCGGCGCTAGCTCTCCTCCTGTGGCAGTGGCAGAAGCGAACACCGCCCACGGGGCGGCTCCTGGCCACCTACCTCATAGCGAGTGGGCTGTTACGTTTTGTGTTGGAGTTTCTCCGCCTCGATGAGCAGGTTATGCTGTGGGGTGTTCGGGTGGGGTTTGTTACCGCAGGCCTCGTCACCTTGGTTGGGGTATATGTTTGGTGGAGTTTTGGAAAATCATTGGTAAGTCGGCACCCGAGTAGTACTCAAACTACACCACGTGACTAGGTGAACTCATAGATAATTAAGATAATAAAAGCGGCAAGCAGTTACAATAACCACTTGCCGCCGAATTCCTCTAGCTTTGAGGACTTGTTAGGTGCTGTATTACCTATAGACCCACAGGTATATACCAGTTGACCTGTCAACAGGTCGATAGCCAGCGCCGAGGAGTACCTGGATGTCATGAGGAGCAAGAAAAGTCTTCGTTGCCCCAACCTCCCAGTTATGTCGTTTGGCTTGCTGATCCCACAGGTCAGTCAAGTATGCTGAAACGGGCGTGATTTTCATATCCATCAGCGCAGATGACTTAGTGTGTTGCTCATGGAACAGCACGACAGTTATCGTTGGCGTCGTGAACGTTATGGCCGCACCCCACGTAACTCGATGGAGGTAACCTGCCAGATCAATTCCGTTCACTCCTAGGACACCTCCCTTAAGACCCATGCTGGCATCTACTTCCAGCGCTTTATGAACCTGGTGGTAGTACGTACCTACAGTGATATTTGCCCATTGTAAGGACATGCCACTCGCCGCCCCCGGGATAACCTGTTTAGCCGGCGGTTCAAAGTGCGCGCCGGGCGAGATGGGGTGTGGTTTCTGGGTGGAGATTGGCCGTCCCATGAAACCAAGCCGCAGTCGTAGGTCCGTTTCAAGAGGTAGCGTTAGAAAGAAATGACCGAGGGCACTGCCGGTAGAGCTCCAAGCTGCACGAGCAGTGAGGGTATCAACCCCTACCGGTAGTAACGCTTCAAGCCCTACCCTCACGGAAGCAGCCGGGGTCAACGTACCGGTTGAGTCGTAGCTGCCTGTATACAACAGCCCAGCGTAGGTTCGGTTGATTTGAGCGCTATCTTTGTCTCCTTTGTCTTGTGCTCGAGCTCCTAACGGGGCTGACAAATATGCCGCCACAGATCCAAGTAGTAGTGCCAGCCGTGATTTTTGCTGGACTTTTATCGGTACGTTCATGAGCGTAGCCGTCTCTGCCTCGACCCGTTTCATATCATTTGTCACGTGCTCTCTGATGGTATTGAGGTGCATACCGTAGTAGCGCCCCCGGCCTGAACCATAGAGGCGGAATCTATCAGTCTCATAGTCAGCTGAGAAACTTCGGGGGTATGAATTGAACGCTAGATAAGCGACCGTGTACCATGGGAGCAAGATAGGCCAGGCCATGAATACAATGAAAAACCAGTCGCCACTATGCCAGGAGCAGATCAGCTCCTGCAAGACATAAGATCGCCAGTCGACTACTTTGTACTGCAGGCCGGATAGGTAGATAATAAATCCTATCGTGCCTAGGCCAGCGACCACTGACCCCACTATCCATACCCGGCTGGGTGAGTAGACAAAGAGCAAAGTATAGAACAGCAGCGTTATTACTCGGCCCATAGCATCCGTCGAGCCTGCATCGTCGGTGCCAGCAAGGCAAACCCGCTCATCCCAACCATTTCCCCGTGTTTTCATGTGATTCTCCTTATTATATGGTGATTGTTGTTTGTTAATTTACAAATTTTTTCCTTAATTAGTGTTGTTGTTGAAGTATCTTAGTAGATTTCACCATTTTGTCAACTCCACCTATCCTATAGTAGTGGAGATTAGACAGAATCATTTGCCTTGGTAGGGGAATAGTAAAATCCGCCCCGAAGGGGCGGATAGCATAAAGTTTGCTGGCGGGCCCGACCGGATTCGAACCGGCGGTCTTCTCCGTGACCCCGTACAAGATACTGCGGTATCTATACGGGGCAGGCAGTGAGACGCACAAAGCGGGCCCGACCGGATTCGAACCGGCGGTCTTCTCCGTGACAGGGAGACGTGTTAACCGGGCTACACCACGGGCCCGCTTTGTGCATTTCATTTTAAAGAGCGTTGAGACGTGCCGCGCCCCGTAGATGTGAGCGTCAGCGAACATTCTTCGGGGTTAACCGGGCTACACCACGGGCCCATGAGCCGAACACTTCATTTTTAGGCTTTGCCACTGTAGCACAGGCTGAGGTGAGGTTCAAGTAGGTGTGAATAAAAAAGACCCTGTTCTCGAAGTTTCGAGAACAGGGTCGCCACGTGTGGTTGGACTCCACTAGCGGTTAGTTCATTGTTTCTGTTTCAGTTTACGCTCCAGCCGAGACCTTAGCCGGTTCAGGTTGTTCGGGGGGAGTTTTCATATCTCCATCATCACCCTGTTTGCCGGTGCCCGTTGGTTTGGGGCCGAGGTACTTAGCCAACGCAGCCATAGCTGCATCGAATGGCATATTCTGGCTTTGCCCGCCACCTAACATGAGGAACTGTGGCAGTGGGTTGGTGCCGCTGAATATGTCTTTCGCGATGCGTTCGGCTGTGGTGTTGTCAGCTCCCAGAGCCTCGACGATGGTGACAACCTCGTTCTGGTCGTACTTCTTAATGACCTTCATGAAGTCGTCCCATCCCTTACCAGTGGACTTCCTGGCTGTCGCTAAGAACCGTTCGATGGTCTTTTTAGCTTCAGCTTTCGTGATGTCAGCCTGGACAGCCGACTTACCCTCTTGGTACTTGAGCAGAACGTTCTGTATCTCCTTCGCCGTCTGTTCTTTGAGTGCACGTTTTTCTTGCGCCGCTGTTGCTTTGCGTCGCAGTGCAGCTTGGAGGTCAGTTCCCTTACCTTCCTCACCGGGTTTCGGAATTTCGTCCCAATCCTGGACGTAAGAGCCCATAACCTTCACGTCGTACTGGGCCAGTGTTGTGGTAACCTCACCCGAGGCTCTGTCTTGCAGTTCTCTTCGTTTCTTGATGAAGTACATGTACGGGTGGTCCTGCACCTCAGTATGGTAGACCTTGGTAACTACGGGATCGAGCCCTTGGGTGATAGCTGCTTCCATGTCGCCAAAACGCGCTATGACGAAAGCAACTTTCCGCTCCGAGATGGTGATGAGTGTTTGCACATCCACGCGCAGTTTGTAGCCATCGTTAGTCGTGGCGTAAATCGGCCTCGACTTCTTGTCGTAGATGTGCACGTCCGAAACCTCGAGCGAGTTGTTGATCTTCGTCACCGCCACCCGTGCAATACGCCACGGGTTAACGTAGGGGTTAATGGCGTACTTCGCCGGCGGCAGTGGTGCCATCCAGATGTTCTTATGACCAGGAATCACCACCGCACCATGCTCGAACTTCTCGTCCGTGATGTCTTCCGGCGGTAACCCGACGGTTGAAATCACGGCTGCCATTTCCCCCTCATGTACCACCAGCTGGCGCACCCTCTCTACGTGTACCAGTATGGGGTTGAAGAGGTAAGAACCTTCGAGTATAGTATCGTACTGCAACCCCTGCGTGCCCCTTGCCTCTCGGAATTTCCTGAAGTCTTGGTAACTGTTGTGCTTCATCAGGTTATTCTTACTGCTCGCCAGGATGTAGCGCAGGAGCTTCTTACTGATCTCATAGTTCCAAATCTCCATCTCGAGTTCCCACTTTTCCAACTCCTGTGGAGGAGCAGTGTCTGGTGGTTTGGGTGGGGGAGGAGAGTCAGCCTTGAGCTTTGCCTCCTTGAGTTTTACATCGCCCCATCCGGTACCCCCGCCGAGTCGTCCTGCGTTTTGATCTGCTGAGAGTGATACGCCACCAAAGGTGGTGACTACCCCCATCATATCTATATTGATTCTCCGCTTCTTGACAACTCGTTTGGTCTGCTTCTCTGCATCGGTGGATTCAGTGAGTGGGTCTGGTGGTTCTGCTGGTTCGGAGTCACCCACTTCCTTAATCGCCACATCCCGGTCAACCAACATCAGTTCACCTTGTTCCATGATTTTGTAGTCTTCCGTTACCGTCTCGATACCGGCGACTGCCTTAATCACGGTCTGTCCAAAGTGCTCTAGTGTGATCGCGGATGCCTTCTCCCTACCGAGTGACTTGTTGATCTCTGTAAGGTTTGGTGCCCCCTGCTCGTTGATGAACCGTTTGCTCTCAGGTGTTACGGGCATGCCATAGACCATGTTGCGGGCGAAAATCAGGATGAAGGGGTTAATCCCGCTCACGCCTGCTTTTGCTGTTTCTTCCTGCCAGCCCCTGTAAATTCCATGGTCTATGCATTGCTTGAGGTTACTCAGATCCCCAAAGGCATCGTTGTACTCTCCGGTATTCATGCCAGACGGCAGGGTTTTCCCGAACGGAACGTAGATCAACCCTTGGCCACCCGGACCTATGTCGACAATGTCTCCGGTTGCCACTGTAGGCCACCACCGGAATGGTATGTGGTGCCAGCCAGTTCTGAGGATACGTTTGGCTTGCCAGCCAGCGTACTTGAGGTCGAACGCGACCGCGTAGGGTGATTGCTTGCCCGTTCGCTTGTAGATGAGACCCCATTTCACAGCTGAGATAAAGTAGTGCTCCGTCATGAGGTAGAGCGCGAGCGCCCCACATAGCGAATCGGTGAACCATGAGGTCCAGCTGAAAACAACGTGTATACTGACCACCAGTGTGGCGGCCAGCAGTACGTTGGGTAGCCACCCCAGAAAGGGTGACACGTAGGTGCGTTGACCGTAGGTGGTTTTGACCACCCGCACCCTAGCCCACAGCAGCTGCCATAGGTTAGCATAGCTTCGTTCATTCATGGTAACTCTCCTTGATTATGATTGATTTTTAATATACCTTCTTTGATTTTCGAAATTATGTTATAGACTTTCTATAACATACTACGCTATCATTTTGAGGTTATTTTGTCAAGGCTCTATGGAAGCAAATAAAAACCCCTGACTTCCTTCCGGCAGTCAGGGGCGTTAGTTGAAAGTGATGTGTTCTTGGGTTTGATTATTGTTTCTGAAGTGTGAATTTCCCTTTGTCTCCATTGGCCCACCCGCCTGCTAACACCTTGTGATCTGATGAAAGACTAGCGTAGTAGTTACCAAGGATGTAATCGCGGTTATACCCTGGCGGATCCAGGTTTGCAAGCTCCGTGCCAGTAAACCGTAGTACACCACTTTGGGTAACAGTACCGAAGCAGGTTTCATCAACGCTTCGGTGGCCGTTGTTCCAGTGGATGTGAACCGTTAGGTCCCCGCGGGGGCTAACCTCGAACGTGGCTTGGCTCTGGTAGTAGTTACCTGGGTTAGCTTCAACCCAAAGTCCAGACAGGTCAGGATACGGTAGCTTGGTGACCTGAGGTGCCACCTGCTGCTGTTGGTTGCTGGTTAACATCGTCTGCTCAGGCTGACCAATAGCACTTTGATAGGCATTGGCCAGGTTAGCCACGTTGTCACCGTAGAGCCGGTACTTCAGATTGGTACTGCCGCTAAAGTACGTCATTGCGGCATCCCACTCACCTTGCCGTGTGCCATTTGCTCCGTCTTCCCTAAGCTTTAAGGCGGCGGCGACAAAGGCATCCCGAAGGTCCCATGGATCGGCCGGAGCCTTCCCAGTGTAGGTCGTCACCAAGCTGCCGTAGTCGACCCAGGTAGACGGCAGGAACTGTGCCGGTCCCATCGCCCCGCCCCAGCCGCTTCGGTTACCGTTCTTGTCGTGCATCTTGCACGAAACCAGAGTTGCCTCTGGGTCCCTGCCCAGCTCGCGGCAGATCCGTTGGAACGGTTCTTTATCACGATTGGGATTCATGACGTCTTTCCAGTGGCAGCTGCCGATGTTCCGTCCCAGGTCTGACTCCTGGGTTAGAATAGCGAGCAGGAAGGCTGCACGCACACCGGTTTTCTCCTCAGCCCATCGCGCAATTTGGTACGCGGTGTCGAACGTCACCGGTGTGCTCAAATCGCGGAACTGATAGGCGCGACTCCGAATTTGCACGGGTGAGGTGGCGCCGGAGGTCGCAGAGTTGGCAAGCTCCTTGCTTACCGATTCCTTGAACTCTTGGTAAGTATTCTCGACAGCTTCCGCCAAACGGACGCTGTCTGCTTGTCGGGCCGCCTCACGCGCCTTAAGTGCTGCCACCTCCTGCCTCAGGATACTCATTGAATCAGTGGTTGAGGGTTGTTTCACCTCGTTATTCTTGGGTGAGGCGCTGCTAGTGGCGTTTGGGGAAGCCGTGTCCGTGCTGCCTCCACCAGTACCTTGCGACGTTACCGTCGGCTGAATTGATTGTCCGTTATTGCCTCGGAAAAAACTATACAGAGCTGATAGAACGATCAGGCAGAGTAAAGCCATCACTATGTAACGTTTAATACTCTGCTCGTTGCTGGATGGCCGCTGGCGATCGCGGTGCTGGTAAGGTGGAGTTGGTGGAGCGGTGTTTGGTGGAGGAGTTGCAGTTTGAGCTGCACCAGCCGTGGATGGCTGCTGCATGTTTCTCTGTCTCCTCTTTGTCAACCGTCGTTTCACCCATTTGAATGGCGTATTGAACGGCTCAAGGAAAGCGAGTAACATTGTCTTAAGCGAATTTGACTTGCTGGGTTGGTTGAGGTCAACAAACGTGGCGTTCTCGGTGCCATCATCATTTTGTTTTTTGCGCGGCCAGTATTTAAGCATCAGCCAGATCGTTGTCACTGCCGCGACTATCGCGATTACAAGTTGGGTATTCACGTTAACTCTCCTTTCGGTGTATTGTGATTGTTAAGGTAATTTTCTATTTTTTCAATTCAACTAAACGTAGCACAACCGGCTGAATTTGTCAACCCTTGTGGAACAACCGGGTAAATCTACCTACTGTTCCACAGGCTATTGACAAAAATGGGGTTTAGGTATACTATTAGTAGTTAGTCAAAATTTTTGAAATCCAAACTGAAACCAATAACTACCAAGGAGAGTGTCATGAAAAATATCGTTCGTTTTCTTCTGCTCGCGCTCGTCGTGAGCCCGCTCCTCAACGTTGCTTCGCTGCTGGTGATGACAGGAGATTCAGCCACAACGTACATGAGCATGTATCGGTTCATCGGACTCGGGTTCTGGGTCGAGGTTTGCACCTGCAGCGCCGTCGCGGTGAGTTGGCTCTTGCCCCTCTGTCGACAGCGGTATGGTCGCTGGCTCCAACACCTCTGCACCGCGGGCTACATCATGGGCTGTTGGGTCTCCGGTGACAACCACCACACCTATGTCACAAGTCCCTTGGAGCCCATCACCAGGCGACCCATCCACCGGTAAGTCGATCAACCTGGTCGACGCATGTTTGAACCTGCCCCTGACCACCACAACGGTCCGGGGCAGTTTTTCTTTTATCGCTCGCCTTAGGCTACAATACTAACGTATGCCTACCCTAGCCCAGAACCGCAAAGCGTTGCACGAGTACCAAATCCTGGAAAAGTTCGAGGCTGGTTTAGTGCTCTCGGGCGCTGAGGTAAAGTCGGTCAAAGGCGGGCGGGCTGCCCTCACTGGCGCCTACGTTATCCCAAAAGGTACCGAGCTCTGGCTTACCGGTTGCCACATTGCGCCGTACGCCCCAGCAGGCTCACGGCAGCTGGGGTACGAGGCCGAGCGGGACAGGAAGCTCCTTCTCAAGCGCAGCGAGCTTCAACACCTCAGCGGCAAGCTTCGCCAGGGAGGCTTGACAGTGGTGCCACTTTCTCTGTATACTGCGCACAGGTTTGTGAAAGTTGAATTAGGGTTAGCGCGCGGTAAAACCCGCTACGACAAGCGGGTTACTATACGGAAGCGCGAAACCGAGCGAGAAATCAGGCGTACCTTAAAACGTTAGTAAACAGTCCCCACCATTGGCTAGTGGCCATTGGCTAGTGGCCCGTGGTGGGGGGTGTTTACCATTCGATAGCGCACGTTAGCTTGCTTCAAGCAGGTGGCAGTTGCTGGTCTGCCTTAAAAAATTAGCACTCTACAAATGCCAAGTCATTTGTCGCTAAGGTAAGGGACGCGTTCCGCGTTGCTACCTTGGCACCAGTGTTCGCTTAAAAACCGAACGCCGCTCCTAGGGGTGACGCTCGATAGCCCTTAGGAACGTCATTCATCGAGCAGGGTAGCAGGAGCTGTTCCGGTCTACTACCGACACTTCGGAACAACCTCAGGTAGATTTTTGAGCCGCTCTATCTACCTAGAGTACCAGCGGCTCTGAACTTGGACCTTGGGGTAGGTTGCGTCGCTAGACACGGGTGTAAACCCCGTCACCTCCACCATGAAGTATGCGCTCATTGCATTCGCGCAACTTCATGGCACGCCATGAAGTGATGATTCAATCTACTTCATGGCACAGCCAGTTGACATGCCCATAAAGGTGATTGTTCACGAGCGCATACTTCATGGTGCCCTGAAGTGATTGAGCGAAGCAAAATCTACTTTAGGGCTATACCTATGCATTACGTCTACGTACTGGTGAGCTCAAGCGACAAAAAGTTCTACATTGGTTATAGTGCAGATTTAAAAAGTCGTATACGCACACACCATGCCGGTGGCGTACTAGCAACAAAGGGACGACGCCCCTTGAAACTTGTTTTCTACGAAGCGTACCTTAGTAAAGTAGATGCGATTCGCAGAGAACAGTATTTCAAGACGAACCCTGGTAAGAAATCACTAGGATTAATGTTGAGAGATTCTGTACGTACCATTTAGCCCCAAACCGTTGAACAACAGCCGTCCACGCTACCGCGTTAACCAGTACATCAGAGTGCCCGAGCTGCAGCTTATAGACGAGCTCGGCAAGCCTATGGGCGTTGTGCCAACGGTGGAAGCTTTAAAGCTCGCGCACGAGCGAGGGCTTGATCTGGTTGAGGTGAACCCCACGGCCCAGCCCCCCATCGCCAAGCTTATAGACTTTGGCCAGTTCCAGTACAAGCAACAGAAGCAAGCCCAGGCACAAAAGGCCAAGGTGAAAAAGGTAGGGGTAAAAGGTGTTAGGCTTAGTTTAAAAATTGGTGACCACGACAAGCAGGTGCGCATGGGCCAGGCCCAAAAGTTTTTGGACGAGGGGCACCGGGTGCGGCTGGAGATGATACTCCGGGGTCGGGAAAAGTCGCGCGGGGACTTAGCCCGCGAAATCATGCAGGCGTTTATTACGGACATGGGGGAGAACGTGGTGGTAGAAGTGCCGTTCTCACGTGCCGGTGGCAACGTCAGCATGCAGGTTGCACGCAAGAAAGCTTAGGGGTTGTGAATAGTAAATAGTGAGGTCGGTTTCCTGTTCATAATTCCTAAATTCCGAGAGTTACTATGAAGGTAAAAACGCACAAGGCGAGCGCGAAGCGTTTCCGCGTCACGCGCCGGGGTAAGTTCATGAAGCGCACTGCCGGACAAGACCACTTTAACGCCAGAGAGAGCGGTGTGGTCACGCGCGCCAAGCGCCGCGACAAGGAAATTGCCAAGGTGAACCTGCCCGCGCTCAGAAAGCTCATCAACCGCAGCTAGGCGGAACTAGTTTTTCTTTTCTTTATTAGTACTACTGTATGGCACGCGTAAAACGAGGCATGATGCACGCCAAGCGGCGTCGCAATTTACTAAAGCGAACCCGCGGTTACCGCTGGGGCCGCAAGAGCAAGATAACTCTAGCCAAGGTTGCAACCCACAAGGCAGGTCAGCATGCCTTTGCCCACCGGAGGGACAAGAAGGGCGACTTCCGCGCCCTCTGGCAGGTGCAGATAAACGCCGCGGTTCGGGAGCATGGGCTTAGCTACAGCAAGTTCATGGGGTTACTCAAGAAGGCCAAGGTAGAGCTCGACCGTAAGGTCATGGCTCAGCTTGCTCGCGAGTACCCAGCCGTGTTCTCCAAACTGGTAGAAGCCGTTAAGAAGTAAGTGTAGCGTGTTCCTCCGGCCTGATCTCGCCACCTGGCGGATCGGGCCGGTTTTGTTTTTAAAGCAAAACCAGTATACTGAACTACGTTATGCTTTCCCTAAAACTTCAGCACGAGGTAGCGCTCGCTGCCCAAAAGCACTACCAGCTTGAACCTCACGAGGTCGAGGTAGCTTTAACGCGCGACCTTGGCCACGGCGACTACACTACCAATGTAGCTTTGAAAGTCGCCAGCAAGTGGGGCGTGCCACCCAAGGAAGCGGCCCAAACATTGCTTGATGAGCTCAAAACATCCCGTGTTATTGCTAGGTATGCTGCTAAGGTGGAACTTGCTGGCCCAGGGTTTATCAACTTTACCCTGAAACCAGAAGTGCTGCTCCACGAGCTTGCGGCAGTGTCGAACGGGGAAGTGACCCCCGTGTTTAAGGGTAAGCGTGTTATTGTTGAGTACTCCTCCCCGAACATTGCCAAGCCCATGCACATTGGGCACCTGCGCTCGACCATAATCGGCCAGGCGGTAGCGAACATTTACCAAACGCTTGGGGCCAAGGTTATTCGCCTTAACCACCTCGGCGACTGGGGCACACAGTTTGGTAAACTGATTTCAGCTTTTAAGATGTGGGGTTCTCGCTCCGCTGTACACCGACACCCGATTGAAGAGTTGCTGAAGCTCTACGTGAAGTTCCACGAGGTGCTGAAAGAGCAGCCTGATCTGGAACGCCGCGGGCAGGAGGAGTTTAAAAAGCTGGAAGAGGGTGACCGCAAGAACCGGGCGCTGTGGCAGTGGTTCCGTACGGAGTCTCTCCGAGAGTTTGACGTTCTCTATAAGCGCTTGGGGGTAAAGTTCACCCACGTTACCGGCGAGAGCTTTTATGAAAAAATGCTGCCCGGGGTAGTGGCTGACTTTTTGAAGCGTAAACTGGCCGTTAAGAACACAGATGGTTCGGTCGTGGTGCACCTGGAGGGTGAGGGGTTGCCACCGGCACTTATTCAGAAGTCGGACGGTGTGTCGCTCTACGCTACACGCGACCTGGCCGCCATTCGCTACCGCGTACAGCACTACAAGCCCCAGGCCATACTCTACGTGGTGGGGAACGAACAAGCCCTCCACTTTGAGCAGGTGTTCGCGGCTGCTCGCCACGCGGGCTACGCACCGCACCACCTTGAGCTCTTGCATCTCAAAAACGGGCTGGTGCTTGGCGAAGACGGCCTTAAACTTGCTACCCGCGAGGGCAAAATAATAAAGCTTGACGATGTACTCCAAGAAGCGGTCACTCGTGCCCGGGCGATTGTGGATAAGAAGAACAACAAGCTGGCGCCAAAAGTTAGGGCTCAGGTAGCGGAAGTGGTGGGGGTGGGCGCTTTGAAGTACAACGATCTATCACAAAACCGCCACACCGACATTACCTTTAACTGGGACAAGATGCTCTCGTTTGAGGGTAACAGCGGACCGTACCTACAGTACACCTACGTACGGCTTAAGAGCATTTTGCGTAAAGCTAAGAGTGCCAAGGTGCGGGTAGCAAAAACATTCAAGCCCAGCGTTCTTACGAGCTTGGCGCAGAGTGATGTACAGATGCTGCGGCTCACCGTCCGCTACCCCGAGGCCGTTCTGCGGGCCGCACGCGAGAACGGGCCACACCTCTTGGCTCAGTACCTGTACGAGCTGGCGACCGCCACCAACTCCTACTACCACGACTCGCCGGTACTCTCGGCCAAAGAGCCAGTGCGCAGCTTTCGCCTGTACCTGGTTAGTACCGTGGCGGGGGTTCTGAAACACGGGCTTAGTGTTTTAGGTATCGGCGTGGTGGAGCAGATGTAACCTTAGCGTTGATACGTTTGCGAAGGTAGCCCTAAAGCCCAGGCATCATTCGACTTGTGCTAGGTTAAAAAAACCGGACTACGTGGCGTAACCCCGTGGCCCGATTCTATTTGATGAACGTACGTGACAGTTAGCTACCTGCCGCCCCGAGTTGCTCCAGCTGAGGGTATGAATCCTTTTGTTATGGTAAGCGCCTCCCTTTGTGCGTGAATGAGTTCGTGGAGGAGCTTAGTTATCATGGCTTGCGTTTCTTCGTTCGCCCTGTTAAAGATTTCCTCGTGTTTACCACAGAGCTGGTTGAGGGGGGTAGCGTCCTGCCCGCACACCGGGCAGGAAGTTGGCTTGTCCATGGCTGACCTCGTTTTGTTTTTGGAATAGTTATTTGTGAATTAGTGTAGCGTATCTTAACCACTACTTTAAAAGCTGTCAAATGGTTGCGAAATAGGCAAAATGCTATTATTCTAGGTACTATGCTGAAGTCCCCAGAGTTCGAGGAGAAGGTGCTGAAGCACGGCCTTGGCATTTTGGGTATCAAAGTCGTAGAGCAGATGTAGGTCGTGTTAATTTAGCAATAAAAAACTCCTCGCGCTGTATTTCGGCGCGAGGAGTTTCCTTTACTGAGGCGGTTTGCTATTGGCAAGTTTTCTTGCCATTGCACGAGCTTCTCTCCAAGTCAGTTTGGGTTGAGCACGTTTGATTTTGCCAGCCAGGGCGAAATTGAGGACCTGCACGGTAGTCTTTTCCCCATGCTTTTCTGTGTGATCAACTATGAATTTAAGAAGCTCATCTTCATTCATTCGAACGATCGAGTAGTACAAACCCAAGATTTGTTGCAACTCAAGCCTTAGCTCACCACGCAGTGCCCCACGTAATGATAGAATAGCCCGTTGTTCAGCCTGCAGCTGCATCTGGAGCTCAAGTAAAACTTGGAGCTCGAGTCTGCCTCCCTTACCAGAGCCTTCAACTGCTATTTTCTCTCCCCCGATACCTTGGTAGGAGTACGCATCTGCCGTATAAATCACATCAGCCAGTTTGATCATCATCTTGCGACGAATAGCGTCCTGACCAATTAGTGGTATGGTCCAGAGACATCGGGGTGCGAGTGATGTTCCCTCGTACTTTGGTGAGGTTGGTTTGCTGATGGTAATCAGCTTTTGGCCGTTGGTGCTGTCCGAGAACCTTCTCTGAGTAGGATTACAATCAAAGGGTAGCATCTGATCCTTGAGAACTTGGGCTACCCCATCCCAGTTAAGTGGCGCTGTTTCAAGGTATAGGTTCCGTTTGTCGACAGAGATTGATTTAATCGTTAGGTTACCCGGTATAGACTCTGCTCGTAGACACCACACTTTACCCTGGCGATTAAACAATTCCTTACAGGAGTATTTCTCTTCCGCTGATACAGTATCTACCAGGGTGAGGTTGGTGTTAAAGTTCGATTCATAAAACTGTAGCGCCAACATGAGTTGAGCGCCGAGAAGATCTAGTGCTTCTGGCATGGCCGTTCCTTTCTTTGTGTCATTTTTTAAAGAGTTTATTAAATTTTATTATCAAACAACGTTACATTTTCTTCTTTAATTTGTCAAGTTGGTTGCGAGTTGACTGAAAAATAGCTATTCTAGAGGGTACTATGCTGAAGTTTCCCGAACTCGAGGACAAGGTGCTGAAGTTTTGGCAGGACCACGACATTTTTGAGAAATCGCTGGCGCAGACGAAGGGTGGCAAGCCGTTCGTTTTTTGGGAAGGGCCGCCCACGGCCAACGGCAAGCCGGGGTTGCACCACGTGCTGGCCCGCGCCTTTAAGGACCTTATTCCGCGTTACAAAACCATGCGTGGGTTTAGGGTGGAGCGTAAGGCCGGTTGGGACACGCAAGGTTTGCCGGTGGAGCTCCAGGTTGAGAAAGATTTGAAGTTCAAGGGTAAGCCCGACATTGAAAAGTATGGTGTGGCTGAGTTCAACGCCCGTTGCCGTGAAGACGTGTGGAAGTACAAGGCTGACTGGGAAAAGCTTACGACGCGCATGGGCTACTGGCTGGACCTGGAGCACCCCTACGTTACCTACGAGAACTACTACCTCGAGAGTTTATGGTGGATTTTTAAGCAAATCGCCAACGAGGGCTTGCTGTACCAAGACTACAAAGTGTTGCCTCACTGTCCGCGCTGCGGCACGGCACTTTCGAGTCACGAGGTGGCGCAGGGCTACCAGAGTGTCAGCGACCAAGCGGTGTATGTAAAGTTCCGCATGAAGCGCGACCCCAAAGTTTCCATTCTCTCTTGGACAACCACGCCATGGACTTTGCCTGGCAACGTGGCGCTGGCTGTAGGTGAAGACATTGATTATCTAATTGTCGAAGCATTTCCGAAGGTTGATTCCACCTCTTCGTTGGGCCAATATATTCTTGCAAAGGAAATTTTATTTAACCACACAAGGGATGGTGGTTTAAACCAACGGATAGGTGTTGATGAAAAAGCTGGTGAGTGGATTGGTAGATTTGAAATTGTGAAGGGATTAAAAGGAAAAGATTTGGTTGGCCTCGAGTATCAGCCGCTCTACGACATCGAACCCTTGCAGAACGAAAAAAGTCACCGCGTGTATGCGGCTGACTTTGTTACCACCACCGACGGTACGGGCGTGGTGCATACTGCGGTGATGTACGGGGAAGATGATTTTGCCTTAGGCACAAAAGAGGGGTTGCCTAAGTACCACACGGTGGATGAAGCAGGTAAGTTTACCAAAGACGTGCCCGAGTGGCAGGGGAAGTTTGTTAAAAATGCCGAAGTAGAAAAGGGGATAATTGCCGATTTGAAAGCACGAGGGCTTTTGTTTAAGGAAGAAAGTTACACGCACGACTACCCGTTTTGCTGGCGCTGCTCTACACCGCTGCTCTACTACGCCAAGCCATCGTGGTTTATTAAAATGTCGAGTCTGCGTAAAGACCTGCAGGCTGCTAATGAGAAGATACACTGGTACCCAGACCACATTCAGCACGGGCGGTTCGGCGAGTGGCTGGACGGCGTGAAAGACTGGGCCATTTCCCGTGAACGTTACTGGGGTACCCCCTTACCTATTTGGGTGTGTACCAATGCCGACTGCAAACACCAGACGGTGGTGGAGAGCTTGAAAGAATTAAGCGAAAAGTCTGGCCGCAAGTTTGGGACGGACTTTGACATGCATCGACCATTTATAGATAAGGTGGCCTGGCCTTGCAAGCAGTGCAAGGGTAAGGGCGAAATGCGGCGCGTTGCGGAGGTGGCTGACTGTTGGTTTGATTCTGGCAGCATGCCGTTTGCACAGTGGGGCTACCCACACGCCGAGGGCAGTAAAGAGCAACTCAAAGCGCACTACCCCGCAGATTACATTTCTGAAGCTATAGACCAAACGCGCGGGTGGTTCTATACGCTTCTGGCTGTGGCCACACTCTTGAAGAAAGCAGGCGCAATTGAGGAACTTCCGCCATATAAAAATGTCATCTGCCTGGGGCACATTAACGACAAGCACGGGCAAAAAATGTCCAAGTCCAAGGGCAACATTGTGGACCCGTGGGAAATTATGAACACCTACGGTGCAGACGCACTTAGGTTCCACTTCTACACCGCGAGCCAACCAGGCGAGCCCAAGAACTTTGACCCGAGCGATGTAGATAGCGTGGTTAAGAAAACCTTCCTCATTCTTATGAACTGTGTGGCCTTTTACCACCTCGACCAGCTGAAGGCGGAAGCCCCCCACGTTCCCCCGCACTCAGAACACGTTATGGACAGGTGGGTGCTCGCACTGTGGCACAAGACTGTAGCGGAAGTGACAGAGTACCTCGACGCGTATAAAATTACCGAGGCTGGGCGTGCCCTGGCCGACTTTGTTACCGAGCTTTCTACGTGGTACATTCGTCGCAGCCGCGAGCGGTACAAGAATGGCGGCTTAGAGGCTGGTAATGTGCGCACAACGTTGGGTTACGTTTTGCGGCAACTCGCCATTACGCTCGCGCCGTTTACCCCGTTTGTGGCTGAGGAAGTGTACCAAGAAGTTAAGGGTGGTAAGGAGTCAGTTCACCTCGAGAGTTGGCCAGAAGCCCACAAGTTTGACCGGAGTATTTTGGACGAAATGCAAAAAGTGCGCACGGTGGTGGAGCAAGCGTTAGCTCAACGTGCGGCGGCTGGTATAAAGATTCGGCAAACGCTGCGCAAGTTGCAAGCCCCCGTACCTGAAGTATTTAGGCACATTGTAGCCGAGGAGGTAAACGTGCTTGAGGTGGTGGAGGCTCAGACAGTTGAGCTTGACACTAAACTTGATGACGAACTTAAGGCTATGGGCTTGGTGCGCGAATTTGTGCGGCAGGTAAATGCGCTTAGAAAAAAACAGGGACTTACTATTAAAGACAGGGTAGTACTGAAAGTGGGTACTGATGAGGTTACTTGGAAAGTGTTATCTGCGTATCGTGAAGATGTACTCAAGGGTGCTTTAGCTCGTGAGCTACAACAGGGCGAGCATGCAAAGTATTCTAGTGAGGTAAATTTAGATGGTGTGATTGTAACGGTCATTATAGAAGTTTAAGCAAAAATATGTCCACCTACCTCACCACTGGTTTTGTGCTGCGTTCGCGCCCTTGGCGTGAGACCGACCGGCTCTACACGCTTTTTACTTCTGGCCGAGGCAAGTTGCAGCTTATAGCAGCTGGCACCCAGAAACTCAACAGCAAACTCTCGCCCAACTTACAGGCGTTTGCCGAAGTAGAAGTTATGGTGGCCAAGGGTAAAGAGCGTGATCGTTTAGCCTCGGCTAACCTCACCGAGCACTACCTCAAACCACCCTACCACCTGCCGAGTATACTGATTGGGTCTGCATTTCTTGAGGTGGTGAACCAGCTCACCAGTGAGGAGCAGCCAGACTCAAGGCTCTATGAGCTCTTGCAACAGTCGCTCAGTAAGGCAAGCTCTCTGGGGAAAGCCGGGGACAATTGGCGGCCGCAAGCTCGAGAGCTGTTGGCGCGTTTTGTACTAGAGGCATTGAAGCTCTCGGGGTTAGCTGTGTCTATAACACGCTGCGAACATTGTCGGCGTGAGCTTAGTGAACCGCTAGAGTTCAGCTGGTCGCGGCACGGTGTGTTCCACCGTGAGTGTGCTGAGCCTGGCGAGCAGCGTTTGCCGCTGCCGCCCGCCGTATTCCGCTGGTTGCAGGGCGCGGTGGTAGGTACGGAAGGTGAGGGAGCACTGCCGAGTGGTACGCTTGCCTTTGTGACCGACTACCTCAGCGGCCAAACCGGCCGCGAGCTCTATGCACTCAAGGTTTTGAGGAGTATCCTGTAGGTTACAGTGTATGAAACCACCATCAAACGTTCGTGACATTACCATAACGCCTGACCTTGAGGCCCAGTCAGGTGGGCGGAGGAGTAAGCAAGCCGAACAGGATTTTGCGCGGTTCTACCACGACCAGCCAAATGTAGATTTGAAAGCTTTGCTCAAGCAATCGCGTCGCCGCCAGCTCTGGCTCTACGCTACCTCTGCCCTGGTAGTGTTGCTCGGTGTAGCGTTTGGGTGGTTCTTTGTCTTTGGTACGGGGCCGGGGCCTAAGTTTGGCGAGGGCGCGGTTAAGCTCACGGTAGCTGGCCCCACCGCAGCACCTTCTGGCCAGGCGGTGGAGTACACCATCAGCTACAGTGACGACCAAGCTGTTGATCTTAACCAGGCTGAGCTCGACCTCAGGTTCCCAACCGGCTTCACCTTCCAGAGTGCGACGCCAAACGCCCAGGCAGCGGACGGCAGCCGCTACGATCTTGGCACGGTACCAGCGCACCAGTCTGATACCGTTGTAGTGCGTGGGCAGCTCACCGGGGACGTGGGCGAACAAAAGGACATGGTGGCGCTGCTGTCGTACGAGCCGGCTAACCTCAAGGCTCGGTTCACCAAAACTACTTCGCTCACCGTGCAGATTGTGGCCTCGGTTTTAAACCTCGAGCTCACCGGGCCGGCACAACTCCCCGCTGACCAGCTCCTCCAGCTTACGGCCAGCTACCGTAACAGCTCTACGGCCAAGCTCACCGGGCTCGCACTCCGCGTGACTGCGCCAGCTGGTTTTGTGCTGGACCTGCCCCAGCTCGAACCCTTGCCCAACAGCAGCACCAGCTGGAAGATTCCTGATCTCGACCCCAAAGCTGAGGGTAAGGTCGAGCTCACGGGTCGCTTTACCGATGTGGCAGCACCCGGCGCCCAAGAGCTCAAGGTAGCAGTGGGGCTCGTGGGGCAAGACGGTCAAGTTACCGTGCAAGAGGAGAAAACGCTCTTGCTCGCCCTAGTAAAGTCGCACCTCACACTGCAGCTCACTGCCAACGACGTGGCCTTGAAGAGTGCGGCTGACGTGGGGCAGGAAGTGTTTTACGAACTCACGTTTGCCAACGAAGGTGACGTTCCGTTTACGGGTCTAACACTCCAGGCGAAGCTTGACCCACAGTGGTTTGACTGGTCGACGCTCCGGGACAACGGCAACGGCCAAACTGACGCCGCCAAGGGTACGTTAACGTGGACCCAAGGAACCGTCCCATTGCTCGCCTCGCTCGCTCCAGGCAGCCGCGGCAGTATCCGCTTCCAAATTCACCTTAAACCACAACTCCCCGACGGCGCGGCACAGACGCCGAGCTTTACGGCCCAGGCTATGGCCCAGGCCAAGTCGCAGGTGGGGGACAAGGTTGATGATGTCACCTCGCAATCCAACCAGGTAGTAACCAAAATCAACACCCAGTTCTCCCTCGAAGCCGAAGGTAGGTACTACACCGATGAACTCGTGAAGCTGGGGAGTGGCCCCTTGCCGCCGCGGGTGGGGCAGACCACCACCTACGTTATTTTTTGGCGCTTGGGTAATACTTTAAACGAAGTCAGTGGCCTAGAGGTTACGACCACCCTGCCCCAGGGGGTAACCTGGACCGATCAAACCACGGTGACCGCCGGTCAGAAGCCGACCTACAACCCCAACACCCGCGAGGTCAGGTGGCAGCTCAACCGGTTGCCAGCCGGTGCTGGCAGCGCCTACAAATCACCCGAAGCCTCGTTCGAGGTAGCCATAACCCCCCAGGCTTCAGACGCCAACCAGGTACTGGTGCTCACCAAAACTACCACCGCCACGGGGCAAGATAGTTTTTCAGGCGCCGACTTGATAGCTACGGCCAAGTACATCACTACCAACCTCGACACCGACACCCGCGCGCAGGGTAAGGGTGTGGTGGGGTTATAATATTTTGCAGTCTTCCGACATGAAAACCACCCAGTCCTCTAGGCTGGGCGGTAGTTAGATCGTTTTATGTTTTGGTTCAAGGTGTCTTACGAGGCTTCCAAGGGCGAAGCAGTTGGCGACCAGCAAGATCCAATTCCCGACAGCAAGTTCGCCGAGAAGCACACACAAACCTGCTAAACCTTGTGCACAGAACTTGAACTTGCCGAGCCAGTTGGCCTTTACCTGTGCACCACCGTGGTACGTGCCGCGTCGTTTGGCGCGGAGTACAACTAGAGCTAGGCTAGCGAGCGCTGTATCGAAACCTATGAACAGGAGAGCATTCCACAGCCAGAGATTGTGCCAGAGGCTAACGGCACAGCATATTGCGAATACCTTGTCACAGCCAGCATCGAGTGCAGCGCCCAGTTCAGTTTCCTGTTTCATTTTTCTAGCCAGAACGCCGTCGAAGAAATCACTGACAATAGCCCAAACAATCAGGCTAAGGCAATACCAGAGATTAAGGCTAGAGGCAACGAACGCTAAGAACATGGGGCCCACGAGAGCCCGGCTGAGGGAAAGGCTGTTGGGTAGGTTGATGATGCCAGCTTTGATACCTCTGTCGAGCTGTTGTGAGAGTCTGGGGAAGGTAGGTCGAGGAAGGTCGATAAACCAATTTTGTATCCGCTCTCGGAGCTCTTCTCGGGGAATTATGTAATCGACTATAGCATTGAGGCCGGTGTCTTTTGTGGCAATAATCTGTTCTGCCACACCTTCAGCTATTGCGAGAAACTTGGTAATGAATGTGGGCATGGCAGGCCCTTTCGTATTGGTTGTAGTTTACTTTGTTTGGCTCCACCCTAGCAGGCTGGTAGCCTCGTAGTCAAGCGCAAAACAATGCCGTATACTTGGGGTAGCTATGCCTCTTGTGCTTACACAAATTGGCCAACTGGTGGTCGAGTTCCTGCTCGACGTAGTACGGTTTCCGTACTGGTGGTACAGTGGTGGCCTGGTAAGGGTATTCCGGTTCTGCCGAGACGGGTTGCGAGCAGCTGCCTGGCGTGTTTCCCTAGGCTTGTTCGCGCGCTACCTATTTACACCCATGTACGGCGACTACACGTACTCCGGCCGGGCACTTAGCTTTGTGGTCCGTTTAGTGATGTTGGTGTGGAAGTCGGTGCGCCTGAGTTTGGCGTTCGTGTGGTACCTCTGCTTGCTCATTATGTGGTGTGCGTTGCCGCCAATTACGTTCCTGATGTTGGTAGCGAGCCTATAACCTTTTATTCCTGTGGCCGAATTCACTTGGCACTACAACTACAGTTTAGGAGACCTGCTGTTTCGGCGTCTACGTTTAACCGTGTACCGCCTGGTGGCTTTTGTGGCACTGCTCCTGAGTGTGTTGGCCTTAGTACGATTCGTGGTTCTATCGCTTCCGGTTATAGAATCGCTCACCTGGCAAGTGTTCTTTCCGCGCGCGCCAGGCGCCGGGTATTTCTGGCTTAGTGTGCTTATTATGGGTTACGCTTGGTACCGCCTCGACCGCGAACGTGCCTGGTACCCCGCACTCCCACCTGAAGCCCTGACCATTACCGTAGACCAGTACTTGTCGGAAGAAACCTGGGCCATGCTGACGCAGGCGTTCCGCTACGCGGGGCAGCTCAAGCAGGGAGAGGTAGCACCTATTCACCTGTTGGCTGCAGCCCTGCACTACCCTACGGCACGTCGGCTGTTTTCGCGCCTTGGGGTACCGCGCGAAAAACTTGCTACCACCTTGCGGAACGAGCTCATGCTCTTGGGGCAAGGGCCAGAGGCACGGCTATCAAAAGAGGCACAAGGTGTGTTTCTGGAGGCCGCACGTTTGGCCTTGGCTCGCCAAGCACGGCAGGTGGAAATGAGCGAGGTACTCCTGGCACTAGCTAAAGCTCCAGGTGGTGTGCAAGAAGTTCTAGAAGAGCTGGCCATTCCGCCTGACGCGGTCAGCAACATTACCTCGTGGTTTGCCCTGCGGCGGAAGTTGCTGACCGAGTACCATCGTCGCTCCTCACGCGCCAGCGCCCGCCCCAAGCACGCGCTGGACCGGGCGTACCTGGCGGTGGCCACCCCGTTCCTCAACCGCATGTCGCGCGACCTTACCAGCCTTGCCGCCGGAGGGTACCTTAACCCGTGCGTGGGGCGCGAGGCAGAACTTGCCGAAGTGTACCGTATTATCGAAGGTGGCCACGCTAGCGTGGTGCTCCTGGGGGAGGCGGGGGTAGGTAAGAGCTCACTGGTTGAGGGTATCGCTCAGGCTATGGTGGCAGAGGAGGTGCCAGAGCTGTTGCAAGATAAGCACCTGTTGTTGCTCTCGCTACCCCAACTTTTGTCTGGGGCCACACCAGCCCAAGCCAGTGAGCGGTTGCTCCACGCCGTAACCGAAGTGGTACGGGCCGGTAACGTTGTGTTGGGGATTGAGAACATTGACCAGCTGGTAACGCCAGGCATGAGTAGCCAGGGCGAAATTGGTCCAGCCGAGGTCTTAGCCCAGGCTGTGGCTCAACACGGTTTGGTGGTACTGGCAACTGCTACTGCTGCAGCCTGGAATGAAACCTTAGTACACAGTGCTCTTGGCCAGGCACTCCAACCAGTGCAGGTGCCCGAGCTTGACGATAACCACTCCATTCAGGTGTTGGAGTCTCGTGTGCCTGCACTGGAGAGCGAGCACCACGTGTACTTTGCCTACGGGGCGCTCCAAGCCGCGGTCGAACTTTCGCGTCGGTACCTACCAGACCGCTTCCTTCCCGAAAAAGCTATCAAACTGCTTGAGGAGGTGGCTATTTATGCCCGCGATCGCCACCCTCGTGGCACCGCGGTTGGGGCAGAGGATGTAGCCCAAGTGGTGGCTGGTAAGGTGCACGTGCCGGTGACGCAGGTGACGCAAGGTGAGCGTGAGAAACTTTTGAACTTGGAGGACATTTTACACCGGCGTATTGTGGGGCAAGATGAAGCCGTGAACCTGGTGGCCCAGGCTTTGCGGCGCGCTCGGGTGAACCTACGGGACCAAAAACGCCCCATTGCCTCGTTCCTTTTTTTGGGTCCTACGGGGGTAGGGAAAACTGAGCTCGCTAAAACTGTAGCGGCTGAGTACTTTGGTGGTGAGAACAAAATGGTGCGGCTCGACATGTCAGAGTACCAAACCGCCGAGAGCTTGTACCGTTTGATTGGCGCGCCGGCGGGTACAGGCTCATCGAGCGGGCTGCTCACCGAGGCAGTGCGCCGTAACCCCTACACGCTCCTACTCCTTGATGAGTTGGAGAAAGCCCACCTTGATATTTTGAACGTGTTCTTGCAGCTCTTAGACGACGGCCGCCTCACCGACGCTGCCGGCAAAACCGTAGACTTTACCAACTGTATTGTGATAGCAACTTCAAACGCCGGCACCAGCTTTATTCAGCATGAACTCCAGGCTGGTACAGCTCTTGAGGCTATCCGCAAGCAGCTCTTAGAGCGCGAGCTGCAGCAGTACTTTAGGCCAGAGTTTTTAAACCGGTTTGATGGTATCGTGGTGTTTAAACCCCTAGGCATGCCCGAGGTGGTAAAAGTTACCGAGCTACTCTTAGCTAAACTGAGCCAGGGTTTGGAGGCTAAGGGTGTGCACCTTAAAGCATCGCCCGAGGCTGTGGCCGAGCTCGCACATAAAGGGTTTGATCCACTCTTTGGCGCCCGGCCCCTCCGGCGCGTTATCCAAGAGAACGTGGACAACGCCCTTGCTACCTACCTTCTCACTGGTAAGCTCACCCGGCGCGACGTCGTAGTCTTAGAGCCAGGCGGCGTGGTGAGGGTAGAAAAAGCTGGAAAATTATAGGGTGCATCGCAGGTGAAACACCTGGCTAAGCCAGGCGTTCTATTGTACAGTACAAGGCCTATGGAACCCCGAGAAGGCGGAGAAACGTTGGCGCTCGTAGCTTCCGCCCAGGGCGGAAGCAGTGTGGCTTTTGGCCAGCTTTACGATACGTTTGCACCCCGTATTTACAAGTTCATCAGCTTTAAGGTGCAACCCAAAGAGCAGGCCGAGGACATTTTACAAGATACCTTTCTCAAGGCTTGGCGGGGGCTGAAAACCCTGCGGCTGGAGGAGCTCAATTTCTCGGCTTGGCTCTACAGCATTGCGCGCAACACGGTGAACGACCACTACCGCAAGGTCTACCGCCAGCCAGCGCCCCTTGAGCTTGACGAAGCACTAGGTGTCGCTTCTAATGTTGAGTCACCGGCCGCCGCCGCGCTTAAGGAGAGTGAGCTTGAGCAGGTGCGCAAAGCCAGTGCCGAGCTGCCACCTCACTACCGCCAGGTGCTGGAGCTCAGGTTCATTCAAGAGTTTACGGTTGAGGAAACTGCTCAGGTGGTAGGTAAAACGGCCCTGGCCGTCCGGCTCATTCAGCACCGTGCCCTAAAGCAACTACGTATAATTATGCATCGCGATTATGGTCCTAGGTACCAAGAAGTATAACCGAGAAATAGAAGCCCTGCGGGCGGCCGCGGCTGGCGAGGTGGGGTTGCACCCACTGAGGCTGGCCCAGCTTAAGCTTCAGCTCTTGCAGGAGCTCGATTCGCCTGAGGCTGCCGCACGCGGTGCTCGGCGTTTGCTGGTTGAGGTTAGGACTCGGCACACCTCGTTGCTGTTCCGCTACGTGCTCCCCACCGTTATTGGTGTTTCCGTGGTAGGTGGTACCGTGTTCGCTTCGGGAGGGGCTTTGCCTGGTAGCCCGCTTTACCCCGTAAAGCGCCTGAAGGAAAAAGTAGAGCTTGGTTTAACCGTTACCGCCAAGGGGCGGGCAGAGGTACGGGCTGAGCAGGCTCAAGAACGCTTGAGTGAACTTGAGCAGGTGCAAGCCGCTGTGGTTACTGAGGATGCTGCGGTGCCTCAGTCACCAGCCGTAGTAGTTCCGCCGGTACCAGCTGAACAGGCCAAAGCGCCGCGCAATCCACGGGCTGAGGAAGCGCGTAGTGAGGCTCAGGTAGAAGTTGAAAGCGCGCTCGACAATCTAGCCCAGGTACGAGCGAGTTTGAAGGCTAGGGGTAAGGTCTCAGAGGCGGGTGAGCTTGGTCGTACCATAAAACACCTTACGGCAGAGGCACTTAAGCACAAGCTGGAAGTACGTTTTACTGATAGTGAGGACGTAGATGTTACTAGCGGGTCAACGTCCACCTCGGATAGCACTACGTCTGGTTTCCCAGGCCGTGGCAAGCACGGCGGGGAAGCGGGCGAGCAGGGTAGCTCCACTGCTACCACTAGCGGCAACACTAGTCCTGGTACTGTAGCAGCCATCAGCTCGGGTATCTACGGTCAGGTGACCATTGGCCCCACCTGCCCCGTGGTACGCGTTGGGGAAGATGAGGGCAGCTGCGCCGATAAGCCGTACCCAGCTACGTTGGTAGTAAAGAGTCAGGATGGTTCAAACGTGGTAGCCGAGGTACGCTCGGGGAGTGATGGTCAATTCAAGCTCGACTTGGCTCCAGGGGAGTACCTCGTGGTGCCGCTTCTTTCCCCAGGCCACCTGCTACCCTCGACCCAACCGCAGCCGGTAACCGTTACGGCTGATACCTACACCAAAGTGGATATTGGTTACGATACGGGGATTCGCTAGCCTCCACTATAGTTCGATTTGGAAAAAATACCGCCGTTAAGCGCGGTGTTTTCATTTGCCAAAAGGGTGAAAATTTATTAGAGTTAAGCCACTATGGCTAAAGTCCCTGAGGTAAAACCAGAGCTTCTCGACAAGCTAGCAGCCCTCTGCAAGCAGCGCGGCATTGTGTTCCCGGGGAGCGAGATTTACGGCGGGCTAGCCAACTCGTGGGACTTAGGGCACTACGGTGCTCTGTTGAAGCAGAACATAAAGAAGGCCTGGCTCAAACACTTTGTTACCTCGCGGCCGGACATGGTTTTGCTGGACGCGGCAGTTATCATGAACCCTAAAGCCTGGGAAGCTTCCGGCCACCTCTCAAACTTTACCGACCCTTTGGTTGATTGTAAAAAGTGTAAAAAGCGGTTCCGCGCTGACCACTTGCTTGAAGCGAGGAGTATGGAGCCTGGCTACAGCAAGGAAAAACCAGTGGATTGGTCAGCTATCCGCTGTCCTGAGTGCGGGGGCGAGCTTACCCCAGTTCGGCAGTTTAACCTCATGTTCAAAACTAACCTTGGCCCAGTGGAGGACCAAGGGAGTGCAGTGTACTTGAGGCCAGAGCTCGCAGGTGGCATGTTTACCGACTTTAAGCTCATGCAGCAAGCCGCTCGCAAGCGCCTGCCGTTTGGCATTGCCCAGCTTGGCAAGGCGTTCCGTAACGAGATTACGCCAGGCAACTTTATTTTCCGTACGCGCGAGTTTGAAATTATGGAGCTGGAGTACTTTGTAAAGCCCGAAACTTGGGAGCAGGCGTTCGATATGTGGCTTTCCGTTATGAAGTCCTGGCTCAAGAGTTTGGGGGTCAGCGACAAACACTTGGTGTTCCACGAAATTCCCGAGGGTGAGCGCGCTCACTACTCCAAGCGTACTATCGACATTGAATACCAGTACCCGTTTGGGCAAAAGGAGCTGTATGGATTAGCGTATCGAACCGATTACGATTTAGCCCAACACGCTAAGGCCTCTGGTGCCGACCTTACCTACACCGACCCTGAAACCAAAGAGACGTTTATGCCCCACGTGGTGGAACCCTCCATGGGTTTGGAGCGCACCCTGCTCGTAACTCTGCTTGAGGCGTACCATGAGGAAGAGGCACCCACAGCCGAAGATGGAAAAACCGAAACGCGCATTGTGCTAAGGCTTCCCAAACACCTCGCGCCTATTCAGGTGGCTGTGCTGCCGCTGTCGAAAAAAGACGAGCTGGCCCAAGTGTCAACCAAACTCGCGAGTGAACTCAGGCAGCAGTTTTCTGTTGAGTATGACGACACGCAGTCCATTGGCAAGCGCTATAGGCGGCAAGACGAAATTGGCACGCCGTACTGTATAACGGTGGATTTTGAAACGCTTCAAGACAAAGCAGTCACCGTGCGCGATCGAGATACCATGAAACAGGAGCGGGTAGCGATGGCAGAACTGGCGGCTTATGTAATGGAAAAATTAAAATAATTTCAGTGAAGCAGATTGTTTTTGCAACTACGAATGAGGCAAAAGTAAAGCAGTTACAAGGCGCACTTGCACCTATTGGTGTCGCAGTGACAGGTGTGAAAGATAAGGCCTCTTTCCGCCCGGTTGAAGAATATGGGAATACGGCACAGGAAAATGCCAGGAAAAAGGCAGTAACCTATGCCAGGCAGCTCGGGGTAACTGTACTTTCCATGGATAACGCGCTCTATTTTGATAAGCTTCCCCTAGCAGAGCAGCCTGGTCTGCACGTCAGGCGCATTGGCAGGGGAGTCGAACGGCCGAGTGATCATGAACTGCTTACCTACTATGCTGGGCTTATCCGAAAGTTTGGTGAGCAAACCACTGGCCGATGGGAATTTGCTATTTGTGTAGCCACTCCGGACGGAGTAGTTCATGAAACGACGATAGTCTCTCCACGAACCTTTACTAGTGTTCCAAGTTCAAAAATTATTGACGGCTACCCACTTGAATCCATTCAGATTGACCCCACCAGCGGGAAGTATATATCTGAAATGAGCCAGGCGGAACAGGATATATTTTGGCAGGATGCAATTGGAAAGCCGCTGCAAAATTTCATTTTGAACATACCATTGTAGTATGGCCACCACATTCAAGCGACTCTCCAACGGCTTGCCGCTTATAACCGTGCCTATGGTAGGCACGGCAACAGCGGCTGTGCACGTGTTAGTGCGCGTAGGCTCGCGCCTGGAAACTCCAGCCGAGAGCGGCCTGTCGCACTTTTTAGAGCACATGCTGTTTAAGGGTACGGATCGCCGGCCTGACGCGCGGACTCTCACGCAAACTTTGGACGGCGTGGGCGCTGAGTTCAACGCCTACACCACCAAAGAGTTCACGGGTTACTACATCAAAGCGGCGGCTGAACACCTGCCACTTGCGCTCGACGTGCTCTCCGACATGCTCTGGCACTCGCGCTTTGACGCCAGTGAGCTTGAGCGCGAGAAAAAGGTGATTGTGGAGGAGATAAACATGTATGAAGACAACCCTCTCATGCACATTGGCGACCTGTTAGAGGGGGGAGTGTTCCGCGGCAGCACCTTAGGTACACTTATTAGTGGCACCCGTGAAAGTGTCTTGGCTTTGAAGCGAGCGCAGCTCATGCACTTTTGGGAGAGCTACTACCACCCTGCCAACATGCTCTTGGTGGTAGCAGGTAAGGTGAGTGCACCAGCTGAGCGTGCGTTGAAAAAGTGGTTTGGTGCCAAGCGCCCCACTGGTCGCGCTGGCAAATTTAAGCCCTTTGTACCTAAACCAAAGCAGCCGCACGTTGCCCTCCACTTTAAAGAAACCGAACAGGTGCAGCTCGCCCTCGGGTTCCCAGGCTACGGCTACACCCATAAGCGTCTGCTCCCGCTTGAGCTACTCTCCACCATTTTGGGCGGCAACATGAGCTCGCGTTTGTTCGTGAGGCTTCGGGAGAAAGAGGGCTTGTGCTACTCGGTGCGTGCGGGGGTGGATTGCTACCAAGGCACGGGCCTGTTTGTGGTGCAGGCCGGCCTCGACCGTGCCCGGCTGCCCTTGGCCATTCGCCTCATTCGCGAGGAGCTGGCGCGGGTGGCGGCTGAAGGCGTAGGTAAGGATGAACTTTCACGGGCAAAGGAGTATAGTAGAGGTAGGTTCACCCTGGCCCTGGAGGACGCGGCGGCTCAGGCCGACTGGGCAGCTAAGCGCCTGTTCCTTGAGCAGAGCCGGGAAACCCCTGAGCAGCACTTGCGGCGCCTGGCCAAGGTTAGCTCCAGCCAGCTTACCGCCGCCGCCCGTGAAGTGTTAAACCTTACGCACGCAACTTTGGCCCTCATCGGCCCCTTCCGAAACCAGACCGAGTGGCGTAAGCTCTTAAGCTCACGACCCTAAACCTATGGAGCAAACCAACTTCAACATTTCCTTCAACACTATCATCAAGGTAGCGCTGGTTGGTTTTGGCCTGTACTTTTTCTACCAAGTGCTCGATGTGCTGGCACTGGTGTTTGTGGCGGTTATTATTTCGACCGCGCTTGACCCGGCCGTGGATTGGCTCCAGCACAACCATATCCCCCGCGCCCTCGGGGTGCTACTCATCTACCTCGGGCTGTTTTCGGTGTTTGCGCTCATCATTGTGCTCATGGTGCCGCCACTCATCTCCCAGCTCGGGGACCTAGCCAGCCAGCTCCCCGGCACGTACGATCGTCTGCTCATGAGCATTTCCCACACTAGCGCCTTCAACGACCAGGTGGTGTCATCACTGCAGCAGCTGGTCGAGTCGGCGGGCGCCGCCCTAGCCTCAGCTACCGGCTCACTCTTCTCTACCTTGGCCGCTATCTTTGGCGGCTTTGTACAGTTCGTGGCTACCTTTGTCATGGCGTTCTACCTGGTGGTGCAGGAGAACGGCCTCAAGCGGTTCATCCACTCTATTACCCCGAAGAGCTACCAAGGACGCGTCGACAACGCCATGGGCAAAATTCAGCAAAAACTGGGGCAGTGGCTCAGGGGTCAGCTCTTGCTCATGCTCATCATCGGCCTGTTGGTCTACCTTGGCTTGAGGCTCCTGCGCATGGATTACGCCCTGACGTTGGGGCTGTGGGCTGGCATTACGGAAATTATTCCCTACGTGGGCCCAATTTTAGGCGCGCTGCCGGGCATTTTCCTAGCGCTGTCGGTGTCGCCCACAGCTGCGTTTTGGGTCGCCATACTCTACCTGGTAGCGCAGCAGCTGGAGAACAACGTAATTGTACCTGTGGTGATGAAGAAGGCGGTGGGGCTTAACCCCGTAATTTCTATTGCTGCCATTTTAGTGGGGGCGCGCTTAGGTGGTGTGGTGGGTGCGCTCATGGCTATCCCCCTGGTGACGGCGATTGCCGTGGTAGTGTCAGATCTGTTTGAGGCTCGCTCCAGCACCGAGCCGCCGTTTGGAGCTGCCGGCTAGGTACGTCACCATGCCGGGCGTGCTCTACGTGGTGGCGACGCCGATTGGGAACCTGGGGGATATTACCGCCCGAGCGCTTGGGGTTTTGCGTGGTGTGGCGGCAGTGGTGTGTGAGGACACGCGGGTAACCCGGAAGCTCCTCACGCACTTTGGCATTAGCACAGTAACGCTGAGCTACCACCACCACTCACCACCAGCAGTAGTTGCTGGCTTGTTGGATCGCCTCCGGGGTGGCGAATCACTAGCCTATGTTTCTGACGCCGGCACACCAGGCCTCAGCGACCCCGGGGGTAAACTGGTGGCTGCCGTAGCTCAAGCCGGAATTCGCGTGGTACCCATACCTGGGCCTGCGGCAGTTACCGCGGCGCTGTCGGTGGCCGGGCTCAACGCACAGCACTATGTATTCCTTGGGTTTCCGCCGCACAAAAAGGGTCGGCAAACGTTTTTCCGCAATGTGGCGGGGAGCGAGTATCCCGTGGTATTCTACGAGTCCACCCACCGCATTGGTAAAGCTCTGGCTGAGCTTGAGCGCCTCACCCCCGAGCGACAGCTGGTCGTGTGCCGCGAGCTCACCAAGGCGTTTGAAGCCGTGTACCGTGGTACCGCTGCTCAAGTGGCGGAGCAGCTGCAAGCCTCGTCGAGCAAAGGCGAGTTTGTGGTCGTAGTGTCGGGAACATAAAGTCCCCTTCTGCCACATTGGAGCAGCAGAAGGGGTTAGCACCAGAGTTATCCCCCGGGTTCGAAGCCGGGCCTCGACTGGGTAAGCGGCTAAGGGGGCTATGAACCCCCCGTGCTCTTAATCAAACCCCGGTACGCGTATTTGTAATCTTTTGGTATTCTCTGCATACTAGTACTAGCTTACCTACTGGTGTATGTCAAGGTTTTACGTCACCACTCCCATTTACTACGTGAACGATAAGCCGCACATCGGCAGCGCGTTTACGACGCTGTGCGCGGACGTTTTGGCGCGCTGGCATAGGCTTAAGGGCGAGCACGTGTTCTTTCTCACGGGTACTGACGAACACGGCGCTAAAATTCAGGAGTCGGCTGCAGCTGCCGGGGTTGCCCCCGAAGTGTTTGCCGAGCGTAACCGCGGTGAGTTCATTCGCGCCTGGCAGGCGCTCGGCATTTCGTACGACTTTTTCATCCGCACGTCCGACCCGCACCACGAGGCCGTAGTGCGTGAGCTTATACAGAAAATTTACGACGCGGGCTACATTTACCAGGGTGAGTACGAAGGCCTGTACTGTGTGGGCTGCGAGCGGTTTTATAAGGAGGACGAGCTTACCGGCGGCCGCTGCCCGCTGCACCCCAACCGCGACATTGTGAAGCAGAAAGAGAAGAACTACTTTTTTAAGCTCTCTGCTTTCCGCGATAAGCTCCTCGCCGCTATTAAAACAGGCGAGTACGCAATTGTGCCGGCGGGCCGCAAGAACGAGGTGGTGGGTAAACTCAAGCAGGGGCTTGAGGATTTGTCTATCTCTCGTGAATCCGTAGAGTGGGGCGTTCGGGTGCCGTGGGACGAGTCGCAGACCATTTACGTGTGGATAGACGCGCTCATCAACTACTACTCGGCCACACAGTTCGTAGAGGGTAAGGGCGGGTTTTGGCCGGCGAACGTGCACCTGTTGGGTAAAGATATTCTGTGGTTTCACGCCGTAATTTGGGAGGCCATGCTCATGGCCGCTGGGCTACCGCTCCCTAAGGTAGTTGCTACGCATGGCTTTTTTACCATCGACGGACAGAAGCTGTCGAAGAGTTTAGGCAACGCGATAGATCCGCTTGATTTGATAAAAGAGTTCGGTGTCGACGCTACGCGCTACCTGCTACTCTCCCAGGTGCCGTTTTCATCTGATGGGGATGTCTCGGTGGCTCGATTCCGCGAGCGCTACCAGAGCGACCTGGCGAATGGCCTCGGAAACACGTTCTCGCGTGTTACGAACATGGCCGCGCAGTACTGTGGCGGCAAGGTACCCGCTGGCGTAGTTGCTATTGATGTGAGCGCTGAACTTAGTGATTTTAACTTTGATGCCGCGCTCGAAAACATAAACACCACGCTCCGCGCCATTGACCAAGAGATTGACCAAACCAAACCCTGGCAGATGGTTAAGGAGGGAAAACCAGTGGCTGAGCTTATCGCTGGGTGGACCCAGAAACTTAGGGGTGTGGCCGAGGCCTTGGGGCCGTTTATGCCGGAGACTTCAACTAAGGTTGAAAAAGCTCTAGCGGCTGAAACTATTAGCAAAGCCGCGCCGTTGTTCCCGCGTTTATCTTAAGAACGAACATTCTAATATTCTTGAGAATTTGAGAATAGCAGTATCGTAGTTCGTAGGTTATGACCACACTCGACATCATCCTGATTCTATCAATAGCTGGGTTTGTTTGGTTTGGGTTGTGGTTTGGGGCTATCCACATGGCTGGCGGGCTCATCGGTACGGTGGCGGGTGCCTACCTCGCTGGCCATTTCTACGACAAGCTAGCTGGCCCGCTGCACTTACTCTTCGGCACTGACACCGGGTGGGTGGACCTGGTAGCATTTATTTTTATTTTTGTAGTGATAAACCGAGTGGTCGGGTTTGTGTTTCACCTCATAGACCGCAGCTTCCGGTTTATTTCTATGGCGCCGTTTCTCAAGACCATCAATCGTTTTGTCGGCGCTATCTTAGGGTTAGCCGAAGGTGTTTTAGTGACTGGTCTTACCCTGTACTTTGCCAATCGCGTAGCTCTCCCTATTTCGGTTGAGGCCGCTATTGCCAATTCGCAGGTGGCACAGAAGCTCATAACCATTGCCAGCATCCTCGTGCCACTCTTACCGAATATCATTCGCCAGGTGCAGCCGTACGTGCCGGGGGTAACGCTGCCTGTTCCACAACCCTGAAGCAATGGTTGATACTCACTGCCACCTAAACTTTTCGGCGTTTAAGGACGAGGCTGAGGCCGCGCAAGCGCGCGCTAAGGCAGCTGGCGTTACCGCTATCATAAACGTCGGCAGCCAGTGGGATACCAGCGAACGGGGCGTTCAAATGGCCGAAGCGAGCGAGGGTTTGTATGCTGCTATTGGTCTGCATCTCTTGCATTTGTTTGAGCAAGAGGTAGATGAGGAAGAAACGCACTTCAAGACTCGTGCCGAGGTGTTTGACGCCGCGCGTTATGCCGCGCTGGCCAAGAGCTCACCCAAGGTTGTGGCTGTAGGGGAGTGCGGGTTGGATTACTACCGCCTGCCCGATGGGATTGATCCTACCGAGGTTAAGCGCCAGCAAGCTAGGCTTTTTGAGCAGCAGATAGATTTGGCAACAGCGCTCAACCTGCCGCTCATTATCCACTGCCGCGAAGCGTACGACGACCTGTTCACCATTCTGCAGCGGGCAGTGGCCGCGGGTAAGCTGCCGCGGCGCGGGGCGAACCACTGTTTTCTCGGCAACCGCGAGCAGGCCAAAAAGTTTCTCGACCTTGGCTTTTACCTTTCGTTTACCGGCATTATTACGTTCAAGAACGCTGCAGCTGAGTTGCTTGAAGTTGTAAAGGAGACCCCGCTTGATAGAATAATGGTTGAAACCGACGCGCCCTACCTAGCGCCGCAGGCTTACCGCGGCAAAAAGAACGAGCCAGCGTACGTGGTGGAGGTGGCCCAAAAAATTGCTGAGCTAAAAGGTGTCAGTCTCGAAGAGGTTGATCGGGTAACAACTGAGAACACCCGAGCACTGTTTGCTCTTCTATGAGATTACCTCTTCTTTACCTATTTACCCTTTCGCGCGAAAGGGTAAATGGTGATGTGGCGGTAATTTGGATAACCTTTGACAGAGTCATTGAGCTATGTTAGGCTAAATTGTTATTCCCAAACTTTAACAAAAGGAAATAACCCCGAGCCTCGGGGAGGGGCTAAACAAAACCTCGGGCAACGAGCCTGAGAAAGGAGCTTAACAATGGTACGTTTAGAAGATATAGAAAGTCTGGGCGAAGTCGGCCTAGATCGTTGGTTGGCAGTCGGCACCAAACTCGGCGGGGTTGCGGGCGTCAAAAAGTTACTGCGTGATGAAACGCAGGTCGTTTTTGCCAACGCCACCGCTCGCGTCAGTGAAAAACCGACGCTGCTCTTTGACAAGCACGGTCGCCGCATTCCGCTGCCCACGCTGCAGTACTCTCACTGCGACCCCGACCGCAGCTTTGGCCTCAAGCAGCCGAAGCTTGACTATCTCAAGCGGCTGCTGGGCTGTGCTGAAGCGTTCAACATCACGCCTGACATTCAGGCAGCTGAGTTTGAAGCTCAAGCCACGGCGCTCATCGCCGAACTGCAAGCGTCCGAAGACTTCCGTCCGCTGCTCAAGGGTGTGTACTACCCGCTCTACATCCAGAAGCTCGCTACCCTCGATTACGGCGAGGCAATCGAGAATATCCTGCTTCCCGCAGTCGAGCGAGCTTACCAGAAGGAGTTTCCTGGCCGTCCGTTCATCAACTACCGCCAGGACACACTCAAGGGTGAAGTAACAATCATTCCAGGGTCTCGCCACGAGCGAATTGTCGAGCGAGCGAAACAGGGCTCCCAGGTCGTCATTTACTTTCCCAACCCGCTTCAGGGCTTCTCAATCCTGGCGCAGCGTGAACAGATGGCAACCTTGCCCGACAGGTTAAGCCTGGCTGGCCCCCTGGAAACGCTCACAGGAGCAGCAACGTATACGGACACGATGATGGCAAACTTTCATACCCCTGGGTATGATATGAGCGCCGTACAATGGCAGCGGTCTGGGCGGTCGCTCTGTCTGGGGGCCTGCGATGGCAGGACGGGGTTCGACAGCGGGGGCGACCTCGGCAATGCGTATGACGGGTGTTCTGGTGGTCTTGTCCTCTCTCGGTAGTGAGAGCTTTGGACTTCGGTTGCTTGTCCTTTGGAAAGCGGCCTTTGACCTTTAGTCTTCAAACACGAATGCAAGTAAGCAAGGTGCAGCAACCATCGCTGTGCCTTGCTTTTCTTTTTATCCATCTTTAGCCATTTACCCTTTCGCGCGAAAGGGTAAATGGCTAATTTGTGATGGTTAGAGTAGTTGACAGAGTAAGATAAAAGAGGTAAATACACTGGTAAAGAATACCAAATAACTCCTTAAAAAAGGAACCGTACCGACGGATTCGGGAATATGTACAGAAAGGAAGGGATACTCTTATGTTTGAAGAGGATACCTTAAGTGGTTCATGGGCCCAGCTGTTGGCCACAGCAATCCAGCAGTTTCCAAGAGATATAGCTGAGCTCCAGCGCAAGTACTTAATTGATAATCCAACTGAGCTTGGCGCGATGCTCAAACGAACTCTAGGGCGCTATCCGTTTCCACGGTCTGAGCTCCTTATGGCCTCTCCCTATAAGCAACTTGAGATAGTTCGAGGGTTGAATCGGGAGAGAAACTGGGGTTTCACGCGCGCTGATTTTAATGCTTTAGGTGAGCCTCCTCCTTGGCCAGGCTACCCTCTCAGAGCTGTAGTGCTCGAGGTTCAACTGGATACTATTCAGGTTACGTTTCAAGAGGCATGTAATCAGTTAGCGAGCTGGCTTTCAGTCTCAACAGATTTGGACCCTAGTAAATTGCAGCTCATCAAGGGTGTCCAACATAGCCGTGGTTTACGCTGGAGGGTACTGGATCTGGAGGCGAATTGGGATCATAGTCCAAATTCTGCTGGTGTCAGTACGCTTGATGTGCGAAGCGCAGAAACCTCTCCCCACGTTGCTCTGCTCTGGGCCGCAGTTTATTTTCCTGAGTGGGTGAAGGCTATGGATGGCAGGAGCGTACCTTTTGTGTCGCTCCCTGGGTATTACTTGAAAATGCCCAATGATCAAAGACATTGGACCCCGTACTTCAAGGAAACCTCGTCTGGCCGTAATGGTTTGGGTGTAAGTATGTCTGATTTCTCGTCCCGAACCATTGCAGTACCAACCTATGTAGGATAACGCAATGAGGGCTTGAGTCTATACCACCGATGGTGTGTAGTTTTCAAGCCTTTTTTATTTTGCTAAACTAAGGTTATGAGTTTCGAGATTATCTTGGCACTAATCGTCATAGCCGGTTTTGCTGTGGTTGTATGGCAGCTTAAGTCGCGTGGCTCAGCACCCGCCGACAGTAGTTCACTTTTGTTACTTCAAAACCAGTTAAATGAAATTACGCGCACACTCGACACCAAGCTAGGCGAGTCCACCAAGGTGCTGCAGAGCCAGTTCGGTGAGAGCGCCAAAATTATCCGCGACGTTACGGAGCGACTTACTAAACTCGACGAAACCAACCGGCAGGTGGTGAACTTTGCCGACCAGCTGCAATCGCTCCAAGATATTTTAAAGAACCCTAAGCAGCGCGGCATCTTGGGTGAGTACTACTTGGAAACGTTACTTAAGAACGTGCTCCCTGCTGGCAGCTACCAAATGCAGTACGCGTTTAAGGACGGCACGATTGTGGATGCTGTGGTGTTTGTGAAGGACAGAATAATTCCAGTTGATTCTAAATTTTCGCTGGAGAACTACAACCGCCTGAGTGAGGAACGCGACCCGGCTGAGAAAGAGCGTTTGGAGAAACTGTTCAAGGCTGATCTCAAAGCGCGTATTGACGAAACTGCTAAGTACGTCAAGCCAGGCGAAAATACTATGGAGTTTGCCTTCATGTTCATACCGCACGAAGCTATTTACTATGATCTGTTAGTGGCGCAAGTTGGCGCGGTGAAGGTGAACACGCGGGATCTCATTGAGTACGCCTTTAAAGAGAAACATGTTATCATCGTGTCACCCACCAGTTTCCTGGCCTACCTCCAAACCGTGTTGCAGGGGCTTAAGGCTTTGCAAATAGAAGAGTCAGCCAAAGAAATTCGTAAGAACGTAGAGTCCCTGGCAAAACACTTAGCGAGTTACGACGAGTACATGAAAAAGTTAGGGAATAACCTGGGCACCACGGTGAACATGTACAACTCGGCCTACAAAGAGTTTGGGAAAATCGACAAAGACGTGCTGCGTATTTCGGGTGAGGCTGCCGGCATTGAACCCACGCTCTTAGAGCGGCCGCGGGCAGACGAGGAATAGTGTACGGGCCTGTTTTTAGGTATACTACAAGCGACACTTAACCTTACGTTTTATGAAACACCTTACGCTGCCTGCTAGCCGCAATATCATTCTATCTATCTTCTTACTGGCAGCACTCGCGGTAACTGTTGCCAGAATCGTGTTTGCTACTGCCCCCAACCCCGGGCACAATTTTACCGAAGTGTCGGGCGGGGTAGTGCAGGGGGACCTGCTCTATGGCTCGGCGGCGGATACGCTGGCGGCCTTGGCGAAAAATGCTAGCTCAACGCGCTACCTTTCGAACACCGGGTCGAGCAACAACCCCGCCTGGGCGCAGGTGGACCTTACCAATGGCGTGACAGGCAACTTACCCTTAGGTAACGGCGGTGCTGGCGCCAGCTTAACAGCGTCGAATGGCGGCATAGTTTATTCTGGCGCTGCCAGCCTAGCGATACTAGCTGGTACAGCTACGGCCAGCAAGGTGCTTTTGTCTGGCGCCTCGGGCGCGCCGACCTGGTCCACCCCAACCTATCCTAACACGGGTACCTTGGCTAAGGTGGTTGAGGGCGATGGCACGAACTACGTGGAGACCGATAGGGGCACGGGGGTAGTGTCCATTACAGCGGCCAGCGCCGCTATCAATACTACAGAAACCGTGATCACCAAAACCGCGGCCCTGGCCGCCAACCGATTGCAAGCCGGCACTATCATTCGCATAACCCTCCATGGCACCACCACCGCTTCGGCCGCCAACGCCAGCACTTTTTCGGTCAGAATCGGCACCAACGGTACCACCTCCGACGGACTGATGCAGCAAGCCGTGACCGCTAACTCAGCTACCTCCGGCACCACCATACCGTTTGAGGTTACCTTTGTCGTCACGGTCAGAACCACCGGTGCCAGCGCCACCAGCGACGGCTACATTAAGCTTGTGAACCAGGGCACTACGGGCATTTCCACCACCGCTACACAGATTGTGCGAGGTACAGCTACCAACGTTAACACCACCACGGCGAACAATATTATTTCGGTAACGTATAAATCAGCTGCCAGCACTACCACCACCACCTTCCAAGACGCATTTATTGAATTGGTGTACAAGTAGCACCTTCTTTTTGGTTGGCCTACTGAGCGCAAGATGACTAAACGTCGGCTCCTAACGTGCCTGGTCGTAGCCATAGCCTACCTCGGGGTCGGTCACTCGGCTTGGGGTGGCACCTTGACGTGTTCGGTCAGCGCCACCTGCACGGGCCCGAGCGTGGTAGTGTTCCGTTTGTACTCGACGAGCAACTCCCATGCTGAGTTACCCAGCCAGTCTAACTATACGAACTTAGTTTGCTGCAGCGGCGTGACTGGCTTGGGCAACGCTTGCTCAGGTACGTTTGCGACCGTGCTCAAACTGTCGGCAGTTACCAACGCGCACGTGGAGCAGAACAGCCAATCGAACTACGCGAATAGCGCCTGTTTGTCAGTTTCCTCGGGTTCAGTTTCGGTGGGGTATCAGGCCAGCAACTGTACGGGCTTCGATACTACGGTGGCATCTATGTCAGCGGTTACCAACGCGCATGCCGGCGACGGCACAGCCTATAGCACCAAGGTGTGTGCCACTGCCTCGGCTGCTGCCCAGTCGCTCACCTTTAGCACCTCGGCGAATAGCATCGGCTTTGGTGCGCTTGACCCGAGCGCCGCCCGCTACGCCACCACGGGTAGTGGCTCGAGTAGCGAAGTTGAGGCTCACACCCTAACTGCCTCTACCAATGCGGCCAGCGGCTACGTGATCACCGTGCAGGGCGCCACGCTGACCAACACCAGTAATGGCGCCTATACCATTGCGGCGATTGGTGGCACCAGCACCGCCTCCGCGCCCGGCACAGCCCAGTTCGGCTTGCGCATCAATGTTAGCTCGGGCACCGGCACCGTTACCTCGCCCTACGCCGCCACCAGCCAGTTTGCCTACGCCGCCACTGCTGCTACCTCAAGCCAGGTAGCCTCTGGCGCGGGTGACGGCAGCTCGACGGTTTTTTCGCTGCGCTACTTGGCTAACATTAGTTCAACTACCGTGGCCGGGAGCTACAGTGCCAACTTGACGTACGTAGCTACCGGTACGTTCTAGGGCCCTAGGCAAGCGTCGCGAGGTGTGGTATAATAGAGGTGTTCATAATTTAATTCCTCGGCTTTTTGAAGGGAGCCGACTTTAACCAGGCACATTATGATGGTCCAACATAAAAAAACATTCCAGCAGTTTAAGGTTCTTGTCACTGGTTTAGCCGTGGCTATAGCCACTACTACCGTGGCACTACCGCCGTCGCCTGCCCTCGCCGGGTCTTTGTCGAGCTTGTCTGACGTTATGTCCAACTTGACTGCCAGCACGGCAGCCAACCACGACATTAAGTTTGCTTCACCCACGGGCATTGCCGCGGGCAACACGGTTACCTATACCTTTAGCTCTGGGTTCGTCTTGAGCTCCATTGTGTTTGGTGATGTTGACTTTGCTACGGGCAACAGTGCCACTTGCTCCAGCGCTACCTACACCGAGCAAACCTTAGCGGCGACTGCTTCTGGCTCCACGTGGGGTGCCGCGGTTTCTGGTCAGGTGCTCACCATTACCTCCGGCACGGGCACTTCAACCGCTGGTAACTGTGTCCGCCTGCGCGTCGGTACCAACGCCGTCACCGGCGGCACTGGTACGCACCAGATCACCAACCCGACGGCGGGCACGGGCACCGTAACCGTAGCTGGAACCTTTGGCGATACTGGTACCATCAGCGTGAGCATTGTGAGCAACAGCACGGTCGCCGTAACCGCCACCGTGAACCAAACCATCAGCTTTGCCATTTCAGCCAACTCTATTGCCTTCGGCACCTTGAGCACCTCAGCCCCGCAGTATGCCAACACCAGCTCGGGCTCAGCCAGCGACGTGGTGGCGCACACCATCACCGCGGCTACCAACGGTACCAGCGGTTACTCCATTACCGTACAAGGCGCTACGCTTACCTCGGGCGCTAATACCATTGCCGCTATCACCGGCTCGCCGGCGGCCTCGGCCGCTGGTACGGCGCAGTTTGGCACCTACCTCACCGCCTCGGGTGGCTCGGGCAGCGTGGTCACTAACTACAATGGCACGAGTAGTCAGTTCTACTACGGGGCCACCGCCAGCACCGCTGACCAGGTGGCGTCATCCTCCAGCTCGTCGGCCACCACCACCTACTCGGTGCACTACATTGCCAACATTGCCAGCACCACTCAGGCTGGTAGCTACAGCGCCAACTTGACGTACGTAGCGACGGCTAACTTTTAGCCCCAACTCTACGTACCTAGCTTAAGCCTTAGTGCTCTGCTTGTGAAACAACTGGCGCGTTACTCTACGTTTAGCGCCGTAACCCTGGTGACCTGGCTAGTTGTTTTTGCTGCGGGCGTGCCGGGGGCCAGGGCGCTGACCTTGTCGCCGGTGCGCTTGGAGCTTACCGCCGACCCCGGTCAAAGCATCAACGGCACGTTCGAGCTCTACAACGACGAAGGTGCCAGCAAAACATTTTACTCCTCGTTCGAGAACTTTGAAGCCCAGGGTGAAAGTGGCACGCCGCACTTTACCCCTGGCACAGAAGGTTTGGCCACCTGGCTCGAAGCCCCGCGGCAGGTGACGCTGGCGGCGGCTGAACGTAAAATGCTACACTTTAGCGTTGCCGTACCCAAGGACGCTGACCCGGGCGGCCACTTTGCGGCCATTTTTTGGACTGCCAGCCCGCCTCCAGCCCCCGGTTCAGGGCAGGTGGCCCTGGGCGCCAAGGTTGGTATTTTGGTATTGCTTAACGTTACTGGTAGTGTGAAAGAAGTCGACGGTCTACTGGGCTTCGGCACCACCACTGGGCAGAAGTTTTTTACTGCTCTGCCGGTAAATTTCTACTACCGATTTCACAACGGCGGCGGCGATCGTGTCCAGCCGCTAGGACAAATTGAGGTCACCAACATGTTTGGTGGTACGGCGGTAAGGCTGGACGCTAACCCCGGTCAGGGCAACGTACTGCCGAACAGCGTGCGTCGGTTTGAGGTCGCTTGGTCTGCTTCTCACCCCGCGGCAGGTGGTTCAGGATTTTTTGCCGCCGTCAGCCGCGAGTGGCACAACTTCGCCTTTGGCTGGTACACCGCCCACCTAAACTTGAGCTATGGCACGCGAGGTGAAACCGTGAGCTCGGCCTATAACCTGTTCCTTATTCCGTGGCAGCTGTTGCTGGTGGCACTCATTGTACTGCTCAGCCTCACCGTGCTCGGGCGTTGGGGGATACACCGCTACAACCAGTGGATCATTCGTAAAGCCAGCGCCACCGCTAGAACTTCGTGATGCGGGCCCCCGTGGTATCGTGGGTGGTAGGAGCCATGGCGATAGCTGTGGTTGTACTACTGCCCGTCTTGGCTGGTCAAGCACAGCAAGGGTCGGTGGCTGTTTCGGCCATTGTGCCGTTAGCTGAGAACACCATCCAGTTCAACAGCAGCCAGCTGGTCACCAGTTCGCTCGTGAGCCCAACCGGTACCAGCCTCGATATTGTTTCGCCAGCTGGGGCACTCGGCACGAGTACGGATTTGAAAATGGATGTGGTGGCCGAGTTGGCTACCTCGATTACCGATTCGCACCCCTTGCCCCAAGGTAAGCTGGCGGCTGCTACCACGTATGTCGTGAGCTTTACCAGCGCCGCTGATGGCACGCCGGTGACAAGCTTTAACCAGCCTCTGAGCCTGACCTTTACCTACACCGCCAGCGACGTCAGCGGCATTGATCAAGCCAGCCTGAAAGCTTACCACTGGAGCGGCGCGGGCTGGCAAGCCCTGCCCAGCACGGTGAACACTACGGCGCGGACCGTGACGGCCAGTGCCAGCAGTTTCAGCCCCTTTGCGCTGTTCGGCAGTGCGGCTGTGGTGTCCCCGCCATCCCCACCGGGTGGGGGTGGCGGAGGAGGGGGTGGGGGTGTGCCTGCCCCGGTCAGCTCTGGCGCCAGCGTGTCCTTTTCTGGTCGCGCCTACCCAGCTAGTGGCGTCACTATTCTTAAAGACGGGCAGGTAGCAGTGACGACCATAGCCGGCCCCGATGCTCGTTTTAGCTCATCGCTCAGTGACTTGACCGCGGGGAGCTACATTTTTTCCGTGTACGCCGACGATAAAAACGGCAATCGGTCTGGACTGTTCACCTTTCCGGTATCACTCACCGCTGGCGCGACTGCTACCGTCAGCGGTATTTTTCTCGCGCCGACCATCGATCTTGATAAAACCCAGGTGAAGCAGGGTGAACTCGTGACCGTGGTGGGCTACACGGCGCCCGGGAGCGAGGTTACGATTCAGGTAGATTCGGCCGTGCCGCAGCTGTTCAAAACTAGCGCCGACAGCGACGGTAGCTACGCCTACGATGTAGCTACCAGCTCGCTTGAGCTGGGTGACCACACTGCCAAATCAAAAGCTGCTCAAGGTGGGCAAATTACGGCGTTCGGCAAACTCGTGAGCTTTACCGTGGGCGATAAAACGGTAACTAAGTCGCCAGCTGTGCCACTCACCGGTGACGTCACGGGCGACGGTCGCGTGAATCTGATTGATTTTTCTATTCTGGCGTACTGGTACAAGCGCGCCTCGCCCCCCGCCCGTGTTGATCTCAACGGCGATGGGCAGGTGAACTTGATCGATTTCAGCATTATGGCCTTTTACTGGACAGGCTAGCAGTGTATGCGTGATATGTTTTTTTTACCGCCGTGCCTTGAGCGATTCCTTCGTTTGCTCTTTGTGCTGGGACTCCTGTTGGCACAGCCGGCGTTCGCTGCCGGGTTGTCGTTCAGCGTTCCGCCAGCTCCCGCCGGCGTAGGCCAGCCATTTGAGGTCGCCGTGTACCTCGATAGTCAGGGAGAAAGTATCAATGCCATCTCGGGCAGCATACGTTTTTCTGCCAGCCAGCTAACCGTGGTGCAGGTACGGCAGGGTGGATCGGTCGTGAGCTTGTGGCTTGAACCACCCCAGAGTACGGCGGCCGACGTTTCTTTTTCGGGCATCATACCCGGTGGCTACCGCGGGAGCCAGGGCTACCTGTTTACGCTGGTGTTTACCGCACATGTGCCCGGGACGGTCACCTTGAGCTCAAGTGCTGAACAGTTTTTGTTGAACGACGGTCAGGGCACGGCGGCGCCAGTTACGCACGCATCGCTCCAGCTTCAGCTGGCGGCGCAGGCCAGTCCAGCCGCGGTCCCGCCGCCAGATACCACACCGCCCGAAGCCTTTACTATTGCACTGGCTCGTGATCCAGCTGTGTTCGACGGCCAGTGGTTTGCCGCCTTTACCACGCAAGACAAGGGCGTGGGTGTGGCCGCCTATGAGGTGGCCGAGGCTCCTGGCCCGCCCCGTGCCGCTGCCAATGGCCTCCACTGGCAGCCAGCCCAGAGTCCCTACCTGCTCCACGATCAAACTCGTAGTAGCAGCCTGTACGTGCGCGCGGTGGATGGCGCTGGTAACAAGCGGCTGGCCGTACTCCCCGCCTCAGCTACGCCCTGGTATCGCCAGGTTTGGCTTCGCGCTATACTACTCTTCATGAGCAGCCTGGTCTTATACTTAGCCTGGCAGTGGTATGCGCGTAGGTTCCAACGGATATAGGTGGCAGTACCTCGAGCCGCTGGTGGGCCGTGTGTTCACCTGCCTGGTGCTACTCGCGGGGCTCGCGCTTGGCGCCCGGCCGGTCTATGCTCAAGCAGCCAGCTTAACGTTTACCCCTGCGAGCGGCAGCTACGGCGTCGGGCAAACGTTCAGTGTGAGTGTGTACGTGGCCTCGCCCGATCAGGCTATGAATGCGGTTTCAGGCCGGGTATCGTTCCCGCCTGACGAGCTGCAAGCCACCGCGCTGTCAAAGAGCGGCTCAATCGTGAGCTTGTGGGTGCAGGAACCGTCGCTTGATAATGCTGTGGGCCAGGTGCGGTTCGAAGGTATTGTGCTTAATCCCGGGTTTAAGGGTACGGGCAAGGTGGTGAGTATTACCTTTAAGGTCAAGGCGGTGGGTGAGGCACGGCTAGGTTTTGCTTCTGCTTCGGTGCTGGCGAACGATGGCCAGGGCACGAATATGCTCGAAGGGGTAGGTAGCGCCCAGTATAGTTTAGGGGGGTCCTCATCAGCGGCACCTGAATCAAGCAGCCCGGTGGTAGTGGCTGGTGTACCAGCCGCCCCGCAGGTCTCTTCATCTACCCACCCTGACCCCAACAAGTGGTACGCGAATAGTAACCCCACGTTTAGCTGGGTGAATCCGCCCGGTACCGATGGGGTAAACGTGCTCGCCGACCACAACCCGACCAGTGACCCTGGACTACGGTCTGATGGTTTACGCACCTCCTATACCTACGAGAACGTAGATGACGGGGTGTGGTACTTCCATATTCGGCTCCACAATGCTAAGGGCTGGGGAGCGATTAGCCACTTCCGGTTTCAAATAGACACCCAGAAACCTGACGCCTTCTCAATTAAGTTTGTTGACAGTGTACCGACTACCAACCCCACACCTACTGCGCTCTTTAACACCACCGATCTGCCTTCCGGTATTGATCACTACAACGTTAAGGTGGGCGATCAAGAGTTCGCTCGTTTGGCTGCCGCCGTGGTGGTGTCGAGCAACCCGTACGTCCTGCCGCCCGAGGCACCGGGCAAGCACACCATGTTGGTACAGGCAGTTGACGCAGCCGGTAACTACGTTACCGCTTCACAAGATTTCGAGGTTCTACCCATTAGCCAGCCGGTACTACTGAACGCCCCGACTGAGCTTGACCCGTCAGAGCCGTTCGTAGTGCGCGGCAGAACTTACCCTGCGGCACAGGTGCGCCTGACGCTCGTGGCTGAATCAGATCCGCCAGCCTACCAAGATGTTTCAAGCGACGGCCTGGGCGACTTTACCGTGACCTGGCCTCGTCGCCTGAGCGCTGGTACCTACCAGTACACCCTGCAGGTCACCGACAACCGGGGAGCTAAGAGTTTGCCGACTGAGCCGCAGGTACTGCTCGTACGCGAGCGCCCGCTGCTGCACTTTGGTAAGCTGGCAATTTCCTACCTGACCATGTTCGTCACCCTGGCGTGCCTACTCCTCGGTCTGATGGTGGTGGCGGTCTACGGCTATGTGAAGCTCCGTCGCTTGCGTCGCACCGTACAGCAAGAGGTAACCACGGCTGAGCGGCTGCTCCACCGGTCGTTCCGCACGCTGCAGGACAACCTCAAGCGGCAGCTGCGGCTCTTAGAGCGCACTCGCACCAAACGTGAACTTACGGTCGAGGAGGAAAAAATCAGCCTCCAGCTCCAGAAGGCACTGGCGGCCGCTGAACAAGCCGTAGCGGGCGAGCTTGAGGATATTAGGCACACTACGGGGTAGCTGCCCGCCGGTTTCGTTTTTTCGCTAAGGTAAGCGAAAAAATTTTTGAGCCGTTGACGAAAGGGGCTGGGCAGGGTATACTACTCGGCGTTTCCCTGTACTTTTCTTATGGCCGAGACTCAACCTAAACACAACCACTCCACCACCTTTGCTGCCCTTGGTTTAGCTTGGGAACTTGGCTACACCATAGCCGTACCGCTGGTAGTTTTGGCGCTCCTGGGGCGCTTGGCGGATAGGCACTTTGGTACTTCGCCCTGGTTGCTCCTCACCGGAGTTTTGTTCTCCATAGTTATTTCCACGGTCCTTATTCTGCGTAAGACCAAGGCAATTATGACAGCCGCCGACAGTTCCACGGGTACAGCTGATAAGTCAGAACCGAAGCAGTAGCGTATGAACATTTCTCTAGCAGCTGAACCAATTTTCCATCTCGGGTCTTTTAGTGTCACCAATTCGCTATTGGTGGCGCTGGTGTTAATGGTGGGGTTTGTAGTGGTGGCACTCGCGTTCCACCGCCGTAAACTCGCGGCGGTGCCTACGGGGTTTCAGAACGTGGTTGAAACGGTGATCGAGGGTGGTTTGGACTTTGTAGCGAGCGTTACTGGCTCACGCGAGACGGCGGTGCGCTTTTTCCCGCTGGTGGCTACCATATTTTTCTTTGTCATGTTCTCGAACTGGTTTGGGTTGCTGCCCGGAGTGGGCTCTATTGGCATCTACCAGCTGCACGAAGGGCACACCGTGCTGGTGCCGTTCTTCCGCTCAGCCTCAGCCGACCTTAATACCACCATCGCCATTGCTTTGGTATCGGTGTTGGGCACGCAGCTCTTTGGCATTATTACCTTAGGCTTTTTTAAGCACGCGGCTAAGTACCTGAACTTCAAGGCGCTGTTCAAGCACTTCAGTTTTCAGAGTGTTATTATGCTGGGGGTGGGGCTTCTAGAGCTGGTCAGCGAAGTGTCACGCGTGGTCTCGTTCTCGTTCCGTTTGTTTGGTAACGTGTTCGCGGGTGAGGTGCTCCTCATTGTGGTTTCGGCGCTGGTGCCCTATATTGCACCGCTGCCGTTTATTTTCTTGGAAATTTTTGTGGGCGTGGTGCAGGCCCTGGTGTTTAGCCTGCTCACGCTCGTCTTTCTTACCATTGCCACCACAGAGCACGCCGAGCACTAGGTAGCTGGTGGCTCGCCCCAACGTTTTGGAGCCGGCCACTAACTTCTTAAGTCGAGTGGTTAAGCTGACGGCGTTAAATAATAAATCAACATTCGCCGTAGCAGCCTGATCATTCACGAAAGGTAACAGTATGGCAGCAGATGCAGTTACACAAGTAGCCAGCAGCTTCACTCCGGAGGTACTGAAGGGTATGGCGGCTGGCGCCACTATCGCCTTTGGTGGCATGCTCCCCGCCTTTGCCATTGGCCGTCTGGCTGGCAAGGCCATGGAGTCCATCGGCCGCAACCCCGAAGCCGCCGCTAAGGTGCAAACGGCTATGATTTTGGCCACCGCGTTCTGTGAGGCTATCGCCATCTACGCGTTGGTCATGGCGCTCATTATTAAGTTCGTCTAAACGTTCAGTTCTCGGTCCCCCGCCGGCAGGCGGGGGACTCGAACTGGCCGCTTGGCCAGCGTCATTACCCATCTCTATGGAACTCTTAGACAAACTCGGCATCGATTGGAAGCTCCTCCTGGCCCAAGCAGTCAACTTCTTGATTGTGCTGGGGGTGCTGTATAAGTTTTTGTACCAGCCGCTCATAAAGTTTTTAGAGCAGCGCCGCTTGCGAATTGAGAACAGTTTGCGCGAGGCTCAGCGGATAGAAACCGAGCTCAAGGCCTTGGAGGCTAAGCGAGCAGAGGTGATGGCCGAAGCCAGGCGTCAGGCTCAGGCACTCCTGAAGCAGGCTGAAGTACAGGCTGAAGCCCAGCGCCAGGAAACACTGGCCCGGGTGAAGGGCGAGGCAGAAAAGGTAGTGGCTGAAGCTCGCGCGCGCTTAGAGTCTGAGCAAACCGCTGCCCTGCTCGAGGTGCGGCGTGAGGCGGCCCGCTTGGTGACGCTGGCTGTTACTAAACTTGTGAGCAAGTTGCCCGGGGCCGAGCTTGATAAAAAGTTAGTGGAGGAGGCGGTGGCGGAGGTAGCTAAGCGTTAGCCCTATGCGTTTTACTCCTGCCACCTACGCCAACCTGTACCTTGGTTTAGCACGCGAGGTCGCTCCACGTGAACTACCAGCGGTTACCGCGCGGTTTTGGCAGCTGGTCTGGAAACACCGGCACTGGGGTTGGCGGCAAAGAATCGTTTCCGAGGTAGTAACACTCTGGCGCAAGGAGTCGGGCGTCACGGGTGTGGAGCTGGCAGTGGCTAAGCCGCTAACTGAGGCTGCCGAAACCAAACTTAAGCGCGAGCTCACCAAAGCTGTGGGACAGGAAGTTGAGCTCACCGTGAGCGTGAAGCCACATTTGCTCAGCGGCCTGGTGGTAACGGTGGGGGACCGCCGCTACGACGCCTCCCTCAAGGGCCGCATCGACAGCCTCTACCACCAGCTCGCTGGCACAACTCAGTAATTTACTTAAGGCAATTATCACTTACTCGCTCTATGACTGAAAAGACCACCCACACCAAAGACACACTCCTCCAAACTCTCGAAGCTGAACTCAAGGGTTTTGAAGCCAAGGTGACCTCGGCTACGGTTGGCACGGTGACCGAAGTCGGTGATGGCATTGCTAAGGTGGCAGGCCTCGGGGGTTGCTTGTCCTCTGAAATGCTTGAGTTTCCGCATGGCGTTATGGGCGTGGCGCTGAACTTAGAAGAAAGCCAGGTTGGCGCCATGATCCTCGGGGACTACCTAGAAATTAAAGAGGGTGACACCGTAAAGTCCACCGGCAAAATTCTGTCAGTGCCAGTGGGGCCAGGCCTCGTTGGTCGGGTGGTTAACCCTCTCGGGCAGCCGTTGGATGGCAAGGGTGAGATTAAGGCCGCGGCGCAGTACCCAGTGGAAAAAATTGCCCCACGCGTCATTGTGCGTGAGGGTGTAAACACGCCCCTACAAACAGGCATCAAGGCTATCGACTCCATGATCCCCATTGGTCGCGGGCAGCGTGAGCTCTTGATTGGTGACCGGCAAACTGGTAAAACCGCCGTGGCCATAGACGCTATTTTGAACCAAAAAGGGCAGAACGTTACCTGCATCTACGTTGGTATTGGCCAAAAAGAGTCTAAGGTGGCGCGCATTGTAGCGAAACTTGAAGAGTACGGTGCCTTGAGCTATACCATTGTCGTGTCAGCCGGTGCCAGCGACCCCGCGGCTATGAGCTTTTTGGCGCCCTACGCTGGCTGCGCTATGGGTGAGTACTTCATGGACCAGGGGAAAGATGTTCTGGTGGTTTACGATGACCTTTCCAAGCACGCCGTGGCTTACCGCCAGATCTCGCTCTTGCTCCGGCGCCCACCGGGCAGGGAAGCCTACCCCGGGGACATTTTTTACTTGCACTCGCGTTTGCTCGAACGTGCCGCCAAGCTCAATAAGGAGAACGGTGGCGGTAGCTTGACCGCGCTCCCGATTATCGAAACCCAGGCCGGCGACATTTCAGCCTACGTGCCCACCAACGTCATCTCTATTACCGACGGGCAAATTTTCTTGGAGAGCGACCTGTTTTACCAAGGCATTCGGCCGGCCGTGAACGTTGGCTTGTCCGTGTCACGCGTGGGTTCGGCTGCCCAGGTTAAAGCGATGAAGAAGGTAGCCGGCAAGCTCCGCCTGGACCTAGCACAGTACCGCTCACTCGCCGCTTTTGCGCAGTTTGGCAGCGACCTCGATGAGGCTACTAAGAGCCAGATCGAGCGGGGTAAGCGTGTCACCGAGCTTTTGAAACAGGGCCAGTTCGAGCCCATGCCAGTTCAAAACCAAGTCGCCATTCTGTACGCGGCAGTGAATGGATACTTAGATGATATATCAGTCGACCAAATTCGGACTTTTGAAAAGCGCTTCCACGATTACCTCAAAACCCAAGCCGTGCTCAAGACGTTAGCCGAAAAACCTGAGCTTACACCAGAAGTGGAAGAGGGTTTAAAGAAAGCTATCGCTGAAGTTAAGCAGATGTAAAATTATGACTAATGAAGACCTTATAGCAAAAGCTGCAGCTATAGTGAAGCCAAATAAAACTGGAGAATTTCAGTCGGGTACCGTTGGATGTGCTTTGGTAACAGACAGGGATAATCTCTACCTTGGTGTCTGCATTGACGCTAGTTCTGGTATGGGATTTTGCGCTGAGCATAATGCTATCGGGTCCATGATTACTAACGGCGAATACGTAATAAAGAAAATAGTAGCCGTTGCAAAAGATAACGATGGTTATGATGTCATTCTTTCGCCATGTGGGAGGTGTCGCGAATTTATGTGGCAGGTTAGTAAGGCGAACTTAGAAACAGACGTTGTGTTAGATAAAGGTAAACTCATAAAGCTAAAAGACTTACTGCCATACTATGATTGGCGGCAGAAACAAGATTAGATTTTTGCATTTTGATTTTTAATTTTTGATTTTACTTTTGTGCCGCAAGCCACTCGCGAAATTAAGCGTCGCATTCGCTCCATCAAGAACACCCGCCAGATCACCAAGGCGATGGAGCTGGTGTCGGCTGCTAAAATGCGCCGGGCGGTCCAGAACGTGCTCGCCACGCGTACTTACGCCGCTTTGGGGTGGAGTCTGCTCACCGAACTAAGTTCACGCACCGACCCATCACACCACCCGTTGCTCCAAAAGCGCGATGAGGTAAAACGCATTGGTTTGGTACTCGTAACTTCCAACCGTGGGCTCTGTGGTGGCTTTAACCATCAAGTAACAAACCGTGCCAACGCTTTTATCCGTAAGCACCAAAGTCAACAGGTGGAGCTCGGGGCAGATTTGGTGGCTGTGGGCCGGAGGGGCAGGGACATTATGTTCCGCTACGGCCAAGCCGTGGTAGCAGAGTTTACCAAAGCCGACCTCACCACTCGGGTAGAAGAAGTGCGGCCCATCGCCAAGCTCTTGATAGATGATTACCTCAGCGGCCGTTACGACCGCGTAGTCATGGCCTACACCGATTTTATTTCCCCCCTGATCCAAAAACCACGTATTCGCCAGCTGCTGCCGATTGTCCCAGAGCCTGACGCTGAACTCGGCGGTGGCAGGCTCCCGGGTGAGCCCAAGGTGCGTGAGGCAGACACTACCGCTACCCACGTTAGCTACGAGTACCTGTTTGAGCCCACGCCCGACGAAGTGCTGGAAGACCTGTTGCCTAGGCTCATTGAGGTGCAGGTGTACCAAGCGCTGCTCGAGTCCGACGCTTCAGAACACTCGGCCCGTATGTTGGCCATGCGTAACGCTTCCGACGCCGCCAAAGACATGATAGATTCCCTCACCCTCCAGTTTAACCAGGCCAGGCAAGCTGGCATTACGGCTGAGCTCGCCGAGATAATCGGCGGCCGTGTGGCCGTGGAAGGCTAACTCGTAACTATTACCTAAATTTTTTCGTTCACCCTAAACCTTATGAACACCGGCACAGTTACCCAAGTTATCGGACCCGTGGTCGACGTGGCGTTCCCGAAAGACATCCCCGCCATTTTTCAGGCGCTGGAAATTAAAATGCCAAACGGCGAAACCTTGGTCCTTGAGGTGCAGCAGCACCTAGGGAGCGGCAGCGTGCGCACCGTGGCTATGGGCACAACCGACGGCCTGGCTCGCGGGGTGGAAGTTGCCGACCTCGGCGGCCCTATTGTTGTGCCGGTTGGTAAGGAAACCCTAGGCCGCATGGTGGATACCTTAGGCAACCCGCTCGACAACCAGCCAGTGGTAAAATCAAAAACCCGTTACCCTATTCACCGTCCCTCACCAAAGTTTACCGACCAGTCGACCAAGGCTGAGGTGTTTGAAACCGGCATCAAAGTCATTGACCTCATCTGCCCATTCGTTAAGGGTGGCAAGGTTGGTTTGTTCGGCGGTGCAGGTGTGGGTAAAACTGTCGTTATTCAAGAACTCATTCGTAACATTGCTTCTGAGCACGGTGGTTTCTCAGTATTTGCCGGTGTTGGCGAGCGCTCACGCGAGGGCAACGACCTGTACCACGAAATGAAAGGCTCAGGCGTGCTCCCTAAAACGTCCTTGGTTTTCGGGCAGATGAATGAACCGCCGGGTGTCCGTGCTCGCGTGGCCTTAACCGGCCTTGCTATGGCTGAGTACTTCCGTGACGAGGAAAAACAAGACGTGCTTCTGTTTATTGACAACATTTTCCGCTTCACCCAGGCAGGCAGCGAGGTGTCGGCGCTCCTCGGACGTATTCCTTCGGCCGTAGGGTACCAGCCTACTCTGGCTACCGACATGGGTGAGCTACAAGAGCGCATTACCTCCACCAAGTCAGGCTCCATCACTAGCGTGCAAGCCGTGTACGTGCCAGCTGATGACCTCACTGACCCAGCACCTGCTACCACCTTCGGCCACCTCGACTCTACAGTCGTACTGAACCGTGCCCTCACCGAGCTCGGCATTTACCCCGCGGTGGATCCGCTCGATTCCAGCTCCACCATTCTTGACCCGCTCATTCTTGGTCAGGAGCACTACCAGGTTGCCCGCGACGTGCAGCGTGTGCTCCAGCGCTACAAAGATTTGCAAGATATTATCGCCATTCTTGGTATGGATGAGCTCTCGGAAGAGGACAAGCAGACCGTGGCTCGCGCCCGCAAGATTCAACGGTTCCTCAGCCAGCCGTTCTTTGTGGCCGAAACCTTCACCGGCACGCCAGGCAAGTATGTGAGCCTCAAAGACACGGTACGCGGGTTCAAGGAAATTTTGGAAGGCAAGCACGACTCAAAACCCGAGCAAGCGTTCTACATGAAGGGGAGCATTGAGGAAGTCAATGCTTAATGTCCAAGACTTCCCAGGGATTTAGCTTAGTAAATTTATGCCTGAACGTGAGTCAATGGAACACCTGGAGAGTAAACCTAGTAATGATGATTGGTTGAAGTTACGTGAACGTGCTGAAGTTGCTATAAGTAGATATAAACAAGTATGGGCTCGAGTAGAGGAACGGGTTGGTATAAAGGGTATAGACACAAACCATATTGCTGATTATCTTGGCAATTTGGGCGCTGTGTCGTCTCAAGCAATATCACATTTTGGGAGAACGTTTGACTATGAAAATGAGTTACAAACTTATACAGGGGTAGCTTCCTATGTAACTTGCCTGGAAAAATACTTGGACCTACTCGATGATTTTCCTGAATTTTTTAAACGTGAAATGGCTGAAGACGGACCCGCATTTCCTGACTTAATGGCGAAGTATGCGACCAAACCACCCTATGAGGAAGCCAAGAAGGATGGTTATGAAAGTTATCGTGATGGCTATATTTATGAAGCCGAAAAGAGGTTGCGAGGCACCGCTACAAGCGAACCCGAAGAGTAGTGATTATTTAACTTATTTTTAATGAAAACCCTCCACTTCCAAATTGCAACTCCTGAGCGCGTGGTGTTTGAAGCGCCAAGTGTTTCAGCCATTACGCTGCCCACCAAAATGGGTGAGATCACCATACTACCCGACCACCTGCCCCTGGTGTCCAGCTTGGTGCCAGGCGAGGTTCGGGTGACCATAGGCGGTGAGCACATCAGCATGGCAGTGTCAGGCGGTTTTATAGAGGTTAAGCCAGGCAAGGTTGTAGTGTTGGCAGATACAGCCGAGCGGGCGGAAGAAATCGACGAACAACGGGCGGAGGAGGCCAGGGAGCGCGCGCGACAGCTCATGCAGCAGAAGCGGGTGGCCGAGGAGGTCGACTACGCGGCCCTTACCGCCAAGCTCGAGAAAGAGCTAGCCCGCCTGCGGGTGGTCAGGAAACATAAAGACCGCGGTAGCTTCGGTACCCGAATTGAATAGCGCGACCCGGCCTAAATTTAGAGCTATTTTATTTAGGTAGTTTGTTTTTCTTTTTACCCCATTCTCAAATTCTTAAGAATTTGAGAATGGGGTAGTTTGGTGTATACTGTTCGTATGGAAAAGGCCCGGCAGCTCGAGCGTCTAGTCAAGGGGTTTGCCAATCACCGGCGCATTGAGATGTTACTTCTCTTGGAGCGCAGCCCACAGCTGTCGGTTTTTGAAGTAGCCGATAGGTTAAAGATAAACTTTAAAACTGCCTCTGAGCATTTGCGTCGGTTAACACTGCCTGGTTTAGTAGTCAAGCGTAACCGTGGCAGCCTAGTGCAGCACGAGCTCACCGCCGTTGGCCGTGTCATTCTCAAATTCTTAAGAATATTAGAATAAGATTCTTGACACAGTATGGTGGAGCACGGAGACTTACTTAAAGATTTAAATGCTGAGCAGCAAGCGGCGGTAACCCACACCGCGGGGCCGCTCCTCATTGTGGCCGGGGCTGGTACGGGGAAAACCACGGTCATCACCCGCCGCATCGCCTGGCTCATTGAACGTGGCTTGGCTAAACCGGACGAGATTTTAGCTCTAACCTTTACGGACAAGGCCGCCACTGAAATGGCCGAGCGGGTGGACCGGGTACTCCCCTTAGGCTACGTTGACGTGCAGGTTTCTACCTTTCACGCCTTTGGCGAGTCGGTACTTAAAGATTGGGGCCTCGAGATTGGCCTACCAAATGATTTTCGGCTTCTCACTGCAACTGAGCAGTGGATGTTAGTGCGGGAGCACTTGAGCGAGTTTAACCTTGATTACTATCGCCCGCTTGGCAACCCCACCAAGTTTATCCACGCCCTGCTGCAGCACTTCTCGCGTGCCAAAGACGAAGAGGTATACCCCGAAGACTACCTCAAGTTCACCGAAGGCAAACGTTTAGACACTGGCGCCGCAGAGTACCTTAAGAGGGGGAGAAAGAAAAAAACTGTAGCTAAAAAGCCCGCTGCTGCTGAAGCGTCGCCTGACGAGTCAGAGGCTGTGCGTTTAGACGAAGTAGCTGGTGCCTATACGGTGTACCAAAGACTCTTGCTCGATAGTGGCAGCTTAGACTTTGGCGACCTTATTAACTACACCCTCAAGCTTTTCCGTACCAGGCCGCGTGTTTTGCAGCACTTTCAAACTAAGTTCAAGTACATTTTGGTTGATGAATTTCAAGATACTAACTACGCTCAGTACGAGCTTATAAAGCTTTTGGCCGCTCCACTCAACAACATTACCGTAGTAGGGGACGACGACCAGTCTATCTACAAGTTCCGTGGTGCTTCCATTTCCAACATTTTGGAGTTCAAGCAAGATTACCCGAGCGCAAAAGAAGTTTTCCTAACCAAGAGCTACCGCAGCTACCAGAACATTTTGGACACGGCGTACGAATTTATCCAGCTCAACAACCCCTACCGTCTGGAGGTAAAACTCGCTGGCAAGGGCAAGAGCCTATCGAAGAAGCTCCAGGCCGAACGCAAGGGCCAGGGACAAGTAGAAGCCCTAAGTTTCCCCACTGCGCAGGCCGAAGCTGAGGCCGTGGTTGCCAAGATTCTTGAGCTGCAGAAAAAAACCCAGGCTGAGTGGCGCGACTTTGCTATACTCGTGCGCGCTAATGCCTCGGCGCCCATTTTTTTGCAGGCGCTGAAAGCCCGGCAGCTGCCGTTTGACTATGTGGCCAACCGGGGGCTGTACAGCGAACCCATTATCCTCGACGTTACGGCTTACCTTAAGCTCCTCGACAACTACCATGAGTCAGAGGCGCTGTACCGCGTGCTCACCATGGAGCCGTTCCGCACTCCCCAGGCCGATGTCAGCACCCTGGTCGCTTACGCTTACCGCCGCACCGTGTCGCTCTATGAGGTGCTCCGAAACCCAGGCGGGCCGCCGCTAAGCCAGGAGGGCGCAGCCACAGTACAGCGACTGTTAAAACTCATTGACCAGCATACCAAGTTGGCGCGTGAGCGCTCAGGAAGTGAGGTGTACGTGCGGGTGGTGGAGGACTTAGGCATCAACGATCGGGTGGCGCACCCGGCCTTAGTGCGTGAAGCAGCCTACCTGACGGAGTTTTACCAGCGTCTACAGCGCTTTGAGCTCGACACTGCTGACCGCACATTAGCCAGTTTCCTTAGGTACCTGAGGCTTGAGCTTGAGGCGGGGGAGGAGGGTCAGCTGCCTAAGGACACTGAAGAGGGCCCGGACACCGTCAAGGTCATCACCGTGCACTCGGCTAAAGGCTTGGAGTGGCGCTATGTGTTCTTAGTGCAGCTGGTAGACAGGCGTTTCCCTTCCACTGAACGTCGGGAACCAATAGAGCTACCCCGGGAGCTTATTAAAGAGGTGCTGCCAGAGGGCGACGTGCACCTGCAAGAAGAGCGCAGGTTGTTCTACGTAGGCCTTACCCGCGCGTGTGACGGCGTGTTTTTAACCCGCGCGGAGGACTACTTTGGCAAAACCGCGCGCAAACCCTCTAGATTCCTGTATGAACTTGGGTTTGTGACTGAGGCTGAAGCCACAGCGCCCGCCACCCGCCTTAAGCCAACTGCTCCCGCCGTAGTAGCGCAGGCACAAGCCCAGTACCTCATTCCTGAAAGCTTTTCATTTAGTTCCGTGTCCGCCTTTCGCAAGTGCCCGCTTGAGTACAAGTACCGTTACTTACTTCGCCTGCCAAGCCCGGGACACCACTCTCTAAGCTTCGGCATAACCATGCATCGGACGTTGGAACAATTCATGAAGCTTTGGCAAGCACGGAGCGGCGCGGTGCAAGAAGGCCTGTTTGGAGAAGGTGGCGGAGCGAAAGGTAAGGTAGAGGTTCCAAGCGAGCAAGAGCTTAAAACCTTATTTGAGAATTCATGGATAGACGATTGGTACCCTGATAAAAAAACCAAAGACGAGTACCGCCTGAAGCGCGGGCCCCAGCAGCTCAAAAATTTCTACCAACAGTTTGTGGCGACTAAGCCCGGGCCAAAGTTTTTGGAAAAAATGTTCAAGTTCGGCATGGGCCCCTACAAATTCACCGGTAAAATTGACCGGCTAGACGAAGGCACTGGTGGGCTTACCATTCTTGATTACAAAACCGGTGGCACGGCTGCTACTGAGGTCAACAAAGTAGATAGGGATCAGCTCATCATTTACCAAATCGCCGCCCAAGAGTTTTTGCGTGAGAAGGTAGTTGGTGCGCAGTACTGGTACCTAGAGCCAAACCAGTTCTCCGAAAGTTTTGTAGCATCCGACAAGCAGATCACGGCACTCAAAACCGAGTACACGGAAGCGATTAAAGAAATTATTGACACGGTCAAAAGTGACAGCTTTATGCAAGCTGATGAGGCCACCCGGCACCAGTGTGAATACCGTCACCTAGAGTAACCTCTTATGTTTCAATCGCTAAAACGAGCACTGTCAGACCGTTTACGTGAGCACGGTATAACCCAGGCGGTGCAAGCTGCTCAAGTTACTGAGGCGTTTAAGGTTGAGGTTGCTAAACGTTTTGGCGAGTCTACCAAAGAGGCCTTTCGGAAGCTCGCTGTGCGCGGCGATACCTTAGAAGTACTGGTTAATTCTGCGGCCCTAGCGAGCGAGCTTCGCATGGCCCAAATCCCTTTGGAAGATGCCCTCCAGGCAGCCCTCCAGGGTAGGCGCTACCGGTTGCGAATTTTTGGCTAACATTAGGTCTATTTTTGCCTAGTTTTAGGCTTGTAGAAAGGCATAAAATCTGCTACAATTAGGGGGTAGGTAAATACCTCTTTTTTGTCTTATTTTAGCCTAAATCATGAGTTTGAAGCAGTACTTAATTTGGATGGCAATTGGCACTGCCGTGGCGTGGGGGGCGTTTTTCGTAGTTCTTAACTACCTGAGCCCCGATACAGCTGGAATGTTGGGGTTTGCGTTCTTTTACCTTTCGCTGTTCTTAAGCATCACTGGTACCCTGACCTTATTTGGTTTTGCCTGGAGGCACTTTAGGCACCGCGACGAGGTGCTCTTTCGTCATGTCTCTATCTCCTTCCGCCAGGGGCTACTGCTCGCCGCTATGGCAGTCGGCGCGCTTCTGCTTCAGGCCAACAAGCTGCTCACCTGGTGGAACTTGGGGCTACTTATTGTAGGGTTAACCTTGCTCGAGTTTTTCTTACTGTCAGCTCGGCGCAGCCCACGGATTGATTACTAACTTTGTGTTGAAAGAACTAGAACACCTACGGAAGCGTGCCCTTGAGGAGCTCAAGACACTCACCGAGAGTGCGGGAGTAGAAGAGTTCCGCGTAAAGTACCTTGGACGCAAGGGTGAGTTGGCTACGCTCATGAAGCAGGTTACCGAGCTTGCCGAGCAGGAGCGACCAAAGGTTGGTGCCTTCCTCAACCAGGTGAAGCTCGACATTGAGCAAGCCTTTAACAACATCGCCCAGTCTCTGGGTAGTGGCGCAGCACCTACCCTCGACGTTAGCTTGCCAGGTGTTACAGAAAAAACTACCGGGCACCTTCACCCCGTCTCCCTTGTTCAGCGCGAGCTCGAAGAGCTGTTTCGCTCCATGGGTTTTATGGTGCTCGATGGGCCGGAGCTCGAGAGTGAGTTCTACAACTTTGAAGCACTCAACATCCCTGTTTGGCACCCGGCGCGCGATACGCAAGATACGTTCTATGTTAAAGGCGGTGAAGCCGACAACCGCTGGCTGCTGCGCACGCACACTTCGGCCATGCAGGTGCGTGCGCTTAAAAAATATGGCGCGCCACTTAGGGCTGTGGTGCCCGGGCGAGTTTTCCGGTACGAGGCGACTGACGCCAGCCACGAAACTACGTTTTGGCAAATGGAAGGTTTAGTGGTAGGGAAAGACATTTCTATTTCCCACCTCATTGCCACTATGAAGGCGCTCCTCACTGGCATTTTTAAGCGCGAGGTTGAGGTTCGTCTGCGGCCTGGTTATTTTCCATTCGTGGAGCCAGGGTTTGAGCTTGATATTCGCTGCTTTGTATGTGAGGGCAAGGGTTGCAGCGTGTGCAAACAGCGAGGCTGGGTAGAGCTATTGCCCTGTGGTTTAGTACACCCCAGGGTGCTTGAGTACGGCGGGGTGAACCCTAAAGAGTATAGCGGCTTTGCCTTTGGTCTTGGCCTTTCCAGGCTTGTTATGATGCGCTATAAGTTAGACGACATACGCTCATTGCTTTCCGGCGATATGAAGTTCTTGGAAAAGTTTTAACTAAACCGTACTATGGCGTTGTTTAAAATTGAGGGTAAGGTGGTCAAGAGATTAAACGCACGCGGCCTGGACTTAGAGCGGGAGTTGCAGTTACTTTTTGAAGCTAACCTAGAAGAGGTTCTGTATATTACTTTCCTCGCGCACGAGTATGCTACGAGTTTTGGGGGACGCATTGACACTCTGGGCATAGATAAACATGGTTCGCCCTGCATCATTGAATACAAGAAAAAACAAAATAATAATGTTATAAATCAGGGCTTGGCTTACTTACGCTGGCTCCTGGATCATAAAGCTGATTTTGGAGTTTTGTGCCGGAGTAAGAAGGTCGATGTTGAGATTGATTGGGACTCACCTCGGGTTATTTGTGTTGCTGAGAGCTACAACAAGTTCGATCTTGATGTAGCGGATCTTTTACCAATTAATATCGAATTGTTTCGTTACCGAATTTACAGCGACGACATTCTTTATCTTGAACCCGAACGTTATCAGAATGTTAGAACCTCCTCGCAGATAGGTGAGACATCAAGGGTGGAAAAGAGGCAGACAGAGTCGCTGCAAAAAAATTATTCAGTGGAATACCATCTCAGAAAAGCAGACGTAAATATTAAGACGCTATTTTTTAAATTGCGTGAGCAAATTTTAGAGCTTGACGAAAAGATTAAGGAGGAGCCTAAGAAACTGTATATTGCTTATAAATTGTCAACCAATTTTGTCGACGTTGAGATTAGAAGTAAGGATATAAAGATTTTTTTAAATGTTAAGAGCGGAGAGTTACAAGATCCAAATCACCTCGCCCGCGATTTGACGAAACCAAAACCTACGGGGCACTGGGGTAATGGTGATTATGAGGTGAAGCTTAATAAAGACAGTGATTTTATTACCGCCGTTGAGCTTATTAAGCAAAGCTATAATTTGAATAAATAGAACGAATGAAAGTTTCCTACGACATTTTGAAAAAGTTTGTTACGCCGCCACGGAAATTTACGGCGCGGGAGCTGGCTGAGCAGCTGACTATGTCGGTTGTCGAGGTGGAGAGCTGGGAGAGCCAGGTCGAGCGCCTCAACAATGTGGTGGTTGGTTTGGTTACCAAAGTTGAATCACACCCCAACGCCGACAAGCTCAAGCTGGCACACGTGGACTGCGGCAGTGAGCAGTTTGATGTTGTCTGTGGTGGTGTGAACTTGAAAGAGGGCATAAAGGTTGCCTTTGCAAAAATCGGCGCGCAGGTTCGCTGGCACGGCGAAGACAACTGGACTGAGCTTCAAGCCGCCAAAATCCGCGGTGTAGAGTCACACGGTATGATTTGTGCCGCTGAGGAGCTGGAACTGCCCGACTCAGCCGCGATAGAACACGGCATAATGGACCTCTCGCACCTCTCTGCGCGGCCCGGTACGCCGGTAGCTGAGGCGCTGGAGCTCTGTGATGTGGTTTTGGACATCGATAATAAGTCTATTACCCATCGGCCTGACCTGTGGGGGCACCTGGGGTTAGCGCGTGAGCTCGCAGCATTGTGGAAGGCACCACTCAGGTTGCCCGAGACAGCAGAACTCAAGCCCGAGATAGATGTGCCGCTCATGGTGAGCGTGAAAAAGCCAGCCAAGGTTGTGCGGTACATGGCCGTGGCTGTGGAAGGTGTGAAGGCAGCCGAGTCGCCAGCCTGGCTCAGGCAGGCGCTTACCGCTTTGGGCATGCGGCCTATAAACGTGATTGTGGATATTACCAACTACGTTATGCTCGAGCTGGGCCAGCCACTTCACGCGTTTGACTTGGATAAGCTTGGTGGTACAGACATTGTGATTCGCCAGGCCAAGCAAGGGGAAAAATTTGTAACACTCGATGGTATTACGCGTACACTCGATGAGTCTATGCTTATGATCGCCGACCGAACGCAGGCTCAGGCTATAGCTGGGGTAATGGGCGGGCAGACGAGCGAAGTTTCGGCTAGTACGGCCAACATTGTGCTTGAGTCTGCTACGTTTGAAGCTGTGAATGTGCGGAAGACCGCCACGGCTTTAGGCCTCAGAACCGAGGCCTCGGCGCGGTTTGAAAAGGCGCTGGACCCTAAACTCCCTGAACTAGCTTTACGGCGCGCGGTTGAACTCCTCACCGAGCTCTGCCCAGGCGCCCGCGTCGCGAGCCCGGTGGTAGATGTGTATGACGATCCGCCAGCTGCCGCACCCATTGCGCTTTCGCTGCCGTGGCTCTACAAGCGGTTGGGAACAGTTATTCCCGAGGCCGAGGTAGTTGGTATTTTGGAGCGCTTAGGGTTTACGGTGCAGAAAAAGGCTGGTGAACTTTTGGTTACCGCCCCTTCTTGGCGCGCCACCCGCGACATCACCATACCTGAGGACTTGCTTGAAGAAGTAGCACGCATGTACGGCTACGGCAACATTCCCTTGGCACTGCCAAAGTCTGAGGCCATGGCGCCTGAAAGAGAGCCAGATCAGGTGGCGCGTTGGAAGGTGCGCGACGTGTTGGTGGCCCAAGGGTACACAGAATCTTTAAGTTACTCATTCCTTGGCAGCCGCGCCCTTGAGGTCTTACCTCCTGAAGTACTGACTACCTTGGCCACCGTGCCACCGGAGCTGCTTGAGCTCATGAACCCCGTGAACCAGGCTGAGCCAAACCTTCGCGCGGCGCTTATGCCAAATTTTGTCTCCCAGCTTATTCTGAATGCGTTGCACCTGCCGCAGCAACTAGTGCAAATGTTTGAGCTTGGTCGCGTGTTCACCGAAAGCTCGGGGGGCTTGCCGGCCGGGGAGGGCTCAGCTACGCTACCGCAGCAGCCGTGGCATCTTGCGGTTGCCCTGAGGTTACCAGGCAATGACGCGGCTCGCACGTACCAACTACTCCGCGGTGCGCTCGACAGTGTGGCCGGGGTCCTAGGGTTTACCTTTACGCTTGAGCCTGTGGGCCCCTCAGCAGCTAAGGTTATGGTGCAGGGCAAGCACGTTGGCGGTGTAGCCTTGGTGCAGTTTATGAAGTCGAGCCTGAAGCCGTTAGCTGCACTAGCTGAGATTAATCTGGAACTTTTGCCCAATTAGCTGTATTAATTAGAACTTCCATACTTATCACCTATGCCAAAGGAAAAAGAGCTGAAGAAAAAGTCTGCTGGTTACACCCCGAACCAGAGCAAGCTCGGTTCGGGGCAAGCCGCCAAGAAAGCATCAGGGTATACTGCCGAACAGATAACGGTTTTGGAGGGTCTGGAGCCGGTCAGGAAGCGCCCTGGCATGTACATTGGTAACACCGCCAAGGAGGGTTTGCACCACCTGATTTGGGAAGTGGTGGACAACTCGATTGACGAGGCCATGGCCGGCCACGCCCAGAACGTCACGGTGACACTACTGCCGAACTCGCGTGTCAGCGTTACGGACGACGGCCGTGGTATTCCGGTGGACATTCACAAGCAGACCAAGGTGTCGGCGCTCGAAACGGTGCTCACCAAGTTACACGCGGGCGGAAAGTTTGGCGGTGAGGGCTACAAGGTTTCAGGCGGTTTGCACGGTGTGGGCGTCAGTGTGGTAAACGCGCTGTCCACTTGGATGCGCGCCGAGGTAAAGCGCGACGGCAAGCTCTGGGTGCAGGAGTATAAGCGCGGCAAGCCGCAGGGCAAGGTGAAGCCCCTCGGCTCCGCTCGGGGCACGGGTACCACCATCAGCTTTGAGCCTGACCCGGAGATTTTTACCGTCATGACGTTTGACTGGCAGTACATTCTAGACCACTTGAGGCAGCAGGCCTACCTTACAAAAGGCATAAAGCTCATTATTCAAGATCACCGTACCAAGGAACACCTGGGCTACACCTTTTACTTTGAGGGTGGAGTGGCCTCTTACGTTCGGCACCTTAACCACCTTAATGAAGCTAAGCACGATAGGGTGTTCTACGCCGCGCGTGAGGAGCAGGGGATACAGGTGGAAGTGGCGCTGCAGTACATAGAGGAGTACAAAGAAACCACCTACAGTTTTGCCAACAACATCTACACCGTTGAGGGAGGCATGCACCTGGTAGGCTTTAAAACAGCCCTTACCCGGAGCCTCAACTCTTACGCGCGCGCTAAAGGTTACCTCAAGGAAAAAGATGAGAACCTAACAGGCGAGGACACGCGTGAAGGCTTAACAGCCGTGGTCTCCGTAAAGCTTAAGGAGCCGCAGTTCGAAGGCCAGACCAAGGCCAAGCTTGGCAACGCGGAGGTAAAGCCAATTGTAGACACCGTGACCGGCGAAGCACTGAACACCTTCCTCGAGGAAAACCCCAGGGACGCTGAGGCTATTATTGGTAAGTGTTTGCTTGCTTCACGCGCCAGGCTGGCGGCCCGTGCCGCTCGTGAAACCGTGTTGCGCAAAGGCGCGCTCGACGGTTTTGCTTTACCTGGGAAACTGGCTGACTGCTCTTCTAAGGACGCTAAAGAGAGCGAGCTCTTTATTGTGGAGGGTGACAGCGCCGGAGGCTCCGCCAAGCAGGGCAGGGATAGGCGGTTTCAAGCCATTCTGCCGCTCAGGGGTAAAATTCTTAACGTTGAGCGCGCCCGACTCGATAAAATGCTTGCTAACAATGAGTTGAAGTCGCTCATCATCGCTATGGGGACCAACATCGGCGAACAGTTTAGCTTAGAGGACCTACGGTACGACCGCATAGTCATTATGACCGATGCCGATGTCGACGGTGCCCACATTCGCACCTTGCTCCTCACCCTCTTCTACCGTCACTTCAAGGCGCTTATCGACACTGGCCACATCTACATTGCCCAGCCGCCTTTGTACCGTGTGGCGCGCGGCAAGGACGTGCGCTACGTGTACACTGACGAAGAGCTGGAAAAAGCGAAAAAGGAAATGACCAGTGCCAAGAGCGCTGCGGCAGAGCTCAAGAAGGGTAAGAAAGCTAAGGTGGTGGTCGCGGACGTTGAAACCGCTGAGGCTTCAACTGAAGGTGAGGGTGAAGTGGTTACGAGCGGGGGAGTATCAATACAGCGCTACAAGGGCTTAGGTGAAATGAACCCCCAGCAGCTCTGGGACACCACCATGAACCCAGGCAAAAGGTTTATGAAGCAGGTTACTATCGATGATGCGGCCAAGGCCGACGAAATCTTTGACGTGCTGATGGGTGCCGAAGTGGCGCCCCGCAAGCGGTTTATTCAAACCCACGCCAAGTCAGTAAAAAATCTCGACATCTAGAACGCCTGCCCGCCGTAGTCCGCCAGCTGGCGGACGAAGGAGGGTAAAGAATTTGGATATTTAGTTTGGGGGTTATGCCGGGAAATCGGCGAGTGCCTAGGCACTCGCCGATTTTTGCTTAGCCTCTTGACGGTGCGGTAAAAATAATAAAGAATAAGCTTAAAAGATCTTACTAACATTGCAAATAATTGACAATACAATATCAACCGTTAAACCTCTGATGAAAGGAGGAGTTATGAACCACGTGCTGCAGACAAATACGACCGCGCACAGGTACGGCGTCGACACGCTCGATATTACGCTGGTGCGCTGCACCAACTACACCGATGACGGCTACCCCATTCGTACACGTATCGGGGTCATCCGCAGTAACACCCTTACCCAAATGGGTTGCCTCACGCGTAATCTCACCCGGTACCCGTTTTTTCAAGGCCTACAGCTCAACGTGCGCCTCATCGACGAGGCAATTCAGCGTGTGCCGGTGCGGGATATCATCAGGCAGTCGCGCCGCCGTGGCGTGAAAGCGATTGTCATGTTCGTGGGCGTGCAAACCAACCAGTACCCACGGGCTAATGATATTGCGGCCCAGTTCCTGCCCCACGGCATTGCCGTGCTCATTGGGGGGTTTCACGTCAGCGGTATGCTGGCGATGATCGGCCTAACGGACGACCTCAAGGCAGCTATGGATCGCGGTATTACGCTCGTGGCTGGAGAGGTGGAAGGCGACCGGTTACCGAACATTATCGCCGATGTCGTACGTGGACAAGCTCAGCCGCTCTACGATTTCCTGAAAGAGACGCCCGACCTCACCAATTTGCCCATCCCCAGGCTTACCAAGTCTGATCTCAAGGGGTTCGCTTCACCGTTCAGTACCCTTGATACCGGCCGCGGCTGCGTGTTCGCCTGCAAGTTCTGCACCATCATAAACGTGCAGGGGAACACCATGCGCTGCCGCGACCCGCACCAGGTGGTAGAGTTTGTCCGCCGCAACTACCACGCCGTCGGCGTTCGCCACTGTTTTTTCACCGACGACAACCTGGCCCGCAACCCGCGCTGGCGCGAACTGTTCGCTGGCCTGGCCGCTCTCCGCGAGGCCGAGGGCATTCCCTTTACGTTCATGATGCAGGCTGACCTGGCGGCCAGGAAGGGGAAGAACAGTGATTTCTTCCAGTTGGCAGCCCGCGCCGGCTGCAACCAGGTATTCTTCGGCCTGGAGACCATGAACCAGCAGAACCTGAAGGCGCAGGGTAAGTACCAGAACCAAGTGAAGGAGTATGAGTCGCTGGTCAAACACTGCAATGCCTTAGGCATGACGTGCCACGCCGGATATATCATTGGCTTGGAATTTGACACGCGTGCCAGCATTCGTGAGGACATTTGCCAGCTTCAGGCTATCGGCTTCAACTCAGCTTCGTTCTATATTCTTACCCCGCTGCCAGGGTCGGAAGATCACCAAACGTGGTGGAAGGAGGGTCGTTGGATGCATCCTGATTTTAACACCTACGACTCAAACCACGTGGCCGTACTGCCCCAAAGTATGTCGGCTGCAGACCTTGCACAGACACACCGTGACATTTGGCGGTGGTTCTACTCTACCGACCACATGGTTCAGGTGCTCAAGGGCTGGCGCGGTAACCGCAAGCACTACTGGGCGCAGCTGTGGTTTTTCGCCTGGTACCTGTACGCTGCACGTATCGAGGGGTTGCATCCCATGAACTGCGGTTTCTGGACCGTGCGCTACCGCGACGAGCGGAGGCCGGGGTTCCCTCGCGAAGCCTGGCTGCCGTTCTGGTGGGGGAGGGCGCGCGCCGCTGCCTACCGCCTGCGGGAGCTCGTGAAGCTCTACCTGCAGTTCCAAGAGGTGTGGCTGAGGAGCCGGCCTATTCCTGCGGCGGAAGAGCGCCTCACCGAGCTGGTCGCCCGTGCCCGTAAGGGGGTGGTCGATTGGCGCCTGGTGAAGGTTTCCGAGCTGCGTGCGCTCTACGCTCGTTTCAAGGCTGAGGTGCCCGAGGTGCGGGTGCCGTCGTCGCTCGCGCTGTGGTTCTACAAGCACAACCCCTTCGCCCGCGTTTCATCGCGAACCTACATCAGCCAGGTCTGGTGCCAGTGGTACCGCCACCTGTGGAATCCACTGAAGTGGCTGCAGGTGTGCCTGTTCGAGTGCTTCAACGGCCTGCAGTTCTTCCTCGGGTTCATGCGAGAGGGTAGGTAACACAGCCATAATAAAACCAATAGAGTCGTAACATGGAGGTAGTCTCACAAGTTGTGGGGCTACCTCTTTTTATACGCTGTGGATAACTCTAAGCCCCAGGGGTTAGACGTAGCACAGTCCTCAGTATTTACAGGGGTTTGACAAAGTTTTAGCCTGAGAGTATTCTAACTATAAGAAGTTGGTTTCGGAAGGATTAACAAGGGAATAGAGGCCAGAGGAGTCGAGAGACTTGTGTGGAATAGGGTAGTAGGCTGTGTAGATGCCTTAGTCTTCAAGAAAGCTTGAAGCCTGGGACGTCTACACAAAACTTACTAAAACCCCTACCGCAGGCAACTGCACCCCAACACTCCACACAAACAACCAAAACTCTCAATTATAAAACTCCTCAAACAACACCTCTACAACACATTCCCTTCTCAACAATCCCTCCAACAAAAAACCAACTTCTTATTCTTTTCTACGGCACCCCGCTCTTTGGGGTGTTTTTGGTTTTTGGTGTATAGTTAGCCCAGGGGTTACAAGACTTGCCACTGGTGCGCAAGGCCTAGTCACTAGGCTTTTGCTTGTGCACTTAATGTGCCGCCACTAGCTTAGGGCGGTTTTTATGTGGCTATGGCTAGTTGTTTAGAGTGGGCGCGCTTTAAGCGCTTGACAAAGCTATAAAATAGGGGTACGATAGAGCGTCCTTTAACAATGCCTTATCCCTGCCAATATGGCTGAAACCAGGGTGTTTTGGTCAGGTTGGCAGGGGTAAACTAAATATAAGTTACAGCCATAGACTTACCCTAGTCGTAACTTCAATCAACCCCAGCTTGTACGCTGGATAATGTTCAACCGGGCGAGCCTTCTACAGGAGAGCCCAAATACAGGAAAGGAGTGACCCATTATGGGGAACTTAGTCAAGGAGATACCACTCTCCGAAATAACGTCGACGTTCGAAGTGCTGGCACAGCATGGTGTCGAGCGAGAACATTTCAAAAAGATGCGCGCAGTGCCTGATCTCGCCAAGCGCGTGAGTGATACCATCATCGGCCACAACACGGTGGTAGTGTCCAACTGGATGCTGGCCCTGCTGCTGCGGGAGTTCAAACGCCATTGGCTGTTCTTCGGTGCCGAGTTTGACCTCACGGCCTTCGCCCAAACACTCAAGCGCTACGGTCGTCGGCAGATAGCCGAGTGGCAAAAGCTTGGCCTCGACGTGGCGTTTTTGCCGGCGGTGCTCATGGCACAGGCCGCAAACTTTCCGGGTTGGAAGGTGAAGCCCGAGAAGTGGTACTACGAGGTGTCCGACAAGGGCAAACTTTTCTTGGCCAATACCTCTGGTGAGCTCGTGGTTTCCAATCCGGCCTATGGGCTTGGTGGCATTACGGTACTGATTGATACCAGGTGCAAGCCTGTATACGACAATGGACGGCAGATGTATGAGGACGACGGAAAATTCCTCGGCTCCATCATCGCAGGTTTGCGTTCGGCTGGTGCCATTCTTGATTACACCCAAGGTCCGCGTTCGTCTCGCTTCAGCGTTTCACCCAATGAATGGGAACAACACGTTAAGCCGGCCGTGGCCAAACTTCTCAAGCTCAAGCCTGAACAAGTCCGTCTCGAAAAGGAGATCGAGGCCAACGTCATTCCTCAGCTGTGCCTGGATTTGCCCCGCAAGGACGATGGCAAAACCAACACCTGGGAATGGCGAGAGGAGTATTTTGAGAGCCGTGGTGGCCGTCTTATTGGCGGTAGCTCCGGCGACGGTGGCGTGGCGAGCGTCGACTACAACGACGCGGGTCTTCACTGGGACAGCTTCGGGCTTCGTCCCCTGGCAGTGCTGTAACTTGTCCGCCAACTGGCGGATTGAAAACAATGGTTCCTTTTGGAACTTGGAAAAAAAGGCTTGGGAAGCAATTTTCTCAAGCCTTTATTATTTTTCAAAAATGAGCTAAGGTAGAGTTGAGAGTAGGCTAATGCACAGTGGTTTACGGATCGCTGTCGCCGAAATCCTTAGGATACTTGCGATCAGGGTCTCCAAACTCACGGGTGCGGAGAGCGTATCGCGGCATTACCAAGAGCACTGCTTGTTTGCTCCTAGTGTGGATGTCCGAAACCTTTCAGGGCTGCCACAGCATAAAATACAAGGGCGAGTTTCGCATACGAATCGAGCCCTGGTGTCTATGGGCGGGAGCAAACAATTTTTGAGAGCCGTGGTAGCCGTCTTATCGGCGGTAACTCCGACAACGGTGGCTTGGCGAACGTCAACTACAACGACGCGGGTAATCACTGGAACAACAACGGGCTTCGTCCCCTGGAAGTTCTCGCGGTAATGCTAAAAGCACCCCCCGGCATTTCGGGGGGTGCTTATTTTACCTGCTGTATCTTAACCACCCGCCAACCATTTTGCCCATCTCCTGTAGCCGTTCTTGCAGGCCCAAGTACTTAGCATCATCGAGCGCCCTAATTTCGTGCGCCAGCCGGACGAGCGTTTTCAGCACCTGCACCTTCGTGTCGAGCTCCTCCAGGAGCACTGAACGGTTTGCCCTAGACGCATAGGCTGCCTTTAAGCAGAGCTCGAGTGTATCCAGGGTAAAATGTTCAATACGCGCGCCCAGTGAGTACTTCTCGGTTTTGGGGAAGAGCTTGATGTACCCGTGCAGAAGCTTGTAAAATTGGTAAATCGTATGAACCAAGGGAACATCAACATGGTCGGTGGCGAGGGGTGGGCTTTGGGGAATGGTGTTGGGCATAGTGGTTTATTTGAGCGGGTTGTTAGTTTGCCTAACCTGCTTTTAGCCTGGCGCGAGTTTCGGCGTGGCAAGCGGAGCAAGCCTGATGTGCAGGTGTTTGAATTCGGCCTTGAGGACAACCTTTTTAAATTACACCAGGAGCTTACCAGCAAAACCTACCGCAACACCGCTTACGCTTCGTTTTACATTACCGACCCTAAGCTACGACATATCCACAAGGCCAGCGTGCGAGACAGGGTAGTGCACCAAGCCCTGTTTCGCGTACTGTACCCGTTGTACGAACGGAAGTTTATTTTCGACTCCTACTCTTGCCGTATTGATAAAGGCACCCACCGCGGGGTAGCCCGCTTGGAACGTTTCCTGTGGCAGGTAAGCCGTAACAGGCAAAAACCTAGCTATGCTCTGAAGTGCGATGTCAAGAAATTCTTTGATACGGTTGACCATAAGATATTGCTTGAGCTTATCGCGTATAAATCATATGACCTTAGCACTACCTGGCTTATTCGTCAAGTGGTGGGAAGTTTTGAAACCAGTCCAGGCAAGGGATTGCCCTTAGGAAATGTGACCAGCCAGCTATTCTCGAACATTTACTTGAACGAGCTTGACCAGTTTGTAAAACACAAGCTCAAGGTGAGGCACTACGTGCGGTACTGCGATGATTTTGTGATACTGGCAGACAACAAAGAGTACCTCGAAAGCTTAGTACCAAAGCTCGCTGAGTTTTTGAGGGAAGGCCTTAAGCTTGAACTCCACCAAAAGAAGGTTATCCTCCGAAAGTACGGCCAGGGTATTGATTTTCTAGGTTACGTTGTGCTGCCGCACTGCCGCGTGCTACGCACAAAAACCAAGGCACGCATGCTACGAAAGCTGCACCAACGCCTGGTGGCCTGGCGTGGAGGAGCCATTACCAAAACTAGCTTTGGGCAATTGCTAAGTTCGTACCTCGGCGTGCTGTCTCACGCTAGTGCTTATCGCTTGAGCCGAAGCTTAAAGCGCCAGTTTTTGCTATAGCAGGTTAAGTGTTTTCTTGTGGTGGGCGGGGGGAGTACTTACGGTTCCTGATTTTCCACGTATCCACATACTGCCCCAAGCCACCCCGTTCCATAGCGTGCTGCCGGCGGGGGGAGCTTTGGGACCAGCTGAGCACACTCTCAAAGTTCAGCTTGTACCTACCCCTTACGACCACATAGGTTATGGTGCCCAGCTTAATAGCTTGGCGAATGGTTTTTGTGGATAAGCCAAAGAGTCTGGAAGCTTCACTGACAGAAATTCTGATAGGGGAGTTCATCGGTGGTTAGAAAGTTTTAGTGTAGTTAATCCCTGCTGGATAAATTTATTCAATTTAGATACATAAAGTATAGAATAATGTATACTTTTGTCAAATTATTGTATACATGTATTATATTTTTATTGCATTTAAGCTCATGAATTCTTAAAATTTCCGCTGTTTTTATATAAATCATTGTATAAATATATTAAGAATGGCATTTTGCCGATTTGGTTAGTTTATAGGGTAGTATTTTGGCTTAATTTCATTATTTTTATACTTGCCAAAGTAGGGGAAAATAGTTAAAGTAGCACTCACGTAGTGTAACGATTTTCCACATACCACGTCTCCATATATGTACTTGAAACGCAAGATTGAAGAAGAGGTACTACTGTTAAAAATTCGGCATGGCGACCAGGAGGCTTTTGCTGTTCTGTACGATAGCTACGTGGACCAGCTGTACCGGTTTGTATCGTTCCGCGTCAGGACCCAAGAAGTAGCCCAGGACCTTACCTCAGACCTTTTTCTCAAGGTCTGGCAGTACCTGACTAAGCCAGAAGGTGGGGGCATACGGAACCTCCGGGCTTACCTCTACCAGGTGGCCAGGAACTTGATCGCTGACCACTACCGGAGCCAGCAGAACACCTTACCACTTGATGAGGCTTTACACGTAACTGATGTTAGCCAGGGCAGGGCCTTGAGCCCTGAGCACCGCGTGAGCTTACAGGAAATAGAAGTAGCTCTCACTAGGCTTAAGCCAGAGTGGCAAGAAGTAGTGATCCTGGCTTACGTTGAAGGGCTACGGCCCCAGGAGATAGCAACTATTATTGGTAAGACCGGAGCCGCTACGCGCGTTATACTCCACCGAGCGCTCCAAGAGCTCAAGAACGTTTTAAGCACCACTGAGTAAACTTTCGCATGTCAGACCGAAACCTCATACACCAGCTGCAGGAACTGCACACGCTACGCCGGGCGCCGGCTTTGTGGCGTGAGCAGGCTCGTGAACAGTTACTCAACGTAACCGCTACCCAAACACAGCGGGAGTTTACGTTTGGTGAAAGTTTCCGCTTGCAGTTGGCTAACGTACGTTTGAGCTTAGCACCACTCCCCTTGGTACCTGTGACGGTGGCGGTGCTGGCAGTGGTGTTTGCTTGGGCACCGCTCGCTAATGCGCTCCAGACCAGTGGCCCGGGCAGTTTCTGGTACCCCATGAAGCGTTCAGTGGAGCGCGTTGAACTGGCGCTACAAGCTACGCCTGAATCGCAGGGGCTGTACCACCTGACCCTGGCGTCTCGCCGATTGGACGAAGTGGGTAGCGTTACGCCGAGCAGCCTAGTGACTCAAGCTAGCTTGCTTAAGGACTACAACGTTGACTTGGGGTTTGCTGAAGCCGCGCTCCAAGCTACCCAGCCGACGAGTTCGCTGGCGCTCCAGTACGACGAAGAGGTAGAGCGACTTTTCCACGGGTTGGCTCGGGTGCACCCTGAGACCGCAGCTCAAGTTCCTTACGGTATTGCCGTGGCACTTACTGATAAGCTCTCTTCACAAGCAGTAGCGTTCTTGGTAGCAGCGCACCAGAGCGGCGCCAACGGCGTGCTGCCCGCGGCGGTGGCGACCAGGCTTGAATCCCAGATTACTAAAGTAGAAGCTAAGCTCGACGGCGTGGACAGCAAACTAGCAACCTTTCCTGAATCCAAACCCAGCCCACGCGTGGTGTTAGAAGCTAGGCAGACTATTGTCCCTGTACAGGTGGCTACCCTTGAGGCTAAGAAGACGCTGACCGAGGCCAGGGACTTGGTGCAGAAGAAAGAATTTAGCCTGGCACTTCAGAAGGTGCAGGAGAGTGAAGACATTACTGTAAAGAGTGAAGCGGCGGTTGATAAAGCCGAAGCGCCGGCGACTGAGCCTGGGCAGGTGCAAGGCGCTACTGACCAGAACACTGCCCCAGCAGTTACGCCAGACACTACGAGTGGTGGGGCAGGAGCCAATGTACCGACCACTATACCCGATACTACTACTCCGAACACAAACCAGCCCACACCGCAGTAATTGTTAGCGGCGGCCAAGGTCCGCTTCCGTGGTTCTGCTTGAAGCGTTTTGAGCATAGCCACGGGGTCAGACGACCCCCCTCACGTTCTTTTCTAGCGCAACCGTAGTGTACCAGCGTTACCCGTAAGCTGCCGCGAGCTACCACCTCGAGGGAGCACAAAGGTGAGCTGTACCACAGGTTCCTTCTCTATCTGGCTGGGTTATTTAGCCCTCTCACCAGGCACCTGCCCGCCACACGTTCTATATGTAGAACGATAGCTGTGGCACGAAGTACTAATTTTACTTTCGTGCCAAACAGTCTGGCCGGCGGGCGGCCCTGGTGAAGGTTGTCCTGTCGTAAGGCGGGATTCAATCACCCATGGGCGGCTTGATGAAGAACGGAACTCCGTGTGTTGCCACCTGAAGAGCGCCCCCGTGTGTGCAGGTTCAGGGAGCTTGGCGTACGCTGTCACCTATGGTTTGTGCAAACTCAGGAACGTGAGTCGGATAGTCCTCTACCGAAAGGTCGAGGTGGCCCAGCTGTAACAGGTTGGTAGCCACGAGAGGATGAGCTCCAGACTTAAAACTACAGGGTACGTGTGGAGTAAAGCGACGGGTAGAGCTTGAGCTTTGTCCTAACCCTATACTCTTACCCGCACCCTGCATAAAGGAATACTTCATACATGTCTAATTTCAAGAAAGCTTTCTCCGTCGCAGTCTCGACTTTGACTGCGGTTTCCACGCTGGGGCTTGGTGGCTTGCTGGCTTCGCCAGTGTCCGCCGCTGCCATGGCCGGTGACCTCATCAAGTTGGCCTGTCCGGTAGGCTCGGGTGTTAACGACCCCTGCCGCGCCGTGTACTACTTCGACGGCGCAAAGCGTTTTGTTTTCCCGAACCAGAACACCTACATGTCCTGGTACGCGGATTTCTCTACGGTGAAGACCGTTCCCTTCTCTGAGCTTTCGTCCTACCCGATTGGTGGCAACGTCACCATGAGGCCCGGTACCTGGCTCGTGAAGATTACTACTGACCCGAAGGTCTACGCCGTTGAACCAGGCGGCAAGCTCCGCGCTATCGACAGCGAAGCCCGGGCCATGAAGCTCTGGGGCCCAATGTGGAACAAGCACATTGTGGACGTCGCCGATGCCTTCTTCGTCAACTACTCGATGGGTACTGCTATCAGCTCTGATATGCACCCCACCGGGGCAGTGGTGAACTACGCCTCGAACCCCAGCCAGTGGTACTACATCAGCGCCGGCACCCGGCGCCCATTCGCCTCGGCCGCAGCCGCGACCGCTAACTGGATCAGGAGCTCAACCTTCGGCGTGACCACCGACATCGCCTACCCGGATGGTGCTTCCATCACCGGTCAGGAGTCGGCCCTGGTTAACGTTTCGGGCGGTGCTTCAGTTATCACCCCTGGTGCTGGCACCGGGCTGTCAGTGGCGCTAGCCTCTGACACTCCCGTCAGCATGACGATTGCAACTGGTAGCGCCTACAACGCTATCCTCAAGTTCAACGTCACTGCCGGAAGCGACGGCGCAGTCAACGTTAAGCAGCTCAAGCTCACCAAGATGGGCTTCCTTGCCAACAGCAAGGTGTCTGGTATCTCGGTGTTTGCCAATAGTCGCCGCTACGGCAACGTGGTTACGACCTTGGGGGCTGATGGCGTTGCTATCATGAACCTCTCCAGCGACCCCATTATGGTATCGGCTGGCCAGACCACGGCCGTGTGGGTAAAGGTGAACCTCGCCTCCGGTTCTTACACCGGTACGGTCAGCTTCGCCATTGCTTCGGCGGCTGATGTTATGACCAACGGCGCTACCGTGTCCGGCACCTTCCCGCTCACGAGTAACACCATGAGCGTGGTAGATGGCTCGAGCTCCCTGGCTGCTGTGACGGTTGATGAACAGCCCCTCAACGCTTCGGGCATCACCCTAAACGTTGATGCTGCCAGCGAGCAGGAGCAAGCCAAGTTTAGGCTGCAAGAGACCTCCTCCAACGAGGTGGTGAAGCTCTACGGCCTCAGGCTCTACAACAATGGTACAGCGGCTGACACCGATATGAAGGATATGCAGCTGGTACAGAATGGTACCGTGCTCGCTACCGCTCAGGTTATGTCCAAGGGTGTTTGGTTCGACTTGTCGGCTAACCCCTTCCCGATCGATAAGGGCCAGACCAAGGACTTTACCGTTCGTGGTATTATCATTGACGGTGCGAACCGCACTGCCCAGTGGACTGTCTACAACGATTACGATGTAGACATCCGCGGCGTCTCGACCAACTCCGGCATCCTGCCGACGGCTGGCTCGAACGACACCAGCTTCCCGATCGGTGATTCCACCAGCACCTACAACAAGGTGACCATTGGTTCTGGTACGCTGACCCTCTCCCGCAGCTCTGACTCCCCGAGCCAGGCCGTGGTACCGGGTGCTAACAGCGTCGTGCTCGGTAAGTACGACATCCAGGCCAACGGTGAGGACATGGAAGTTCGCAAGGTGAGCTTTGGTTTGAACCAGAACACTGGCTCCACCAACCTCACCGGTACGGTGTACGTAAAGGTTGACGGCTCCACGGTGTACAGTGCCGCTGCCTCTACCTTTGCTGCTAACGGTACGGTGAACAGCATCACCCTCTCCAGCTACCCTATTATCAAGTCCGGCGTTAAGAGCGTGGTGACCATCGAGGTCTCCGTCAGCTCCAGCGCCACTACGAGCGATGCTTACTTCGTGAACGCCTTTGACGTCACGCAGGTTAAGCGCATTGTGACGAACGACTTGGTAGACCCGGGTGTTGGTACGGTGTCGAGCCTCACTCGCTCGGTCAAGACCGCTGCCATTAAGGTGTCAACGCTGGCTCAACCAGTCGCGACCTCCGTGGTGGCAGGCACCAACAACGTCGAGTTCGCCCGCCTTGAGCTCAATGCTCAGAGCTCGGGTGAAAACGTACGCGTGTCTACCATTATTGTGACGGACACCTTGGGCTCAGGCTCGGACTACAGCGGTGTGAACAACCTCTGGATGTACAACGCGGCCGACGCCAGTAAGACTCCGCTACAGACCAGCTCGTCAACGGCGACCAACGCCAACACGGTGAGCTTTAACTTCACCAACCCCATTATTGTATCAACGTCGTCTAACGTAACTTTGGTACTGGTTGGTAATGTTATTGCCTCCACCGGTACGAGCCACACCTACAAGGTGGCCAGCAACACCGCCCACGTCACTGCCACTGGCAACGACACTGGTAACTCGATCAGCACCCCAACCTTCGGGTCAGGTACTGGTCAGACCATTACCGTAGCCTCAGGTGGTACGCTCACCGGTTCGCTGGTGACGGGCACCGGCGCTACGCCGGCGCTTGCCCAGGTGGTAAACGTGTCCACCAGTGGTGGCACCTACTTCGCCTTCCAGCTGGCCGCTCAGTACGAGAGCCAGAAGATTACCTCGCTGACCCTCAGGGCAGCGGGTACCAGCTTGAACCAGAACGACGTTCTGAACCTAGCGCTCTACCGTCAGGTAGGCAGCGCGGCGGTGGATGCCAATCCATTCGCTACGGCTAGCCAGTTCGCTACCTGCTCAAGCAACGCTTGCAACAACACCTGGACCGCGACCGACAACCTGCTCCCTGCGGCAATCGACCCCGGTACGCCGGTAACGATCTACGCTAAGGCAGACATCGGCCACGAAGGTGTGTCCAAGCTCGGTGACGACTTCTACATGAAGCTCGACATGACGACCGGTAACGACATTACGGCTAAGGGCGTGCAGACAGCTACTGCCCCAACCTACGCTGGTGGCAACTTGAACAACACCGGCCCTGCCCACACCAACATTGTGCCGTTCGGCGTGGTGGTGTCGGCCTTTGCTCCGACCTCGTCGGTGACTCAGACCGTAACCACCAACACCTACATTGGTCAGTTCAAGATCCAGAACAACGGCTCGAAGCAGGTTACCCTGACCGATGCCTCGTTCACGGATGGTGGTACCCACACCGGCTCCGCTGCGCGCTACACTGTTTACGCTTCGAGCGAGAACTCGTCTGATTACACGGCGAACTCACTCAAGGTGAGCTCCAGTGACTCGGTAGCCTTCGGTACACTAACGAGCAGCATTACCATTAACGGTGGTGCCTATCGTTACCTGACCATTGGACTGAGCACTGCGACGAGCGTAGCCAGTGGTGATAGCTTTGCGCTGTCAGTGTCTACCCTGGGTAACCTCAAGTACTCAGTGACTGAGGCTGCTCTTGGTTACGATGCTAACCAAGATGGTGACTTCCTCGACACATCCACTGGACTGTACGTTGACGGTAAGCCAACCCTTGGTACTATCACCAAGCAGTAGTAACCTAAACGTTCTCTAGGCTGTCCGCCCAAGGCGGATGACCCTGGAACAAGCAATTCCCGCCCCGGCTGTTCCCCGGGGCGGGGTTGTTGTTAGGCGCTCTGAGGTTACTGCGCTTGCCTGAGGTAGGCTAGGGAGCTTACCATTAATAGCAATGCTATGGTGATAGACCGAAAGCTTAAGGTGTTTCTAACAGCCGCCGCCCTACTTATTGCCGTGGGGGTGTATGCTGCCCTCCGCATGGTCTCCAATGGGACGACCCCAGCCCCAAACCAAGGCGGGCTCATTGAACATATTGATACGCACCTCAGCGCTCACGACCAGGCGGTGGTGCGTTCTCGGATTGCTGACTACCAAACTGAGCTTACTGCCCAGGCTGGTAAAGAGGGAGTTAACTTAAGCGAACTGTACCTCAACTTGGGTAATAGCTACCAGTTTTTAGGTGAGCTTGAGCACGCTCGCCAAGCCTATCTCAAGGCGGCCCAGCAAAATCCCTTTATTGCCGTGCCGTGGGGGAACTTAGGCACACTCTACCAAACTATGGGTAGTCCTGCTCTGGCTAAGGCGGCGCTGGAGAAGGCAGTCTTACTAGAACCTACCATAACGGTGAACTGGGGTAAGCTCATTGACCTTACGCGTTACAAGCTCGGGGGTACCGACACAGACCTGCGCGCGCTGTTTGCTCGCGCGTTCAAAGCCACTAGCAACGAGCTTGACCTGCACCGTACCTTTGCTCGCTACCTCGAGGACGTGGGCGACATCGCCGGGGCGAAGCTGGAGTGGCGTTACGTGCTGAGCCACGACCCCAAAGACCAGGTAGCTAAGCTTGAGCTGGCGAGGCTTAGCGCCCGGCCGTGAGCAGCGGATTGAGTTATCCACAGTTGGCGGTTTGATTCTATGCTGCCTTGGTTTACTATTACCTGTGTGGGTGTTTTAGTAGAGGGCCTAAACACTTAACCAATCGTCAGTGTCCAGACCTGTTACTACTACTTTGAGTAACGTAACCTGTAACCCCGTGAGGGGTTAGAGGTTCTTTGTTTTGCTTGTTTTTGTTCCTGTACCTTTCAGCAAAGTGGTCGAGTTGCCTAAGGTAGAGGACAGCACGCCGACCCGTTTACCCTCATAACGGACGCGCGGTTCCTAAAACACAGATACCAAATTTCAGTACCCTCGCCCACACTTGTCGTGGGCACACTAAATTCTTAACTTACCTTACGTATGCAGAACACACTCAAGAGGCGTGCCCTGGCTGTGTCCACGGTCGCCCTCGCCACTGTCCTGGCGGCTTCAGCCGTCTACGCTGCTACCACCATTGGCAGCAACATATCAACTGCCGGCACCATATACTCCACCATCAGCCGAGCTACCTCAGCCACCGGTTCGCAGCAGTCAGTTTCTGGTGACATGACCTACGCGGGTAACGCTGGCGGCACCAGCACCTACCACGCTGGTATGATGGGTAACTTTATGGGTGATACGCTCACCAACACCACCTCCTCCTACCATGCCGGTGTGATTGGTTCCTACTCTGTAACAACCAGTGACGCTTCAACCGGCGCCAAAGCCGGTGTGATTGGTGAGGTGGGTGACCTGTCCGTGGCCGATGCGGCTTTCATGGCGGTCTTAGGTGGGGACAGCGGTGCCCTTACCCCTAACGCCGCCTATGGCGTTCAGTACTTTAACTCTACGGCCGGTAGCCACTTTAACTACGGCCTAGACCTGTTCCACGCCGCCACCACTGACTACGGCTCACCTTCGGCGGTTGACTACGGCACGGCCGACATTCGGCTCCAGAACGGTGAAACCATTAGCAATGGCACTGACAGCGTTTTCACCTTGGCTACCAACACGGCGAACGCCGATACGATAACGGTGGCCCCCAAAACAGGTGGCGCTGCCACGTTTGATGGCAAGGTCACCAGTGCTGATCTGACCGCTGCGCGTACGTGGACTATGCAAGATGCTACCGGTACGGTTCGTCTGGCGGTAGCGACTGGTACCTCTACCGTGGACCTAGCCTCAGTTAACAGCGCAGCATGTACCGCCGATAGCTCTGACGTAACCACCACGGGCGCCGCGCTCGGCGACGGCGTCACGGTAACGTCTGCGACTGCTCTACAAGCCGGCGTCTTCTTAATTGGTCGGGTGACTGCAACTAACACCTCACGGTACCAGCTCTGTAACTTGTCGGGTAGCGCAGTCGATAGAGCCAGCGATACGTACACCTTGACCGTTACCCGCTAAGCTTAGCCAATCCTTTTACGGATTATGCCTATGAAAAAACGATTTAGGTTAGTGGCCGCTGCGGCGGCTGCTGGATTGGGCATAAGCTTGGTGGCATTCCCTGCTTTTGCCGCCACGACTGACTTCGTGGCCAACGGAAACATCACCGTGTCTGGTGTAACGTTTGGTTCTGGCACCGTTAACCTTCTCATATTGAACGGTTCTAAAGCGGAGAGCTGGAACTTTTCGAGCGGCACCTTTACCGTTACCAATCCCGACGCTACCAATACCTTTAAGATCGGCTCGTCCGATAGCAGCGTAGGCTCGCTTGAAGCGACCGCCTCTGGGGTGACCTTAACCTGCGCTACCAACTCGACCCCGGGTACGAGCTACCTGGAGCTGCCTTCGACCGCGGCTACCTACACCATTACTCCACGCAGCAACATTTGCGGTGGGGGTGGAGGCGGCGGCGGAGGAGGAGGTGGGGGTGGAGGCGGCGGAGGTGGTGGCGCTACGACAACCACACCAACAACCACGCCACCAACTACAACGCCACCGGTTACCCTGCCAACCCAAGCGGACGAACGCGCCCAGCAGATTATCACCATCCTGCAGGAATCGGCCACGGTGACTTCACAGACGGCCGAAGTTCTGGCTGGCAATGTGGGGATGAGCCGCGACACTGGCCTTGAACAGCGATACGATAGCACACTCGTGGCCCGGGTGGTGGTGGCCGGAACACCAGCCGCTACTCGTGCACGAGTGGTGAACTTCGTTACCTACGGCACCCCCACCACCGTCGCCTTAGGCGCTGGTGAGCGCGCTGGCGTAGTAAATAGCTTCCGGGCGGCCTTCGGGCACGTGCCGGATAGCCAGGCTGATTGGGACGACGTATTGAAGATTGCCAACGGCCGCTTCCCAGGCCTAACCAATCCTGCTCGTGAGCAGGCTATGCAGAGTGTCTTTAAGAAGATCTACCTGCGTAACCCCAACCGCAGCGCCAGTACCCATGACGACGCGGCCATTACCATTATGGCTTACGGCTTGCGCATCGGCGTGCGTAACCTGGCTTCTGAGAAGGTGGCAATTAAGAGCTTTAAGGCCATCTACGGCTACAACCCGAGCTCGGCCTCGGATTGGGATGCCGTGCGGGCTATTGCTTACTCGGGCGCCACACGTTAGCAGAGCGCCACTAGTTCGTACCCTAAGCAGCGCTAACCCATAAACCCTCCACTGACGGTGGAGGGTTTATGGTATGGGCAAAAGCCGTACCTGCTGGTTTACAACCAGTCGGCGTTTTTGTATAGTAGAGAGACCATGAACCGGTTTTTTGGTGTGCGACGCTTACCTTACCTACTCCTGGGGGCAACCTCAGGTGTTTTACTTTTGTTGGGATTTTTTAACCGTACACCTGCCGCCACGGCGACTCCTGTGCCCGCTCACGTAAGCCGCAGCGGATCATGCGCCCTGGCTGCCGTTTTCCCAGCCGGTGGTGTAGCACGTTACCACTGCTCAGCTCGTTTGAGCACAGCCGCGGCCACTGACTACCTGACGAGTGAGCTTGGTGCAGTGCGCGTGTCAGCGCTCCGGGAGTACCATGCCAGCCTGATTCCCAACGACCCTGACTTTGAGCTGCAGCGTCCCTACCTTACGCGTATTAAGGCGCCCATGGCCTGGGACAAACCGCAGGGGACGAGCCTCCGGCCGATTATTGCCATCCTCGATTCAGGTGTTGACATCGACAACCCCGACCTTAAACCAAACCTGTGGTTTAACCCGTTTGAGGTACCAGGTGATGGCTTGGACAACGACGGTAACGGCTACGTGGACGACCAATTTGGCTGGGATTTTGTGCGGAACATCCCAGATCCCCGGCCCAAGTTCGACAGCACCTGGAGCGAGGTAGCCATGAACCACGGCACCATTGTAGCCGGCGTGGCGGCTGCGGCCGGCAACAACGGCACGGGCGTGGCCGGGGTAGCTTGGGACGCCCGGGTAATGCCGATTCGCGTACTCGACTCTCGGGGTGTGGGGGACACGGTAACCGTCGCTAAGGGTATACTCTACGCCATAAAGAACCGAGCCGACATTATAAATTTGAGCTTTGTGGGTACACTGTCCGACCCTATTTTGGAGGACGCTATCAACCAAGCCTACCAAGCCGGCATCCTGGTGGTGGCAGCGGCTGGTAACGAAGAGCAGCTCGGGGTCGACATGGACCATGAGCCGCAGTACCCGGTGTGTGATGATGGTCTGAACGGTGAGAACGAAGTCATAGGCGTGGCCGCGCTCGATGAGCAGGGTAAGCTGGCGAGCTTTTCTAACTTCGGTAGCCGCTGCATCGACCTGTCAGCGCCAGGTACGCGCATCTACAGTACGCAGGCTGTCATTCCTGGCCAGCCGGGGTTTACCTCGCCCTACGGTGGGTACTGGTCGGGGACTTCCGTAGCGGCTCCCATGGTCTCGGGGAGCTTAGCGTTCCTCAAGTCCATCTACCCCAGGCTCAGCCCATCACAGCTCAGGGATGTGCTCATTGCCTCGGGTGATGAACTCACGCAGCAGAACCCGGGGCTTGAGGGTAAGCTGGGGCGCGGGCTCAACCTCAAGGCGGCCCTGGATTTAGCCGGTAGCGCACGCTTCCCCGTGAGTAGCCCGGTCGTAGTGGCACCGCAGTCTGGCGGGGCTGCCCAGGTTGCGACCTATGACGTGGCCGGTGAACAGATTCAAACCTTCTTAAGCTACAGCGCAAGCTTTACTAAAGGTATCAACCTAGCCGTGGGAGACGTGGATGGCGATGGTGAACCCGACATTGTAACCGCGCCTCGCGCTGGCGGCGGGCCGCACATACGCATCTTCAACCAACGTGGGGAGCTTAAGGCCCAGTTCATGGCGTTTGCCGAGGCCTTTCGTGGCGGGGTCAGTGTGGCTATGGGCGATTTCACCGGCGATGGTAAAGCGGATATCGTGACTGCCACTGGTCGGGGCGGGGTGGATCTGGTGCGCATCTTCGATGTTCAAGGGGCTTTACGCTACCAGTTCGTGCCCTACGACCCGGGCTACACCGGCGGTGTTAACGTGGCGGTGGGGGACCTGGATGGTGATGGTGAACCTGATGTGGTCACTGCCCCCCAGAACGGCGTGCGTTTACCGGTTAGAGTGTTTGATAAGTTTGGCCGCAAGAAGGCGGAATTTTATCCATATTCCACGGCGTTCCGCGGTGGTGTGAACGTGGCCGTGGGAGACGTGGATGGTGATGGTACCCTTGATATCGTAACAGCACCCGGCGCCGGTGGCGGGCCACAGGTGAGGGTATATACATACAAAGGTAAGCTTCTTAGGGAGTTCTGGGTCTATGCGAAAACGTTCCGCGGTGGCGTGAACGTGGCCGTGGGAGACGTGGATGGCGATGGGGTAAATGAGCTTATTACTACACCGGGGGCGGGCGGCGGGCCGCACCTGAGGATGTTTACCCGTAGCGGGGAGGTGAGGTCGCAGTTCTTTGTGGCCGACCCTGCGTTTCGCGGCGGGGTAGCACTAGCGGTTTTCCCTTGAGATATGGCAGGCACGCTGGCCGGCCTCTGGTTGGAGTACAGGTCCTGGCTCAAGCAGTTCAGCCGTTTTGCCGTGGTGGGGGCCAGTGGTGCGATGGTAGACTTTGGTGTCTACCTGCTGCTCACGCGCCCCTTTGCCTTTTGGCAGCAGCACTTCATAGTCGCCAGCACCCTGTCTTCGCTCTGCGCCGCTACCAATAATTTTGCCTGGAATAGGAAATTCACCTTTCGGGGGAGCGGCCAGGCGCTAGTTGGCCAGTACCTCCGGTACCTCGTTGTAACCCTTTGCTACCTGGCATTTATTCAGTTTGGTATGTGGCTCTTGGTGCGTTCGTTTGGTGTCTACGATGTGCTGGCTAAGGCACTGGTGCTCTCGGTAGCTGTGCTAGTCTACTTTACTACCCTCCGGCAGTACATTTTTGCACCAGCGGTGCCGATTGAACGTTCGTGAATTTTTGGCTACACTAAGGGTAGACCTTAGGTACTTACTATCTCTTTCGTATGGCGTACAAGAACATTTTAGACCGCCCTACAGCACTCGTGGCTGGTGGCGCCGGGTTCATAGGTTCCCACCTCTGCGACCAGCTGGTAAAGACCAGGAACGTTATTTGCATTGATAGCTTTATCACGGGCGGCGAGGAGAACATCGACCTTCTACTCCAGAATCCACATTTTAAGTTCGTGCGCCATGATATTGTAGAGCCTTTGGACCTTGATACCTTACCAGACCTGGAGGTATTCAAGGTACGTTTTCAGGGCGTACAGGAAATTTACAACCTGGCCTGCCCGACCAGTCCCCGTGAGTACAACCGTTTACCAATAGAAACACTCCGGGCTAACGCTGAGGGCACTAAGGTACTGTTGGAGCTCGCCCTGAACTACGGTGCTCGCTTCCTCCACGCTTCCACCTCAGCCATCTACGGCGAACCACCTGATCACGTACCGTTTAAGGAAGATTACTGGGGTTTCATAGACCCGGTGGGCCCCAGGAGCTGCTACAACGAGGGTAAGCGCTTTGCTGAGAGCCTGGTGACGAACTACGGTATGCACCGTGGCCTGAGTGTCCGCATCGCGCGTATCTTCAACACCTTTGGCCCACGCATGAAGCTGGCAGACGGCCGTATGATTCCCGACTTTATTGTGCACGCACTCCAAGGTAAGCCACTCACCATTTACGGTTCACCCGAAGCCCGGTCAACCTTCTGCTACGTCAGCGACACCGTAGAAGGCTTGCTGAAGCTCATGGACTACGAGGCGGGAGGTACCTTTAACCTTGGTTCACCAGAGCAGCGGACGTTTGGCGAGGTGGCCGACCTCATTCAGAAGCTCGTCGGAGTCAAGGTCGGTGTTGACGCGGCAGAGCCCTTGCCGTACCAAGTCAGGCAGGGCTTACCTGATATTACGAAGGCTAAAGAAACGTTGGGCTGGTTCCCGCTCATTCCTCTGGAGCAAGGTTTAACCGCCACCCTTGACTACTTCCGTGCCCACCACCGCATGCTCGGGATACCAGCGACGGCCTGAGTGCTATGCTGGTTGCTACCTTCGCCACTGTTGCAGGGGTGACCAAGGGTCAGCCTGCTAAGCTCTGCGACCGGGCTAGTCACGGGGCGGTCGCTGAGCTCTGGCGGCAGGCCCCTGCGAACCGCGGTCGCGGCAGCACTACTGACTAGCGCTGGCTAGGGTAAGCCTTGCTCTATGGAACACGTTCTCATAACTGGCGGCGCCGGGTTCATAGGTTCCCACCTCTGCGAAGCTGCCCTCCGCGCTCATTTTCAGGTGAGCGTGGTGGATGACCTGTCGAGCGGGCGCCGAGGCTTTGTGCCCAAGGCGGCTACGTTCTACAAGCTCGACGTCTGCTCGCCGAAGCTCAGCACAGTAATTGCCCGTCTCAAGCCTACCTACGTTTGCCACCTGGCGGCGCAATCGAGCGTACCGCGTTCGCAAGCCGACCCGGTGCACGATGCTGAGGTAAACATTGTAGGTAGCCTGAATCTGCTTAACGCTCTAGCTGGCTCGAGTGTGAAGAAGGTGCTCTTTACCTCTTCGGCCGCGGTCTACGGCGAACCTACTACCATTCCGACCGTGGAAACCGAAAACCTTGATCCTCGTTCACCCTATGCCTTGTCAAAGTACACCATTGAGCGTTACCTTGACTACTACACCCGAACCTCGGGGCTCGCTACTGTAGTGGTGCGTCCAGCCAACGTCTATGGCCCGCGGGCTGGTGCGGGTGGTGAGGGTGGGGTAGTTGGTGTGTTCGCTCGTGCACTCACCGTAGGGCAACCACTTACCATTCATGGTCACGGTGACCAAACTCGTGATTACATTTACGTGACCGACGTGGCCCAGGGTATGCTGGCGGCCCTGCAACAGGGTACAGGTGTGTATAATCTCAGTACTGGGCGTGACATCTCCGTGCGCGAGCTCGTGGTGCGGTTTGGTGAGGTAGTGGGCACCGTGCCCCAGGTGGAGTACGGGCCGCTCCGGCCGGGTGATGTTAAGCGGAGTGCCTTGAGCCCGCGGCGGGCTGAGCGCGAGTTGGGCTGGAAGCCGCAGGTACCCCTGACTGAAGGTTTACGCCAGACACTCAAGTGGTTTAAAGATAACCCAAAGTACTTATGAAGGTGGCGGTGGTTATACCAGCGTGCCAAGAAGAACGTAACGTGGCCAAAGCAGTTGCTGCGGTACGGCCGTTTGCGCAGTTTACGGTAGTGGTTGATGATGGGTCAACTGACCGTACGGCTGAGGTGGCGCGTGAGGCTGGTGCAGTGGTGCTGCGGCATGGGGTTAATCGTGGTTACGGGGCAGCCCTTACCACCGGCACGGCCTACGCCTTGGCGCAGGGAGCCGATGTGGTAGTTCACTTTGATGCTGATGGTCAGTTTGAGGCCACGGAAATCCCGACACTCATTGCTAAGCTGACCCCAGGGGCCCCCAGTGCCGTGTTCGGCTCGCGTTTCTTGGGTACCACGCTCGGGTTGCCAACCCTCCGGCGTTTCACGCTTAAGCTTGCTATACTCTTCACCTGGGCAGTTTCAGGTATCAAGCTCACCGACGCCCACAACGGGTTCCGTGCTTTTACCGCCGAGGCTCTGAGATCCATGCACCTTGCCCAGGACCGCATGGCCTACAGCTCTGAAGTGGTAGATGAGTTGGTACGTTTGCACGTACCTCTGGTAGAGGTGCCAGTGACAGTGCGCTATACTACCGAGAGCAAACTCGGCAGCAAGCAGGGCCGGCTCCCGGCCCTCAAAATTGTTAAAGACTTACTGCTCGGTAAGCTCGTGCGCTAGTACCTTTATGTCAGGTATCCAATTTTTTATACTCTTAGTGGTGCTCGCGGTGTGGTGGCGGCTGTGGGGCCGCTTACGGTCCGGGGAGCTTACGCCTGGTGCCTTTGTGGAGTGGTTTGCACTCTGGGCCGCGGTTGGTGTGGTGGGGTTGGTGCCGGAGGTAGCTTCATACCTGGCCCAGGTGTTAGGTGTAGGGCGGGGGAGTGACCTGGTGGTGTACTTGGCCCTCCTGCTCCTGTTCTACCTTTCGTTCAAGGTGTTTGTACGCTTGGAGCAGCTTAATCGCAACATAACTACGCTGGTGCGCACGCTGGCCCTGAAGCCTGAAGAAAAGGGTGCGGACGGTAAAGGTAAGGCCGAAAACCGTAGTGCCTAGGTATGTCAGCTATGCTTACAGCCTGGCGCCGCCGCCTTGCACCTTACACCGCCTTGGTGTTGCGCCTGGCCTTAGGTTTGGTGTTTCTGTGGTCGGGCCTCAGCAAGGTAATCGATATTCCTGGAGCTATCGGCGTCTGTACCAATCGAGCCGAGGCTATAGACTTTGTGAGCACGCTCTACTGGTTACCATTTGACCCGGAGGTGTTCGTACGGCTGCAATCGGTAGCCGAAATAGCCCTAGGCCTTTTGCTAGTTACCGGGCTCTGGCTAGAGCTAGCTGCGTTACTCTCTACTGTTCTGTTCCTGCTATTCTTTGCCTTGTTTAACTTTAACGTTATTTGGAAAAACGTCGGGCTCTTGGGTGCTGCGTTGGCGCTCACAGGGTTTGAACCTGATAAGTTTTCACTCGATAGCTACCTACGTTCACGTAAGGCACGGGTGAAGTAGGTGGCGTGGTCTTGGGGTATGCGCACGGCGATTGTTATGGTGAGCTACAACGGCGAGCGCTGGCTTGGCCAGGCCTTGTTGTCGTGTCAGCGTTTTGCACCCGAGGCGCCGGTCTATGTGGTTGACAACGCTTCGGCCGACGGGTCTGCTCGTTTGGTAGAGCAAAGCTTTCCCACCGTTAGGCTCATCCGAGAACAGCAAAACCTAGGTTTTGCTGGGGGCAACAACGTTGGTATACAGCAGGCTATGAATGACGGCGCGGAGGCGGTCATGCTCTTAAACCAAGACGCAGAGCTCACGGAGGGTGCCTTATCACGCTTGGTGGCAGTTTTGGCACATAGTCCCACTGTAGCTGCCGTGCAGCCAGCCATATTCCTACCCAACGGTCAGGTGAACTCTCTTGGTAACTGTTTCCACTACCTAGGTTTTGGTTTTGCTGGTGGGTACCAGGCAACCTATGCTGAAGCTGAGGCGCGACTTCCCTGGCTCAAAGCAGGTACTGAGCCGCCATACCTTTCATGTGCGGCGGTGCTCATACGGTCGTCCGCCTTACGTCAATGCGGTTTGTTTGATGAAGAGCTCTTCATGTACCATGAAGACCTTGAGCTCTGCTTTCGTTTTCGCCTAGCCGGATTAGCCTTGGCCGTTTGTCCTGAGGCCAAGGTCGTACACTACTACGAGTTTCACCGGAGTACCCAGAGCTACTACTTTATGGAGCGTAATCGGTTTGTTGTGTGGTTGTCCTATTTTAAACCACAGACACTGGCCTTCATTATTGTGCTTTGGCTTCTGTCTGAAGTGCCGCTTTTGTTGGTAGCGATTTTTCAAGGTTGGGCAGCTGAGAAGCTTAAGGCTTATGCGTACGTACTGCGCCCTCGTACTTGGGTCGGCATTACGCATCGGCGCCGACAGCTCAGGACCTTGGGTAAGTTAAGTGACAGGGAGATGCTGCGTTACGCTTCGGCTAGTGTTACCTTTCAGGAGGTAGAGAGCCCAGTAGTAGACTACGTATTTAACCCTGTGAGCCGCGCGGTCTGGTGGTTGCTGTATCCACTTATTCGTTCTTAAGGCTATGCGTGTTGCTGTACTTACTTGTGTGTACCCGCCCTATGGTGGGGGCATTGGCCATACGGCCTACCACACCGCTCGGCTGTTGGCTCCTGAGCACGAGGTGACAGTGTTTACACCACGCTATGGTGGTCGCTGTTCGTTCACGAATGCACCTGGCGTTCGGGTGGTGGCACTTAAACCCTGGGGCAGCTTTGGCAATGCCGCGCTCCTGCCGCAGCTCATCTGGCGCCTGAGGAAGTTTGATGTCGTACACCTGCACTACCCTTTCTTTGGCGCCCAAGAGTTCCTACGGTTTTTACCGCGGCGAGTTAAGCTCGTAGTTACGTACCATATGGTGGCTGAAGCCGGAGGGTTAAAGGGTTGGTTCCTCCGGCACTTAGGTACTGGTAGTGAGGCTTACCTGGCTAAGCGAGCTAGTCTCCTCATAACGCAAACGCAAGACTACCTAGAAACCGTGGCGCTGCCGCGCTTGGGGCACCGAGACAAGTGGCAGGTGCTGCCACCCGGGGTTGCCGAGCAGTACCAGCCAGGAGAACCGTCGCAAGCGTTGGAACACTCTCTTGGCATTCCTGAGCACATGCCCGTAGTACTTTTTGTTGGCTCGCTTGATGCAGCTCACGCCTTTAAGGGTGTAAGCGTGCTGCTCCAAGCTCTAGCGCACCTTAAGCACCGTACCTGGCGTCTGGTGATAGTTGGGAAAGGTAATGCTCGGCCGACCTATGAAATGCAGGCTAAGGCTTTGGGCTTGGGGCGCCAGGTGCAGTTTGTGGGGTTTGTGCCTGAGGGCGAGCTGCCGAGCTACTTTAGGTTGGCTTCGGTGTTCGTGCTACCAAGTTCAGGCGGAGCCGAAACCTTTGGCCTAGTGCTGCTCCAAGCCATGGCCTGTGGCATTCCGGTTGTAGCTACGAGGCTCCCCGGGGTGAGGGCTGTGGTCCGCGAGCACCAGACTGGTTTGCTGGTGCAACCGGGTGACCCCACGGCGCTGGCCGCTGCGCTCGACCATCTGTTAGGCTCGCCCCAAGAGGCACGGGCTTTTGGTGACCGGGGCCACGCGGTGGTTCAACAAGAGTACCGCTGGGAAGCGATTGGCGAACGGCTGCGGCAGCTGTACCGACAAGCGTTATGACCCGGTAGTGAAACTTTGAATGGTTATGTTCGTCAAGTACAAACTGGACGCTCAGTGTCGGGGGCGCTATCGTAAAATCAGTCAAGGGCGTAGATTGCTAACGCGTCGGCTTAACGTATGTCTGTTTATGCAGAGACGTTTCAAAGTTCTACTACCGGGATGAAGATTGCTCTACTCACCAACTTGTACCCGCCGTTTGTTCGTGGCGGGGCTGAGTACCTGGCCCACGAGATGGTGCTTGAGCTCAGGCGGCAGGGGCACCAGGTTACGGTTATAACCACGGTGCCATGGAAGAGTGTTAAGAGCTTTAGGCCCAAGCTCCACGAGGAGGGTGGGGTACAGGTGTACCGGTTTTTCCCCTTGAACCTCTACCACTACCTGTACGCTGCCCGCGTGCCGTACCCCGTGCGGTTCCTGTGGCAGCTTTGGAACTTGTGGAACGTGCCAGCGGCTCGAGTGGTTGAACGTCTACTACGAAGTACTCAACCCGACCTGGTTATAAGCTCGAACTTGATGGGGCTTTCGTTCCTCATCCCACGCGCGGTAAAGCGATTAGGCCTTACGCAGATTCATATCCTGCACGATGTGCAGCTCCTGCACCCCTCGGGCCTGTTCCTCTGGGGTAAAGATAAGCTCAGCCTACCCATGAGGTTGTACCAGCAGTGTACCAAGCGTTTGTTTGCCCCGGTGGCGGTAGCCGTGTCACCGTCTGAGTGGCTGCTGGAGCGGCACAGCGCTCGTGGGTTTTTCGCTCATAGCAAGACTGCTGTACTGCCGAACCCGGTGCCGCTGGCTCAGAACCAACCACATACAAAAACTACGAACAAGCCGCTGAAGCTTCTCTACGATGGCCAGCTCGAGGTGCACAAGGGCGTGTTCTGGCTGATAGAGGCACTGAAAACGTTGCCGCGGCAAGATTTTGAGCTCCACCTAGTGGCTCGCGGTGACAAGGCGCGTTTGCAGCAGACGCGAGCTCTTATGGGAAATGATAGTCGCTTCAAACTCCACTGGTTAGTAACACAAGCGGAAATAGATGAACACTACACCTCGGCCCACCTCACTATTGTGCCATCTCTCTGCTACGAGAACTCACCAGGTTCCATTGCTAAGTCGTTCCTGGCTGGTACGCCGGTACTGGCGGTACGCGTTGGTGGTATACCTGAGCTTATTCGTGAGGGTGAAACTGGCTGGCTCTATACCCCAGCCGATAGGCAGGAGTTTGTACAGAAGCTTACCTGGTGTTTAGATAATCCGGGCGACTTGTTGCGCGCTGGGCTCAAGGGGAGCCGCGCTTTTGCTGACCGAACTCTAGAGGGTTACGTTAAAAAACTTGTCGCCCTGGCGTGAGCCATCATCACAGGCGATGTCCTTGACCCGTGTCGTGGGCATAGGTATACTACCTAAGTACCAACAATAGGTACCCCTTCATACATGCATGGGTGGGCAGCAATATCGCTCACCCATGTCTTTTAGTATTACTACGCTATCAGAAATCGTACCTGAACACCTCTACGCGGTCGTCGGCTACGACCCAGCGCTGGTTAGCTTCTTTAATTGCTACCGGCGTCAGCGTTAGGAAGTCGGCCCAGTAGCGGTTTAAAACCAGGTACACTTGGTTTACGCCACCGAGCTCAGCGGCGCGGGCTACGGTGGCGCGTGTGGGTGTGCCAGTTTCCGTGGCAGCGCTGTAGACCTGGTACAGAGGGTTAGTGCCGGTGGGCACAGGGTAGTAGAAGTTGCCCGCGTAGTAGTGTGTGAAGCCAAACTCGCGTATGGCCGCCGCAGCCACGGCTTGGTTCGCAAGTACTACGTAGGGCGTGCTGCCCGCCACATGGTCGATAAGCTGTACTGCCTCAGCGTCGGCTGGCGTGGTGTTGTAGGCAGTGTCGCGGTGCCAGGTGTCTACCCGCGGGTAGGTGAGGTAGAAGCTGGCGGTGAGCACGAGCGCGCCTGCCACCACGAACGACAATGGAATGCTGAGTTTTTGCCACAGCCAGCGCATAACTTGGTAGCCGCCGATCAAGGCGAGCGGCCACAGGCTCATAAGGGCTAGATCCCACAGCCTCACGGTGTAGAAATCTTGTTCATAGGCCGGCAGCCCTGGGAACTGCGCCGCAAGTTTTAAAACCAGGTACCCGGCCGCCAGCAGCGCCCCAGCGTAACCAAACAGCTGTAGCTTAGGCACGTCCCGCCGCGCTGAGTAGTACCCTGAGGCCGCCAAGAGCAGAAAGGTCAGCGTCAGTGGCCTGCCCCATAGGTAGACTACGTCTGGCAGGTTTACGAACTGAGGTAGGAACGGCAGGTGGGAGGCAATAGCCTCGCCTAAACCTCTCAAGCTTCCAAGCATGTCATAGTTTAATTTCAGGCTGGCGGGTCCGGGCTTCAGCCAGCCAAAAATTAAAAACGAAGCTGGTACTATGAGCGCCGTGGTTGCCGCCGCGCCCAGTATGGCTTTGGTGCGCCATGGAGTTCCAGCTGGTATTTCGAACACAGCCCAGGCCAACGCTAGCACGCCTAAGGTGGGGAGCCCAGTGAGCGGGTGGGTAGCTGCAGTGGCACCAGCCAGCAGCCAGAGCAGGAGCCGTGGCACGTTTGCGCCTGAGAGACGTGCGGCTAAGAGTATCAGCGTTAGTAGCGCCCACAGGTTGCTGAGGCCTTGTGGCGTGGTGTAGGTAAAGCTGCTCAAGGCAAAGGCGAGTGGCAGCAGTAACAACCAGTTACGCCAAGGTTTCTCTAACCGCCAAGCAGAAGTCAACAGCTCAAGCCCCAAGGGCAGGCTCAGGCTAGCGAGTAGTGGCAAAACCCAGGTATCAACGACTGCTATAGGCAGGTGTAAAACTTGCGACAGCGTGGTGACGATAGTGTACTGCCCGAGGTAGTACAGCGGCTTGGGGGTAATAGTGCCGCTCAGGGTCAAAAGTTTTTCTGAGGCTTGATGGATGAAGGGGTCAAAGCCAAAGCCTAAAGGGTACACGAGCGGCAGCAGCCCCAAAGAGAGGAGATAGAAGGGAGCAAGCCACAGTGGGTTACGGAGGTAGAAGCTCACCGCCAGGGCGCTCGCTGCAGTTAGGCCATAGCAGAGTACGGCCAGCGGGGGCACCGATTCCCAGGGTGTGCGGATAGCCTCCACGGTGGCGCCAGTTGAAACTAGGTACCAGGTCGAGGCTACGAGCGCCAGGTACGTAGCAACCACTACACCCTGTCGCCGTTTATGTGCTCTGGTGGCCGTTAGTGTTTTGTGTTCAGGCTGGTCGGGTGCGGTCCGGCCAAACCACGGCAGTACGGCGAGCAGCACCAGGCCAGCGAGCCCCGTAAAGCTGTGCAGGTAGAACATGGCTGTACCAAGCACACCAATGGTGGCAAGTGTTGCTATCACGCCCCAAGCTATGCGCTGTGCGACGTTGCCTGCTTTGGGCGCCAGGCGCCCACCCACCAGGTATCCTGTGACTGCAAGATAAAAAATCCCAAGCGCTGTGCCTAAAACGTCAGATTGCCAGCCGCTTTGGTTTAGGCCAATGAGCAGTACGGCGAGGGTAGCCAGAGCTGGGAGGGGCATATACCACTATTGTAGCACCTCGTGACCACGAGCACTGTTGACAGCTACACGCTGTGGCGGTAAGCTGTGGGCACATTGTACATGTACAACAACACAAGGAGGTACGGTGTACGCCACGACCTTATGTTTTTTGGTCCGAGGAACCAACGTGCTCCTAGTACGGCACATGAAATCAACCTTTGGCTGTGGCATCTGGAACGGTTACGGCGGTAAAGCCGAACTTGGCGTAACCATCGAAGCGTCGGCGCTCCGCGTGCTCACCCAAGAGAGTGGTGTAGTGGCCCAGCTCGGGGACCTGGAACGTGTCGCAGTCATTGATTATGCTTTTACCGGTAACCCCAGGTGGAGTCAGCAGGTGCATACGTTCATCCTCCGGCACTGGCAGGGCACTCCGGCTGATAGCTCAGACATAGTGCAGGCTCATTGGTTTGGCTTTACTGAGGTACCGTATAACAGCATGTGGCCGGCTGATCGCTACTGGTTACCCCCTGTACTAGGGGGTAAAAAAATTCGTGGCCAGTGCCAGTTTGCCGATGTCAAAACCAAACAAATCCAGGGCTACATTTTTGCCCCGGTACCAGGGTTCACCTACGGCCCGCCGTGAGTATGTCCGGCGGGTTTGTTTTTGTGCAGCCCACTTCAGCAATCCTTGCTATACTATAGCATATGCGTGTTCACGCCTGGGGCGGAAAGCAGCTGGAGTTCATGAGCGTCATGGGGGTGTCGTTGGCGGCCGCCCTGCTCTACAGTAGTTTTACGTGGGGTTTGCCAGCCCGCTTTAACTCGCCCGACGAGGCTGCCAACGCTTACTTTGCATCTCGGGTTACCCAAGGCGTGCCACTTGCTGCACCGCAACCAGTTGCCTTTTCAGGAATACAAAACCTGGTACACCCGAGGAGCACCACAGTGGTAGGTAACGCGTTGATACCCTCGAGCTTTTTAGGTCTGCCGCTCATAGCGGGTTTGGTCGGTAGAGTGTTTGGCGCCAGCACGCTGCCCTATGTTACCCCGCTCGGGGCAGCTTTGGGCCTCACCTGTTTCTACCTAGTGCTCAGGGAGCTCTTTGGCCGGCGGGCGGCAGCCCTAGCGCTGCTGCTTTTGGCGTTCACGCCGTCGTACTGGTACTACCACGCACGAAGTTTTTACCACAACGCATTGTTTTTTGACATGCTCCTGGCCTCATGGTGGCTGGTGCTTAGAGCTCTAAAATCTGGCCGCACGCCGTACTACCTCCTCGGCGGTCTGGCCTGGGGCTTGGCGGTAGCGTTCAGGAGCTCGGAAGCATTTTGGATGAGCGCCGCTATGGTGGTGTGGGTGGCGAGCGCTGGTTACAAAGTTTCCTGGCGAAAGCTCGCCACGTTTGTGCTTGGGGCGTTCTTAGCGTTTACTCCGGTGTTCATAACTAACTACTACATCTACGGTCAGCCGTTTTCAGTTGGCTACCAAGCTGACCTCGCGCTACCCTTGGGGCAAGTGGGGCCCTCGGGGTCACTCTGGGCACAGCTGGTGCTGCCGTTCGGTTTTCACCCTAGAGCTATATGGTCCACAGTCAGCCGTTACCTAGGTGGACTCACCTGGTGGTGGGCAGTGCTCGCCACACTCGGTGTGGTCTCGGCGGTCAGGTGGTGGCCAAAGTTCACCCGTGAGCAGCGCGGCTGGCTCCTTGGTTCTGCTGTCAGCGTGGGCTGGCTCTTAGTACTCTATGGTAGTTGGCGGTTTCACGATAACCCTGACCCCGCGGCTGTTACGCTCGGTACCTCGTACATGCGCTACTGGCTCCCTGTAGCGGCGCTCCTCTTGGTGCCGGGAGCGCTTTGGCTCGAGCGCCTGCTTCGGCAGCACTGGTGGCGAACGCTGGTGCCGGTGGTAGTTCTGGCTTACGCTCTGGTATCTGCCCAGCTTGTTTTAGGGAACAGCACGGAAGGGTTGCTCCAAGTGCGCCGCAACATTATTCGCTTTGAGGCCACGAGCCAAGCGGTGCAGCAGCTTACTGAACCCTCCAGTGTTATTGTGACTGAGCTCACCGATAAGTTTTTCTGGCCAGAGCGCAGTGTTATGCAAGCTACCCCGCGCGAGGTGGCACTCCCTACCGTGGCCGAACTTCTCCACCGCAGTATGCCGGTCTACAGTTTTCACCCTACCTGGCGCCCCCAGGATCTTGCCACTGTGAACCAGACACAGCTCGCGCCCTACCACGTGCGCCTTACGCCGGTCGCCTACGGTTTTGCTGACCACAGCCTGTACCGCTTTAGCTTAAGCTCCCCATGAAGTACTTCTGGCACCTGCGCTGGTTTATTCCCCTGTGTGTGGTAGGCCTTGCCCTATGGCAGGTGTTCTTTAGTACGGCTGAGCTGGTTAGCAGCACGGACTTTACCCGAGAGACGCCCTACTTTAACGTGCTTCAGCCAGCTTCGCGGGTAGCGCGGCAGCCGCAGGGCATAGCCCTTCTTGAGCAGCCGGTTTACGTGGATATCCACCTGCCGCCGCGTGCGGTTGCGCTCACGCTCGACCTGCAGACAACGTCGAGGTCAAACCCGCTCAGGCTGGCAGTGCAGCAGAGCCAGGACTTTAAGCTCGTTTTCCCGCCACTCCAGGAATCCAGCACCGCCGATACACACACCTACCACCTCACGATGACCGACTTCCCGTACCTCCTGCCGCGGCACACGGTGCGTCTGGTGCTGTCAGCCTCGCCGTGGGAGCCGGGTAGTGTGGTGGTAACCGGGGCTAGTGTTAAAGTGCAGCGAGCACCATTTAGCTTTGGCGGTCTATGAAGCTCATTACATTGCTCGAGCACCACTACGTCAAAAACGTTCGCCAACTGCTAGCTCACCTGGCAGTGGGCTTAGGCTTCAGTTGGCTCTGCCTCATGACACTTGAGCTCTGGCGGCCAGGAGCCGCTGTCTGGTACCTAAACCTCAACTTCCTCTTGGCATCGTTCCTGGCCGCCTGGACGGTAGCCGAGCGGCCAGCGCAGCCCGGTAAGCCGCCGTATGCCCCTGGCCTCACCTTTGCTATACTAGTGGTAGCAACTGCCGTGGCGCTTTCAGTCTTTACCCCCTGGCGCTGGTGGGCGCCGTTCGTCGTGCTTGTTGGTGTGCTGGCGGTAGCCCGCAGCACCAGCGCCATAACCTAGCACTATGCCCGACTGCATTTTCTGTAAGATAGTTGAGAACCACATTCCAGCTGTCAAGGTCTACGAGGACCAGGACTTTGTAGCGTTCCTCGACATCCAGCCGGTAAACCCGGGCCACACGCTCGTCATTCCTAAAGCTCACTACGATCGGTTTGAGCTGACCCCGCCCGAGGTGGTAGGTAAGCTTTACCAGCTGGTGCAAAAGCTCGCCCCGGCAGTTATGCAGGCCACCGGAGCAGCCGGCTTTAACCTGGGGCTCAACAGCGGCCCAGCCGCTGGCCAGGTTATCTTCCACACGCACGTTCACCTCATCCCCCGGAAACCTAAGGACGGTTTACAGCTCTGGGCTGCTAAGGATTACCAAGGTAACGAGATGGATGAGACAGCGAAGCGCATCCGCGCCGCGGTGAAGGGCTAGGTATTTCCAGCTCACGCGACTGAAGTACTTAAGCGGCTGGCAGGTAGGGACGTAAGCCTAGCGACGGCAGAGTGAGTATCAACAGCTTCACTATGATAGTTAACAATTGTTAACTAGTGACAGTATGGTTATCAATTGTTAATATATAGGGTATGCACCAGCCCCAGTTAACAATTCCAATGTTCCTAAGAACATTGGAATAAAGGCAAGGCCCGGTTTGCCGCGATCGTTGGTCCCCTTAGCCTATCCCTTATTCGCGCGAATGGTAGAATAACCACCATAACGCTATGTCACCAACCAGCGCTACCACGTACAAGTTTCGCGCCAAGGTGTGGCTGTACCCAGGTATGGCGGGGTGGCATTTTATTTCCGTACCGCTTAAACAGTCGCGGCAAATCAAAACGTTGTTTGGTGGCGTAGCCCACGGCTGGGGGTCGCTGCCGGTCAGGGTGCAGATTGGTAAAACGACCTGGGACACCTCCATTTTCCCTGACAACAAAACTAAAGCTTACCTCTTGCCGCTTAAAGCTAAGGTGCGGAAAGTGGAGGGTATAGCGGCGGGGGATATGGTAGACTGTTCTATAGACATTCGGGTCTAGTTCTCCTAACTGTTCTTAGCCATGAAGCTCTTCATTTTTGCCGTCACCATGGCATTTTGGGGCATAGTCATAGCCGCCCTGCTCATGGGTCTGCAGGGTACTTTGGTAGTAAAGCCGCCGCAGGTGGTAGATAAAACTGTCCTACATTACTTTGGAAACGAGGCCGAAGGGGATTTGAATGGTGATGGCGTGCCCGATGCCGCGTTTTTGGTGACTGAAGATGGCGGCGGTAGTGGCACCTTTTTCTACGTGGCCGCCGCCCTCAAAACATCCGGAGGGTACCAAGTTACTAACAGCGTTTTCTTAGGGGACCGCATAGCCCCACAGACCACGGCAATTTCCGGAGGTGTTATCACCGTGAACTACGCCGACCGTAGGGCAGCCGAGCCTATGACCACAAGCCCAAGTGTGGGGGTGAGCTCGCACTTCGTGGTGACGGGTGGCAAGCTTACCCAGCTGCCGCCCAATTAGCTGTACGGTCTTAGGTAAGGCGTGGTAGATTTGTAAACCTACTCCTGTCAACGTAGCGTATGCTCCACCAGCTTGTTACCTCAGTCATCTTAGGTCTGGCGGAGGGGGTGACCGAGTTCTTGCCCATTTCCTCGACCGGACACCTCATACTCGTAAACCAGTGGTTCTCATTTTCGCCCCAGTTCACCAAGCTCTTTGACGTGGTGATACAGCTCGGGGCGGTGCTGGCTGTGGTTGTGTACTTCTGGGGTAAGTTGTGGCCGTTTGGCCAGGGGGAGGCGCACCGGCGATCTACCTTTAGCCTGTGGGGGAAAACGTTGGTCGGGGTGCTGCCTGCTATTGTGTTCGGTGCACTGTTTGGCACTAAGGTTGAGGCCAAGCTGTTCAACCCGCTGGTGGTGGGCGCAGCGCTCTTCCTCGGCGGTGTGGTGCTGGTGCTGGTAGAGCGCAGGCGGCCACGAGCTACGGTTGGTACGGTAGCTGACGTTAGCCTGGGTACGGCGTTCTGTATTGGTTTGGTGCAGTGCTTGGCACTTATTCCCGGCACATCTCGCTCGGCAGCAACTATAGTTGGAGCTATGCTCTTAGGTGCCTCGCGGCCTGTGGCGGTTGAGTTTTCGTTCTACCTGGCAGTCCCGACTATAGCCGCTGCCTCGGCTTACAGCATCCTCAAGCACGGGTTAACTATGACTGGTAGTGAGGCAGCGTTCCTGGTGCTGGGGTTTGCGGTGACGTTCTTTACCGCGCTTGCCGTGGTGCGAAAGTTTATGGGCTACATTCAACACCGTAGCTTCACACCGTTTGGGTACTATCGCATAGCCTTAGGCCTCCTCGTTCTACTCTGGCTGGCGCTCTAGTTCGCCTTGGGCCCGAGGATCTTCTATACTTAACAAAGTATCCTTAATGTAACTCCTATGAACAAAACACTACCGTGGGTTATAGCGGGCGTAGCTGTGCTTGGCGCCTTAGTACTGTACTTCACCATGGGCAAGGCCCCGAGCCAGCCCAGTCCAGCTGCCAACCAACCAACAACTACTGGTCAAACCTCAGGAGAGACCGGCCACTCCATGAAAGAGTTGCTCGCCGCGGGTGTGGCACAGCAGTGCACCTTCTCTGACACCACCAACAACGTCACCACCCAAGGAACGGTGTACGTTGGAACGGGCAGGTTGCGCGCTGACTCCACCACTACTGATACGCTGCACACCACGGTGAGCCACACCATTGTGCTCGACAACCGGGCTTACGTTTGGGTGGATGGCATGCCAACTGGGTTTATGATGTCGCTCACGGGCACTACCCAGGCGCCGCCCAGCCAGCCCGGGGTAAGTGCGGACAAGAAAATTAACTACCAGTGCAGCGGCTGGCTGGTGGATCAGTCGAAGTTTAACCTGCCCAGTAGCGTTGAGTTCATGAGCGCTGGTGCTGCCGCGCCCCAAGGGACCATGCCAACCCGAAACCCTGGCTCCACTGGTGGCATACAGGGTGGGGTAGGGTACTAACCACTATGCCATACCGAACGTTTACCACTGCCGATGCTAAACGCATTGGAAATGTCTTAAACATACCCTGGGATGAGGTGAACGTAGAAGAGTTCCGTATGGGCCTGGAAGCTGAGTCTGACCACGGGAGTAACGACCCACGGACCAATGTGACGAACGACGATGAACTTGTCATGGGTAAAATTGCTTGGGCGCATCTTAATGAATTTCCTGACTTCTACACCCGCCACGAAAAAATGGAGCAGGAGGCCAAAGCCTACTGGGCCGCGCACCCCCGATCACAGGCTAACGCAGACTAGCGCATGAAACTGTTGGTTACGGGCGGAGCTGGGTTCATAGGCTCCAACTTTATTCACCACGTACTCGGGGAGCACCCTGACTACGAGGTTACAAATTTTGATAAGCTTACCTACGCCGGGAACTTGGAGAACTTGCGGGACCTTGAGGCTAACCCGCACTACCACTTTGTGCAGGGTGATGTCGCTGCCCAGGCGGCGGTGGACGAGCTGTTTAAGCAGGGCTTTGACGGTGTGGTGAACTTTGCGGCGGAAACGCACGTGGACCGTAGCATTCACCTAGGGGCCCGCGACTTTGTGCTCACCAATACGCTCGGGGTGCAGACCTTGCTTGACGCCGTGCGCAAGTACTCGGTTAAAAAAATGGTGCAGATTTCAACTGACGAGGTGTATGGCTCCCTGGAGCTGGGGCAGCCCACGCAGTTCACCGAAAGCACCCCGTTCCAGCCTAACGCACCCTATGCTGCAGCCAAAGCCGGGGGCGATTTGCTCTGCCGAGCCGCCCACGCTACCTACGGCACGCCGGTGGTAGTGTCGCACTGTTCCAACAACTACGGCCCGTACCAGTTCCCGGAAAAGCTGATTCCGTTTTTCATTTTTCGCGCGCTCAAAGACCAACCCCTGCCCCTCTACGGCGATGGGCAGAACGTGCGGGACTGGCTCTTTGTTCGCGACCACTGTAGCGCCATAGACCTCATGCTGCACAAAGGCGTGCCAGGGGAGGTCTACAACATCGGCGGCAACAACGAACGCTCCAACCTCGACATTGCCAAAATTATTTTGCGCGAGCTGGGGAAACCAGAGTCGCTCATTACTTTCGTTTCCGACCGGCCAGGGCACGACAGGCGCTATGCCATAGACGCCTCGAAAATTTCACACGAGCTTGGCTGGGCTCCGCAGTACAAGTTTGAAACTGCTATCCCCGAAACCGTTCAGTGGTACCGCGAGCACCAAGGCTGGGTAAAACATATTGAGGCGCGCCAGGCAGCTATTAACCCACATCTAACTTAGCTTATGCCCGAGCCAGGGGAACATCAGGAATTTGATTTTACCAAAGCAGAAAACCAGGAACGCTTTTCGGCGCTGCCGGAGCAGGAAAAGCAGGCCACGGCCGATGTTGCTTTTGATAAAGCTAGTGCATATAACCGAAACAGAGAAGATATTATTAATTTGCTTACCAGGGGTGACTCTGGTGCAGCTGTCCGACTCCTTGACCACTTCCCCCTGCCTGAGGCTGAACTGCAATCACCTGACATCCAAGCCGCCACCAAACAAGGGCTTATCGAGATCCTTAGATATAGCCCCGATGCCGCTGTCCGACTCCTTGGCCACTTCCCCCTGCCTGAAGCAGAAGTCCAAGCCGCTGTCAAACAAAGGCTTATTAAGATCCTCGACAGCTCTGACTTTTATGAAGGAGCCGGCAAACTCCTTAAGCGCTTCCCCCTGCCTGAGGCAGAAGTCCAAGCCGCCACCAAACAAGTGCTTATCGAGCGCCTTAGATATTACCCTGATTTTGGTGCCCAACTCTTTATTCAGCGTTTCCCTCTGCCTCCGGCTGAACTGCAATCACCCGACATCCAAGCCGCTGTCAAACAAAGGCTTATCCAGTGCCTTACCGTGGGTAACCATGATGCCGCTGACCAACTCCTTGAGCGTTTCCCTCTGCCTCCGGCCGAACTGCAATCACCCGACATCCACGCCCTTGTCAAACAAAGCCTTATCAAGATCCTGAGTAATGGCTTTAGATATCATGCTGCCCAACTCCTTGAGCGTTTCCCTCTGCCTCCGGCCGAACTGCAATCACCCGACATCCACGCCGCCACCAAACAAGGGCTTATCAGTTGCCTTACCAGGGGTAACCCTGATACCGCCGCCCAACTCCTTGGCGACTTACCCCTGCCTGAGGCTGAACTGCAATCACCCGACATCCAAGCCGCTGTCAAACAAAGGCTTGTCGAGCTCCTTGCTGCCAGCCTTTACAATTATGAAGAAGTCGACAAACTCCTTGACCACTTCCCCCTGCCTCCGGCCGAACTGCAATCACCCGACATCCACGCCGCCACCAAACAAGGGCTTATCCTGGACCTTACTGTGGGTAAACTTGATGCCGCTGCTCAACTCCTTAAGCGCTTCCCCCTGCCTGAAGCAGAAGTCCAAGCCGCTGTCAAACAAAGGCTTGTCGAGCTCCTTGCTGCCGACCATTACAATTATGAAAAAGCCGCCCAACTCCTTGGCCACTTCCCCCTGCCTGAAGCAGAAGTCCAAGCCGCTGTCAAACAAAGGCTTGTCGAGCTCCTTGCTGCCGACCATTACAATTATGAAAAAGCCGCCCAACTCCTTGGCCACTTCCCCCTGCCTGAAGCAGAAGTCCAAGCCGCTGTCAAACAAAGGCTTATTAAGATCCTCGACAGCTCTGACTTTTATGAAGGAGCCGGCAAACTCCTTAAGCGCTTCCCCCTGCCTGAGGCCGAACGTAGTTCGGTGGTTGCAAGTGTGCCATACAATGGGGTGAGGCGGGCGGCTCAGGCGCTTGGGCTAACCCAAGCAAGTTTTACTGATCCAATACATAAGTTGCTACTTGAACTTCCGGCCGTGTACGAGGTGAATGCGTTGGCAGATGAGCCAACCGCTAAAAAATTCGCCGGCAAGCAAGGCCAGGTCGGCCTGAACGAGTTTTATAAGCACTGCCGCGAGCAGGTGTGGCCGGCGGACGTGGCTGGCTGGTACGATAGCTTAGTGAGTGGCCTGGCAGGCGATACCGCGGCGGCCAATAAGTACTTGGAAAGTGCCTGCCGTAGCGGCACTACCACTCACGACGCGCTGCAGTTCATGCCTAAGCTAGTTAGCGAATACGCCGGGGCCCCTGAAGCGTTTAAAGCTTTGGTGGGCTCGATCGCTAACCCCGAAGAAGCGGAGCGTTTAGCCAGTTTTGCTCCCACGTATGCGGCAGTGCGCTTGGCTGAATTTGGCTCAGACCGCGCGCCTGGAACGTTAAGGGATTTTAGTCGCATTTGTATTCTTATAAAGCGCAATTTTACATTTCCCCCAGGCATAGCAGAGCAAGTCAAAGGAAAAATAATCAGTATTCTTGACACGGTGGGTAACACCGAGCAGCTGGCGGCAGATTTGTCTGAGCCAAATAGCGCTCTTATACGTTTATTGGAAAATCGTGATGCGCTGGATGAAAAAGCACTCATACAGCCGATACCTGATTTAGTTAGTAGAATCACGCCCCTGGGCAGAGTGCTACAAGGGGCGCTAGGTTCGCGTGAGTTGCAAAAGCTTCAGGGTGCCGTGGGGCAAATTCATAAGGAGCTGGGCCCGGCGGTTATGCGCGTGCAACAGGCGGTGGTGGCGGCAGAGGAACAGCGCTTGCGCGAGAATTTTGCCACGGTGTACCGCAAGCCTAAGGATGACGTAGAGCTTATTAATTTAAAAAAAACGCATGCGCGCTATTTGGATTCGCTCAAGCTTGTTAAGGGTAACGGTTTTGAAGTAACCGAGGACAAAGCCGGCGTAGGCAAGCGGCTGGCCAGTTTGATTGAGCGACTGCCCGGCTACGCTGAAGCTTCACCGGCGCAGAAGATTCAGTTGCGCTTTGAACATTTGGTGCCATTGTACGAAAAGCTGGCTGGCCTGTTGGCGCGCGAACGGCTAGGCGGTGGTCTGCCGACCGATCCGGTGCTTCGGCATTTGGCCGGCTTGGCTGAAGGTAAAGGTGGTGCTGGCGAGGTTATTGCGCAGCGGCCACCAGAGTCGCCTATAGAATTCAGAGAACGAGCGGCTGACTATGCCGAGCAGGTTTTAGATGAATACTTAGGGTTGGCCAGAAAAACCAGGCTGCTCGGCAACGCCACCGAACTCTACCGGCAAGTAGAACAGCTGGTGCAGCAGCATGAGCCAGGCGGTCAGGCGGCGGTTAAGGAATTTTTTGCCAAGCCTGATGTTTATTTTGACAAATACCCGGAGCTGGCCCAGCAGGTAGAAAACATATTGCAAAGCCGCGGTATCGCCACCGGGGATACGTTGGTAGCGCGCGTGCACGCCAAGTCCGACCCGCGGGGCATAGTTTGTGGCGACGCCACGAACTGCTGCATGCCTTATGGCGATGAGAAAAATTACGATTACATGTACCGCTCAGATACAGCTTACTTTACTGTGTCGCTCTCGCGAGACGGTGTTGAACAAATTGTGGCACAGTCGGTGCTGGTGGCGGCGCGTAAAAGCGGCAAAGGTAAATCAAAGCGAGGCTGGGATACGCTGGCTATGGATAATATCGAGGTGGCTCATACCTATGAAAATCTAGTGCCCGACATTGCCAAGCTATACCGCCAAGCTGTTGCGCAGTGTTGGCCTGATAAAAATATCATTATGGGCACGAGCTTCAATGATGATAGGGAACTGGTGCGTGAGATGGGCGAATTAGTACGCAATGAGTATCAGCCTGTTGAGGGCGAACTTGAGTATAGCGATTGTTTTATTCATGATACGGTTATCCGCTTGCGCGAGCCAGTCGGCAATAAAGCTGAGGGTGTACGGCCGCGTTTGGGATTTGTGACGCCAGCCATGCTGCAACCAGATAGCGTTTTACGCGCGCAGCTGATGGCTAACTATGCTCTGACTAATGAACAGTGTGAAGCCTTGGCCAAAGAGCTGGCCCCCTGTGAACGGGTTTTAAGTCGTGACGAAGATAATGATCCTATTTTTGAGGCCGAAAACAGGACCACTCAAATCAGCCTAGCTGGCAAACCAGTGTTAATGATGGCGGCACTTGATTTTGAGCGGGAGGAATCCGAGGCCTGGGATGAGGTGACGGTAAAGCAGGTGGTAGAAGCTCCGGGAGCAGATGAAAAATCCATAACTGATGCATTGGTCGCATTTTTATCTGTGCAGCCAAAAGGGGGGTACCGGGTTTCTATGCCAGGCGCTTGGCTAACCCAATATCACATTGATTCAGCTATAGTTGGAAGGCGTACTGGTTATAGCAAGGTGGAGTGTGAGGGAGATAATGTAATTTTTGTGGGTGAAATGTCTGATGAATATGATGACGAGTACGAGGAGGGCGAACCAGAGCAAAACTAAGGTCTTCAGCACACGCTATGCAAATGTTTAAGCGCTTTAAACTGCCCATACACACCGACGACAGAATTTCGTTAATTCCGCTGGAGCTCAAAGAGTACCTGAGCTTCGTGGTGAAGCGTGTGTACGCCATTGTTGACGGCAAAAAGCCAACTGGCTCGCACTGCCACAAAGTTGAGGAAGAGTGCTTTATTTGTTTTGCGGGCGCTTGCGTGGCTGAGATAGACGACGGCTCGGGCCTCAGGGACGTGCCCATGGCGCAGGGTGATGCTATCTACGTACCTGCCTACGTCTGGCACCATTTTAAATCATGGCAGCCGAATACGGTTGTAGTGGCGCTGTCCTCCACCAACTTCGACTCCTCGCGTGCTGATTACATTCAGGACTACGAGGAGTTTCAAAAAGTTTTGGCTAGGCAGGCTTAGTTATGCGCGTTGCTATTTTAGGTTCGCGTGGCATGCTGGGTACTGACCTAGCTGCTGCGTTTGCGGGCGGAGCAGAGCTTACTTGCCTCGACCGTGAGGAGCTTGATGTTACCAATCGTGAGGCTGTAGCAGCTAAGCTTACCAAGCTTAAGCCTGAGGTAGTTATTAATGCCACGGGGTATACGGACGTGGACGGCGCGGAGGGTGCGCGTGAACTAGCGTTTCAGCTTAACGCCGACGCCGTAGGCTACATGCTTGAGGCGGCCAAAGCCGCGGGCGCAAAGTTGGTACACTTTTCTACAGAGTATGTGTTCGATGGCACAAGCTCCAAAGGCTACGCCGAAAACGCCGCCGCCCACCCGTTGAGCGTGTACGGCGAATCAAAATTGGCGGGCGAGAATTACGTAATTAATTACGTGCATGGCTATGTAGTGCGCAGTTCCTGGCTCTACGGCCATGCACCACAGCGCGGCAAGCCGCGGGGGATGAACTTTGTGGACACCGTGCTAAAACTAGCAGCTGAGAAACCTGAGGTTAGGGTGGTGAGTGATCAGTTTGGCAAGCCGACATCCACAAAAGATTTAGCCCACGCGGTGGTGAGGCTGTTGGGCAGTGAGCTGGCGCCAGGCGTGTACCACTTGGTGAACGAAGGTGTGGCTAGTTGGTACGACGTGGCGAAAGAGGCCTTCAGGCTTAAAGGCGTTACCACGCCACTCAGGCCTATTTCTTCTGCCGAGTACCCCACCCGCGCCCAGCGTCCCAAGAACGCTGTGCTACTTAACACCAAGTTCCCACAGCTTCGCAGTTGGCAAGAGGCGTTGCGTGATTACCTTGCTTAGGTTAAGGTAGAGCCGTTATGGAGTCACTAGAACATCACCTGCCGGAGCCGCTACAGTCGCAAGAGCACCAGGGTAGTGGAAGAGGATACGAATGGCGCGAAAAGTTCACCAGGACTGCTAAGTACTGCGGCTTGGCAGCACTTGGTGCTTTTATGGAGTTTGTCGCCACACACCCCGGTTTTGGCCAAGAACTTGAAACAGCCAAAGAATCGCCTTCTCACAAGGTTAGCTATCGTACAGCCGAAACACAGAAGCGGTATAGTGGCTATGAACGCTTCTATCCTAAATTTGACGATCTAAAAATCCCTGTCGTTGTGGGAAGTCTAGAAGATGAAAGGAAAAATTTAAGCGAAGCAGATCAAGCTCTGTTTGAAGCTCTCTTTGGAAAGGTGGCCGCACTCACCTTTGCAGGTTCCGCTAGACCAGCCGGCGCTCGCACGCGGTTTAACCTTGGGAGGGATACTGTCTATATCTTTTACGGACCAGCTGACACGCTACAAGAGGCTAAAGTGAGTACGCCTTACCACGAAGGTATGCACGCTAGGCATATGGCCCAAGAACGTGCTCAGAATGCTAATGACACGTTAGGGTTTATACGTTACCCCGACCTTTCGACGCCAGTAAACCTCTATCTTGAAGAATTTTTTACAGGAGCTGAAACTGTACGATGGCTTGAGACACAGGCGAATGATGCCGCCCATAGCGTTGTCGATAGCAGCCAACAAAAGTACCTACCGAAATCTATTGAGGAAGAAAAAAAGTACCTCCTTATGAACTATATGAACTACTACCAGGAGCGGTACGGCAGCAAATTTGAGATTCCCTTTGGTGAGGGCACCGTAGGTGATACACTAGATAAACAGATAGAGACTCTATTTCGTGATAATCATCTCATAGAAGTTTTGCATCGTGTAGCCCAGGAAGCAGGCAATGCCGAAAAATGATAATCTTATGAAAGGCGTTATTTTGGCCGGTGGCTTAGGGACGAGGCTTAGGCCCATCACCAACGTCACCAACAAGCACCTGCTGCCGGTGTATAACAAACCCATGATCTACTACCCGCTGCAGACGTTGGTGGATGCGGGCATTACCGAGATCATGATTGTGTCTGGCCCTGAGCACGCTGGCCATTTCTTGCATCTCCTGGGTAGTGGCAAGGAGTTTGGCGTGCGCCTAGCATACGAGCTGCAGGACGAGGCGGGGGGTATTGCCCAGGCCCTGGGGCTAGCAGAGGGCTTTGTCGATGGTGAGGCTGTGGCCGCAATTTTAGGTGATAATATTTACGAGGACGACCTTAGCCAGGCTATTCAAACATTTGCACAAAAACCGGAGGGTGCCCATGTGTTCCTGAAGCAGGTGCCCGACCCTGAGCGATTCGGAGTAGCTGAGCTGGCGGGTGACAAGGTGGTCAAGATTGTAGAAAAGCCAAAAACTTCAGTGAGCAACCTAGCGGTTACTGGGCTCTACCTCTATGATGCTCACGTGTTTGAAATTATAAAAAGTTTAAAGCCTTCTGCCCGCGGCGAGCTAGAAATTACCGACGTCAACAACGCTTACGTGGTGGCAGGCACCCTGCACTACACCAAGCTGAGTGGTGAGTGGACCGACGCGGGCACGTTCGACTCGCTGCTCAAAGCTAACCTGCTAGCCGCGCGGACGGCGGCTTCAGTTACGGCCGGCCGAGGTTAGGCTCAGGCGCCTAAGGCCACTCGCCAGTTTAACCGTGAGGTTTTCTCCCCGTGGGTCCAGGAAGACGTCCTGAACCGCCTCTTTCCCGTAGTCGCTGAGGAGCCAGCGTTGCTGCAGCCCGCGTGAGTCAAACTCAACGGCCCACACCTGACCGGCCGTAGCCACGACTGCGTACGGTTCTCGGCCCACCAGGCGGCCTTGGGTAAGGGGTGTGCTCACCCGTAAGGTCAGGTTTAAGCTGTCGGCGGTGACGTCGTACTGCCAGAGCTCGAAGTTGTTAGTCAGGAGTAGTCGCAAGCCATCGGCTGACCAGTCCAGGCCAGTAACCTCTGGTAGCTTGCGGATGGGCACGGTTTCGGTGAGCGGTGAGTGCAAGAGGTAGAGTGAGTGGCGGTCTTGGTCGTAGAGTGGCAGCCAGCCACTGCGTGCCTCGAGAAACTTGAGGTTCGTTGACAGCACCGGGGCCTCGCCCAGGGGCACGTTCTGCAGGCTTGACAGGTCGAGCACTTTGAGCTCGGGGCTGCTGCTACCGTGCTGTACCAGGCCGAACACCAGCCCGTCGTGCACACGGAAGTCGATAAGGTTGGCACGCCACAGCAGCCGGAGCGTGCTCAGGTGGCGGCTGTACTGGTACAGCGCCTGGTTGGAGTACACCAGGAGCGTGTTTTCGTCGTCACCCCAGTGCGCTGTTTGCGGGGTAACGTCCTCGTCCCAGCTAGCCTCTTCCCAGGTACGGCTGGTTAGGCTAAAGGTTTGGTAACGGGTGCTGCTACCTGTAGTTACGCCGAGCAGGAGGTCTTGGCCACTCGGGTGCCACTCGAGCGCAGTTACCGTACTACCGCCAAGCCGCGTGAGGAGGCTGCCCTGGCCTGTGCTCAGGTTGTAGAGCCACAAGCCGGAGTTAAGACCTTGGGGTACGTAGGCCAGGAGGTTTTCACCGGTGGGGGAGAGGAGCGTGGTGGTTACGGCTCCGCTCGTGAGCCGTAGGCCGGCTGACGTTTCGGGCCAGAGGTGGACCGTGCCGGTAAAGGTAACGAGCGATGGTTTAACCGACAGCGTTTTACGCCAGGGTTGAAAGCCCGGCAGCTCTACACCAACCTCGTAGTCGGCTGGCTGCAGCGACTGCAGCGAGGTTGGTGTAGCGTCTCCCTGAGCGGCGCCAGCCAAGGTGACATTGGCTCCGGCCGGGTTTGAATCCACCACAATGGCGCCGGTGCGCACCACCTTGCCCTTCAAGGGGTTGTAGCGGTAGCCCTGGACGTAGAAGAGCAGTCCGCCGGCCGCGGCGAAGAAGACAGCGAAAAAGCTGAGGTAGATGATGCGCCGGAGCCGGAGGTTCATAGGTGGTCTGCCTTGCGAGGTGACGTTGGTTTAGCTACACTGAGCTAGCTTAAGACTAATCCAGTGTACCATGGCGAAGCTCGTGGTAGAAGGTGGCCGGAGCCTCCGGGGTGAGGTCACGGTGCCGGGTTCAAAGAACGCGGCTACGCCCATACTCGCGGCCTGCTTGCTGACGACCGACGAGTGTGTGGTTGAGAACGTGCCCGAGATTTCAGATGTCGAGCGCATGCTCGAACTTCTCCGCGAGCTGGGCGTGAGCGTTGTGCGAGAGGGTCACACCGTGCGGCTTAAGGCCCAGTCCGTGACCCTCAAAGCTTTGGGCGAGCAGCCGGTAAAGAGCATGCGCTCGTCCGTGCTGTTGTTTGGGCCCCTGCTGGCGCGCCTGGGGCAAGTGCACCTGCCTGAGCCAGGCGGCTGCATTATCGGCAACCGGCCACTGTCAGCCCACCTGGAGGGCTTTCGCCAGCTCGGCGTGAGGGTTGAACCAGCCGGTGAGGGGTACAGCTTGAGCTGGCCGAACCGGCGAGGGGCGGCCGTGACGCTGCCGGAGTTTTCTGTCACGGCCACCGAGAACGTGCTCATGGCAGCAGTGTTAACGCCCGGCACTACCACAATTGATGTAGCAGCGGCTGAGCCCCACGTGGCTGATCTGTGTGTGTTCCTGAGTTCCATGGGTGCCAAAATCAGCGGCGTGGGCACACACCACCTGGAGATTCAAGGTGTGGCTTCGCTCCACGGTGCCACGCACCACGTAATTCCTGACAGTACAGAGGCTGGCACCTGGGCCGTGCTGGCGGCTGTTTCGCGCGGCGAGCTTACGATTGGGCCGGTAGTGCCGGAACACTTGAAGCTTGTACTTCTCAAGCTCAAAGAGGTCGGCGTTCACTATACGCTAACAGGCGATAGGTTGAACGTTAGCGCTAGCCGTCAGCTCAAACCATTCAAGCTGCAGGCGCTACCCTACCCCGGGTTTCCTACAGACCTGCAGGCGCCGTTCAGCCTACTCGCCACGCAGGCGAGCGGCACCTCACTGATCCACGATCCTTTGTATGAGGGCAGGCTCAACCACATTGCCGAGCTGATTACGATGGGCGCCAATGCCGTAGTGGCTGACCCACACCGCGTGGTTATTACCGGCCCGACCCCGCTCTACGGCCGCGAGATACGTTCCTTTGACCTTCGGGCCGGTGCCACGCTCATCATCGCTGGGCTTATGGCCCAGGGTGAAACCGTGATCCACGACGTAGAACTGGTGGATAGGGGCTACGAGCACCTGGATAAGCGCCTGCGGGCGGTGGGGGCACACCTCCGGCGAGAGTAGAGGGGAGGCTCCGAGGCCCCGTTTTTGACCGTGAGCTCCAGGGCGTGCTACACTCAGTGCCAGGTATTTTTTGTTTGGCCATGAACTTCTCACCACTGACCCCGCTTCCCAGTCCGTTTACGAAAGCCCGCGCACAGCGGGTTGTGCCCGCCACCCTGGTGGCGATTTTTGTTATCTTGAGTTTTGCTTTGGGTTGGCTCGGGGGGGCCACGGTACAGAGCACACCAGGCAGTAGCGTGTCGGGCCACCTCACCAACACCAACCAGCCGCTACCCGCCTACCTCACCAAAGACGTCGACTTCTCACTGTTCTGGAAAGTCTGGGACTACGTGCACGATAACTACCTTGAGCACCCAGTGCCCGACACCAAGCTGTTCTACGGCGCGCTGCAGGGTATGGTCGGGGGCTTAGGGGACCCCTACTCGGTGTTCATGGATCCCGAAACGGCCAAGAGCTTTGCCCAAGAGCTCGAGGGCAAGTTCGAAGGCATTGGCGCGGAAATTGGTATTAAGGAAGGGCACCTCACGGTCATTGCGCCGCTCCCTGGTACGCCGGCCGAGCGAGCGGGCTTGAGGGCCGGGGACAGGATTGTAGCCATTGATAAGCTCGACACCACCGGCATCGCCGTGGACTACGCCGTCTCGCTCATTCGTGGACCCCACGGCACTAAGGTCACGCTCGTAATCGAGCGGGCAGGCGAGAGTGAGCCAAAAGTTATTGAGCTTACGCGTGCCCGTATTGACGTCCCCGCCGTTAGGGGTGAGCTCAAGCCGCTGCCTGAAGGCCGCGGCCAGGTGGCTTACCTCAGGGTGGTGCACTTTGCCGAAGACACTGACGTCAAGTTTAGGGAACAGTGGGCCGCGCTGGTGGGCAGGGCCCCCAAAGGTATTGTGCTCGACTTACGGAACGACCCCGGAGGGTACCTGAGCCAAGCCATTGCGCTCTCCAGCCACTGGGTAGGTAAAGGTGTGATTGTGAAAGAGCAGGGCCAGCCACCGCAGTTTACCGCTCACCAGAGCGTTGGGCCCGGGGACCTGGCTGGTGTGCCTACGGTGGTGCTGGTGAACCAAGGCTCGGCCTCGGCCTCGGAAATAGTCACCGGTGCGCTCCAGGACTACAAGCTTGCCACCGTGGTGGGTGAGCAGACCTTTGGCAAGGGCTCGGTGCAAGACATTCAGCAGTTCGGAGACGGTTCTGAGGTCAAGCTCACCATTGCTAAGTGGTTTACGCCCAAAGGTCGCTCGATTGACAAGAATGGGCTCACGCCCGACATCGAGGTCAAGCTCACCAAAGAAGATGCGGACAAGGGGTTAGACCCCCAGCTCGAGCGCGCGCTCGAGCTCCTGACGCGCTAGCTCTATGAAGGTCATTTTTTCCCAAGACGTTACCGCGGTAGCGCGCCGGAACGACGTTAAGGAGGTTGCCGACGGCTACGCCCTGAACTACCTCCTGCCGCGGGGCTTAGCTCAGCGCGCCACGCCGGCTGCGCTGGCTGCCGTAGCCCAGGCCGGTGAGCGGAAGCAGCGTGATGAATCACGCGCGGCCGCCCAAGCCCAAGGCTACCGCTCGCAGCTCCAGGGCCGCCTGGTTGCCCTGGCGGCTAAAGCTGCGCCTTCAGGCACGCTCTACGCTGGCCTGACCCTCGAACGTCTGGTAGACGCTATTCAAGCCGCTACGAAAGTGCCCATTGGAGCTTCGCAGCTCGTGCTCCCGGGTAACCCCAAAGCCGTGGGTGACTACCCGGTGACGGTCAAGCTCCACGGCGGCCTAACAGCCCAGCTCACCATTCGTGTTCAAGCGTCCTAACCGTTACCCTATGTCTGCGCCAAAGTCCAAATTCATTTTCATTTCTGGTGGTGTGTGCTCCGGGCTTGGTAAGGGCACGGCCCAGGCTGCCATAGGGGCTATTCTCAAAGCCTCGGGCTACACCATGACGGTGTTAAAGCTCGACCCGTACCTCAACATTGACCCGGGCACCATGTCGCCGTTCCAACACGGCGAGGTGTTTGTGACTGACGATGGTTATGAGGCGGACCTCGACCTTGGCCACTACGAACGGTTTATCGACGAGCCACTGTCTCGCCTTTCCAACCTCACCACTGGCCAGGTGTACCAAGAGCTCTTGAAGCAAGAACGGCAGGGGAGCTACCTGGGGCGTACTATTCAGGTTATTCCGCACGTCACCTCCGCCATCAAGCAGCGCATTCGCGAGGCAGCGGAACGCTCGGGGGCCGACTTTGTCCTTATCGAAATCGGCGGCACAGTGGGCGACATTGAGGGTGAGCCGTACCTTGAGGCCGCTCGCCAGTTCCACCACGAGGTAGGGCACCAGAACGTGCTCTTTATCCTCATGACCTTGCTGCCGTTCTTAGAAACCTCGGGCGAGCTTAAAACCAAACCCACCCAAATGGCGGTTCGGGAGCTGCACCGGGTAGGTATTCAGCCGGACCTCATTTTGTGTCGGGCCGACAAAAAAATTCCCAAGGACTTGTTGGAAAAAATCGCCCTGTTCTGTGACGTACCACTTGCCAACGCTATTCCCTGCCCGACATTGAAATCGATTTACGAAGTACCGCTCGGGCTGGAGTCGTACCACATATCCAAGATTATCGCCGAGCACTTTGATCTCAAAGCCAAAAAACCAAACCTCACCCCCTGGAAAACGCTGGTGAAGCGCCTGAAGAACGGTGCCAGTAAAAAAATAACTGTGGCGTTGGTCGGCAAGTACACGGCCCACGGCGATGCCTACATCAGTGTGCACGAGGCGCTCAAGGCGGCTGGAGCCTACCATAGTGCTAAGCTCAACATTATTGACATCGACTCTGAGAAGCTCGAATCTCGCGACAAGCGTGAGTGGAAGCGGCTGGAGGAGGCACATGGTATTGTGGTGCCTGGTGGTTTTGGTGGCAGGGGTATTGAGGGCAAAATCATGGCCGCGCAGTACGCGCGCGAGAAAAAAGTACCCTACTTTGGGCTGTGCTTAGGCATGCAGGTAATGTCTATAGAGTTCGGGCGCATGCTCTTAAAGAGCAAGAACGTAAACTCTACTGAGTTTGACGCCGCCACCCAAAACCCCATTATCCACATTATGCCTGAGCAGCGCACTAACTTGGCGGATAAGCACATGGGCGCCAGCATGCGGCTGGGGGCTTACGACTGCGTGCTCACGCCCGACACCTTGGCTTACGAAGCTTACACTGCGAAAGAAGAAACCGCCGTACCACGTGAAACTAAAGGTGGCAAGACTATTGTTTCCGAGCGTCACAGGCACCGCTATGAGTTCAACAACGACTACCGTGACCAGTTTGCCGAAGCCGGCTTTATATTTAGCGGCATAAACCCAGGCAGGAACCTAGTAGAGATTGCGGAAATAAAAGGCCACCCCTTTATGCTTGGCACGCAGTTCCACCCCGAGTTCCAAAGCCGGCCCTTGCGCCCCCACCCCCTCTTTCGCGATTTCATCGGCGCGTGCGTCAAAAGGTAACTAATATTTTTCATCAAGAATATGTCAGAATCATATACTAACTCACCGGAGCGCCAGCGCGAGGCAGCCATGACAAAATTAATTGAAGAGCTTGCGTCGGGCATGCACGAGAATTGGCGAGAGCGGCGAAAAGATAAGGATGGTATTTATGAGAAACGTATTAAATCCACGAATGACGAGGAGTGGATTGCTGCTCACGGCGGTCAGACTGAGCTGGACATTGCAAATACCAATTTTGTAGATTTACCACGAGACTGGAGAGAGGAGAATGTGGCATCCGCTAAGGTGGCCATAGAAAAGTTGAGAGATGTGCTTTATTTAATTCACGATTTTTGGCTTGATCGTAATTCTGCCACTGCATCTTCAGAGCAGCGTGAGCGGTATTCAATGTTACCCCGCGAGGAGAAGAAAAAAGACCTGGATATTTTAGGCGAAGCTGTGGAAGTGTTGAAGCATGACATTTGACTTTTGATACGATTTCAGTGTATGAAAAAATTATTTGCTGCCGTCAACGGTTACGGCGTGCCGAGAGATATTTTTACCGACCTTGGGTACCACGCCTACCTGGTGCAGGTGTTTAACTATTTGTGGGAGGGGTATCGCAAACAATCGCTGACCATTATGCCCGTCGGTGGGCCGACGGATTTGTTCGCACCCTACCGCCGGACCGAGGCAGGGGAGATTACTAAGTGGTTGCAACCGCGAGTGCGAGGTTTGGGGCTGAGTAACAGCTGGAAGATTAAGCCTTGCGTTAGGGAGCTTTCGGCACTAGAGAACATGCTGGCTGTAAAGCGCATGGTAGGGAAAAGCAGAATGCTCTACTTTTGCGAGCGTAGCCGCGAGCAAAAGATGAAAGCACTAGCGCGGAAAATTTTTGGCGCCAAGGCTAAGGTGATGGGTGTGGAGTTTGATGGCTCACCTTTACGCTACAGTAAAAATCGTGTAGCGCTTGAGCGAGAGGATCTGGCATATAGTTTGTTAGCGCTCAAAGACAAGCGCTGGCGAGCCCAGCTCAAACGGGCCGCGGTGGAAAAAATTAGACTGCTCCGCCGCACGCCGGTTTCCAAACGCGCTAAAGTGGTAGACGAAGTGAGCCGTCGGGTTAAGAGGCAGTTTTTTGAAAGGTACCGTAAGTTAAAGGATTGATTTTTCGGAATAGTTGTAGTACGTTAAAGGCACTTACACTTTACTTCATTCTTATGCCAAGTAAGGAATACAGGAATCCCGGGATTGGTTTAGGGGTTGAACATCTGCCGCAGAACCCTGAAGACCTAGAGAAACTGCTTCGTTTGGCTAAAGAGCTAAAACAAGGTAATACTGCAGAGAATACGAAAGCCGCTGTAGACCGAGCCCGCGCCGCGGGTTTTATTCCTGGAGCATCCGTGAGAATGATTGATAACCCTGAAGTTGGACAGGTGGTTGGTTACAACGAGGCGCTCGACGGTGTTTATCCAGGGAACAGGTATCCTATAGTGGTCCAGTTCGAGCGCGGCACGTTTGAGTACGGCGTAGAGTCCCTAGAGTTAGCAGACCAGAAGTAAGCTCTGTTTATTATACAAAATCGTCCGCCGTATAGGCGGACGATTTTAGATTCTAATTTATTTCTCCTGTGCTACGACCGTTACCACCTTCGCGAGCTTGTCGTTAATATTTTAACCATTTACCCTTTCGCGCGAAAGGGTAAATGGTAGGATAACGAAAAGGGCGCCTGGTGGGCGCCTCTTTGTATTTCAACTATAAAACTAAACAGATTACTTCTCCTGAGGAACTACTGTAACCACCTTCGCGAGTTTGAGCTTGCCGTTGTAGCCCCGGCGCCACTTCTTGAGGAACTGCACCACGCCGCTTGTCGCAGCGAATAGGGTATCGTCCCCGCCCTTCTTAACCCCAAGCCCAGGGAAGAACTTGGTACCGCGCTGGCGGACAATGACCATGCCAGCTTTAGCAAATTGGCCAGCAAAAAGCTTAACGCCTAAGCGCTTGCTTTCGGAATCGCGCCCCAGGGCTGTGGAGCCACCGGCCTTTGTATGTGCCATAAGTAGTCTAGAAACGAGTAGGGAACAACGTCGTTTAGTATAGGGTATGGTGTTAACCTCGTCAAGGGTCAGGTTTGCGCTACCAGAGCGCCGACGCTACCATAGGTGTATGTTGAGGTTTGAAAAACTTAGTCTGGTAGTCCTCGGGTTGTCATTGGTTGGCTTGGGTTGTGCTGAGGCTGAGTCTCCACACCTTGTGCTGCAGCCGCCGCCGGTGAATGCGCCCGCCCCAGCCCCGGTACCTACTACTGCGCCTAAGGCCCCTGCCCCAACTCCAACTCAACCGCCCCACAGCATTGTGGTGCTGCCCGTGCCGTTTACGCCCCAGGCGCCGTTTGCCAACTGGGCCGAGCCGTACCAGGACGCTTGTGAAGAGGCCAGCATGCTCATGGCCGCTGAATTTTTTAAGGGCAACAAAACGCTCGAGCTTGACCCCGCCTACGCTGACCAGGAAATTGTGAAGCTGGTGGCTTGGGAGAAAGAGCACCTGGGGTTTTTTGAGGACACCACGGCAGCCGAGGTGGCAGGCATTCTGAAAAACTACTACCATCTCAGCGCCAAGGTAGTGCCCTACGATGCGGCTGCTATGCGCACTGCTCTGGCGTCTCGGCAGCTGGTGCTACTCCCTGCCCTTGGCCGTCGCTTAGGTAACCCTTACTACAAAGCGCCGGGGCCCTTGTACCACATGTTGCTCGTTAAGGGCTACCAGGGCAGCGAGTTTATAACCAATGACCCGGGCACCAGGCGCGGCGAAAGCTACCGCTACGAGCAGAGCGTCTTGAGCCAGGCCGTGCACGATTGGAATGGTGGCGACGTTGCACAGGGCGCGCAGGTAATGATTATTGTGGGTAAACTTTGAGGTTACTGGTGGTTATTCACAGCTTAGCCCTTGACAAAATGCTCAGATCACCTACACTCAAGTGTTACCTGCCCATTATATGCGGGTAACAAAAATCCTCGCCGAGTGCGAGGTCCTGCTGCTCAGCTTCCGAGCACTTGCACGTCGCCCAGAGCGACACGTAACACACGCAACACAATCCGCGTTTGGAAGCTACGCGGCAAGCGCCATCGGGGTATGGCACTTCGGGAGCTTAACAGCTAGCAGACTGAGAATACGATACGATCAACACAGTAAGGCCTACCGGCTACGTCAGGCCAACCTTCTATCGTCTGGGGCATCCACCCCCCGCTCACTCTGTACTTGTCTCAAGCTCAAAACAGCGAGCTGCCTGCTCGCACAACACCCCCCCAGCGCCGCCGGTCCGCTGGGTTTTTCGTTTGTTGACGGTCTTCGCCTTAAGGATTACCATACCACCGCCACCCACAATCATTATCCGTTGTTTGCCCACGGCAGCCTTGCCGGGATCACCTGCCTACGGGTAGGCACCAAAACCCAAACATCAACATCGTTGGTGCCTAGTGGCTGCACCAGCCGAGGAAGCTGGGTTGGAGAAAATCAGGTAACAAGGCCTGATTACCCCCGCCGAGGAGCACTACGCAGAACTGCTGTACACAGCAAGAGGTTCGGCACTGCACTCGCCGGCTCGTCGAACAAAGCCCCCTATGGGTTTGGGGGTGCAACATAAGCGTAGTGGGTTTTTTATGAGCCCCTACGCTTTTATTATTCCAGGCATACAAAGCGTCTCGTGTGGTATACTGCCTTTATGGAGCAGACTGAGGTAGTATCTAAAATTCAATCAGTACTCGCCGAGGCCGAGCCCTACGTTACCGGCCACGGCGGGCACATTAGCTTGGTAGATTTTGAGCCCGACACTGGCCGGGTGCTGGTTTCTCTCCAAGGCACGTGTGAGCACTGCGCCATGTCGGTTATCACCCTGAAGTTCGGCCTGGAAGAGGCGCTCAAGAAAGCCCTGCCCCAAGTAACCGAGGTTGTGCCGGTCTAGTTTGAATTATAAAACCATCCCGCCGCGGCGGGATGGTTTTTGCTTTAGGGAGCAGGGGTGGGAGCAGGTGGCGTAGGGCTGGGCGGGGCTGCGGCGGGTGGGCTGAAGGGGTCGTGCAAGCCCGCTACCTGCTCAGGGCTAAACTCTTTTTTCTTCTGCCAGCTGCCTAAGACCTCTTGGTAGAGCGGCAGGTTAATTTGTCCTCGGCTGACCTGGTTCTGCAGTGTGCGGACAACTTTAACGTCAGAGATGGTTTGGTAGAAGTACTGGTAGAGGAACGCCAGGCACCAGCCTAAGATGGCGAGCAGCAGCGCCATGGTAGCGAGCGGCAGCCAGCGGAGCAGGCGACCAAGGGAAACCTTGGGCAGGTGTGCGGGGTGGAGCGTGAGCTTCATGGTGTGAGGTAGGCGGTGGTTAAGAAAATAGCGGACAGCTGAGGCGAGCCAGACGTGACAGTGCCAGCGGCCGGCTGGTTGGTGTTCAAGCGGACCAGGTTGATGTTGAGGTAGTAGTCTAGCGCCTCGAGCGCGCCGAGGTAGGTAATGAGCTTGGGGAGGGTACCGGTGACGTGGAGCTGGAGCTGGAGCGTGTTCCCCTGGGGTTCGTCGCCTGAGCTGGCTTGGGTGAGGTCTTGCTGGACCCCCTGGTCGTGAGCTACCTGCTCCAGGGTTGTTATGAGCTTCAGTTCTTCGCCGCGCTTGACGTAGATGTTGTTGAGAGTGGTCACCGTGGGTTTCACCTGCCGGTACTCTTCTAGGGTTTGCTTAATACTGCGGCCCTTGGTGTAGAGCTGCTCGAGCTCGGCCTGCTGGCCCTCAATTACCTGGTTCAGGGATTTGATATCGTCGACGCTTGGCCAAATAATAAACGCTACCAGGGCAGCCAGCGCCGCCAGGCTGAGGCCTAGGGAGGCATTCATTTTGGCGCGGGCGGAGAGGTGCATACTACGGCAGGTGCTCAGGGTTGAGTTGAGCGTTGAGGTCGAACTTAACGTTGGTGGGCTTGAGGATGCTACTGAACGGCGCTGAAACGTTCGCTAGGTAGGGCAGGGCCTCAAGGTTGCTCTTGAGCTTGAGGTAGTCGTCGCGGGTTTGTGCTACCCCGCTTAGGGATACGGTCTTAGAGTTCTGCTCGATGTTGAGGTAGGAAATCTGGACGTTGGGGGGAATGGTTTGGGCTAAGCTCACCAGTACTCCCGACCACTTGACGAAGTCGGCTTGAATGGTCCTAGCTTGCTTGAGCTTTTGGTTGAGATCACTGATTTCACGGTCGACGCCGCGGTTGTGCTCGTTCACCAGGCTAGAGCTCGTCAGGAGCTCGAGGTAGTGGTTTTGCAGCAGCAGTCGAGCGCCCAGTAGTATGCCGGCAATGACGACGGTAGCAACCAGTACCACCGACACTACGTAGCGAAGGTAGAGGTAGGTGTGGTCGTAGCGGAGGTTGGCTTTTTGCGCCGGTGGGAGGAGGTTTAAGCTAATCATGGTTTGGAGCTAGGTTGGTGGGTCTGAGCGCCAGGCCTATGGCGGTCGTGAACGACAAGAGTTCGCTGGGCTTGAGGGGCGCGCGGGCTGGTTCGAGGTTTTGCCAGGGGTTACCGCGGACGATTTTGAGCTTGAGCTCCCCCGCCAGGTAGTTGTCAATCGCCCTAAAGTTGGCGCCGCCGCCGCAGAGCTGCACCTGTCCCACGGTGTGGCTATGGGGGAAGTGCTCCTGGTAGAAACTCATGGCGTCGCGAATACGCGCCAAGAGCTCGTCCATAACCTGGTGCAGGATAGTAGCCATGGAGCCATGGCACTTTTTGGGGTCAAGCCCGCAGAGGATTTTGGCTTTCTCCGCTTCGCCCTCACTCAAGGAAAGGCTCTGGGCGATGGTTTCGGTGATCTTACGGCCAGACAGGGGCAGCGAGACGGTGAACTGAATGGTGCCCTGGTCAAGCAGGATGAGTCCGGTACGGGTGGCGCCGATGTCGATGATAATGGTGGCGGTGGGGCTCTTTACCTCTGCCAGCGGCAGCAAGCTCCGGCTAATGGCTACGGCTTCAATTTCTAAGGCGGTGGGGAAGAGCCCAGCCGCGGTGAGTGCTGCTGTGTAGGAATCAACAATCGTTTTGGGCGCCACGCCGAGGAGAATAGGCAGACGCGCGTTGCCAGTTGGAGCCCCCACACGTTGCCAGTCCCAGTAGGTTTCCTCGATGGGTATGGGAATGTGGTGCTCAGCTTCCCAGCGAACCGCCTCCCCAATTTCTTCGGGGGCCATGGGGGGAATGTCGATGAGCTTAATGAACGTTTTGGTTTCGGGTAGTGAGGCTACGGTGTAGGTGGTGGTGAACGTACCCACCTGTGGGTGCGTGAGCAGGCGACGGAGGTAGTCGTCGAACTGGGCGGCGTTGGCGATGTCACCATCGGTGATGACACCAGCCGGTAGGTCAATATGTGCCAAGCCTTTGAGGGCGAGGTGGCCCCGGAACGTGCGTCTGAGCTGTACCGCCTTTAAGGACCGGTCGCTAATGTCGAGCCCCAGGTACTCCCAGCGAGGTTCAAACAGCATAGTGACTACAGTATACCATAGCGTTTTGGTGATTCGTGAAGCTCTAGTACTCCTCTTCCCAGTGGTTTACTTGTATGATGGGGCTCTCGTTACCATTGAGGGCTGGGTCAAGGGGGCTCGAAGCTAGCGTGGAGTCGTAGGTGATAGTGCAGGTGCCTGAGGTGTCATTGTCGCCGAGTGACAGGTGGAACCCTAACACCCCACCGGTGACAGAGAAGGTAGGAGTGGATTTAGCTGTCACGGTTAGGTCTTTCACCGCATAGACCAGGCCACGAATAGTGAGGTGGCCGCCGGTCACCGAGGCGGTGATGTTGTTCTTGCCTAAGAGCCCAGAGCCACCGCTCGCGACGTTGCCATCGTTTATCGCTAGCGTGTAGGCGCTGGTGAGTGTGATGCTAATGTCACCGCTCGCTGCTAGGATGCCGTTAATAGTCAGGTTCTTGTTCGTCCAGGTGGCGTTACCGCTGACGTAGGTAACGCCATTGAGGGTGGTACCGGAGGGTAGGGCGGTGAACTGGGCAGCGGTGTACGTTTGGTCAGCTCGGTTTTTGAGGGAGGTGGCAGAGCTCGAGTCAAAGTCTACCTGGGGCATCGCCACGCTCGCGACACCCTCGGTTCGGGTGCTGTTGTTAAGCACGAGGGTGCCGCCGCCATTGACGATGAGGTTGTTGCTGGCCTTAACTGCGGCGCTGTTCACGGTCAGGGTAGCGTGGTTGGTGATTTTGAAGTTTTGGTTGGCTTGCAGGGTGCCGCCGTTCACCGTACAGTTGCGGCTCACCGTCACGTTACCGTTCTGCTGTGTTGAAGTATCACCACCGTACATAGACTGTCCCCAGGTGTCGGCTGGGTTTGTGGCGCGGGTGTAGCGCGTCTTGATGACGCGCTTAGATTGCTGCCCGCCAGCGCTGTAGGTGGCGGTGACCGTTATGTCTACCAGCGCGTCACCAGCACTCGACGCAGTAACGGTGTAGCTGCCGGTACCGCCGAACAGGTTGCTGTGCGTAAAGCTGTCGTTTGTAAACGTCCCCGTAAGAAATTTTGATTTCCAGGTTGAGTCGTTTTTGAGCTTGTAGATAGCTTCGTTCGAGCCGGCTTCAGCGAGGTAGTAGGCGGTGGTGGCCTGCTGCTCGCTTACGGCTATACGTATCTCGCTCCGAGCTTGCTCTAAGAGGTAGCCGGTGAGGAGCAGGAGCGCAGCGCTAATCGCCGAAACAATGAGCAGCACAAACCCGCGCCTAGCGTTAGTTGAGGTTGCGTGAGGCGACATTGGTGGTGAGGGTTAGGGTTTCGTGGTTAAGGTAGAGCGTGGCGGTGACGGCGATGGTACTGCCGTCAGTGGTGAAGCTCAGTGAACTTAGGTACTCGCCGATCAGCCGGTCTTCGGTTACGGTGTTGGTGGGTAGGTTACCATTAGCATCGGTGTCGTTGTAGCTAACGTGGGTGGAGGGATTACCCGGGAAGCTGTAGTAGCTGACCTCGCGGTAGAGGTCGGAGCCTACCAGGTGGTACCTCAGGTACTGTAGTGGCGTGTTATCAAGGTTGCCGTGGCCGTCTTCAAACAGTATCTCGTTGGCTGGTAGCGTCGTTACAATAATGTTGGCTTGCCTGAGTTCGCGCGAGAAGCGGTCAAACGTTGCTCGCATGTTCTGGATAATCTCAGCTCGGTTCTGTAGCCTGGGTTTGGTTCTGAGCGCTAGCTGGAATATAGAGTAGGCGGAGAGGATAACGAGCAGGCCAATGAATATCCCCACCACGGTTTCGACCAAGGTAAAGCCCTGCTTAGGTTGGCGGGTTGGCTGGCGGTGGTAGCGTGAAGTGTACACAAGGTTCTACTTCTGGCTGAGCACGCTCGAGAAGCTCAAGGTGCCTAATGTTCCTCGGGGGTTGGGCCAGTCTACGGTGACCGTAATTTTTTTAAGGCCCTGGTCGGTTGAGCTCTGGCTGAAGTTCGCGTCGAGCAGCGTAACGGTTGAGGTGCGATAGAGCTTAGATGCTGGGTTCGCTGGGTCGCTGGAGAGCACCGTGCGCGGTTCTACGGTGCCGGTACCAAGTTCATCGTACGAGGTGGTGAGCAAGCCCTCGAGCTTGGCCCGGGCGTAAACCGAAGCCAAACTCTCGAGTTCGGCGTGTTTGTTGGCCTGGAGCGTGGTGGGTACCGCCCCGAGCACCGTAATGAGGGCTACGGCCATAATGGAGATGGCGACTAGCCCCTCAATGAGGCTGAAACCGCGCCTGGTTCTAGTTGGTTCGCACATAGCCTGATGGTTTAACTTCAACCGACGCTTGCGCGTTGTCGGAGCTAGCGAGCACGATAGCGCTCGACTCGCTGACCGCGCCGGTGGGGGTAAACACTACTTCGTGGTTGGTAAAGGTGCCCAAGGATTGCCACCTGATGCCGGTACTCAAGGCGCGCTCCTTAATGAGCGTATCAGTACCATTCTGGCGTTTGAGGAGCTGGTACTTCGGTGGGGTAGTGTCGAAGAGTTTGACCAGGTAGGTCACCTGTTCCCCGATGGTTCGCTGTTGGGCGAGCCGGAGGTCGCTGGTTAGTGCTTCGGCATCACCCTTGAGCCTGGTGTGCTGGTTACTGGAATTAAAGTAGGGTATAGCGAGGAGGCTCAACAAGATAACAATGGCGACGGTGGTTAAAATTTCCAGCAGGCTTAGTCCGGCGCGCTCGGTATGTAGTAACATAGCTAAAAGTTTTCGGACAGTGAGTACAGCGGCAGCATGATAGAGACGGCAATGCCCCCCACCCCAGCCCCGAGGAGCAGCATGAGGACAGGTTCGATAATGGTGGCCAGGCTACCCATGGTGCGGTCGACGTCGTCTTCGTAGAACACCGCCAGCTCGTCCAGCACGCTGTCTAAGGTGCCCGTTTCTTCGCCCACCGCTACCATTTGCGTGATGAGCGGCGAGAAGAGCTTGGGGTGGGTGCGTATAATGGTGGCAACGGGGGCGCCTTTTTTTACCTGCTCGGCCGCCTCCTCCACCGCTTCACGGTAGAGGCTGTTCCCGAGGGTGCTCGCCGTAATGTGGAAGGCTTGCACAATGGGGATGTCAGTTTTGAGGAGCGAAGAGAACGTGCGGGAGAACTTAGCCAGGTTTATTTTTTTCAAAATTGGGCTTACGATGGGGAGCTTGAGCAGTAGCCCGTGCCAGAGCCGGCGGCCTTTGGGCAGGTGGATAACCTGCACAAAACCAGCCCCCAGCACAATGACCCCGAGGGCTACCCACACGCCGTGCGTGACCAAGAAGTGGCTGGTCGCCACCAAAATTCTGGTTGGCAGGGGTAGCGTGGCGTGTACTTCTTCAAACACGCTTGTTATCTGTGGTACCACGAACACCATCATGCCGGTACCAATGCCGATCATAGCCAGCACCACGATGATGGGGTAGGTCAGCGCGCCGCGTACCTTGGAGACCAGGGCGTGGCTCTTGCGGAGCTGGGTTGCAATCTGTTCTAAAACCTCTTCCAATTTACCGCTTTTTTCACCGGCCCGAATCATGTTCACAAAGAGCTCGGAGAATACCTTAGGGTAGGGCACCAGGGCATCGGACATGGCTATACCACGGTCCACCTGCTCTGAAACGCTACGGAGAATGCGCTGGAACGTCTTATTACCCGTTTGCAGGGCAATAGTTTTGAGCGCGGTCGAGAGCGGTAGCCCGGCCTTCACCATAACCTGTAGGTTTTGGGTGAAGAATATTTTGTCAACCACCGACACCCGCTGCAGCGTGAACTCAAACCGCCGCGGTTGAGCTGGGGTGGTACTTGGTGCGCCCGTAACGTGCGTCAGCACCAAGCCTTGGGCACGGAGGATTTCAGCCAGATCGTGTTCTGAGGCAACCTCCAGCTCACCCTGCTCAAGTTTCCCCTCTTGGTTTCGCGCGGTGTAGCCGAGTTTCATACCCGGTATATCAACTTCGCTCAACCACCCAAGCGCGAGTGGAGGTAAACGAATGATTAGTGAATAACGTCCGTGTACGAAGCATAAGGTTATGGTACCTGGTGGTTGTCACGAGCCCGCGCACCAAGAGCAGGATAGAGGGCGCAGTGGGTTGCTCCCTATCAACTTGTACCACACTGAGGTTGAAAGGCGAAGCCCCGTACCGTGCTCCGCTCTGGTGCGGGGCGAGCGCTAGCGAAGTTGTATATCCGGGCATACTTGTTTACTCTTTGGCCGCCAGCAACACCTCTTCTAAGGTCGTAATCCCTTTCACCGCTTTCATAAAGCCGTCTTCCAGCATGGTGAGCATGCCTTGGCCCAGGGCCGCCTTGCTGAGCTCGCGGCTTGAGGCCCGGTTCAGGATGAGGTCTGAAACCTCAGGCGTCACCTCGAAGACCTCGTAAATCCCCAGGCGCCCCTTGTAGCCGTCGTCGTTGCACTGCTTGCAGCCTTTGCCGCGGTAGAAGGTTAGGGTTTCGAGCGACTGGTTGGAATTCAGGACCTTTTCCCGCTCTAGGGTTTTGAGTAGGGCCTTGAGGTCGAGCTCAAGCCCGAGCTCATCGACGTTCTTTTTGCTGAGCTGGTAGCTCGTTTTGCAGTTCGTGCAGATTTTCCTGACCAGGCGCTGGGCCACAATGACGTTGGTGGTGGAGGCGACCAGAAAGGGAACAATGCCCATGTCGAGGAGCCTAGGGAGCGTACCCACCGCGTCGTTGGTGTGGAGGGTGGAAAGCACGAGGTGGCCAGTCATGGCGGCGTGAATGGCAATCTCGGCAGTTTCGGCATCACGGATTTCGCCCACCATGATTATGTCGGGGTCTTGCCGGAGGAGCGAGCGGAGGCCAGCGGCAAAGGTGAAGCCGATTCTGGGGTTCACCTGGCTCTGGTTGATGCGCGGCATGCGGTACTCTACCGGGTCTTCCACCGTGCAGATGTTGACGTCGGTGGTGTTGAGCAGGGCGAGGACTGAGTAGAGCGTGGTGGTTTTGCCTGAGCCCGTGGGGCCCGTGACCAGTATCATGCCGTGGGGCTTACTGATGCTGCGCTTCAAAATTTCGAGCGGTTTGGCTTGGAACCCCAGCTGTTCTAAGGTCAGCACCTGGCTCGACTCTTGGAGCAAACGCATGACGATTTTTTCGCCGTCGAACACCGGAATAATGGAGACGCGGAATGAAACCTCGTACTCGTTGGTTTTAATCTTAAAGCGGCCGTCTTGGGGTAGGCGGTGTTCGTCGAGCTTGAGGTTACTGAGAATTTTGAGCCTGGCGACCAAGCCTGCCTGCACGTTCTTGGGTAGGGTCATAACGTCCCGCAAGACTCCATCAATCCGGTAGCGTACCACCACGTCGGTCTCGGTAGGCTCGATGTGGATGTCAGAGGCGCGTTCAAAAATGGCGTACTCCAGTAGGGTGTCGACAATCCTAACTACCGGCAGGTCGGTCGCCAGCTGCTTGAGGTCGCTCCCCTTGGCCTCGCTACCGTTTTCCCCTTCGCCACCCGGTTCCTCTTTCGTGAGCTCAGCAAACTCAGCGCGCAGGCTCTTGTGGTACTGCTTCAACACCTCCCGCAGCGACGAGGGGGTGGTGAGGTGCACCATAAGCTTGCTGCCGAACTTTTTCTCTAGGAACTCAAAGGTTTGAAGATCTTCCGGGTCGCAGCTAGCAATTTTTACCGTTTTGTCGTCCCGGTCGAAGGCGATCAGCTGGTGCACCTGGGCAATAGGTTCAGGGACAGCCAGCAAGATGTCTTTGCGGATGACCGTGTTCTTGAGATCGATGAACGGCAAATTGAGCTCTCGTGCCAAGGCTTGGTAGAGAGCCTCTTCGGTTATGAGGTGTTGCTTCAAGAGGTAATCCTCGAGGCTAACCTGATCCCGCTTTAGCTTTTCCTTGATCTGCTTTAAATCATCGTTCGAGATGGTTTTGGTAGCCAGGAGCGCTTGGGTAAGGTGGTTTTGGTTGAGCATATTTGTTTGCTAATTCCTGAGAGACCTGAGGTCTTTAGGAACAGTGGTTGAATTTTTCTGTCCGTTAGCTTATTATACCATAGTTTGCGCTGTGTGGCAACATACACGGAAGGCACCGTTTGCCAAGGAGTACGGCGCAGCTTACAATCACCAGTAGTCGTATGTTTGGTCAACCCTTTCTGTGGCAGCGTGAGGCGTGGCGAGCCTTTTGGCGTCAACCGGGTGTGGCGGTGCCCCTGGTGCTCTCGTGCCTGTTCCTACTGGCTACCTGGGTAGTGGTGCTCACTGCCCCGGCACCGTTTGCGAATTCGCTCAGGCTTCGCTACTCCATTTACGTTGGCACTAACTGGCTCACTGACCGCGTTGGTTTTCTCTTAGTTCCCGGCGTCGCCACCGTGTGCTTGGTAGCTAACGTAGCCTGCGCTTACACCGTAGCGCGACGTACGCTGGCTCTGAGGTACTTCTGGCTGTGGGCAGCGGTGGTGGTGGGAGCAGGCTGGCTGTGGCTCACGGTACTGCTTCGGCAGTTCAATAGCTAAGGCTCAGCTATGGTCGACGCTACCGCTCAGGTACTCATACTTACCACACTGTCGTTCGTGCTCGCTATTGCGTGGACGCCGCTCCTGGCGCACGTACTGTTCAAGTACCGCCTCGGGAAAAAAATCCGCGACACGGCCAGTGCACCTATTATGTCCGCGCTCCACCAGGCCAAGAGCGGCACGCCAACCATGGGCGGGCTCTTGGTCTGGGTGACCACACTGGTAGTGGCAGTCCTCTTCTTCTGGCTCGACCAGCTCGGGGTGGTGCACCTCAATTTTTTGACCCGGGGTGAAACCGTACTTCCCTTAGGTGCCTTGGTGGCCTCGGCCATTGTTGGTTTGGTTGACGACTGGTACAACGTACGGGGTTTAGGGCCTAAGGGTGGCGGGCTCACCATGCGCCACCGGCTTCTCATCTATACTGCCATTGCGGTGGTCGGCGCGTGGTGGTTTTCGGCTAAGCTCGGCTGGGATGTGCTGCACGTGCCGTTCTCAGGTAACTTCAGCATCGGTTGGTGGTACGTACCCATTTTCATTTTTACCATTGTGGCCACCTCGTTCTCGGTCAATGAGATCGACGGGTTGGACGGTCTGGCAGGCGGCACGCTACTCTCAGCCTTTGCCGCGTACGCTGCCATCGCCTTCCTGCAGGGGCGGTATAACCTGAGCGTGTTCTGCGGCGTCATTGTGGGGGCACTCCTGGCGTTTCTGTGGTTTAACATTAACCCCGCTCGCTTCTTCATGGGCGACACCGGTGCTATGTCCCTGGGGGTTACGTTGGGGATGGTGGCGCTCCTTACCAATACCGTGTTCCTGCTCCCTATTATCGGGCTGCTGTTTGTAGTTGAGTCGCTGTCCGTAATTATCCAGCTCGTGTCCAAGCGATTCCGCGGCAAAAAGGTGTTCCTGTCGGCGCCGATTCACCACCACCTGGAAGCTATTGGCTGGCCGGAACCTAAGATTGTGATGCGGTTTTGGGTTATTTCCGCGGTTACCGGCGTGGCGGGTGTTATTATTGCGCTCTTGGATCGGGCAACCTGAGTGGTGGACGTATGGAACTCTCTGACCTCAGGGGCAAGCGAGTGCTCGTGTTGGGTTTGGGCCTGCACGGTGGTGGGGTGGCCGTGGCGCGCTGGCTCGCGCGGCACGGCGCGCGTGTGACGGTGAGCGATAGTAAATCACGGAGCGAACTGCGGGAGAGCTGGCGGCAACTTACGGGTTTACCAATTCGCTACATCTTCGGTGGGCACCCGATCTCGCTCCTTGGCCGGTGTGATCTCATTATGCAAAACCCTGGTGTGCCACGAGAGCTGCCGCTCCTTACGGCAGCTCATCGCCGTGGTGTCCCCATTGAGAACGAGGCAAGTTTGTTTTTAAAGCTCTGCCCCAGCCGCTTAGTAGTAGGGGTGACGGGGAGTAAAGGTAAGTCCACCACCGCAGCGCTGCTTGGGGCAATGCTCAAGCGGTGGAATAAAAAAACTGTGGTCGCGGGCAACATTCGCGACCAGGTGATGTTCGATGTGCTGGATAAACTTACGCCTGCCGCGCCGGTGGTTTTAGAACTTTCGAGCTGGCACCTCGAAGTTATGGGGGCACACCACCAGCGTCTACCGCTGGCGGTGGTGACCAACGTGCTGCCCGAACATTTGAATCGCTATCGGAACATGGCGGACTACGCTCGTGCCAAAGCTAACCTGTTCCGCTACCAGCGTGCAGAGGATAGTGTAGTTTTAAACTACGATAACCCAGTAACACGTGGGTTTGCTAAGCTCGCGCCTTCGCGCGTGTACTGGTTTTCGGTTACAAAATCAGTTACCCGTGGTGCGTATGTGCAGAAAGATGCAGTTTACTTCCGTGATGGTCGCAAGCGCGTAAAGTTATTCCAACTCTCCGACCTGAAGCTGGCGGGCACGCACAACCGCGCTAACGTCCTGGCCGCTGCCACCGCCGGCTACCTCGCCGGTGTGCCGCCTGCCAAAATTCGCGCTGGCGTCCGCGTCTTCCATGGTTTACACGACAGGCTAGAGTGGGTAGCGGAGGTGCACGGTGTCAGGTACTACAATGACACCACGGCCACCGCACCGGTGGCTACCCAAGCTGCACTTGAGGCCTTCAGTGGTCAGAATGTGGTGCTGATTGCGGGCGGTGCCGATAAGTCTTTAGACTACACTGAGCTGGCACGCGATATCCGCCGCTCGGTCGCCTGCTTGGTACTGCTGCCGGGTACGGCTACGGTGAAACTCCAGGCCGCGCTCAAGGGCTTCCGCCGGGTGCTGCTCGCTCGGAACATGCCAAAAGCCGTTCACCTGGCCTCTCAGGTTGTGCCGCCTCGTGGAGTTGTACTCCTCAGCCCCGGTGCCGCTAGTTTTGGTGTGTTTAAGCACGAGTTTGACCGGGGAGAGCAGTTTGTGAGAGCCGTGCGCCGTTTACGCTAAGCTATGGCACGCACTTCACCAATTACGCGCTTCACCAGTTCTGGCCGGCCAGACTACGTCTTTATTATGCTTACTGCCGCTCTGGTTGTGGTGGGGCTCATTTTACTATCGTCGGCCTCTTCCGTTGTCTCCTTCCAAAAATTTGGTGACAGCTACTACTACCTCAAGCACCAGATTTGGTTTGGTTTGGCACCCGGCCTAGTGCTCTACCTTATTTTGAGTAAGGTTAACTACCAGCGCCTGAAGCCGTGGGCGCCACTGGCGCTGGCGGTATCGTTGGTACTCCTGCTGCTGGTGTTTCTGCCGGGCGTAGGATTTAGCCACGGCGGGGCCAGGCGTTGGGTAGCCTTTGGTAGTTTTGTGTTCCAGCCCAGCGAGGTAGTAAAGCTTACGCTGCTTATTTACCTGGCAGCTTGGCTCGAGGCCAGAGGTGAGGAGGGCCTGAGGCAGTGGCGAGCCGGGTTTTGGCCATTCGTGCTCACGGTTGGCGCTGTGTTGGCGCTCATCACCTTGCAACCGGACCTTGGCACTATGTCCGTGGTGGCGGTGAGCGTTTTCTGCACGTACTTAGTCGCTGGCGCTGGTTGGAGCCAGGTGGTAACTCTCGGCGTCGGAGGGCTACTTGCCATGTGGGTGGTGGTGAAATTTTTTTCTCACTCAGCTCGGCGCCTCACCGTGTTCCTGAACCCTGAGCTAGACCCGCAGGGTATTGGCTATCACATTAACCAGGCACTCTTAGCCGTGGGCAGCGGCGGCTGGTTTGGTTTGGGCCTTGGGTACTCCAGGCAGAAGTACCAGTACCTGCCAGAGGTAACGGGGGATTCGGTTTTCGCCGTGGTCGCCGAAGAGCTTGGGTTTGTGTTTACCCTGCTCTTCCTGTTGCTGGTTGGGGCCTTTTGGTGGCGGGGGCTCCGGATTGCCAAACGCGCGCCCGATGCCTTTGGCCGCTACCTGGCCTGCGGTATTATGGTTTGGTTGGGGTGGCAAACGTGCCTCAACGTAGCCTCCATGGTTGGCTTGTTGCCGCTTACGGGCGTGCCACTACCGTTTGTTTCCTACGGTGGCACGGCACTCGCCACCACCTTAGCTGCTCTAGGTATGGTGACTAACATTTCACGGCAGGCCGTTCAGGCTGAAGGCGTATGAGAGTAGTTTGCGCCGGCGGCGGCACCTTAGGACCAGTTACTCCACTGCTGGCGGTGGTCGAGGAGCTGAAACGCCACACCCCAGAGCTTGAGGTACAGTGGTTTGGGACCGAGGCTGGGCCAGAGCACGCGCTGGTTGAGTCGTACGGCATTCCATTTCAAGCTATTAGTTCGGGTAAGCTCAGGCGCTACTGGAGCTGGCAGAACGTGTCTGATCTGTTCCGTATTACTTTAGGGGTAGTGCAGGCGTTGGCTTGGTTTGTGAACCACCCTACTGACGCGGTACTCGTCGCTGGTGGGTATGTTGGTGTGCCAGTTGGGGTGGCGGCTTGGCTGTGGCGTGTGCCGGTGGTTCTCCACCAGCAAGATGTCAGGCCCAGCCTAACGAATAAGATTTTAGTACCCTTCGCTGCCCGAATTACCGTTGCCTTTTCAGCTTCCTTGGAGCACTTCCCCAAAGGTAAAACCGTGGTCACCGGTAATCCAGTACGCAGTAGTTTTTATCACCTCTCTGCGGCCGATGCTCGAGCGAAGCTTAAACTTTCGCCCACTGAGCCGGTAGTCGCTATTCTCGGCGGTGGCACTGGCGCCGAGAGCCTGAACCACCTAACTGGGCAAGCTGTGCCGGAACTTACTAAGCTAGCGCAGGTTGTTCATCTCACTGGCCAGGGCAAGGGCGAACATGCTGCAGCAGCCAACCCTCGTTACCACCAATTTGATTTCACAACCGACACCGCCAGCGTGTTAGCCTCGGCCGACGTGGTGGTAACCCGCGCTGGTATGGGCACCTTGGCTGAGCTGGGGGCTTTGGCGCGTGCCGCTGTAGTGGTGCCAATACTCGCCAGCCACCAGGAAAACAATGCACGTTTACTTCAAACCAAAGGTGCGGCGGCAGTACTCTCGGAGCGAGGCTTGACCGCTGAGGTTCTGGTTGCTACCGTTACCGAGTTACTAAGCTCGCTGCAGGGTCGCACTGAGCTCGGCGCAAAGCTCCAGCAGCTCTTCCCGAGCAGTGCAGCTGCTCAAGTGGCAGCTGAAGTCAGAAGTGTTATTGAAGTAAGTTAACGTATACCTATGGATATCAAGAGCGCCCGCCGCGTGTACTGCATTGGCCTTAAGGGCGTTGGCATGACGGGGCTTGCCCAACTCCTTAAAGCGCGCGGCGCCGAGGTGTGGGGGAGCGACACTGATGAACACTTTTTTACCGACGAGGTGCTCCGGCGCGTAGGCTTGGAGTGCTATGATGGATTTGACGCCAAACACCTGGACAAACCAATAGATGTAGTAGTCCGCTCCACGGCCTACGGTGAAACACACCACGAGGTAGCGGCCGCCCTGGCTAAAGGACTGCCGGTGCTAACCTACCCTGAGGCACTTGGCCAACTCACCCAAGGCACACGCGCTATTGCGGTCGCAGGTTCCCACGGCAAAACTACTACCTCGGCGCTTTTAGCTCACGTGTTAGAGGTAGCTAAGCTTCACCCCTCAGCCTTGGTTGGTTCGCAGGTCTTGGGCTGGCAGGGGAATGCGCTGGCCGGTTCCGGGGACCTGTTTGTGTTTGAGGCTGATGAGTACCAGAACAAGTTTCAGTATTTCTCTCCGCAGGCCGTGGTGCTCACCAGCATCGACTGGGACCACCCTGACTTTTTTGCCACCCCTGACGATTACTACGCTGCCTTTGTCAGCTTTCTTAAGCGCTTGCCGCCCGATGGTTTTGTGGTGGCCTGCTACGACGACCCCCGAGTTAAACGCGCGGTGGCAGATGCAGGCCTCAAACCAGAGCAAATTGTGAGCTATGGTTTGCAAGACGGTAACTGGCGCATGGTGCGCATGTGGCTCGACGAAGGCCGTTGGCACTTTTCTGCGCGCCAGGGGGAAGAGTTCAAAGGTGATTTCTGGCTCAAGCTTATTGGCAGCCACAACGTAGCGAACGCTTTGGCCGCCGTCGCCTGTGCGAGCCGTTTAGGTGTTGATTTGGAAGTTATCCGTCAGGCCCTGGCTTCGTTTGAGGGCACCTCACGCCGCCTGGAGCAGAAGGGCAAGCTAACGAACGGCGTCACGGTGGTGGATGACTACGCTCACCACCCCACAGAAATTGCAGCGACCTTGAAAGCGCTTAAAGCGTTTTACCCCTACAAGCACATTCGCTGTGTATTCCAGCCCCACACGTTCTCAAGAACTCAAGCGCTGCTTAGTGATTTTGCCAAGAGCTTTGCGGAGGCCGACGAGGTAGTGCTGCTGCCGACGTATGCCTCGGCGCGCGACGCGGGCAAAGGTGCCGACAGCGAAGCGCTGCTTGAAGAAATTAAGAAGTACAAACCCACAGCTTCGTATTGCCCTTCAATCGCTCAAGCCACTGAGTACTTGAGCAGCACAGCCGGCCGCAGTGACTTGGTGGTAACCATGGGAGCGGGGGACGTCTGGCAGGTGGGGGAGGCGCTCATCAAGCAGTTTGGTACAGTTTCCGGCAGTGAGCACTAGCATGTAGTTTTGATAGAAAAGAAAAAGCCGGCCTTGGGTTCAAGGTCGGTTTTTTCTTTTTGATGTGGGTCTCGGCACCTAGAATAGGTGAAACACGAAGTGCCCTATAAGGCCAAGTATGCTGGCTATCGCCAGCAATGGTATGAGGAGCAGCGGTCGCCGCGAGTTCTGTGGTCGCGCAAGATCATATGAATTCTTCATGGTAACCCTCTATGTTGGTTGAAAAATTTGTTTTTAAAAAAGGTGCTTACCGCGATACCAGCTCCTGTCGCAACTAACGCTTTTCGCCTATTCGACTGCGATTCGTGCTGGAACTTGAGAATTCTGGTACCACGGTAAACACCTTGTTGAGGGTCTATGTATTAAGTAACACCTTACTATAGTTTAGGTAAGCAGTTTTGTCAAGGGTTGCCTAATGCCGAAGTATTGTCTAGGCTGAGCAGTAGTTCTATGCCTACACTCTACGCTAAGCTTAAAGAAAATTTAGGCGAAACGGTAAAGGCCGGTGAGCCGTTGGCTCAGCACACCAATTTTAAAATTGGTGGGCCGGCGCAGTACTTCTTTACCGCGCAGACCACCCAAGAGCTCGTGCGCGCTATTCAGGTGGCGCATGAACTGCAGCTCCCCCTTACAATGTTAGGTGGCGGCTCAAATGTTTTAGTGGCCGACCGTGGCGTGGTGGGGTTAGTAGTAGAGGTCAGGTGTAACCAGCTCACCATTAACGGGCAGCAGGTTATAGCTGAGGCTGGCGTGAAGCTGGCGTACCTGGTGCAGCAAACTGTGGCCGCTGGCCTCACTGGCCTGGAGCCTTTGGTAGCCGTGCCGGGCACGGTGGGCGGTGCCATCTACGGCAACGCCGGCCTGCCCGCCGCACCACGCGGGTTCATTGGCGACTGGGTAAGTGAGGTCGTGGTGTGTCGCGGGGATAAGGTAATCCACGTACCACAAGCTGACTGTGTTTTTGCCTACCGCGAATCGCTGTTCAAGCATAACAGCGATGTTATCTTACGTGCGGCGCTGGAACTTCAGGTGGGAGACAAGTTGAAGAGCCAGGAGTTGATAAAAACCTACCTCGGAGCGCGTAAGGGCCAACCCTACCACCTACCCTCCTCCGGCTGCATATTCACCAACGTGCCCATTACAAACCCTGACGAGGTTAGGCAAAAGTTTGCGGGCGAGCCCAAGCTGGAAGAGTTCATAGCCCGTGGCCAGCTACCCTCGAGCTGGCTCATCGACAAGTGCCTGAGTTTTAAGGGTAAAACCATCGGGCAGGTGCAGGTATCAGTGGACCACGCTAACTACTTAGTAAACCTCGGTGGAGCTACCGCTGAGCAGGTGGTGATGATGATCTCGGCTATTAAGCAGGCCGCGCGGGACAACCTTGGCCTCCAGCTCCAGGAAGAGGTCAGGTACTTAGGCTTCTAGGCGTGACTCAGTTTTCCACAGGTTTCCCTGGCCCGAGGAGGGTTGCACCGCGTGGGAGTATTTCCTATAGTTACTAGGCTCGCTATGGACATCATTATCTCAGGTAAGGACTTCAGGCTCACGCCGTCGCTCAAAACCTACGTCACCCAAAAAGTAGGCAAGCTGGCGCACTACTGGGGTAAAATTTCCCGCGCGCGGGTGGAGCTTGACGTGGACCACAACCAAAAGTCAGGCAACATTTACCGTGTAGAAGTCTGGCTGGACATTCCGGGGGAGCCGGACATTGCGCTTGGGGCTAAGGCGGCCGACATGCACGCGGCTATAGACGTGGTAGTGCCGAAACTGGAACGCCAGATCATGAAACTTAAAGGTAGGGAGCAGGCTAAGCTCAGGCGTGAGCGGCGCAGCAAGCGAGCCTCTGCCTGAGCCGTAGGTTTCACCGTAGAGCGTTACCATTAACCAAGACGAATAATGGTTCCCAAGTACGTTTTCTTTACCAAAGGTGTGGGGCGGCACAAAGAAGAGCTAGGCTCGTTTGAAATGGCGCTCAGGGACGCCGGCATCGAGAAGTTTAACATTGTTGGTGTGTCGTCCATTTTTCCACCCGGCTGTAAAATTATCAGCCGCAGCCAAGGTTTGGAGCTGCTGAAGCCCGGTGAAGTGGTGTTTGCCGTTATCTACCAGAACCGATCGAACGAGCCCAATCGTTTAATAGCCGCCGCGGTTGGGTTAGGTTTGCCGAGCGATGGCACGCAGTACGGCTACCTATCGGAGCACAAGTCCTTCGGCGAAACCGAAGAGAAGGCGGGTGAGTACGCCGAAGACCTAGCCGCCAGCATGCTGGCTACCACCTTGGGGTTAGAGTTTGACCCCAATGCCGCCTGGGACGAGCGCGAGCAGCTCTACAAAGCCAGCGGCAAGATTATTAAAACCACCAACGTTACCCAGTCAGCTATTGGCCACAAGGACGGCCTGTGGACTACCGTGCTGGCGGCCGCCGTGTTTGTGCCTGGTGAGTAACCATGCTATAGTCGCCGCTATGGAACACCTGTCCTTGGTTCGTCGCGGACTCGTAAGCGCCCTCGGCGTCATCGCCTATACGACCGTGGTAGGTGGGTTGCTCTTTAATGCTAACCATATCTTTGGTAATCGGCCCGACACCGCGTTGGCACCCATTTCCATGCTCACCCTGCTCGTGCTGTCGGCTGGCGTGGTGGGTTGCCTCATCTTTTTAAAGCCCGTGCTTATGTACCTGGAAGGCAAAAAGGCAGAGGCCGTAAAGCTCATCATGACTACGCTTTCCTGGTTAGCTCTGTTCACCGTTGTTCTGCTGGTGGTTCAGCTGGCGGTTTAGGTACGTTCTAAGGTAAAACAACAGGCTCTCCGAATTGCGGGAGAGCCTGTTTAGTATGAGCTGGACTGATGGTTTAGGTTTCCACCAGCTTGTTCTGTTGGTTGTACTCCGTGTACAGCTCAATTACCTTGAGCCAGTCAACGGCCATGGGGTGTGAAATCACCTCGTCTGCTGCTTGGGGCGAAAGTTCCACGAAGTAGACTTCGGTCACCACGTCCTGCATGGGGCTCACGGTGTACTTGCTCGTGTACCACCGTCCGTTGAACTCTTTACTCTTGAGCCCGCGCATGGCTTGGGCCACCGAGCCGTTTTGGAACTCGTTGGTTCCTATGATGACCGCCCTAAGACCTTGGTAGGCAGCTACGTGCTGCAGCAAGAACGAGAGACCGGCGTGCGGCTTACTGCCCGGCGTTAGGGGAATACCCAGTTCCGTGAGCAGCACTGTTTGCAGGGGGTTGTCGGCGCGTTTCACAGCCTCAACGGCAGCCTGGTAGCTGTGCACGATGGTAAGGGGAAAAGTTTCAAACTGTTCGCGCAGGAACTGGACAGTAGCCGTGTTCAGGCTGACCAGTATGAATGAAAGTTCCATGGTGTCCTCATAGTTTTTGGTTTGTGATTTTGGTAAACTAGTTTGCCAGGCGATTGCCTGCTACTGGGTCAAGAGCGCCCAGTTGTTGCCCTCTTTTGGGTGTATGCGCAGGGACCCCTGCTGGCACAGGGGGCACTCGTGCCGCGACCACGACTGAATATCGTAGTTGGCAGAGCTTACAATTTCCAAGCCCTCAATGTTAGGGATGGCGGAACGGTAGACGAATACCCCTACCATGGGGAGCCACCGGATTGGGTACTGGTGGTAGGCTTCAATGGCGTGTTTGCTGTTGAGCATAGACGTTCCGCGCGCCATGATTTCGTCCACCAAGAGTACCGGCTCGTCGGGGGCGATTTTGATACGGTCGTACTTTTGGCCGTCGTCGCCGGTTTTGTGGGTGTAATCAAACCGGCAGCCGAAGAGCTCGGCCACCTTTTGCGCCAGCGGCACTCCCGAGTGCGCAATGCCAATGACCCAGGCAGGCTTGTGGCCGTTGAGTTGATCTTGCAGCCGCAGGAACAGATCGTGTGCGAAGATCTCACACAGGTTGGTGTAGGTAAGCGCCTGGAAGACGTTGATGTAGCCGTTGGTGCAGCCGCCTGGTAACATAGCGTGCGGTTTCTTGACATCGCCGGAATGTTTCCACCAGTTACCGGCCGTCTGTAGCATGTAGGTGATCTCATCTTGCGTCAGCTGTCGTTGAACCTCAGACCACTTGAGTTGGCTGAGTCCGTGTAGTGTGAGCAAACGAATGTGGGGGCGGTTCATGGTCTAGCTCCTTCTAGTTGTGGATTTGTTGTTCTGGTGCCGTACAGGTTACTGGGTTTCTACAACCCTAGCCTGAACGCTCTGAGCTTTTGTAAAAGAGATTTTTTATAGTAGTCCAAATTGTGGAAACCTTACCAGCAGGCGTCAGGCTTGTCAAGAGGGCAAAACGCTGGTACAGTTAGTCCTGCTTCATACCTTTGCCATGTCTTTTTTGAACAAACTTTTTGGCGACCCAAATGCTCGCGTGGTTGGTAAACTCCAGCCACTGGTTTCGCGTGTGAATGAGCTGGAAGGCGAAGTCAAAGCGCTGAGCGACGAAGTTCTTAAAACTCGTACCCAAGAGCTCAAGACTCGTTTGGCAAACGGCCAAACGCTAGACGACCTTTTGCCTGAGGCCTTTGCCATCGTGCGCGAGGGCGCCCGGCGGGCCATAGGCCAGCGGCACTTTGACGTACAGCTCGTGGGCGGCATGGTGCTGCACCGTGGGCAAATTGCTGAAATGAGAACCGGTGAAGGTAAAACGTTAACTGCGACGAGTGCCGTGTACCTTAACGCGCTGGAGGGTAAGGGTGTGCACGTGGTTACCGTGAACGACTACCTGGCACGGCGTGACGCTATTTGGATGGGCAAGGTGTACGCGACCTTAGGCCTGACCTGTGCCTGCATAAACCACGAAACTGCCTACCTGTACGACCCCACCGTACAGCACAGCGACCCCACCTTTGCTAACCTCCGCCCCGTGCCACGGCGCGAGGCCTACCAGGCCGACATCACCTACGGCACCAACAACGAGTTTGGCTTTGACTACCTCCGGGACAACATGGTGTGGCGCAAGGAACAAATGGTGCAGCGCCCCCTACACTTCGCCATTGTGGACGAGGTGGACTCTATTTTAATTGACGAAGCCCGCACCCCGCTCATTATTTCCGCACCAGCGGAAGAGGCGGTGCAGAAGTACTACGACGTAGCACGGTTTGTAGATACTTTGGTCGAGAACACCGACTACAACGTAGACGAGAAAATGCGAGCCTCAACCTTTACGGACGAGGGTATTACTAAAGCCGAAAGCTGGCTCGGAGTAAAAAACCTTTACGAGGAGGGCGGGTTCGAAATGGTACACCATCTGGAGCAGGCGCTCAAAGCCAAGGCGCTGTTCCGCCGTGACCGTGACTACGTGGTGAGGGACGACGAGGTAGTGATTGTAGATGAGTTCACGGGCCGCCTCATGTTCGGCCGCCGCTATTCCGAAGGCTTGCACCAGGCCATTGAGGCTAAGGAGAACGTTAAAATTCAACGCGAATCGCTAACGCTCGCCACCATCACCTTCCAAAACTACTTTAGGCTTTACAAAAAACTCGCTGGCATGACTGGTACCGCGGCCACCGAAGCAGAAGAGTTTTTCAAAATTTATAAGCTGGAAGTAGTCTCTATTCCGACTCACCGCCCCATGGTGCGCGCCGACCTGCCAGACAGGGTCTACAAGAACGAAACTGGTAAGCTGCAAGCCGTAGTAGCAGAGGTAAAAAAGGCGCACGAGGCTGGCCAGCCGGTTTTGGTTGGCACTATTTCTATTGAGAAGAACGAGTTACTTTCCGAGCTCCTCACGCGCGAAGGCGTGCCGCACGAGTTGTTGAACGCCAAAAACCACGAGCGTGAAGCAGCCATCATCGCCCAGGCAGGCCGCAAAGGCGCGGTCACCATTGCCACCAACATGGCTGGCCGCGGTGTCGACATCATACTCGGCGGCAACCCGGCCGTAGAGGCCGAGGCTGAGTTCGTGCGTAAGGCTGGGGGCCTGAGGGTCATCGGTACTGAGCGGCACGAGGCGCGCCGCATCGACAACCAGCTCCGTGGCCGCAGTGGCCGCCAAGGCGACCCCGGTGTGTCACAGTTCTTTGTATCTCTAGAGGACGACCTCATGCGCATTTTCGGGGGTGATCGTGTAAAGGCTATGATGGTTCGCCTCGGGCTCCCAGACGATGTACCGATAGAGAACAAGCTCGTCAGCCGTTCCATTGCCACCGCGCAGAAAAAGGTAGAGGGGAACAACTTTGACATCCGCAAGCACCTGGTGGAGTACGACGATGTGTTGAACAAACAGCGCGAGGCTATCTACGAGCGCCGCCGGCAAATTTTGCGCGATACTGAGAGCGACCCCGCGGCTTTGAAAAAGCAGGTCATAGGCATGATCGAGGCAGAGATTGCCGAGGTAGTTGCCTTTCACACCGCAATTGAGGACGAGTCTAAGTGGAACCTGCAGGAAATTTACGAAGTGGCTCACTCCATGTTCCCCGTGCCCCAGGAACTTCGGAAAAAGCTTGATGATATTGAAGCCGAAGCCGGCGACGCTTCAGCTGACGCTAAAGCTCGTTCCAAAATAATTACCTACCTCACGGGTCTAGCCGGTGGGGCGTACAACAAGCTGGAAGCCCAGCTCGTAAACGACGCTCGGAAAATCGGCGTTACAAACCCCGAGCATATTATGCGCGAGGCCGAGAAAACCATTCTGCTTCGGAGTATAGACAACTTATGGGTTAAGCACTTAACAACCATGGACCACCTTAGGGGTGGCATTGGGCTACAGGGCTACGGTCAGCGCGACCCGCTGGTGGAGTACAAGCGCGAAGGCTACCGCATGTTCAAAGAGCTCTTGGCAGCTATTCAGGACGAAGTGGTTTACAACATTTACAAATCCCAAGTGGTGCAGAACTTAGTTAAGGAGCAAGAGGCGCCGCGCTTACAAATGCAAGAGCAAGGCCCAGCCAAGACCATGGCCGAGGGCAAGAGCGTGTACGCCCCGGCACTATCCGCCAGTGGTAACGCTTCAGCCAAACCACGCGACGCCGCTGGCCACAAAGTCGGCCGCAACGACCCCTGCCCGTGCGGTTCAGGCAAGAAGTATAAGCGTTGTCACGGCGCATAAGATGTTGAGCAGTATGTCGCTAATAAGAAGCGAGCGTAGCGAAGCCCCGTACCGAACCATAGGTTCTGGTGCGGGGTATAAGAAGTGTGGTTTAATTAATGCGCCCTACCACCGTGGTTAAGCAGCGCAGCCCTGTAGTGTCCCGCTCAGCGGGACTACTACGTGGGTGGGAGTGGAGAAAAGTATAAACGTTGTTGGTTTTTGGGAACGGAGGAGCACAAAGTTAATATGGGTAAAAGATAATTATATGAATTATCCAATAGAGCGAATAAAAACGTCGGACGGCATCTGGCTCCATGCCCTCCACCTACGTGCCGACAAAAGCAAAACCGTTTTTCTCCATATTCACGGCACAGCGAGTAACTTCTATGAAGAGTATTTTATTGAAGTCCTGGCCAAAGATCTTTTAGGAAATGGTGTATCGATGTTGTCGACGAATAATCGGGGCGAAGGTGTTTACAACGCTTGGCAGGGAAACGGTGCGGCGGTTGAGAAATTTGAAGATTGCATAATTGATATTGACGCATGGGTGGAATTTGTCCTCAAAGAGGGTTACGAAAAAATCATTCTTTCAGGACATAGCTTAGGAACCGAGAAAGTCGTTTACTACATGCTTCATGGAAAGTACCGTGGTAAGATTTCCGCGCTTATTTTACTTGCACCTGCTACCTCGCCAGGGTCTGAACCTGTTCTGGTTAAAGATTATGAGAAGACATTACAACTGGCTCATACATTTATTGCAGAAGGTAAGGGGGATTTGTTCCTAGATAGAGATGCATATGCAGGTATAATGCCTAAGTCTGCTGATTCGTATATTAATTTTTCAGACGCAAACCCTGCTTTTGATGACGCATTACCGTTTCATAAAAAGAAATTGCCGGGGTACTCGAAGATAAAAATTCCAATACTTGCAGTTATTGGCGATAAACATGAGTATACCGTTATTCCAATTAAAGATGCTCTTGAACTGATGAAGAAGGAAAATCCAAGAACTGAAACTTGTCAGATTACCAATTGTGATCACGATTTTCAGGAACAAGAGGATAAGTTGTCAGATGAACTTATCAAGTTTATAAATAAGAATAATTTAGGTTCCCATTAATGTAGCCTTTTAAAGAGTGCTATGGGAAGTAGTATGGAGCAAGAATTGCCATTCAACGCGGCAGCAGGAGAAAGGGTTATCAACGGGGTTAGCTATCGCAAGGTAGACACTGGTTATACCCTGCGGCAGTACTACTCCCATAGCACGCCGGAAAAAGGACCAGGACCAGGGTGGGATGCTAGGCGGAAGGTGCTTGAGCAATATAATGTAAGTGAACCTTCTGAATTACCCGATGAGCCCCATTACGTTATGGGAAAAAGTATAAGAAGTGCCATGGACAATAAAGAACAAATCAAACAGCGGATGATGGCAGAGGGTTTCTCGATAATTAACGAGTACAATGATCCACCCAACGAGTTTTTCCCTGACCATGATCACCCTGGTGATCAGCTCCTCGTTGTACTTGAGGGGTCCATTGAGATCGCTATGAATGGTAAGGTTTCCACACTCAAACCTGGAGATGAGATAACTTTTCCTGCAAAGGTAATGCATAGCGCTAAGGTTGGGTCAGAGGGATGTTTATACCTTGATGGTGAGCGCCCGGTGGGCGAGAAAGGAATGTAGGAAGTGCTATGTCAGCAATATGATTATTGAGTAGTCTATGCCAATGATAAACATAAAATTTGACGACCAGAAGGTTGAAGACAAAGAAATTGTAGCTTTGTCTAATGCTGTGATTAAAATCGTTCAGCACGCTACCGGAATTTCGGAAGTTTTTGTCTACGCCGATAGTCCTCGGATAAAAATTGGGGTAGCCCCAGTAGAAATTTTTGTTGAAATGAGTGCAAGTAAGGTTAATGACAGAGAAAAATTATTCGAGGCTATAAAAGAACCCCTTTCTAAGTGGAGAAAGGATAATAACTTTCGCCACCCGATCACTATTACCCTAACGCCAGTTGATTGGAGGTTTGAAGTAGATATTTGATTAACAGGCTTGGGCTAAAATCGTGCAACACTATACGTGAGATTGAGGTATGGTGGTATAATTGTATTACCTATGAATAAAACACTACCTTGGATAACTGGTATTACTGTGGCCGCTGTTGTTGTGGCGGGCTACTTTATTGTAGTTACGGTGAACCAGAAACCATCAGCACCGACTCCAGCTCCCGTGAACCAAAACCTGGTATCGTTTAGCGACCCCGCTCAAACGTTCACTATAAGTTACCCCAAGGAGCTTACGCTCAAGCAGAACGAAATCGGCTTTGTGCAAGTGTGGCGCGAGGGCACCACTACCCCAGGGCTCCTAGAACTAGTAGTTGGCCTGCCGCGCGAGTTTGCACCAATGACCAATTTTGGTGAGGCCGCGCTCACGGTTGGTTCGAGTAAGAACGCTCAAGCAGTTTCAACCTGCACCAGCGGAATAGGGGAGTACGCTACTCGGCAGGGCACGGTCTCTATCAACGGTGTGGAGTTTACCAAGTTTACCTTAAGCGATGCCGGTGCTGGGAATTTTTATGACACTACCAGCTACCGCACGGTTCGTAATGGCACCTGCTACGCCGTGGAGTACACCATCCACTCTACTAACATCGGCAACTACTCGCCAGACCAGGGTATAAAGGAGTTTGACCGAGTCAAAGTGCAGGGCCTCTTCGAGGAAGCAATACAGACGTTCAAGTTCTTGTAAGGCATATGCCGCACATCCATGAGAACATAGATTTCACCGTGGAAGTGTTTATTGTCTACAAAGATAAAGTCCTACTGCGGAAACACGACAAGTACAAAATCTGGCTATCGGTTGGTGGGCACGTCGAGCTGGATGAAGACCCGAACCAAGCCGCTGTACGCGAGGTAGTGGAGGAGGTGGGTTTGAACGTTGAGCTTGCTGGCACGCAACCCAATACCGGTGAAGCACACAATCCGAACTACCGAGAGCTCCTAGCGCCCCGCTATCTTAATCGCCACCGCGTTTCCCCAACTCACGAACACGTGACGTTGGTGTACTTTGCCCGCGCTACGTCCGATAGGGTAACCGTCACCTACCGCGGCGACCAGAGTGAAGAGTGGAAGTGGTTCACGAGTGCCGACCTGCAGTCTGCCGACCTGAGGGCTAACATTAGGTTCTACGCTGCAAAGGCGCTGGAGGAGTTGGCAGATCTCAGGTAGGTCTGAAACAAGCTTCCTGGAAAAGCGTTATAGCTAGTGCTGAGAGGCGAGGTCTTCTTAGCATTCTTAACCACTACTTTTTATGAAGAAGCTACTTTTACTCGCTGTGCTTCTCCCGTTAGTTGGTGCTAGCTGCACCAGCCAGCAGCAGGTGTATACCAATACTAACCAGAACGAAGTTCAGGGTGCCTCACAGGGTAGGGCAGTGTTTTCGGTAACTGACGCCGCCGCCTCGCTCCAGGGCGTTACCGCTGTCAACCTCACCATTGACAAGGTTCAGGTGCACAGCGCCACCCAGGGGTGGGTGACGGTTTCTACCAACAGTAGGACGTTTGACCTACTCACCCTCAAGCAAACGGCCAAGGCTGAGCTCTTGGCTGATGCTAACCTTACGGCCGATACCTATGACCAGGTGCGGCTCCACGTCAGTAAGGTAGTGGTGGTAAGAGGTAGCGAGACAACCGAAGCCAAGTTGCCCTCCAACGACCTCAAGCTCGTTGGTCAGCTGGTGGTGAAGGCCGATACAGAATCCAGCGTGCTGTTAGATTTCAAAGTTGACCAATCGCTCCACCTGACCGGGCAGGGTACCTACATTATTACCCCAGTGGTTAAGCTTGAGAACCGGAGTAGCGCGCAGGTGCAAGTGGGGGACGACGAGTCGGTTAAGGTTGAGGGGGGCGACGTGGATGCCAATGTCACCCTGGGGACGGACGAGAACGGTGAGGCTAAGCCCGACTTTATGCTCGGCGGCACGGTCAAGCTCGACGTTACCCCGAGTGGTGTTATCCACGTCATGGGTAGCAGCCAGAGCGAAACAGCCGCCAAGGTGAGCGCCGAGCAAGCTGTGCGGGTGGCCAAAGACCAAGGTGGTATCACCGTGGCAGTCTCGGTGAAGCTTGAAACCAAGAACGGAAAAGCCGTGTGGCATGTTACCGGCACCAGCGGCCTCGAGCTTAAGAGCGTGTACGTGGATGCAAACAGTGGAGCCTTGGTGAGTATTGAGTAGGCTACAGTTTTGGCACAGGGTCAGCCCGCAAGGGCTGACCCTGTGGTAGTATAAGTGTGGTACAATAGTTCTGAACTTATGGACGCCATGAGTAAAACATATGAAGTAGCAGTATTTGGCGGTGGGTGCTTCTGGTGCACTGAAGCCGTGTTTAACCAGGTAAAGGGGGTGACCAGCGTTATGCCAGGCTACGCTGGCGGCACGAAAGAGCGCCCGACGTATGAACAAGTGTGTAACGGCACTACTGGTCATGCGGAGGTTATCAAGGTAGAGTTTGACCCGACCCAGGTTTCGTACCGTGATTTGCTCGGTGTGTTCTTTGGTACCCACAACCCTACCACCGTTGATAGGCAAGGGGCCGACGTAGGGGAGCAGTACCGCTCCGTAATTCTCACCATGAGCGAGGAGCAGGCTAGAATTGCACGTGAGTTTATTGATGAGCTTAATACTTCAGGCGACTTTGGGGTGCCGATTGTAACAAAAGTGGAGCCACTCAAGAATTTTTACGAAGCTGAGGAGTACCACCGCAACTACTACGCCCGTAATAGCGACGCTGGGTACTGCCAAGCAGTTATTAGTCCAAAGCTTGCCAAGTTTCGCGCCACGTACGCACACCTACTTAAAGCTACCTGAGAGTGGCCTGCCCAGGCCAGGGCCAGGTAAAATAAAAATCCTGAAGCTGATCAAGCTTCAGGATTATATTTTTTTTATGGATTTCATTCATCACCAGGTGGTGCGTATGTTCCAGCTGCCCTGCCAGCCGGGTAGGCCGAACGTGGTGCCGTACTCATAGCGAGCCGCTACCCCCGAGAAGGGGCTGAGCTCAACCATCAGACCGGTACGGCTGGTAAAACGGAGCGGCGTGCCTTGGCTGCCCACTGCGCCTGCGGCGTAGAACCAGCCCGTGCCCAGCGAGACAAATACGAGCAGTGGATTGCTAGCTTCCCAGAACCGGTACTGCGTAAGGAACAGCCGCGCCACCGGCAGGCGCCACTCGGCTTCAGCCACGGCCAGGCGTGAACCAACGCTGCGGTTGTAGTCGAACGTCAGCACGCCAGGCTGTGGTGCTAGCGCGGGGGTGAAGAAGTTGGTGGCATACGGCCCGGTGGCAAACCCGCCAGCCACCTGGCAGGCCAGGTAGGCGGTGAGCGGCCACGGTTGCCAGTACCAGCGGAAGTTCAGGCTGGCACTGCCGTCGAGCAGCTGGTACTGGCTAGCCACCTGGCCCACCGTTCCCGCTAGGGCCAGGGTCAGGGCGGTGCCGTGGTACACGTCAACTAATGGGTTGCCGTAGACCCCGTCACTGCGGTAGCCAGCACCCAACCCCAGGATGGGGGTAGTGGTCGAGGGGTGAGCCTCGTTGTCAAACGTGCGCACCAAGTACCCGATTGAGCCCTGCCACCACACGCTCTGTTCTGGATCCAACGGGTAGAGGTACTGGCGTTTGGCAATGGCCCAGTTGTCCAGGCTGATATCCTCCCGGCGCGAGCTCAGCAGCGAGCCATTGATCCAGGGGGAATGCCCGGCGCTAGCTAGGGTGTTTACCTCGGGTCGGCCTGAGCGGTCGAAGTAGCCAGCCTCGAGCCTGTAGAAGAGCCCGAAGTTCCCCAGGTAGAACAGCTGGGCTTGGTTCACCATAATGCCGTGTTCGCCCGTAGCGTCCGATAGCTCGGCGCGGTCGCGTGTAATGGTGCGGTAGCGCATGGTGCGGTCCGCCGGCTGGCTGGGGAGTTCGGTAGTGGCTGGTGAGCGGTTGAACGTAAACGGCTCGCTGGGTCGGTAGGTAACAGCGAGGCCCGCGAGTTTGGCAGTATCAAGCGGTATCTCTTCCCACCTATCCAGCTCGGTGACCAGGCTGGTGGAGCTTTTTACCAACAGCGTCAAGGTGCCCGTCTGCCAGCCGATGATGTCCGTGACCAGGGGAAAGGCCACGTACGAGTCACCAGCTACCCGGGTGCCAAAGCGGTAGCGATAGGCCTGTGGCCAGGCCGGGTTCCACACTACCAGGTAGCAACTTCCGTTCGGCCGCAGCAGGCGTACGGCCACGTTCCCATCGCAGACCTTGATCTGGTCGGGGAACGACAGCGTATCGCCGCCAAACTCGAGCCAGGTTTTTCCCTGCGGCGTGAGCAGGGTAACGTGGTGCCGATCAGGCAGGCTGCCGCTTTCTAGGTAAACCAGGGTATCGCCGCGCAGGTACTGCGGCTGCTGCTTGTCGTAGCGGTCGTTGGTCAGCCGCTGCAGCCGCCGGCTCTCGTAGTTCCAGGTGTACACATCCCGCTGACCACTGGCATCCATGCCCACAAACAGCAGTGAGTCGCTGTCGATGAACGAAACATTATCCACCCACACCAGGCCGGGTATGGTGAAGGCCTGTTTGTGGGTGACGTGGAGCCCGCGGCCATTGGTGTGTAGGCCGTAGAGCTCCAGCACATCGTGCCCGTCACGCGAGGTCACCAGTGCGACCGTATTGCCATAGACAGCCGGCGTGTTCGACACGCGGTAGAAGCGCGACTTGTCTTCGTACTGGTGGGCGAGCACCGTGGCCAGGTGAGAGTCCAGGTCTCTGACCACTACTTCTAGATCGTAGGTTTCGTTGAAGTGGAAGTAAGCAGCGTACTTGCTGTCGCGGTCGTAACCAATGCCGCCGATTGAACTCAGCTTAGGGTTGAGTTCGCGGGCAGGCAGGCTATCGGCTGGACTGCCTAAGGTAAGCTGGTACCCGTTGGCCTGTTCATGTGCTCGCCAGGCTACCTCGTCATCCTCTAGCTCGCGCCCGAGGCTGTCCCAGGCTGCCTCGATGTTTCGTCCACGAGCTAGTTGGGCGGTTATGTACTGCGAGCTTTCCGCCAGCGTGGGTACAAACGAGAAAAAGCTGTAGCCACCGCTGTAGTTCAGGAATTTTCTACCAAATTTATCCAAGGCAGGTAGCTTTTGGTGTGCGGTGTAGATGAGGTTCACTTCCTTGAGCTGGGCTAGGCGGCTACTCCGCTGGTTGTCGCCAAAGTATTTGACCGTCGTGTATTCAGCTTGCCCCTCAATGAACCACAGCGGTGGGCTAGCTGGCTCGTACACATTGGGCAGGTCCAGGTCGGCAGCGTCCCGGTGGCTGGCAGGCAGGTACTGGCAGTAGAAGGTGTGCTGTACCTCGTGAGCTAGCGCCCATAAGAACCAGTACAGGTTGCCGCTGTAGGGCACCGCACAGCGCATGCCCTGTAGCGGTTCGGTAAAGCCGCCCACACCGGGGGGAATGGCTTCGTCGCGAATTATTTTTTGCTGGTTGAAGTCCTGCGCATTGGGGTACAGGATGACGACGAGCCGTTCGGGGCACCAGGGTGTCGTGGCTTGGCGCGGCTGGCCGGTTTCGTCCCGCACCAGCTCGCCTTGGTGGGGTGGGGGCTGGCGCACGGGCCGCAGGCTGAGAAAGGTGGCGGCGTACGGCGCGATGAGCCTTTGGGTCAGGCTAGCCGCCAGGTTGGCAATGGTAGTGTCGAAACTGCTGGGGAACCACACCTGGACAGCGCAGCTGTGCGTGCTATCAACCCGCACGTCAAAGGCCTTCATGTACCAGGTAAAGCTGTGGTACGAAATGTCGGGGTTCGGCTGTCCTAGGCACGGGTTGTGCACGAGGAGCAGCGCGTACAGCAGGGAAGCGTATTTCATACGCACCTCCTTAGTATGAGTGTGTTAAGGTAAGTTGTTTGTCTTCTGGGCACCATCTTAGCTCCTGAGTTACGTACGTCAAGTGCCGCCACTAATGAATAGGAGCGGTGCCCGTCGGTCGGGCTGAGCTGGTTCACTACTCTATAAGCTTGACAGCTTGACTAGGGCTTGACAAAACGCGATGGCCAGGCTACACTAAGAGCACTTAAAAAAATGATAAAAGTGTAGGGCCCAGCAGTGGCTCCCACATGCGATGCGTGCACCTCCCCACGTAATCGCTCTGGCCACTGCTGGTGTCCCTGTAATACAATTCCAATCTAAGCCTCGGGTCTGTCGGCCGTCGCAGTATGTACCAAAGCTGAGTAGTGCCTCAGCTCTGCTCTCGAGTCGACAGTGCAAGGGTGGTGAGATTTGAAGACCTCGCCCCCTTGTTTTTATTTGACAGTCCAGGGCCTGGTGGTACCATTTTCTGGTAGCTTAACCCCTAACCTTTAAGCTCTATGTTTACAATGAGCGTTAACCTGGTGGCGGTATTTGTGGTGACTTTGGTGAGCATGGCTATTGGCTGGCTGTGGTACTCACCTGTACTCTTTGGCAAGCTGTGGCTGAGGTCGCTCGGTAAAACTGACACCGAGATGGCGGCCATGAAGCAGGGGGCACCGAGGGCGATGGGCCTTGAGCTCCTGGCTACCTTTGTTAAAACGTACGTGCTCGGGCAGCTCATAAGCTTTGCGCTGTTGGACTCGGCTGCCCAGGGCGCCCTCATAGCGCTGTGGCTGTGGCTGGGGTTTGTGGTTACCACCAACCTCTCGAGTGTTACGTTTGAGGGTCGCTCGAAGGTTGCTTACCTTATTGGTATCAGCTGCCAGCTCGTCAGTTTGGTGGTGGCGGGCATGATCTTGGCCGTCTGGCAGTAAGCTACCAGCGCTGGCTTAGCCGTTGCTAGGCGACTAGCGTGCGACCAGGTCGGTAGGTGGCCGCTGCTAAGCCCATACCAACGCTATGGTAGGAGCACGACCAGAACACCGTGAGGGTGGTGAACCACCGGGCAGTGAGGAGGTAAAGCTCACGGGTAACGACTGGGTATTCCCGAGTACCACCGGCGTGCTTGAGGCTGTACGCCGTGAGCTCGCCGTACGCCTAGCCGCTGCTGGTTGGACCGAAGACGAGCTCGGCAACGTGCCCATGGCGATTGATGAAGCTATTACGAATGCCATAGTGCATGGCAACCTGCAGGTGCCAGGGAAGCGGCAGCACGGGGCCGAGCAGCTCTACCACCAACGTCTGGCGGCGGCTCAAGTAAGTGAGCGGGGGAAGCTCAAGGTGCACGTGCAGCTCGACCTTACCTCGGAGCACATAGTTGTGCGGGTGACTGATCAGGGTCAGGGCTTTGTACCACCAGGTCCGACCGCAGCAGTGGAGGCGGCCGCCGCTGCCTCCGAGGGTGGCTACGGTATTACCATTATGCGCGGGGCGTTTGATACGGTCGAGTTTGAGGGCAGTACGGTAACTATGAGGAAGCAGCGCGTACCTTCTGCCTAGGGGCTAGGCTCCACCAGGTCAAGGCTCAGCGTATGGCTCGGGCACCTCGTACATTTTAGCTGTGGCGCCAGTTACCGCCTCTCGCCACGGTTGCTACGGTGGCCTACCTCTTTGTACAGTTGTGAGATTTCAAGAGCTTGCTCCGCAGGCTCCTCCCGCGCTATGCTAGAGCTGTATGTCACCCATTCAAACCGCGCCGCCGGTACAGCACACGCCTCACCTTAGTAAACCCAAAGACCACCTGACGCCGCTGAGCGTGTTCTTGGCGCTACTCCTCGCCGCCACGCTCATTGCGCTGGGGGAACGCGGACTCTACGATTTGAACCGTCTCTACAACCCACAGTACCAGAGCTGTAACCAGGGCAGCCTGCTGCCGACCTTGGGGGGCGAGAGCTGTGCGGCGGAGCACTACATCTTTACCTCACTGCTGCTGCACTCCTATGTCAGCTTGCCGCTGTTTGTGTTTTTCTTGGCGCTCATGCTGTTCCTCAGAAACAGGCGCCTCGGCACCTGGCAGCGTGCACTATTTCGGGTGTCGAACACGGTGGCGATTGTGTTTGGTCTGCAGTTTTTGTTCGAGGTGACGCTCTACCTGTTCCGCTTCCACCGTATTACCGCCTGGTACTTTTTTCTAACGGTTTTAGCACTGTTCCTCATCACCTTAGTTATTTACCTCGAGCGTAAGCAGGCACGGAAGAAAGCCGCGGCTGGCAGTGCCCACTAACGTTTAAGCATATGCAGCTCAAAATTTTAGATCGCATGGTCGAAGGTGACGAGCACGGGCTCTACCACCTGGAGGGTATGGGGCAGGAAGCTGAGGCCTTGTTTGAGCAGGCCAAACTCGAACACCGTGCCAAGTTCCAGGACCACGAGGGTAGACACTACGTGCTCACGCGCGAGAGCGCCGGGCACTACCTGGTAGCACACAGTGAAGCGTACTAACTTTTAGCAGAGCACTAGCCTATGGCAGCGCTGCGTTCCATTTCTGTTTTAGCCTATGACGTAGCGACCAGCTTTGACCTGGCGGCCCTGCGCCCGTCGGCCGAGGGCTGGGGGAAGGTGGTTGAGCGCAGCCCGCTCGTGGTTGCGAGCCGGGTGGATAAGTACGTGGTGGTGTTTGCCTACGGCTCGGTAGTCTTTTTTAACTTTACCGCTGATGAGGCCAGGCAGTGGCTCGAGCGGCTGAAAGCTTACGCCTCGCGCACCAACCGCCGCGAGTTCACTGACACCTTTACTCTCTACGTCGGGGTTCGGCGCTCTGCCCCGAGCACGGAAGAAGCCACGGTCAAAACCTTTTGGCTCGACACGGTAAAACTGGTAGCCACCGTGCTGTCACGCTCGGTGAGTTTGGAGTACTATGAGGATTTGATTGACCGAACCCTAGGTAAGCTCGAAGAGTCGGTTGACCAGCTCTCGCGCGAGGGTAGGTTAGTACTCAGGCGCCGGGAGCTCGTGAAGGTGGTCGGGCTAGCGCTCGCTATACACCACGAGCTAGCCTACAACTTACAGCTCCTAGACGACCCCGACGTGCTCTGGGACCGTGGCCTTGAGATGCAGAACCTGTATCAGGAGATGAGTGCGCAGTTCTCCATTGGCCCACGGGCGGCCGCGCTGGAGCGCAAGCTCAACATTATGGCGCGCTCAAGTGAGTTTATTATCGAGCGGCTGCAAGACCGCACGGCCAACCTGCTCGAGTGGGCCATCATCGGTCTGTTCGTTATTGACCTAGCGCTCATTCTGTCCAAATAGCCATGGATATTTTCGCTCATGGCTTGTGGACAGCAGTAGTGTACCAGAAAGTTCCACTGCGGCAGCGGCTGTGGGCAGTGTTTTTTGGCGTGGCGCCTGACCTCGCCAGTTTTGGCGTGTTCTTTGTGCAGCGCTTGTTTCAGGGACTTTTCACAATTGGTAAACCTGAGCTTCTTAGCATACCGACCTATGTCTACCACCTGTATAACTACACGCATAGCTTGGTAGTGTGGGTAGCGGTGGTAGTGGTCGTATATTTCGCTCGTGGTAAACGCATGCCATGGCTGTTGGGTGCTTGGGGTTTACACATCGGCATAGACATTTTTACCCACAGCACGGCGTTTTTCCCCACCCCGTTCCTGTGGCCGCTGTCGAGTTTCCACGTCAACAGCTTTTCCTGGGCCGAGCCGTGGTTCATGGCTCTGAATTACAGCGCCCTCACCATTGCCTACGTCACCTGGTACGTAACCACTAGGCCACGCCGTACGAGTAATTCTGTAACGGATCGTCGCTAAATCCGTCTTAAGTATATGTTAGGCACAGTAGCTCCTCAGGGCGGAGTTGTATTTACGTCATACGAGGTTACATGAAGCACATCACTAAGCAAACGTACCAGCTGTTCTGGCAGCACGTGCGCCGCTACCGCGGCGCGTTTTGGTTGATTGTATCAACCATCACCATTGGCGCTGCCCTGGAGGTGGTAACACCGCTCTACTACAAGCGTTTTTTCGACGTGCTGGCAACTACCGAACTAGCTCGAGCGTTGGTAGTTCCTCAACTTGCCCACATTTTGTTCGTCATTCTTGGCATTAATGCGCTGATGTGGCTCATGTACCGCGTGGCCACATTCACGAACAACTTTTTCCAGCCGAGGATTTTTGCCGAACTCAGTAATACCTGTTTCGAGTACCTCCACCGGCACTCGTTCGGTTTCTTCAGCAATCGCTTTGTCGGCGCCCTGGTGAAACGTGTGGGCCGGCTGGTGGGCGCGTTTGAAGACATTACCGACATGTTTTTGTGGGAAATACTGCGCACGGTGGTCCGTCTCAGCTTCATACTGGTGGTGCTGTTCTTGAGCTACCCCGTGCTCGGTGCTCTGCTGAGCGGTTGGCTTATACTCTACCTCACTATAAACTACTTCCTCTCACTGCAGCAGCTTAAGTTCAGCGAGGTGGCGGCGAAAGCTGACTCGGCGGTGAGTGGCTACCTGGCTGATACTGTCATGAACCAGTCGACCGTGAAATTGTTCACGGCGCACAGCGATGAGCGGCGAGCGTTTGGTCAGCTCACCGAGGAGCGCTTCCAGCTCGATCGTCGGAGCTGGAACTTTGACTCCACCATCGAAGCAGTACAAGTAGCCTTCATGGTCCTGCTCGAGTTTGCCATATTTTACGCGGCCTTGAGGCTCTGGCGGCAAGGAGCTGTCACCATAGGTGACTTTGTGCTGGTGCAGGTGTACGTCATACGTGTGTTCGACCAGCTGTGGGGTGTCGGGCGGGTTATTCGTCGCATGTACCGACGCTTTGGTGACGCCGCCGAGATGGTAGAAATACTGAACGAACCTCACCAGGTGCAAGACCGACCCGGCGCCACCACCCTCCAAGTCCCACGTGGTGCGCTGGAGTTTACGGGCGTCAACTTTACCTACATAGACTCACATCAGGTAATTAAGAATTTTTCCCTACGCCTCGCACCTGGCGAGCACGTAGGTTTGGTTGGGCCGTCTGGGGCGGGCAAGAGTACACTTGTTGCACTGCTACTTAGGTTCTACGACCTGACGAGTGGTGAAATTACCATCGATGGTCAGAACGTTACCTCGGTCACGCAAGATTCACTCCGCCAGAGGGTAAGCTTTGTGCCGCAGGATCCAGTGCTGTTCCACCGTACACTCATAGATAACATTCGCTACGGTCGGCGTGATGCCACCGACGCCGAGGTGGTAGCGGCGGCTAAACAGGCACACTGTGATGAATTCATTAGCAAGTTACCCCGGGGCTACCAGACATTTGTAGGGGAGCGCGGGGTAAAGCTTTCTGGTGGTGAGCGCCAGCGCGTGGCTATCGCCCGGGCCATTCTGAAGAACGCGCCTATTCTAGTGCTCGACGAGGCCACCTCGAGCCTTGATTCGCAAACCGAGGCGCTTATCCAAGATGCACTGGCCACGCTCATGCGCGGAAAGACCACGTTGGTTATTGCCCACCGGCTCTCAACCATTATGAAACTCGACCGTATAGTGGTGGTGCGCGATGGCGCGGTGCAGGAAGAGGGCAACCACGCAGAGCTCATAGAGAAGAAGGGTGGCCTGTACAAAACTCTGTGGGGGCTACAGGCAGGCGGTTTTATTGCCTAAGCTGCTAGACAGCCGCTTGTCTTGCCTCCCCCAAGGTTCCATGCTATAGTACGTTTGTTACGTTTGGCCTGAGCGTTCAGGCTTTTGTTTACCGGTTGAACTATCCATGGCGTTTTTCCGCAAACTCGGGGAGGGGATAAGCTCAGCACTAGGGTTCATTTGGTGGCCGTTTGTAGGGCTCTACAAGCTGCTGTTCCGGAACATGACACCACGTAAGAAGGTATGGCATTCGTGTATAGCCATACTGCTCTTGGCTGTGCTAGCGTTTTTGGTTGATTGGCCCAAGCTCCCTACCTGGGTACCTGGTAACTCATGGTTTACCAAGCACAACATTGAGTTGGGGCTTGACCTCAGAGGTGGCAGCCACCTGGTGTACCAAGCTGACATGTCGCACGTAGCCTCCAGTGACCAGGCGGATGCTATTCAAGGGGTCAGGGATATTATCGACCGCCGCGTGAACCCGCAGGGCTTGGCGGAAACCCTGGTCCAGACCGACAAGGTTGGCGAGAACTACCGCGTGATCGTAGAACTGCCGGGTGTTACGGACGTACAGCAGGCCATCAAGGTTATTGGTGAAACTCCGATTTTAGAGTTTAAAGAGCAGAGCACCGCGGCACCAGACACCTCGGCCACTGACAAGTACAACGCTGAGGCTAAAACGAAAGCCCAAGGCTTGCTCGCGCGCGTCAAGCGCGGCGAGGACTTTGCTAGTCTGGCTAAGCAGTACTCGGAGGATGAGGGCAGCAAGGTCGCGGGTGGTGACCTTGGCTTCTTTGGTAAAGGCGTGATGGTAAAACCCTTTGAGGATGCGGTCTGGACCCTTAAAGTTGGCCAGGTGTACCCGGAGCTGGTGCAGAGCGACTTTGGTTACCACATTATTAAGAAAACCGGCGAGCGGCAAGGTGCTAACGGTCTGGAGGTTCGCGCTAGCCACATTTTGATCAAGACACAAAAGCCGCCGACAGCTGACACCTGGGTCACGACACAGCTCTCGGGTAAGCAGCTCACGCGCGCAACCGTGGAGTTTGACCAGCGCACGGGGTTACCCCAGGTGAACCTGACTTTTAACGAGGAAGGTAAAAAGCTGTTCGCCGACATCACCTCCCGCAACGTAGGCAAGCCCGTAGCCATTTTTTTGGATGGTAGCCCCATCAGCATCCCCACCGTTCAGCAGGCTATCACCGGTGGTAGCGCGGTTATTACCGGTAACTTTACCCTGCCCGAGGCTAAGCAGCTGGCCCAGCGCCTAAACTCTGGTGCACTGCCGGTGCCCGTGAAGCTGCTGACACAGGAGAAGGTTGATGCTACCCTAGGCCGCACCTCTGTGGAGAAGAGTTTGCTAGCTGGCCTCCTTGGTATTCTGCTGGTGGCGTTCTTTATGATTGCCTACTACCGCTTGCCCGGGCTCCTGGCAGTTGGTGCGCTGGCACTCTACTCAGGGCTGACACTTGCCATCTTTAAGCTCATTCCTATTACGCTGTCACTGGCTGGCATCGCCGGCTACATACTCTCCATTGGTATGGCGGTTGATGCTAACGTACTTATTTTTGAACGTTTACGTGAAGAGCTTAGGGCTGGTAAACCCCTTACCCAGGCTATTGAAGAGGGCTTCAAGCGTGCTTGGACGTCGATTCGCGACTCTAACGTCTCGAGCCTTATTACGGCGTTCGTGCTGATGTGGTTTGGTACCAGCTTGGTAAAAGGTTTTGCTATCACGCTTATCTTAGGTATCTTAGTGAGCATGTTCTCGGCCATCACGGTTACCCGCACCTTGCTTAGGTTAGTAGCTGTGGGCCGTGTGACCACCTGGCGGTTCCCGTTTGGTGTCTCTAAACCTAAAGCCACTCCAGCTAACCCAAGCTAACGTATGGTACGTCTGATACAACGCCGCGGTTGGTGGTACCTGTTCTCAGGGCTGTTGGCTGTGGGAGGTGTTCTCTCCCTCTCGCTCTGGGGCCTTAAGCTTGGACTCGACTTTACCGGCGGCTCCCTACTGGAAGTTGATTTCAAGGGCACGCGCCCAGCCGTTGATACACTGCAGCAGGCTCTGGCGCCGCTTAACTTGGGCACGGTCGTGATACAGCCTACCGGCACGCAAGGCGAGCTGTTCCGCTTCCGTGATGTGACCGAGGAAACCCACCAACAGGTGTTGGAGAAGCTCAAGGCCAGTGGCGGGGGAGAGGTAAGTGAACTTAGGTTTGAGTCTGTGGGGCCAGTTATTGGCGCCGAGCTCAAGTCGCGCTCGCTGTGGTCCATTGCGCTAGCCCTGTTCTTCATTGTCTCTTACATTGCGTGGGCCTTCCGGAAAGTGTCACGGCCGGTGGCGTCGTGGAAGTACGGCGTCGTGGCGGTGGTGGCATTAATCCACGACGTGCTCATAACTATTGGCGTGTTCAGCGCGCTGGGGCACTTCTACGGCGTGGAGGTGGATGCACTGTTTGTTTCTGCCGTACTCACCGTCTTAGGTTTTTCGGTGCACGATACCATTGTGGTGTTCGACCGCACGCGCGAGAACTTGTTCCGGGGGACCAGCGGGAGCTTTGAGGAAGTAGTAAACCAGAGCGTTAACCAAACTATTGTTCGCTCTATCAACACCTCGTTCACCACCCTCCTCGTGCTGACCGCGCTCTACCTGTTTGGTGGTGATACCATTAAACACTTCACGTTAGCGCTCTTGGTCGGTATTGCTATCGGTACGTACTCGTCTATCTTTGTAGCCAGCCCTCTCATTGTGGACTGGAACTACTGGTCGAACCCCGGGGCCGCTAAGGCGAAGAAGTAGGTTTTAGAATTAGGTTTAAACCGGTTTAGAATAGCCGGTGTTTGTTTTATTATTTTTCTATTGACAGAAATTGGTAATTATGATATACTAAATATATAGTAGCCCATAGTATTTTAAGCCTGTCTATACAGACATCTATGACAGAGCAAGAGTCTATACTTGATAAAATCATTTCCACCCAACAGGTTTCGCACCGCGAGCACTTTTTGCCACAAGCGGCCCTGCGGCAGCTCTTGGAAACCATTGGTGAACGCGAGCGCCAGATTTTGGAACGCAGGTTTGGCCTCACGGGTGCTGAACCAGAAACGTTGGAGAGCATCGGGGCTACACTCCAGGTAACCCGTGAACGCATACGCCAGATACAGCGCCTCAGCGTGCAGAAGCTTACCCAGGGTAAGGCCAACCAAGACACCATCGGCCCGGTACGACAGGTGGTCTTAGAGCTGTTAGAAGCTGAAGGCGGCGCCGCGACTGACGAACACTTGGTCGAGCTCTTGCTCGAAGCCGGGGACACTAAGAACAAACACGTCATTGGGTTCTACCTGGAGCAGTTGCTCACCGACGTGGTAGTGGAGTTTGGTGGCGAAGATACTGAGTACCACTCAAGCTGGCGTTTGCGTAGTGCTTCGCTCGACGCGCTACATAAGCTGATTACCCACACCCAAGACCTCATTAGCGCACGAGGAACCCCCGTGCCTGAGGCTGAGCTGGCAGCTGAGCTCAGCCGGGCTAACCTGGCAGGGCCCCTGGGTGGCACCTTGGCCGACGGCCGGGTCCTGTTGGGGTTACTCGCCATTAGCCGTCAGGTGAGGAGGAACACCTTTGGTGAGTGGGGTTTGGGGCACTGGGAAACGGTGAACCCGAAACGCATGAACGACAAAATCTACCTCGTTTTAAAAAAGCAGGCTAAGCCGCTGCACTTTAGGGACATTACGCGCCTTATTAACGAAGCCAAGTTCGACCACAAGGTAGCCTACCCACCGACGGTGCACAACGAACTCATCATGGACAAGAAGTACGTGCTGGTGGGGAGGGGCATCTACGCTCTACAGGAGTGGGGCTACCGTCCAGGCGTAGTGGCTGATGTGTTGCTGAGCATACTCGAGCAGCGCGGTGCACCGATGCACCGCGATGAGCTGGTGGCCGAGCTCCTGAAGCAACGTGTGGTCAAGCCGGGGACCATCCACTTGGCGCTTACTAACCGTAAGCGCTTTGAGCGCCTGCCCGACGGTCGGTACACCGTAGCCCGCACTGCCGCCTAAGCTATGTTTGAGCTGAGCCTTGATTTCACTGGTATCCCCAGCGACAGCCCCTGGGCCTTTGCGTGGTGGGCGTTGGTGCATGGTGGCTGGGTGGTGGTGGTGTTCGTGTTCTTGTGGGCGGCCTGGACCGCCTGGGTGAACTCGAGGCGGCACAAGTTCCTCCACAGCTTGGAGTACGTACTGCTAGCCATCGACGTACCACGCGAGACCGAACAGTCGCCGCAGGCCGTGGAGCAGATTTTTTCCACCGTGTCGGGGGCGTACAATAGCTTCACCCTATGGGATAGGTTTTGGCATGGCAAGCATCAGGAATCAATTAGCTTTGAGCTCGTATCTTTGGGCGGCTACATTCAGTACCTGGTGCGCACACCCGTGTACTGGCGCGACCTGCTGGAGGCAGCTATTTACGCCCAGTACCCCGATGCCGAAATAACGGCGGTGGAGGATTACGTCGGGCGCCTGCCCTCGAACTTCGATACCGAAACCCACGACCTGTGGGGGACTGAGTTTCAGCTGGTGAAGAAAGACGTTTACCCCATTCGCACCTACCCCGATTTTGAGCACACCTTGAGCGGTGATTTTAAAGACCCCATGGCCTCGTTGCTCGAGGTGTTGGGTCGGATCGGCGCTGATGAGGACATTTGGCTGCAGTGGGTGCTGACGCCGGTCAAGGGCGCCTGGACCGAACGCTCTCTGGCCGAGGTACAACGTTTGGTTAAGCGCGAACATGGTTCGTCGCATGGTATACTCTACTTTTTGTTTGTTGAGCTGCCCACCCAAACCCTCTGCACCATAGTTGAAATTCTCTTTGCCGGTATTATTGAACCCACCTGGTGCGCGGGGTACAGCGGCCTGTCTGAGTCTGAACAACAGGAGCTGGTGAGCGAGGTTATGAAGCTTACGCCAGGCGAGCGTACCATTGTGGAAGCCATCGAACGCAAGGCGTCTAAGATTGGGTTCCTGACCAAGTTCCGCCTGGTCTACTGGGGCCGACGCGAAACGTTCCTGAAGGGTAGGGGGGTTTCTGCCGTAGTGGGAGCGATTCAACAGTTCAGCACCCACAACCTCAACGAGTGGAAACCAGGCAAGCGCGTAACTACCCAAGTGGCCTACTTCTTTAAACAGTCACGGCTCGACCATAAGCGGCGCAGCATCTTGCGCTCGTTCAAAGCGCGCAGCACGCACCGCGGGCTTGGCCACGGCGTCATACTTAACACCGAGGAGCTCGCCACCATGTACCACTTCCCGGTGGTAACAGTTAAGGCGCCGCTCGTAAAGAAGACTGAGGTCAAGAAGGCTGAGCCACCCTTCGTGCTGCCGGTCATGGGCAGGGGGTACCTGAGGCCGGTGAGCGCCCCTGAACCGCAGGTCAGCGCGGAGGAGGCTAAGGGCGCCCCCCCTGGCAACCTGCCGTTCCTAGAGTAAGCTGCTATGGACACCTTACCTCGCTACACCATCACCCCCTTTGCGGTCACTAATTTCCGGAACAGTTCCCGGAAGTTCGGCATCAAGCTCGACGACCGCCGGCGCCACATGTACATCATCGGTAAGTCTGGCGCTGGCAAATCGGTCTTGCTCGAGAACATGATCGCGAGCGACATTCGGGCTGGGTTCGGCGTGGCCGTGGCTGACCCCCACGGCGACCTAGTGGAGAAAATTTTAGACATCATTCCCTCCCACCGCGTGAACGAGGTGGTGTACTTTAACCCCTCCGACGTTGACTACCCGGTAGCCTTCAACCCGCTGGAGTCGGTAGACCCCAAGTACCGCCACCTGGTGGCGTCGGGCCTGATTGGCGTGTTTAAGAAAATTTGGGCCGATTCCTGGGGGCCGCGCCTAGAGTACATTCTCCGCAACGCCATTCTGTCGCTGCTCGAGTACCCAGGCTCCACCCTCCTCGGCATCACGCGCATATTAGTTGATAAGTACTACCGCAAGAAGGTTTTGGAAAAAGTTTCTGACCCGGTGGTTAGGAGCTTCTGGATAGATGAGTACGACAACTACAACGAAAAGTTCCGCACCGAAGCCATTTCGCCTATTCAGAACAAAATTGGGCAGTTCCTCTCCTCCTCCATTATTCGCAACATCGTTGGTCAGCCCAAGTCCACACTCGACCTTAGGGAAATTATCGACGGCCACAAAATACTTCTGATGGACCTTAGTAAGGGCAGGGTGGGCGAGGACAACTCGGCGCTACTCGGGGCCATGATGATAACCAAGCTGCAGCTGGCTGCCATGAGCCGTATCGACACACCAGAGGAAGAGCGCGCTGACTTTATGCTCTACGTGGACGAGTTTCAAAACTTTGCCACCGAGAGCTTTGCCACTATTTTGTCCGAGGCCCGCAAGTACCGCCTGGACCTCATTATTGCCCACCAGTACATTGAGCAGCTGGGGGACGTGGTCAAGGCGGCGGTGTTTGGCAACGTCGGTACTATGGTGGTGTTCCGCGTGGGAGCTGAGGACGCCGAGTTCTTGGAAACGGAGTTTGACCCTACCTTTACCCAGGCTGACCTGGTGAGCCTGCCCAACTACCACATTTACCTGAAGCTCATGGTAGACGGCGTCACGAGCGCGCCCTTCAGCGCCACTACACTGCCACCGGTTAGTGTACGCACTAACAACCGTGACAAGGTGATTCGCGTGTCGCGCGAGCGCTACGCCAAAAACCGTGCCGCCGTGGAGGAGAAAATTTTGCGCTGGGCCGGCGTGGAAGACGTGTTCAAAGGTAACGCCAGTGAGGACTCGCGCAGCTTAGACCCAGAGGAGGCCACCTACCGTGCGGTGCCGCGGTCATTCCGCCAGCGGGGAGCAGAGTTGGCTGAACCTTCTCGCCTCAACGTGGTAAACCCGATTCGTGATTTGTTCGAGGCCAATTGCTGGGTCTGTGGCCGTAAAGTCCAGCTGCCGTTCAAGCCTGACGGCATCAGGCCCGTGTACTGCAAAGAAGACATGAAGCGTGTCAGGCAGGGCCTGGTGCCTAAGCCCAAACCTCGCTTGGTGGTGACGGAGGTACCACAGACCCCTGCCGCGCCAGCTGAGGCGTCTCTGGTAGAGTCTAGTGCTGCTACCTTACCACCGCCGGTACAACCTGATCAGCAGTCTTCGCCGCAACCAGCTGTAGCTCAACCAAAACCAACTGTCCACATTCCCGATCCCGCGGTACCTGCGCCCCCACCAAGCATTTCCCTGACCGAAGCCTTGAAACAAGCCCCCGTTTCTTTTAATGGTGGTGCTCGTCGGCCAGACCCTAGGGCGCCACTCCACCAAGCTCCAGTGCCCTCCTCGCCGCCCGGGCCCCGGCCCTTGAGGCCTGGGCAGGTGGTGAAGTTTGATAGCTAGTACACCATGAGTACCTCTCGTAGACGTTTCAAGTACAACGTACGCAGTGTTCGTATTCAAGGTGCGACGGCGGCAGCTACTGCCACCCTTCATGAGCTGGCGCGCTTTGCACGTTCACTCCCGCCACCTGCGAGTCGCCGCGACTGGGCGCGCTTGAGCGCGGTGGCAAGGGAGCTTTCGACGGTGCGTCCTACAGAGCCCTTGGCGCGCAACTTGTCTCGTTGGTTGGTGAGTGAATTGCGTAACTACGCCACACGTGGTAGCTCAGCTACTGCCTGGCGTGAGCTCGTGCACCACCTTGAGTGTGCACTTGCTGAGTACCTCGGGGAGGCCAACGGTCTGGTCGTGAAAGCAGGGGAGCGGCTCGTGCGCCGGGGGCAAACCATTTTTACCCACTGCCACTCGTCGCTGGCTGAGCACGTTTTGGCTGATGCGCACCGAGCCGGTAAACGTTTTAGGGTCTACCACACCGAAACCCGGCCACTGTTGCAGGGGCGTATTACCGACAAACGCTTGCGTAAAGCTCATGTACCCACGGTTATGGTCGTCGATAGTGCGGCGGCGTTTTTGATCTCTAACCACTCGGGGGATGGTGTTAAAGTTTCTTGGGTGCTCCTCGGGGCCGACAGTATTGCCCGCGACGGCTCAGTCTTGAATAAGATTGGTAGCTTTGGTATGGCGCTCGCCGCCTACGATTCAAGGGTACCCGTGTACGTGGCCGCGCCACTGCTTAAAGTTGACTGGCGAGGCGAGAGCACGTTTGAGCTCAGGTCCCCCAAAGAACTTTGGCCGCACGCACCGCGCGGTGCTAAAGCACTCAATTTCGCATTTGATAAGGTACCAGCGCGCTACATGACTGGTCTTATCACTGAGTTTGGTGTCATTAAACCAAGCCAGGTCGCGGGCTTAGTCAGAAAACGCTACCCCTGGATTACCACCCGCTAATGCCCATTTTTCTTAAAACTAGAAAACTTGATCTCTCATCTGGCGGTGAGCCGCTCGTGGTTTTGAACGAGACTGAGGCGGAAGCGTTTGGCGTTCAAGCCGGCGACCGGGTGGAGCTGTCTTGGGCCGGGGGTAAGAGTACGGTGGCGGCGGCTGAGCTGTCACACTCGCGGGTAGCCAGGGGTGAAGTTGGCTTGTGGCGTGAGGTTTGGCAACCGGCTAAGCTCAAGAGCGACCTGCTGGTTGAGCTCAAACAGCTGTCGCGGCCGCCGTCCATTCAAGCTATTAAGAAGAAGCTCCTAGGCAAGGAGCTAAGCTACGACGAAGTCCGCTCTATTATTGTTGATATTGTGGAGAACCGTCTCTCCCCGGTGGAGATGACGTACTACGTCGCCTCGGGGTTTGTGAAGCCGAACACTGACCAGGAGCTCTACTACCTCTCCAAAGCGATTGCTGAAACCGGGGAGCAGATGAATTTGAAAACAGAGGTAGTGGATAAGCACTCGGTGGGTGGTGTGCCCGGTAACCGCACTACCATGATAGTCACCCCTATCATCGCCTCTTTGGGCCTCACCATGCCCAAGACCTCTTCCCGGGCCATAACCAGCCCGGCCGGAACCGCTGACACCATGGAGGTGCTGGCCCCGGTGACGTTTTCCATGTCAGAGATTCGCTCCATTGTCAAAAAGACTGGTGCTTGCTTGGTGTGGGGTGGTGGGCTCTCCATCGCGCCAGCCGACGACCGCATCATCAAGCTGTCCAGGCCTCTGGCGCTCGAGCCCTATGACAAGATGATAGTTTCTATTATGGCGAAAAAGGTAGCCATGGGGGTGGATTACCTCGTGATAGACATGCCTATTGGTTCAACTGCCAAAATTGGCTCGGCAAAAACTGCCGACCAGCTCGAGAGCAAGTTTGTGTACCTGGGCCGGAAGTTTGGTATGAAGGTGAAGGTGATAAAAACGTTAGCGCGTGAGCCGGTGGGGCGGGGCGTTGGCCCGGCGCTCGAGGCTAGGGACGTGCTCAGGGTGTTGCAGCGGAAAAGCCTACTGCCGCAAGATTTGGAAGACAAGAGCGTGTACTTGGCAGGTGAGCTGTTGGAGCTTAAAGGGTTTTGTAAGCGTGGTGAAGGTGAGCGTCTGGCTCGCCGGCAGCTCGAGAGCGGTGCGGCGTGGCATAAGATGCAGCAAATTATCGCAGCGCAGGGTGGTAACCCGAACCTAGACGCTGAAGCCGTCGCCACTGGCGCTTACCGCTACGAAATTCACGCCGACAAACCAGGTAGTGTGGTGGTGGTAGATGACAAAGCTATTAACGAAGTCTGCATGAACCTCGGGGCGCCGCACGAGAAAATTGCCGGGTTGCACCTGCACGTGCGCTTTGGTGAGCGCGTGGCTAAGGGCGCCAAACTTTTTACGCTCTACGCACCTACCCAAGCGCGGCTGACCTTAGGGCTTAAAGCACAAGAGCGCATGCCTATTATTACTATCCGCTAGCTCTATGTCCTGGGTTGTAGCTGCTCTCTTATCCGCTTTCTTTGCCAGCCTCACGGCTATCTTGGCTAAAATAGGTGTAGCCGGGGTGAACTCTAACCTCGCTACCGCCATTCGCACGGTGTTCATACTCTTGTTTGCGTGGGCTATTGTACTGTACCAAGGGAAGCTGGCCGAGCTCGCACACTTATCCAACAAAACCTGGCTCTTCCTATTTCTTTCAGCCATTGCTACCGCGCTCTCGTGGCTCTTTTACTTCTACGCGCTTAAGGCCGGCCCGGCCTCGCGGGTGGCGCCCATTGATAAGCTATCATTGGTTTTTACGGTTGTGCTAGCCGGCTTACTCCTTGGTGAAGGCTTAACGTTTAAGGTGATTGCTGGTACCATACTCATGGCCGCTGGTGCGGTTCTTATTGCACTCTAAACCTTTATGAAACAGACCAACGAACAACTTTCTCAGTTTGTAGCTAAAGCGCGCGCGGCCGGGAAGAGTGATGCCGATATCCAAACCATGCTGGCAACCTCAGGCTGGGACCTTGGTGTAGTTGCCCAGGCGCTCATGCCAACCGGTGATTTAGTGCCGCCCGCGCCCCCCGCGCCAAAATCTTCGGGCCGCGAGATTTTCTTTTACCTACTGCAGTTTATTACCCTGGGTATTGCCGCTACCTCGCTCGGAGGCGTGATGTTTGCGGCCATCAATCGCTACTATCCCGACGTGGTTGGTAACGTCTACGGAAGCGACAGTGGCGCCATACCGTGGCCACTGGCTTCGCTCATCGTCGCCGCCCCTGTCTTTTTTGCTATTACCTGGGTGTTGGTGAGGGACGTGGCCGCCGGGCGCACCAGCGCCATGTCCAAGGTGCGGCGCGTGCTCATCTACCTGGCGCTGTTCTTAGCCGCCGCCACGGTCATAGGGGACTTGATTGCGCTGGTGGACCGTTTTTTGGCGGGCGAAGTCAACGCGCGGTTCTTGCTCAAAGTTTTGACCATACTCCTCATTGGCGGGTGGGTGATTGTGTACTACTTTGTAACTGTCAAGCGTGACGAGAGAAAAGCAGCCTACCCTAAGGCCTGGCACCGCGCCCATGGTATCGCTTTCACCGTAGTGGTGGTGGCTGCGATAGCCTTTGGGTTCTACCTCAACGGCACACCGTTTGAACGACAGCAGGCCGTGCGCGACCAGCAGCGGGTGACTGACCTGCAAAGTATCTATAACGGGGTTACTAGCTACTATAGCCAAAAGGGTCGTTTGCCGGCGGATTTAGGTGCACTTCAAAACGGCTATGCTCCTACAGTGCCCCAAGACCCACTCACGGGTCAACCGTACGAGTATAAGCCCGGTAGTGGTACTGCTGTTCAAATCTGTGCCACGTTTGAGGCAGCTGAACCAGCTGGTACGTCGCCAGCGCCGCGGGCGGTACCGCTCTATAGTCCGTATGATGTGAATTGGACGCATCCCGCAGGGCACTACTGTTTCGACCTTGACCTAAAACCAATCCTTCCTCCCCTCAAACCGTAAGAACGTATGCGTGTACGGGTTGACCGAGAACTCTGTATTGGCGCGGCGAGCTGCATTGCGCTGCTCCCGGAAGTGTTCGAGCTTGATGAAGAGGGCAAAGCGGTCATTAAGCGTGCGGCCGGAGACAAGACCAGTGAGTGGGTTGATTACAAAGAGCTGCCGGTGGATGCCGCTTTAATTTTAGAAGCGGCGCGCGCTTGCCCCACCAACGCCATCATCATCGAGGACGACGACGGCAAGCAAATTTACCCTTAACTCTTGAGCGCTATGTGGTATGTGGTTTCCGTCATTATAATTATAGTGCTCGCTGGCCTGAGAACGGTGCAGCAGTACGAGCGCGGGGTAGTGTTCATGTTTGGTAAAATCGTCGGTGAGCGTAACCCTGGGCTTACTTGGATAGTGCCGCTGTTCCAAAGCTTGAGAGTAGTTGACCTTCGCGTGGTGACACTACCTGTGCCAGCGCAGAAGATAATCACCAAAGACAATGTCTCGGTCGATGTCTCAGCAGTTTCGTACTACCGTATCGTGGACCCCGTCAAGAGCATTGTGGCTATTCAGAACGTTCGTGATGCCATAGACCAAATTGCCCAAACGTCGCTCCGCAATATTGTGGGTAAGTTCCAGCTTGATGAAATTCTCTCGGAGCGTGAAACTATTAACGCTGAAATTACCAAGTACCTGGACTCCTACACCGAGCAGTGGGGGGTTGTGGTAAGTAGTGTGGACATTAAGGACATACAACTGCCCGACGATATGCAGCGGGCCATTGCCAAGCAGGCTGAGGCTGAGCGTGAAAAGCGTGCCAAGATAATTTCTGCTGAGGGTGAGTTCCTCTCCGCTCAAAAGCTAGCCGATACCGCCGACATTATGATGGCCCACCCTATTGCGTTGCAGCTTAGGAACCTGCAAACCTTAGCTGAGATAGCGACTGAGAAAAACTCCACCATCATTTTCCCGGCCCAGCTCATGGGTACCGTGAATGACATTCAGAATTTCTTAAGTGAAGAGCGAATGAAGCGAGCATAGCTGTTAGTACGCACTTACGATAGGGGTGAACCTAGGTTCACCCCTGTTTGATTTTTATCGGATATTAGCTTGATTTTTTCTTCATTTTGTGCTAAAATTATTACTGTAATGGCTACAGTTAGCCTAAATAATTATTTTAGCGCTCTAATTTTTAGGGAGCTATTTAGGAGGAAAACAAACATGACCCAAGGGTTACATCAGCTCGCCAAGCTCCACAAGCCGCACCACTTTTTAGGTGCTTCTAGCATCTTGGTGATGGGTATTTTGTTATACAGCAGCATGCTGGGGCAGTTTGCTAGTGCTGCTACCACACCCATCGATGGGTCGGGTACTGGCTCGGTGTACTATGCACTGACGGTGGTGAGGGCTGGCACGGGGAGTGGCACTGTAACGTCTAACCTAGGGGGTATTGACTGCGGCACAGCTTGTAGCGCGTCGTTTGTAGCTGGCACCACGGTAATCATAAGTGCTACCCCAGCCACCGGCTCGACCGTGGGCTTAAGTGGTTGTACTCCCATTGTCACCGCCGCTCTAAACTCCAGCGCTTCGCTCACCGCCAGTACGTCGTGTACCGTTACTATGAGCGCCAACCAAACCGTTACCGCAACCTTTACCACTAGCGCTACGGCACCCACCGTTACTTCGGGAGCAGCGACATTGGTCACAGCAACTTCGGCCTCCCTCCAGGGCACCACCAACCCGAACGGTCTAGCCACGTCTAGCTGGTTCCGTTTGTCTACTACCAGTCCTGGCAGCTGTACTGATAGCTTTGGCACGCGCCTGCCTGCCACCGGCGGCATCAGCAACGGTAGCGGTTCGATTCTTATTGGTTATAGTTATGATGTAAATCAGCTGAGCTCGGTAACCACCTACTACTACTGTGCCATAGGAGAAAATAGCGCTGGGAAAAGTTACGGTTCGGTACTCTCATTCACCACCACAGCTACAACTCCAACCTTCACGTTGACGGTTTCGAAAGTCGGTACTGGTTCAGGCACCGTGTTCGAAGGTACTTCCTTGCAACCGGGTAGTGTTATAAACTGCGGCAGCGTTTGTAGCGCGAGCTTCTTGAGTGGTGCCACGGTTACGTTGACCGCTATGGCTCAAAACGGTTCCACCTTTGCTGGCTGGAGCGGTGGTTGTACTGGCACAGGCACCTGCACCATTACCATGAGTGGTGCGAAATCGGTGACAGCGACGTTTACACTGGTAGCATCGTCAGGACTTAACCCTGGTGATTTATTCAAGCTGGCCTGCACCGTGGATGCCGGCACCAATGACCCTTGCAACTGGATATACTACATGGGGAGCGATGGTAAGCGTTATGTGTTCCCCCGTACTCCTGATTGGACCGATTGGAAGCAAGTGTTTTACTCGTGGGGTTTGAGTGAGAACCAGGTCAAGGTGGTTACGCCATCACAACTACAGGCGCTGCCGATAGGTGGTGATGTTACTGTTCGGCCCGGTACCTGGCTTGTGAAAATTAGTACTGACACTAGTGTGTACGCTATTTCGTACCCCAATGTCTTACACCTAGTCTCGTCTGACTTGCTGCCTACCCTCTACGGTCCGAATTGGTCCGCTAGGGTTCTAACTGTGCCTGATGCGTTCTGGGCGAACTACTCGCTCGGTGCTCCACTCAGTTCAATTTACCCCGATGGTACCATTTTCCGCTACTCAACAACCACCAGTGGCGCAACGTACCTCCTCTATGGTGGTCAGGCTATGAAGTTTGCAACCGACGCCGCTTTTGTAGCCAACCGATATAGTACAGCCGACATTCAAACCGCGCTAAGTGCATTTGTCTACCAAACGGGACTAGATATTACTGGAGTCCAGCCTTGCCTTACCGATGTCGCGCAACTGACCAGTTGTAAGTTTGGCGCCACAACCTCACTCACCGGCTCATTGGTTTCGGGTGTTAATGCCACCCCGACTGTACAGCAGTTAGTACCTGTGGGCACTCAAGGTAAAACATACTTGGCTGTTAAGCTCTATGCTCAAGGTGAGGCGCAGAAAGTTAGTCGACTCACTCTCCACGCTGCAGGTTCTAGGTTACACCAGAATGACTTAGTGAATATAACACTGTACCGTCAAGTAGGTGCCGCCCCCATGGATAGTACCCCATTTGCTACAGCGAGCCAGTTCTCAACTTGCGTTAACAACAGCTGTTCTACCACCTGGACGGCAACTGATAACCTACTTGCTGAACCGGTTCAGCCGGGCACAGTGGTAACCATCTACGCCAAAGCCAGTGTTGGAGGTGGGGGCATAGGCTACCTGGGGGATGATTTCTACCTGAGCCTTGATATGACAGCTGGAGCTGACATTACTGCGAGAGGCGCACAGACCGGCGTGGCGCCAACATATGCAGGCGGAAACTTAAATGGTCAAAGTAATGCCCGGAGCAACATTGTCCCTTTCGGCGTAGTGGTGAGCGCGTTTGAGCCAACCACCCCTGTAACTGAAGTGGTAGCGACCGGTACAGCTTTGGGGAGGTTCAAGCTCCAGAACAACGGCTCGGCTAAGGTTACCTTGACGTCGGCACAGTTCGCTGATGGGGGCAGCCACACAGGCACCAACGAGCGCTACACTCTATACGCTTCAAGTGAAAACTCTTCTGATTACCTAAGTAATAGTGTGGCAATGACTACTTTTGATACTTTGAACTTTGGTACGCTACCTACGCCCGGTAGTGCCACTTCACCATTGACCCTGAACCCCGGTTCTTACCGCTACCTTACTGTGGTACTAAGTACAGCCGGTAGTATTGCCAATGGTGATACGTTTGCTCTGGGTGCGCCCGTGCTGGGGTACTTGAGCTATTCAGTCAGTGAAGCTGACCTGGGCTACGACGCGAACCAAAACGGGACTTTGAGCGATACCGCTAGCCACCTCTACGTCGATGGTCAGCCTATTCTGAGTGTGATCACCAACTCTGGTGGTACGACCATCCGGCCAACCATTAAGTACATTTTTGGTACGCGCACCATTGATGTGGGGGGTTCAGCGCAGTTCAAAGTTGAGCCGAATAACCCCAGCGGTGGCACGCTCACCTATTCAGCGAGCTGGGCAACCGGTACGAGCGTAGATACGAACACTGACGGAAAGTTTTACCATTTCTTTAGTACGCCGGGCACCTATCAAGTTGCATTCAAAATGGTGGACGCTTCTGGCCAAGGCGACATGCAGGGGATTACGGTGGTAGTTCGCGACCCCTCGTTCTGCGCAACGTTCACGACCATAACAGAGCCGGCCCTGCACACAACCGAGTTTGGCACACTCGACAGCTCTAAACACCCCGAGGTACTGAACTACCGCATCCAGTGGTTCTCGGGTACTTGGTCTGAGTGGTATACGCCGGGGGTTAATGACCTAGACTGGAAAACAAACCCCGACGGTTCGTACCGATTAGTCTGGGCCTACTTTGGCGATCACACCCATGAGTACCAGAAGTGTACCCCAGATGGCCACAGCATCGGCGCTTATGATGTGAACGTTTCTAACATCACTAGCCAGGGCGCTACTGTGGACTGGAAGGTTGATCAGCCAGCCACGGGCCGTGTGTTTTATGGTTTTGGTTCAAGTGCGAACGACCTGTCGTTTGTGATGCCCATCACCCAGAGCACCGAGCTAGCCACGGTCTATACGATACAGCTCTTAAACCTCCTACCCAATAGAACCTACTACTACAAGGTAGAAGGTCACAATGCCACGGGGTATTACTACGGCAGCCCGGTAGCGACGTTCCACACTACATCTTCGGCAACGAGCCTAAACGACATTACCATCGACGCCCAAGCGGTTGCTACCAACAACGTTGACCAGGTGACAAGCGTTGATCCAAGCCAAGCCGCCGCGCTCTTGCAGCGCGCTGAGACGATCATCGCCAAAATAAAAGTGTTACAAGCTGAACTTGCTACCATTACCCCACAGCTAAAAGACTTTATTGCGCTTGGTACCCCGACCACGCAGCGCTTAGGCCAGGGGGAGCGGGCGGGTGTAGTGTCCAGTTTCGCTTCGGCTTTTGGCAAAGCGCCGAGTACTGAAGGCGACTGGCAGGACGTGATCAAAATTGCCAACGGCCGCTGGCCTACCCAGCGTAACCAAGCCAAAGAACAGCAGGCGGAAGAGGCCTTTGTGAAAATATACAAACGTGAGCCACAGCGCGACAGCAACGCACATGACGACGCGGCGGTAACTGTGATGGCCTATGGCCTACGGCCAACCGGCCGTAACTTGGGGAGTGAAGCGGCAGCGGCTAAGTCGTTCACCGCTACCTATGGCCACGCACCCCAGAGCGCTGCCGATTGGGACACGGTCAGAGCTATTGCCTACTCCGGTGCTCGTCAGTAGCCTGGTCAGGACTGCGTACTACCTCGGCCGAGACGTCTACACGCTCAGTGCTGTAGGTTCAGTTTCAGCTTGCGTTCTGGCCTTGAGTAGTATGGTTCAGGCTTGACAAACGTGCTACGTTGGTGTAGAGTAGGCTGTTACCTCGGCAGCACGTATGGCATACACACCTCAGAACTTTATGGCCCAGGTTAAGCACCACTTACAGAAGGTCGGTGGCCACCTCAAAGACCACTTCATACCCCACCAGGGTAATGGCTACCGCCCCCACGTGCTGAAGCACTCGGTGCTGGTTGGGTACAGCGTGGTGCTGGTGCTCCTCAAGGTGCTCGTGATTGTGGTGCCACTGGTGCTGCCGTCCTCCAGCCTATACTCGAGCGCCATCACGCGGCAGAACATCATCGACCTTACCAACCAAACGCGCGCTAACCTAAGCCTGGGCGTGCTCAAAGAGAACACTAAGCTCGACCAGTCAGCTCAGGCTAAGGCCAACGACATGCTGCAGCAGCAGTACTTTGCCCACGTAAGCCCCAATGGCGCTAGCCCCTGGAGCTGGTTTGCCGCTGCCGGGTACCGCTACACCTACGCCGGTGAGAACTTGGCCGTGCACTTTACCAGCGCTGAAGACGTGCAAGAAGGCTGGCTGGCCTCACCCACCCACCGCGCCAACATTGTCCAGCCGAACTATACTGAAATGGGTGTTGGCGTAGCTATGGGTACGTTCGAGGGTTTTGACAGCATTTTCGTGGTGGAGCACTTTGGTGCTCCGGTGGTGCTGGCGACCGCTACCCCGCCCGCGCCGCACCTCACCCCGAGTACTACCTCAGCGCCGGTCACCAAGACGGTGGTACCGGCTCCTGCGCCAGCCACGCCTGGCACGGTGGCCGCGGCCGAGGCCACGCCGAAACCAAAGCCAGTTCCGCCGCCGGCCGCAACCACACCCGCGCCCGTTCCGGCTCCCGCTGCCGCCGCGCCGGCGGCTACGGCGCCCGTGGTCTACGATGCTAGCCTCAAGCTCACGCCCGTAGGTGCCGCCTACCAGCTGAGCGTGCTCGTTACGGGGGCGGAGAGCGTTACCGCACGTTTGGCCTCGCAGAGCGTTCCACTGATTCCCGACCCCCTCAGCGCTACCTGGAGCGGTACGCTACCGTTCAACGCTGCCGAGTTTAGTAAGAGCGGGGAGATGCTCTCGGTTACGGCTGTTGGGCGTGACGGTTTAGTGACCGATCGCCCGCTGGTGCTCCTTGCCCCCGCGGCCACCACCCAGCACCTCTACACCTTTAACGAAGGTACCGACCGGTTTGCCAAGTTCTTTGGCTTCCTCACGGTCCATAACCTGGGTGACTCAGTCACACAGTTCTACCTCTACTTTGTCGTCTTCCTGACGGCGGCGCTCTTGCTCAACATCTTTATCAAAATTCGCGTGCAGCACGTCTCGGTCATTAGCCACGCTGGCTTGGTGCTGGCGCTGGCACTGGTACTGACCGTGGTTTAGCCTGTTCTGGTACTGAACCCATTCGCGCTTAGCGAATGGGTTTTGTGTTTGGTGCGTATTGACAGAGCTTTACGGGAGTGGTATATTCGGGAGTGCTTTTTGCATGACTTTTTAGGCCACTCAGGTGTAACTTTTCGACCAGCCTAGCGATAACTACAGTAGACAACCTATGGGAGTATTTGGTTTTGGGAAGACAACTATTGATTACGGCCGCTTGGGCAAGCTCTTTGAGAGCCGGGGCTGTCTTCGTCGTGACCAGCTGAAAGATTTTGTAAAGCAGGCCAAGCTCACTGACCGCCCCTTGGGCGAGCTCTTGCTGGAGCACGAGGAGGTGCACCAGGGCAAGGCGCTCTCCTGTTTAGCTGAGTTCTATGGTGTACCGGTCGTCAGTTTGCGTAAGCGGGTTATTTCCCCCTACGTCCTTAACCTCATCCCCAAAGAGGCGGCCGAGCAGCACTCGGTGGTAGTGTTCAAGAAAGCCGGGGCAGAGATAAGTGTCGCCATGGTTGACCCGTCGGACGCCAGGGTGGTTGATTTTGTAAAAAAGAAAACGGGCCTCAAACCCCAGGTGTACCTGGCCACACCACAAGACGTGCGGAGCGCGATTAAGAAGTACCAAGGTGAGCTAACGCAGGAGTTTGCCAAGATTATCGCCGACAGTGTGAGTGATTCGCTCTCAAGCCACGACTCGGCGGAAAAACTGGCGCAACACGTGCCTATTATAAAAATGGTGGACACGGTTATCGACCGGGCTTTAGGCCAGAACGCTTCTGACATTCACCTTGAACCAACGACTGATCAGGTTATTATTCGCTTTCGCATCGACGGCATGCTCCACAAAATTGTAGAGCTCCCCCACGCCGTGCTGCCGCCGCTCGTGGCCAGGCTTAAGCTGATGGCCAACCTCAAGCTCGACGAGTACCGCCTACCGCAGGACGGCCGTTTCCGCGTGAGCTTTAACGAGCGCGAGGTAGCTATTCGCATCTCGGCCATTCCAACCCTGCACGGTACCAAAATGGTTATGCGCTTGCTCGACACCAAAGAGCGCCAGTTTGCCTTAGGCAAGCTCGGCCTGAACCCTCGGGACCTTGGAGTCATAAAACGTGAAATTGCGAAACCTCACGGCATGGTGCTGGTCACGGGCCCGACAGGCTCAGGCAAAACTACCACCCTCTACTCCTTCCTCCGGCTCTTACACCGTGAGAATGTCAACATCTGCACCGTGGAAGACCCCATTGAGTACGGCATCGAGGGTATAAACCAAATGCAAATAAACCCCGTGGTGAACTTAGGCTTTGCAGCGGGCTTACGGTCCCTGCTCCGGCAAGACCCGGACATTGTGATGGTGGGGGAAATTCGCGATTCGGAAACTGCGGACATGGCTATCAACGCTGCCATGACTGGCCACCTCGTGCTCTCCACCCTCCACACCAACAGTGCGTTCCTCGCTGTACAGCGGCTTATCGAGATGGGTGTGGCCCCGTTCCAAATTGGCTCGGTGGTCAACGTGGTGGTAGGTCAGCGTCTGGTGCGGAAGGTCTGCCGGCACTGTGCCGAGCGCATGCCCTCGTCCCGTAAAGTGTTGGAGGGCTACGCTGCTATGTTTAACCTGGAGGAGGTATTTGCCAAGCTCCGAGCCGAGGGTTTAGTGCCACCACCCAACCCACCACTCTGGGAGGTACGGCTTAGCCGTGGGCGGGGGTGCAACCGCTGTAATGGCACGGGCTACCAGGGCCGCATTGGCATCTACGAGGTGCTGGTGGTGGACCGCGCCATGGAAGAGCTCGTAACCTCAGGCGCCACCGCTGACGCTATTAAGCAAGCGGCTCAAGCTCAGGGTACCCTCACCATGGCTGAAGACGGCGTGCTCAAAGTGTTGCAGGGGTACACGACCTTTGAGGAAGTCCTCCGGGTTACCAAGGAGTAAACATGCACACGTTCAACTATACTGCGCTCGACAGCGCCGGGAAGTACGTTAAGAACAAGCTCGAGGCCAAAAGCTTGAAGCGTGCTACGCGCGAGCTGGAGGCGCAGGGCTTGCTCATTGTGAGCTTAAAGCGGGAGCGTAAACCACGCTTTGCCAGCTTAGACCAGTTCTTAAGTACAATTTCGCGCCTCGACAAAATTTTTTTTACCAACAACCTCTACACTCTGCTCGAGTCTGGTATGGCGCTGGACCAGGCCCTTAGGGTTACCACCGAGCAGTCCAACAACCAGAAGCTCAAGGCTGTTCTCCTCGACATTCACGCCCACGTGCAGCGTGGGCAACCACTCTACGCCGCCCTAGCTCGCCACCCGGAGCACTTCTCCAAGTTCTACGTCAACCTGATTAGGGTAGGGGAGACCACGGGGAAGCTGGCGGACGTGCTCTCCTACCTCTTAGAGCAGCAGGAGCGCGACTACGAACTGCTAGTGAAGGCGCGCGGCGCTATGATCTACCCTTCTATTATACTCTGTGCGCTGTTTGCCATGATCATTTTCATGATGACGTTCGTCATCCCTAAAGTCACCCAGCTCCTTATCGACAGCCATGTCACTCTACCCCTCGCCACTAAGGTTTTGGTGGCCCTGAGCAACTTCCTCATCGCCTGGGGCGTGTTTGTTATCCCCGCCTTGTTAGGTTTGCTCTACGCGTTTCGTCTCTACATCAAGCGGCCTAAGGGCCAGTGGTACTGGGACGGGTTTTTGCTCAAGCTGCCAAAAATTAAAACTATCATGATTGAGTTCAACCTGGCGCGCTTTGCCCGCGCTATGTCGGCACTGCTTAGGAGCGGCGTGCCCATTGACCAGGCCCTCGACTTGGCGGCCTCAGTCACCAGTAACAGCCGCTACCAAAAGTCTATTAAGGCAGGCGTTGGTTTTGTGCAGAAGGGCATTCCCATGACCGAGGTGTTGAAAGGCCACCCCAAGCTCTACCCGCCTATAGCCACCCGCATGATAGAGGTGGGGGAGCGCACTGGTCGGGTGGACCACATGCTCGGGCGGCTAGCCAGCTTCTACGAAAAATCGGTCACTACCACTTTAGGGAACATTTCCTCTGTGATCGAGCCACTACTCTTGCTCTGCATTGGTTTGGCGGTAGGGTTTGTGGCGGTAGCAATACTCACGCCCATTTGGAAGTTCTCACAAACTATTTAGCCCCTATGCGCGGCCCACGTCAGGGATTTACCCCGCACCACTTTTTTTCTAAAAAAAGTGGTGCGGGGTTCACCATGATAGAGCTGCTGGTGTCCATAGCTATTTTGGGGTTGATGCTTGCTATTGGCATACCCTCATACGCTTCCCTCAGACAGAACGTGGCGTTAGGGAATACGGCCGACGAAATTGCCTCGGCCCTTCGGCTAGCCCAGTCGAGCGCCATGGCTTCGCAAGGTGGTACTGCGCAGGGTGTCCACTTTACTGCTAGTCAGTACTGCTTGTTCAGCGTGTCCACCTGTAGTGCTGCTATGCCAACCTCTTGCCCCAGTGCCACCACTACCTACGCTCTCGGCGGCTATGGTATTGCCATTAGTGGTGTACCGCTCGATGTATGTTTTGACCGGTTGAGCGGTACCACTACCGCCAAGAGTATTGTGGTGGGTATTTCTGGCGGCTCCAGCAAAACTATTAGCGTCACCACGGTAGGTAAAATTACCGTGCAGTAGTTTTTATGGCACAGCAATTCCAGCGCCCGCGTGGGTCAATGGTCATAGAGGTGTTACTCAGCTTGGCCATGGTGGTTATTTTGGTTGTGGTTATTGGTAATACCTTGGGCGCGGTGCACCGGCTAGAGCGGATGAGTGAGCTTAAGGAACGGGCGCTTGGCTATGCGCGACAAGCTATGGAAAACGTGGACGCCACCTACTATACACAATTTCGAGAATCGCCCCCCAGTACCTGTACGCCCATGTCGAGCTACGGCTACACTACCTGTTGGGGTTCGGGAGACGGTGAGTATAGTGAATCTTGTGTTCAGGTTTCTAGTACACCAGCACTCTACCGTAAGGTTACGGTCGCCAACAACGTGGGGGCCTCGCGCCCAAATGACGTTAAGCAGGTAACCGTGCAGGTGTTTTCTTCCTTAACCAGTTGCTCAGCTTCAAGCCAGCCGGTGGTTAGCCTCACTCATATCCTAACCGCATGGAAAAATTAGCTCATACCAAAACTGGGTTTACCCTCATAGAGCTGTTGGTGTACGTCAGCATTATCACCGTGGCTATAACCGTGTTTGCAGCCTTTGTGGCCGATGTTACTAAAAACGCTGCTCGGAGTAAGGTAGTAAAAGAGGTGCAGAGTAACACGCAGTTTATTATGGATCGTATAACTAATGATATTCGTCACGCTCAAACCTTGGGCACCGTAACCTCGAACAGCCTGGGGCTTACTATGAGTGCAGGCCAAACTGTTACCTATGCGTTCGATAGCGCAAGCAGCACCGCAACCTACCAACAGAACTCCGGCACCGCGGTGGTTATTTCTAGCTCCACTGTGCGGGTCGCTAGCTTGAGCTTTATAAAGACTAGTAATGCTATTACTATAAATTTGTACGTGACCAAGGCTAATACCACAACTGATTGTCTCTCAACTCCACCACCCTGGCCCTGTACTAGTTTAAGCTCCACAGTCGTACTCCATTCCTCGCTTTATACCAACCCATGAGCCTAAGCACAAAAACTCAGCCGCGCGGTGTTATCGCCATCCTTATGCTAGTGGGGGTGTCGGTTTTTACCGTGGCTATTATGGTTACTGTGGCCACGCTCACCACCCGGCAGGCTAAGAATGTGGAGGCTGAAGTTGCGACCGAGCAAACTTTTTTTAGTGCTGAAGCTGCCTTAAACAAGGCAATCTACGATGTTATAGCCGACTCGTCCCCCCGTACTATTCCTCCTTATACTATTGGTAATGTGCCCGTAAGTGTTGTGGTGGCTGGTAATGGTTTCCAACGCATAATAACTGCTACGGCTTCTGACACCACTGGTAAGGTACGTAAACTGCAGGTAACGGTGAACGCTTCCGGCTTTGCAGGTGGGTTCAACTATGGCACCCAAACAGATAAGGGGGGGATAGATACTGCTGTTAATAGTAATACTATCAACGGTGATGCATTTTCGAATGGCCCTATTAGTGGGTCACTTACTGTTAATGGTAATGCCACGGTAGCTGATGACGCCACGCTTGATCAGCAAGACACTAGTAATAAAACCAGCCCACCCTACGACGTAGTTATATTTGGGCAGGCGACAACCTCGGGTAAAGTCGCTCAGCAATTTACCATTGGCTCTTGCGGACAGGTTGGCCAGCCAGTATGTAGTTTTAATCGTTTTTCGGTGCAGCTGCAGAAGATGGGCAGCCCAGATCCAACAAAGCTTTATTGGAGAATAGCTAATGATACCTTAGGCCATCCGGGTAGTACAATCTACGCTTTTGACTATTTTGACGCACCTGATATTATCGCTTCACTAGGTTCAGTATACGTAAACATATCCTCACCCATCAGCGTAACACCAGGCCAGAAATTGTGGATTCTGCTTGATCCAGTCGATACTTCAATCAGTCCAACCAATTACTGGGCTTGGGGTAAGGATACAGCCAGCAGTTATGCAGGCGGTTCCGCTTCAGTTTGGAATGGTACAAGTTGGGTCTCAACAGGGGCGGACCTTAACTTCAAGACCTGGTTTGGCAGTAAGTACCAAAGCTTAAGCAACGTGACGGTGACTGGAGATGCGTGGGCGAGTAACATTTTAGGTGCAACGGTAAACGGAAATGCCTACTATCAGACCATAACGGCTAGCGCTACTGTGGGCACTGGTAATTTAACCGACACCCTGCCAGCGGCTAAAACATTACCAATTACAGGCACAGATATTAGTACATGGGAGAGCCAAATTCAAACTATGGCCTCAAGTATACCTAGTGTTAGTGTCCCTACACTACAATCTGGTGGTACGCTTACCTATAGCCCCCCTACTACGTATTATTATAAGATTACAGCTGTAGTTCATGATTTTGGAACAGGTACTTCAACTCTTGAGACTGCTCCATCTATTGAAGTTTCTAAACAAGTGACCAGCAGCACTCAGCGTACCATACAGCTAAGCTGGCCAGCAGTGAGTGGGGCAATTTCTTACAACGTTTACCGTACTACCAGTTCAGGTAGCTATACTAGTCCAGCTTTATTAGCTAACTTAGCAGCTACAGCTAACCCCTCATTTAACCCCTCATTTCCTGATAGTGGTTCAAGTACTTTGCAGCCTGGCACGCCCTGTCCTACTAACTATTGTTTAGGTTGGCAAATAGTCAATGGAGATTTAGATGTGACCAGCAATTTAACCCTCACCGGAAGCGTTTGGGTGAAAGGGAACATTACTACGAGCAATAATGTAACTATAAAAGTAGCCGATAGTACACAGTATAGTTCTCGTACCTTGTTACTACTAGCGGACGATCCTAGTAATCCAAATACTAAAGGGATCATTGATGTTAGTAATGGTGATACACTTTGTGGCTCAACCTGTAGTGTTCCGGCCAATGTTACAACGAGCTTAACTAGCGGTAGCTCAACGCTCACTGTTGGTACCAAGTACTACTATGTGGTGACAGCTATCGACGCAGCCGGGGTTGAGACCGGTGTTTCAACCGAGGTTTCAGCAACACCTAGTGCTGCGAACCCGAGGATTAGGGTCTCGTGGAATACATTCACTGGTGCAACATCATATCGTGTTTACCGTACCACAATTTCCAATAGTTATAGTGACACAGCGCTCATTGCTAGCCCAGCGTCTACCCCCCTGACTGACAATGGTTTAGCAGCAACAACTGGTTCTCCTGTACAGAATTTTTTGATGGTAATTTCTGGGAATCACGACACAAGTGCCCAATGCACCTCAAGCAGCGCCGCTTCGCTTGACGCTTCAAATAATAGTAGTTCAGCGATTTTTGCTGCACCGTTTGGGTCACTCAAGATTGAGAACAACGGTGTTATTAATGCGTCTGCTTCTTATAGTCTTTGCCTTAAGAAGGTGTCCGTGAATTTTGTAAGTGTACAAGGTTCAATTAATAAAATATGGGTTCCTTCACCAACCACCTCGCCCGTATCGGCGGTTAATAATAGTTGGAACGAACAGTAAGGGAAGGTATAGGCAATTCCCGCACCCCTATAGCGGTTTTTTTGTGTTTCTTCGCTACCAGTCAAATTTCTCCGGCCGGACATATTTGACAGGCAGGGGACAGAGCGGTAGGCTATAGGTTGTAGTGGTACACTTAACGGAGCGCTATGCCGAGCACGAAACGCCGAGCTTCTACCAAGGTTCTCCTAACCATTCTGGCTGAACTTCAGGATACCACGGTTCAGCTTAGTCAGTTTTTTGCTGATCTGAGCAGTGGGTATGGCTCCGCTTACCGTCGAGGTGGGCATGGGTATGTTCAGGAGCTTAAGCGTTTACGCCGGCACTCAGCAGCTGAGGCAGCTTTTCGGAACCTGCGGCGCGCGAGGTATATAACCGCGCGGAGAGTTGGTAAGCGTTTTGCAGTGGCGCTTACCCCGAAGGGCCAGGCCGCTCTCTTTGTTGAGCGGTTAAGGCAGCTGACCCTGAAGTATGACCAAGCGAAGTATACGGTGGTAGTGTTCGATGTCCCCGAAACAGAAGAGCGTGCGCGTCGGCAGCTTCGCTGGCTCTTGAGGCAGGGTGGGTTTAGAAAGCTTCAGCAGAGTGTGTGGTGGGGCCCCGTTGAGGCTTACCAGCTCGTGGCAGCTTTTGTACGCCAGGTTGGGTTGGGGGATTGGGTGAATTTGTTTCAAGCCTCTCGTTTCTTTAGGCTACCTCGATAGCACCAGCCCGAAGGGCTTATCGGGCGCTAGGGCGCTGTTGAGGTTGATGAAGAGCCGTCAAATTTCTCCGGCCGGAGAAATTTGACGGTTTGGCTGTGGGGTGGCAACGGGCTCCCTGAGGGATGCTGGCCTGGCCCCCCCTGGGCTTTTGGTGCGAACAAAAGCCCCAGCTTACCTCGAATGCCTTTCTCAGCTCACTGCGCCAAACGCTCGCCTAAGGCTATGCACACCCCGAAGGCTTGACAAGTTTTTAGCCTTATAGTAAGGTGCGCAGACAATGCAGAATAGTTAGTTTACCTAAGGTATTTTTTAGCCCTAATTTTAAGCCTAATTATTTTATTGCAAAATTTATGCACCAACACTTTTTGCATCGTAAAACCGTTCTGGTCGGGTTGTCAGCGCTCATGGCGCTTGGTAACTTTGGCGTAGCTGCTGTGGCGCAGGCTCAACTTGCTGCCGTCGACAGCGAGGCCACGTCCCCTAAGGGGTACACTGCCCTGGTGGCCGTAACCCCAGTCCCGGTTGGCTCAGCCGTGTGTCCAACCGGTGGACAGAAAATAGACACTGGACTTGATCTAAATAGCAACAGCGTACTCGATCCAGCCGAGGTGCGGTCTACGAGCTACGTTTGTAATGGTGCAGTTGGCCCTCAGGGCCCTGTTGGTCCTCAAGGTCCCGCTGGCCCACAAGGTCCAGCTGGTCCAGTTGGCCCTGCTGGTGCTAAAGGTGCTACAGGTAACACCGGTGCCGCCGGTGCAACTGGTTCCCAAGGTCCCAAGGGTGATACTGGAGCAACCGGCGCGGCTGGTCCTCAAGGTCCTAAGGGTGACACGGGCGCACAAGGTCCTCAGGGTTCCGTAGGTCCTACGGGTCCGCAAGGCCCCAAAGGTGACGCCGGTGCTGCTGGTGCCGCTGGTCCACAAGGTCCCGTAGGCCCTACCGGCCCCCAAGGTGCAGTTGGTGATAAAGGCCCCACCGGCGACAAGGGCCCTACTGGTGATAAGGGCCCCAATGGTGACCAAGGTCCGGTTGGCCCGCAGGGTCCTGTGGGTGCACAGGGTCCAGAAGGTCCCCAAGGCCCGCAGGGTCCAGAAGGTCCAGCTGGTGGTGATGGCGCAATTGGTCCGGTTGGCCCCGTTGGTCCACAAGGCCCGAAGGGTGATCAAGGTGATATTGGCCCCGTTGGTCCACAAGGCCCGAAGGGTGATACTGGCGCTACTGGCGACCAGGGCCCCAAGGGCGACACTGGTGCCACTGGCCCTCAGGGTGAACAGGGTATTCAGGGTCCTGTAGGTGCTAAGGGTGATACTGGTGATGTTGGCCCCGCTGGTCCCAAGGGTGACACTGGTGCCCAAGGCATTCAGGGCCCCCAGGGCGATAAGGGCGATACCGGTGCCACCGGCGCAACTGGTGCTGACGGAGCTGTTGGCCCTACCGGTCCCCAGGGTCCTCAAGGTGATAAGGGTGCTACAGGCGACGTAGGCCCCGCTGGTGCCCAAGGCCCACAAGGCGATGTCGGTCCTATTGGTCCCGTTGGTCCTAAAGGTGATGCCGGCGCGACTGGCGATCAGGGTATTCAAGGTCCTCAGGGCGACACTGGTGCCCAGGGTCCAAAAGGTGATACTGGTGATGTTGGTCCCGGTGGCCCGCAAGGTCCCCAAGGGGACATAGGCGCAACGGGTGCCGATGGTGCCGTTGGTCCTCAAGGCCCTCAAGGTGTACAAGGTGACACTGGCGCCATAGGTGCTACTGGTGCTGACGGCGCAGTTGGCCCGCAAGGTCCCAAAGGGGACATGGGTGCCACAGGTGCCCAAGGCCCACAAGGTGATGTTGGTCCTCAGGGTCCCAAGGGCGACACGGGTGCAACTGGTCTCACAGGTGCAACCGGCGCAGCTGGTGCTACTGGTCCCCAAGGTCCTCAGGGCCCTCAGGGTGCCACAGGTGCAACGGGAGCAGCTGGCGCCCAGGGACCAAAAGGCGATAAGGGTGATACTGGTGCAACCGGAGCCACTGGCCCAGCTGGTGCTACAGGCGCAACTGGTCCACAAGGTCCTCAAGGTACAGCTGGTACGAACGGTACTAATGGTACCAACGGAGCCACTGGTGCCACTGGTCCTCAAGGTCCGCAGGGTCCAGCCGGCACCGAAGCTATTTACAACGCTTCGGGAACTCAGCAAGTGAGTACGCACATAGTCACTGGTTCAGCAACTCTTAGCAGTGGAAGCAAGACAGTGAACCTAACCGGTTCAGCGCAGTACACCTCTTCGTCGAGCTATGTGTGCACTGCAACTGACACCTCTGGTGCCTCGGTGCATCTTTCCCAAGGTATAAACACCTTTACAATCACTCAAGACGGTAACTCAGGTCACAACAGTGATGTAGTTAACTACATCTGCGTTGGTAACTAAGGTTACTTAATACCAAAAGTCTCCCGTTTAGGCGGGAGACTTTTGGTATACAGACTTTCTCTACATCTTCTTGGCTCGTACCACAAACATGGAGGTGACTAGGAACAAACCTGCGGCCATATCAGCTAGGCGCCAGGTATCTTGCGGGAGGTAGAGCGGCGCTAGCGGGTTAAAGCACACCGCCAGCAGCGCGTAGAGCCACATATAGAACTCCTGCCGCTGTCGGTGCGCTTGCCAGGCAATGGTGACAGCTGCTCCAGTCACAAACCAGTTTGTAAGCTGGTAGTACACAACATCGGTGGGCTGCGCCACAATGCCGATAAGGAACAGCACAGCGGTAAGCCTGAGCCAGTGTAGCTTAAGCCAGGTATACATAGGCTTTTGGGTTAGGTGTTAAGGTTACCTGCCCTCTATAGTAGCCTATACCCAAGCAGTAGGGTAGGGTCCACCCAGGCAGTAGAGGCAGAAGTCAAGCAGTTTTTGGGTCTGTACTATGTACCCCTGTCTGCTTGAGTTTTTTAGGCACTGAATAACTTTGGTATTCAGTTGGGCTGTAGGCTGTTGAAAAGTGCTATTGACAAAAACTTTACTTCTGGTAAGAATAGGTGGTATTTTGTACAGACCTGGAGGGGTTACGGAATACATTTATTTGGTTAAACCCTAACCATATAGGCAAGAAATGGTTATACACGGCGCTACATGTCCAGGTTGTGCGCATACTACCCACCCCGTGGGTCTGGCTTTATTGTTCTTCATGCTTCCTTAATTAGGGAAGCGTCTTTATTAATAGCCAAAGTAATTTAGCTTTATCTATACTCTAACCGAAAGGTTTATGTCTTACACACCCTCAAGAGCGGTGCGCACCTGGTTTACTGGTGTTGTTGTCGCTACCCAGCTGCTCTACGTGGCTGGACCAGTGTTGGCTGATACAGCAGCGGCTGCGCCCGACGCGCCAGCTGTAGTGCAGACGACCACTGACACTTCTAGCAGCACGCCGTCCGACAGCACGGCTGCACCTGACACGTCGAGTGCCGCTGTCACCACGCCAGCTGATACTGTTACCACCGACACCAGCTCGTCCACCCCAACCGTGGACACGGCAGCTGCTCCGGCTGACACCTCGTCCACTTCCACTGACGCTCCGGCAGTAACCACTGACACCAGCAGCGCCGCGGGCACGCCGACGGTGGGTGATGTAGCTGCAACCTCGAGCGATGTTTCTGCAACTGCCGATACGACGGTAACCACAGACACCACAGCGGCAACTCCTGCGGCCGATACTACTCCAGCGCCCGCCCCGCAGCTTTCAACCGACAAGCCTGACTACGCGCCAACCGACTTGGTGACCATTTTTGGTAAGTTCTTTCAGTCGTTCACGAGTTTTGTTTTGAAAATTGTCGGTGGCTTCCCCGATGGCTCAAGCCAGGTAACGCATACTGATACGGTAACCTCTGATGCTAATGGTGACTTTAGCTACCAGTACCAGCTCGATGGTGTGTACCGCCCCAACTACATGGTGACCGCTTCTGACTCCCAGGGCGGAGCTATACTGGCCCAAACCACATTTACAGACTCCAGTGTTGTAATGTGGAACCAGTGTGAAAATAATAAGACGGGAACCTTAGGTAACTGTGGTTGGACAAGCGGAAACCTGACGGCGGCTCATAATTCTCTGTTCGAAGGCATGGCCACCCACCAAGAGGTGGTGATCACTGGCTTGGGGGCAGGGACGCACATATTGCGCTTTGGTGTCCAAACTACGAAAGGTGGAAACCACGCATATGACTGGATTGTTTCTGACGCACAAGCTATTCAAGCTGCTGCCGAAGATGGTATAACGACGACTTTAAACCCATGTACCGGTGGAACGGGCCCTAACAACGCAACCTGCGCTTCACTCAACTCACAGACTGGCTCCAACCACGTATCACCGTCCGTACCAGATGATGCGTTTGTAAGTCAGGATGGCAGCACGCAAACTAGGATAACGGCTTATGAGGTTCATTTTGGCAACCGCACCATTGACCTGTACTCCGACGCGGCAATAACGGCCGTTACCCTCACACTCGAAGGTCACTGTGGTAATAAGACGGGCGCTTCTTGTACCACAGTGTCTAACGGTGCCGACACAGGTGACACCTACCTTTGGTACAACCTAACTTGGACGTCGAATGGTACAGCCGCCTTGATGCGCGCTGCTGCAGACATTGCCCTGGGTGGCGATGGCACCGGCCGCAGCTGGGGAGCCGGAAAAGGTGCGACTGGCGTCAGTGGAAGCCCGTACCACTTTTACTTGAACACGTTTGACGGATCTGGTGGAAGCCTCGACAACCAGATGGCGGCTGGGGCAGTGTTTATTCCTCCAGTAACTCCGACCGTAACAACCCACGTACATAACGCGAGCCACGTCGACATCACCAACACAACCGTGGCTAGTGGCACAGTTGTTCACGACAACGCCACAGTTGATACTGGTTCGGCCTCGACTACTATTCCTTCGGGCAGTACCTTTACCTTCCACCGCTACACGACCATAGACTGTACTGGCACACCAACTGATCAAACTGGTGTTGCTGTGCCAAGCGGTGCCCAAACTGGTACAGCTGAATCCGCCACGTTCACGCCTGGCGTAGGCAGCTACTCTTACAAGGCTGATTTTATTAGTGGTGGTTCAAGCGTAACCAACGCTACTGGCATTTGTGAACCGTTCACGGTGATCTCGGTCACGCCTACGGTAAACACGGCCATTCACAACGCTTCGCACGTTGTAGTGACCTCGGTTCCGGCTGGCACCACGGTGCACGATTCAGTAACAGTTACTGGTAGTTCTGGTACCCCAACTGGTACCGTTGTATTCAGTTGGTTTACTAACGGTACCTGCACGGCCCCGGCGGCAGCTACGTCAAGCCCCGTTACCCTCTCGAGCGGTGCAGCAGATGCAACCGGGTTCCCCCAAGGGCCTTTAGCCGTAGGTAGCTACTCGTTCAAGGCACATTACAATGGCGATGGCACCTACGTTGCTGGCGATGGCGTTTGTGAGCCTTTGGCTGTTACCAAAGTTACTCCAAGCATTAACACCACGCCCTCGGCTGGTGGAGTAGTGGGTGTTTCGGTAAGCGACAACGCGAGCGTAACTGGCGGGTTTAACCCCACGGGCACGGTAACGTTTAACCTCTACGGAGTAGCGGATGCTACCTGTGCTTCGGCCGCGGTATTTACCAGCACCAACGCGCTCTCCGCTGGCTCGGCTACCTCAGGCAGCTTTGCCACCAACGCCGTTGGCACCTACCACTGGATAGCTACGTACAACGGCGACAGCAATAATAATACGGTAACCAGCCCCTGTGCGGCTGAAACGGTTACTACGACTAAGGCTTCACCCACCATTTCTACCACGCCTAACCCGGCGAGCGGGAACGTGGGTGCAACTTTGAACGACACTGCTACGCTCTCGGGCGGGTTTAACCCCACCGGCAGCGTAACCTTTAAGCTGTTCCCACCCGCCGACGCTACGTGCTCGGGTGCTGCTTCGTACACCGATGTTGACGCCAGCGCTCCGTACGCTACTACCGGTGGTTTTGCTGCTAACGTTTCTGGTACCTGGCACTGGACTGCTGACTACGCTGGCGACGCCAACAACAACCCAGCATCCTCAGGCTGCTCGGCTGAGCCGGTTACCATCAGCAAGGTAAACTCCACTACCACTACTGCTATTCACAACGGCAGCAACCACTCGACTGACGTTCAGGGTACTAACATTGCCCTGGGCTCCACCATTCATGACCAGGCCACAGTCACGGGCAGCGCTGGCACACCAACTGGTACGGTAACCTTCCAGTACTGGACCAACGGTACATGCGCCAACACCGTTGCCGCTACTTCAAGCGCGCTGGCACTCACTAGTGGCGTGGTTGACGCGACTGGCTTTGCCCAGGGCCCTCTGGGCGCCGGGGACTACTCGTTCAAGGCCAGCTACTCAGGTGACAACACCTACAACTCCTCGGTTGGTGCTTGTGAAACGGTCCACGTGAACAAGGCTCAGCTCGGCATTACTACCAACGTTCACGACGCCTCCCATGCCGATAAGACCAACGGAAGCGTCCCCTTGGGTTCAATTATGCACGACACCGCTACCGTAACCGGCGGTGTAGCTGGCTTCCCAGTTCCGGCTGTAAGCTTTACCCTGACCTCCGGCTACACCGGCACTTGCGCTGCAGGTAGCGCGGTTGCCAACAACGGCACCGAAGGCTCGGCTACTAAGTCGGCTGACAGTGCTGCGCTTGGTGCTGGTGCTTACGCCTACCGTGCGCAAGTTGCGAGCGACAGTAACTACGACGGTGCCACCGGCGCTTGTGAACCGTTCACCGTGAATAAGGCTCAGCTCCAAATTTCTACTGACATTCACAACGCCAACCACGGCAGCGTGACGAGCGTGCCCGTGGGCTCCATTGTCCACGACACGGCGAGCATTACTGGCCAGGTGGGCGGCTTTACGCCAACTGGTGCGGTAACCTTCACCTTTGGCGCTACCTGCGGCCAGGGCGCTATTGCTACTTCCGGCAGTGCTGACACTGGCACGGGCGGCCCGCGCTCGGTTGACACCAGCGCGCTTGCCCCTGGCAGCTATAACTTCCAGGCGAGCGTGGCTGGCGACGCCAACTACCTAGGTTCCACCAGCTCGTGCGAGCCACTTACGGTAAACCAGGGCACTTCCAGCGTGAACACCGAGCTCCACAAGGCTGACGAAACAGTGGTAAATGTTAACGACGCAGTAGCGCTTGGTACCGTGATGCACGACAAAGCCATGGTTACGGTGAGCGACGGTTTTGCCCCCACTGGCAACGTCACCTTTAACTTCTACAATAACGACACCTGTACGGGTACACCGGTTTCCAGCAGCCCAATAGCCCTCAATGGCGCTAACCCCGGTGTAGCTCACCCCTCGCAGTCGAGCCCAGCGCTGCAGGCTGGCGCGCACGCCTTCCAGGCTTCTTGGGCTGGCGACAGCAACTACACCGGCAGCACTAGCGAGTGTGAACACTTCACGGTAAGCAAGGCTGACACGCAAGCCTCTACCGCCATTCACCTGGGCAGCAACCACACCGCTGACGTGCAGGGTACTTCCATCGCGCTCAACTCTTCTATTCACGACAAGGCCGACGTTACAGGCCAGGTTGGTAGCATCGCTCCCACGGGTACCTTGACCTACAAGTTCTACAGCAGCAACAACTGTACCGGCACCCACGCGGACGAAACCGTGGCTCTGGGCAACGAGTCGAGCTCGCACAACAACCTGGCGGCTGGCGACTACTCGTTCCTCACCAGCTACTCGGGCGACAGTAACTACAACGGCTCAACGGCGGCTTGTGAAACCGTGCACGTGAACAAGGCTAACACCCAGCTTGCGACCGACATTCACGATGCCACCCACGCCGTAGTGACCTCGGTAGACCTTGGCACCACGGTGCACGACAAGGCCACACTCACCGGCCAGGTTGGTTCAATTATCCCAACTGGCAACGTAACCTTTAGCTTCTACACGGGTAACACCTGTGAAGGGCAGGGGAGCGGCGCTGGTGTAGTGGCAGTTGACGCCTCGGGCATTGCTCACCCCTCGAGCTCGGAAGGGCCGCTGGGGGCTGGCCAGTACTCGTTCAAGGCTGTGTACGCTGGTGATGCCAACTACAACAGTTCAACCGCTCCTTGCGAACCTTTGACGGTAAACAAGGCGCAGCTCAGTGTTTCAACGATTGTTCACGACGCTGCGCACGCTGACAAGACGAACGCGAGCGTGCCGCTGGGTTCGATAATGCACGACACCGCCACCGTAACCGGCGGCGTAGCAGGCTTCCCGGTGCCGACTCCTACCTTCACCTTGACCAGCAACTACACTGAGACCTGTTCCCAAGGTGCGGCGGTAGCGAACAATGGTACGGAAGGCAGTGCAGCTAAGTCGGCCGACAGTGCCGCGCTCGGCGCTGGCACGTACGCCTACCGCGGCGAGGTAGCAGGTAACGAAAACTACCTGGGCGCTACCGGTGCTTGTGAGCTGTTCACGGTGAACAAGGCGCAACTCACGGTAACTACGAATGTACACAACGCCGCCCACCAGGATATTACCGGCACCAGCGTGGCGGTTGGCTCAGTAACCCACGACACCGCTACCGTAACCGGCGGCGTGGCAGGGTTCACCGTACCCACTCCTTCCTTCACCCTGACCAGCGCCTACAGCGACAGCTGTTCTCAAGGCGCATCGGTGGCGAACAACGGTACAGAAGGTTCGGCAGCTAAGTCGGCCGACAGCTCGCCGCTTACTACTGGCTCGTACGCCTACCGTGCGAGCGTAGCTGGCAACAGCAACTACCTTGGGGATGATTCCGATTGCGAACCCTTTGGCGTGGTCAATGCGCGCATTAGTATTGCTCCGCAGGCTTCCACCAACGAAGTCGGTCAGTCCCACACCTTTACCGTAACGGTTGAGCAGGACACCGGCAGCGGCTGGACGCCGATTCAGGGCGCCATTGCTAACGCCGTGGTAACTCCCGCCACTAGCCTAAACGTTAGCGACTGTAACGCCGGTACGGATGTAAACGGCCAGTGTGACGTGGTGGTAAACTCCAGCTCAGCTGGCGTGTTCACCATTATTGCTCGCTCCACCGTAGTGGTGAGCGGCGTACAGTTCAAGCTCCAGACCAACGGCCAGGGCGACAACAGCGGCCCTGCCACCAAGACGTACGTAGATGCGAAGATATCCATTGACCAGAATAGCACCAACGCGGTTGGTAATAGCCACACCTTTACGGTTACCGTGATGAAGAACCCCGGCACAGGCTGGGTAGCCGCAGCTGGTGAGACCGTTACCCCAGGTATCACGGGCGCTGGTTCGCTCACGGGCGCTGGTACGTGTGAAACTGGCACTACCGACGTTTCCGGCCAGTGCACCATTATTGTAAACTCAGCCACGACTGGCGTTGGCACGGTGAGCGCTACCACCACGGTTACCATGGGCGGCGTGTCGGTTACCCGAGCTTTGGGCGATAATCTCTCGGGCGACAGCGCCCAGGCCACCAAGACGTGGGTGAACGCACGCATTAGCATCAACCCGCCGAGCGCCACTAACGAGGTTGGCAAGCCGCACGATTACACCGTGAAAGTTGAGGCCGACAACGGCGATGGCTCTGGCTTCCAGCCAGTAAACGGCGCCATTGCGAACGCCATCGTAAGCCCGGCCGCGAGTCTCAATGTTAGCGACTGTAACGCTGGCACCGATGTGAATGGTGAGTGTACGGTAACAATCAACTCAAGCTCAGCCGGCGTCTTCACCATTACCGCCCGTTCAACCATTATAGTCGGTGGCGTTACCTTTAAGCTGCAAACCAACGGCAGTGCGCCGAACAGCGGCCCCGCTACCAAGACCTACGTGGACGCCAAGATCTCTATTGCTCAGGACGCCACGAACGAAGTTAACCACGCTCACACCTTCACCGGTCACGTGGATGTGAACAACGGTTCGGGCTGGGCCAATGCCGCCGATGGCACCACCATCAACTTCTCTATTGCCTCAGGCCCAGGTAGCCTTTCGGCCCCGAGCTGTGTAACCGCCGCAGGCTCTGGTTCCTGCACCGTTGACCTGAACTCGGCTGTAGCTGGTGTAACAGTGGTGAACGCTTCTACCAGCGTTACGGTAGGCGGCGTGTCCATGTCGCGCACTACCAACGGCCTGAGCGGCAACAGCGGCCCGGCTACCAAGACGTGGGTCGACGCCAACATTCAAATTACCCCTGGCCAAGCCACCAACGCCGTTAACCAGTCCCACACCATTACTGCCACGGTCACTAAGAATCCAGGTACGGGCTCAGTGCCCGCGAATGGTGTAACCGTTACCTTCTCGGTAACTTCGGGTACCGCTACCTTTGTCGGTGGTGTTAATACCTGCGTCACCAACGCCAGCGGACAGTGCACGGTGCAAATCAATGCCGCTGGCACTGGTGCTAACACCATCCACGCTACTACCACCTTCTCGGTGGGCGGCGTCAGCCTGACCCGCGCCACCGGTGACGGCTTGTCAGGTGACAGCGTTGATGCACAAAAGACCTACGTCGACCTGCAGATCCTCGTCGATCAGAGCTCGACCAACGAAGTCGGTAACCCTCACACCTTTACGGTAACTGTGAATTCCGACCCCGGCACCGGCACCTTTGGCCCAGTGTCGGGCGCTACCGTGACGCCCGGTATCACCGGTACGGGCTCACTCACCGGTACGGGCACCTGTCAGACGGGTACCACCAATGCCAGCGGCCAGTGTACGATTATCGTAAACTCAGCTACCGCCGGCGTGGGTACGGTGAGCGCTTCGACCACGGTATCGGTGGGTGGTGTATCTATCACCCGTGCTTTGGGTGACGGTTTGTCGGGCGACAGCGCTAAGCCAACCAAAACCTGGGTGGATGCCAAGATTAGTATCACTGGTGATAGTACTAACGAAGTTGGTCACGACCACACCTTTACCGTAACCGTTAAGAAAGATTTGGGTGATGGTGCGGGCTTGGTGGCGGCTGCGGGCGAAACCGTCAGTAGTGGTATCACTGGTACGGGCTCTATTTCTGGTGGCACCTGCACCTCGGGCACCACGGATGTTAACGGTCAGTGTACTATCATTGTCCATTCGACTTCGGCTGGCACTGGCACAGTGCACGCCTCAACCACCATTACCGTGAGCGGTGTCTCTATTACCCGAGCGACTGGCGATGGCCTGTCGGGTGATAGCGGTGATACGCACAAGACCTGGGCGGATGCCTCCATAACCCTGTCGCCTCTGACCGCGACCAACGCCGTGGGGCAGAACCACGTTATTACGGCCCATGTTACCAAGAACGACGGTAGCGGCGTAACTGACGCCGCGGGCGTAACCGTGAACTTCTCCATTACGTCAGGCTCAGCCACGTTTGTGGGGCCAAGCTCATGCGTTACCAATGCCAGTGGCCTGTGTTCTATCACCATCACGTCAACCAGTACTGGCAGCAACACGGTTGATGCTACTACCACCTTCTCGGTGGGCGGCGTCAGCCTGACCCGCGCGACAGGCGACGGTTTGTCGGGTGACAGCGCTGCTGCACAAAAAACGTACGTAAACGCCCGCATCTCCATTACCCCAGGCTCTGCTACCAACGAAGTTGGCCACCAGCACACCTTTACGGTAACGGTTGAGCAGGACACCGGGAGCGGCTTCGGCCCCGTGCCCGCTGGCACCTTGGCGAACGCCATAGTGAGCCCCACACCAACCAGCTTCGACGCGTCTGATTGTACCGACGGCGTGAATGCCGCGGGGCAGTGCAGCGTTACCCTGAACTCCTCAACTGCCGGTGTGTTCACGGTTACCGCTCGTTCACAGGTAGTGGTGAACGGCGTAACCTTCAAGCTGCAAACTAACGGTACGGCTGGCAACAGTGGCCCAGCGACTAAGACCTACGTGGACGCCAAGATAGTCCTCTCACCGTTGACCGCCACCAACAACATCGGCAGCCCCCACACCATTACTGCTACGGTGTCGCAGAACGCGGGTAGCGGCTGGGTGCCGGCTCCGAACGGTACCTTGGTAACCTTCACCTTGCTCAACAACACCGCCGGTGCTGACTTCATCCCCACCAGCGGTAGCAACACCTGCACCACTACGGGCGGTTCCTGCTCGGTGCAGATAAATTCCTCGACTCCGGGTAGTGTAGACATTCACGCTACTACCACCTTCTCAGTGGGCGGCGTCAGCCTGACCCGCGCCTCGGGTGACAGCCTGTCGGGCGACAGTGCGAATGCTAACAAGCTCTATGTGGCTGGCGCACTCGATGTTACCAAGGCCGTGGATGTAAGCCAGTACCCCAGCGCGGGTTTGGTGAATGTTGACCAAACCTTCACCATAACGGTCACTGGTCCTTCGTACCCCTCGGGTCACAATATTACCTTCACCGTGGTTGATGGTGTGCTGCAAGCTCCTACCACCATCCACCTGAGCCCGCTAATCCCTGGGACCTACACGGTTACTGAAGCTAACCCAGGCATTGCCTGGTCTGTCAGCGGTAGCGGCGGGGTAACTGTGGTTGCCAATCAAACGGCTTCGAAGACCATTACCAACGCTCTGAAGAAGCCACACACCACCATCTCGATAACTTCTAACCCGCAAGAAGTTGCGCCTGGCGAGAACGTTACCCTGACCATTACCGACACCAACGACGGTCAGGTACCACTCACTAACCCTTCGGTCGTACTGACCTACGGCGCCCACACCGAAACCATGACCAAAACGTCGAGCACTCCAGCTGGCATTTGCGCCTACCAGAGTGGTGATACCAACGGTAACGGTATCATGGACGTAGGTGAGACCTGGACTTGGACCTGTACGGTGGTAATCAGCACCGACACCACCTTCAACGTAGCTGGTCACGGCACCGACTCGTTCGGCACTGACATCACCCCAGCCAACGGCGTAACCAGCGAGGCCGGCTCTATTACCGTTAAAATCATTGCTCGGCGGATGACTGGTGGTGGCAGCATATTCACTGCCAAAACCGGAACTGACCTGCCGCTCGGGGGTGTACGGGTTACCCATGGGTTTGAGCTACACTGCGATTTGACCCAGAACCCGAACAACCTGGAGATTAATTGGAACGATAAAACGGGTAACGCTCAGCGGTTCCACCTCGATAGCTTAACTTCAGTTACCTGCACTAAGACCGGTAACCCCGCGCCACCAAAGAGTACGGCTAATGGTTTCAATACCTACACCGCAACTGGGGTTGGCAGTTACAATGGCGTTCCAGGTGCTACCATTAGCTTTGTCTTCACCGATTTTGGTGAACCTGGTACGAAAGATACCGCCAGCTACGAAATCAAAGTTGGTTCCACAGTTGTACTTCGGGTGTCGGCCAAGAACCTTGATAAGGGCAATCACCAAGCCCACTAGGCCTCCTCACCCCACCCGGGCCAGTCTACGTGCCCGGGTGGGGCCCGCCCAGGCGTTCTGGAACCTGCCGTAAGTTTCAGGAAGCTTAGCTAGCTCACCGAGCCCACCAAACTCTGGTGGGCTCTGTGCTTACCCTCGTTCTAGCTGAATAACTTTAGTATTCAGCTAGATTAATTATCCACTTGACAACCTTTTTGGTTCAGTGTAAGGTCGTGTGTTACATTACTAGTGTAACGCTTTACCTGCATAATCTTTAACTACGTTTAGCCATAAACTTAGTGGCTAACCGATTTGCTAACCCACACGCCTATGGTACACACCAGCCAGAGTCTACGCCGCTTCCGCGGGGCTGCACTGTCAGCCCTGGTACTTGGCTTACAGCTCGTAGTTCCTACCACTGCTAACGCTATTGTGAGCGGGTACGCTATTACCGTCAGCTCTGCCGCGGTCGCGCCGTTTGCTATCACGCTGAGTGGTTCTGCTAGTGCTAACCCGTACAAGGGTACCTGTCCAGCCGGGCAGAGCGTTTCCGTACTATCCTGGGACCTTGCGAATGGCTTACTAGCTACGCCTGAACCCGCCACGCTCTCAAGCACGACCTGTAACAGCGGCACCAAGGTTTACACCACCAACTGGACTGCTACCCACACCTACCCAGCTACGGGTACCTACACCATCCGGGTGATGGTGTACCATGGCCAGCCAACAGGTCAAGACGGTGCTGACCTAGCTCAGGTTGATGTGAACGCTATTATTCCACCCGCCACCATTAACGTGATTAAGCATGTAGTGAACACCAATGGTGGTACCAAGGTAGCTTCGGACTTTACCATGAACGTTACCGGTTCGACCGGTTTAACCTTTAACCAATCAAGCTTCGCGGGTGCCGAGAACCCTGGCACAACCGTGGGCGTTTCGTTTGGTCAGAACATTACCTCAGGCACCTACAGTGTTGATGAGGCTGCAACTAACGGCTACACCAAAACCTTGAGCGCTGGCTGCTCTGGTACCATTGCTTCAGGTCAGGCTAAGACCTGTACTATAACGAACAGCGACAATGCCCCCACCACTGGCACGCTTACCGTGACCAAGGTGGTTACGAACAACGACGGTGGCACCAAGCAGGTGTCAGACTTCCCCTTGTTCGTGGGGCAGACCCAGGTTACCTCGGGGGCTACCAACACCTTTACCGCCGGTAGCTACGTGGTGAGCGAAACCAGTTCGGCCGGTTACGCCGCCACCTACTCAGGTGATTGTGATGCCAACGGTAACGTTACCGTGGTGGCTGGCCAGAGCAAGAGCTGTACCATAACGAATAATGACATTGCTCCCACTCTGAAATTGGTAAAGCAGGTGACCAATGACAATGGTGGGAGTAAGACTCCGGCGGACTGGACCTTAACGGCTACGGGTACTGGCGGTTTCAGCGACCTCGGTAACTCGACCACGTTCCACACCGTGCAAGCCGGGGTAGCCTACACCTTGTCCGAGTCTAACGTGACTGGCTACAGTGCTGGCAGCTGGAGCTGTAATGGCGGAAACTTAGTTGGTAGCCAGGTTACCTTGTCGCTTGGACAGACGGTAACGTGTAGTATCACCAATAACGACATTCAACCCAAGCTGACGGTGACCAAGGTTGTGACGAACGACAACGGCGGTACCAAGACTGTTCAGGACTTCCCACTCACCGTAGGCCAAACTTCTGTTACCTCAGGGGCAGAGAACGGCTTTAACGCCGGTACCTACACGGTAGGGGAGACCGGTGCAGTGGGCTACGCTGCCACCTACTCCGGCGACTGTGACGCGCAAGGTCACGTAACCCTGAGCCTGGGCGATGTTAAGTCTTGCACCATAACGAATAACGACATTCAACCCAAACTCACCGTTACTAAAGTTGTTATCAATAACAACGGTGGCACTAGGCAAGTGTCCAACTTCCCACTGTTTGTGGGACAGAGCTCGGTTACCTCAGGGGCTCAGAATGGGTTTAACGCTGGTACGTACCAGGTGTCTGAGACGAACCAGTCAGGCTACACGGCTACCTTCAGTGGCGACTGTAACGCCCAAGGCCAGGTCACTCTGGCCGTTGGTGATGTGGCCGTTTGTACCATAACGAACGACGACGTAGCCGCTAAGCTGACCGTGACCAAAGTAGTAGTGAACAACGACGGCGGCACCAAGCAGGTGTCAGACTTCCCGCTGTTCGTTGGCGAGGCTGGTGTTACCAGCGGTGTGCAGAACACGTTTGACGCCGGTACCTACATCGTGAGCGAGGTCGGTTCGGCTGGTTACACGGCTACCTTCAGTGGCGACTGTAACGCCGAAGGTAGCGTTACTTTGGGTTTAGGCGACGTTAAGAGCTGTACCATCACGAATGACGATATTGCTCCCAAGCTGACCGTGACCAAGGTGGTTACGAACAACGACGGTGGCACCAAGCAAGTGACTGATTTTACCCTCATGGTTGATGGTAACCAGGTTACCTCCGGCCAGCAGCAGACGTTACTTGCTGGTCCGCACACCGTGAGCGAGGCAGACCCCGGCGCCGGCTACGTTGGCACCTTCAGTGGTGACTGTGACCCTCAGGGTAACATCACTCTGTCGTTGGGTGAGGTAGCCAGTTGTACCATAACGAACAACGACGTGGCACCCGGCCTAACGGTTATTAAGGTGGTAACGAACGACAACGGTGGTACTGCCCAAGTGTTTGACTTCAATCTGTTTGTCGGGGACACGCAGGTAACGAGCGGCCAGAGCAACGCCTTTAGCGCTGGCACCTACACGGTGTCGGAGAGCGGTGGCCCGGCGGGCTACGCTGCTACCTACTCCGGCGACTGTGACGGTGAGGGCTCGGTAACTCTAGCCGTGGGGGAGACCAAGGTCTGTACCATAACGAACAACGACCAGCCCGGTACCCTCCACGTGGTCAAGCATGTTACGAACGACAACGGTGGCACTGCTAGCTCGAGCGACTTTTCCTTCAGCGTGAACAATGGTGAGGCCCAAGCCTTTGAGGCTGATGGCCAGAACGACCTGACGGTTGATGCTGGCACCTACACGGTTACTGAACTGCCCAACACTGGCTACGACGTTAGCTACGATGGCTGTAGCGAAGTTACCGTGGCCAATGGTGGAGAGGCTACCTGCACCATTACCAACAATGACATTGCCCCTAAGCTCACCGTAACTAAGGTGGTGGCGGGTGGCACGGCTCAAGTTGCCGACTTCAACCTGTTTGTGGGTGAAACCCAGGTGGTAAGTGGTAGCGAGAACACCTTTAGCGCTGGTACCTACACCGTGTCGGAGAGCGGCGGCCCAGCTGACTACGTGGCAAGTTTCGCCGGTGATTGTACTGAGAACGGTAGCATCACCCTGTCTTTGGGTGAGGTGGCTACCTGCACCATTACCAATACCTTTAGCCCAACTAAGGGCACCCTCCGCGTGGTTAAGGTAGTTTCTGGTGGTGGCGAGGGCGACCTGCCCGCCAATTTCAGCATTCACGTTTTGGCTGATGGTGATGTAGCTGGTTCGCCAGCGGCGGGTCAGAGTACACCTGGTACCCCGTACACCTTGCTAGCCGGCACCTACCAGGTGCAGGAGCAAAACCCAGGGGTAACCTGGCAGGTGAGCTACGGTGACGGCTGTACTGAAAACGGCAGCGTGACCGTGGTGGCCGGTGAAGCGGTAACCTGTACGGTAACTAACACGTTTGTACCGGTCCAACCTACCAACGCTGACCTCTCGGCCAGCAAAACGGTGAGCAGCTTTGCGCCGCACCAGGGCGACCAGGTAACGTACACCCTGACGGTGGCGAACGCTGGTCCAGCCGCGGCCAGTGGCGTGACCATGACCGACGTGCTTCCGGCCGGTGTAACCTACGTGTCTGACGACGGCGCTGGTGCCTACAACACTACCACGGGTGTTTGGACGGTTGGTGCGCTCGCCAACGGCGAGAGCAAGTCGCTGCACATTGTGGTGTCGGTTACAAGCTCAGCTGGTAGCACGGTTACTAACAGCGCCACCATTGCTAGCCAGAACGATGACAACAGCCAGAACAATACTGACAGCACGTCCTTTACCGTAGCCTCAAACGGCGGTGGTGGGGGAGGTGGAGGCGGTGGTGGAGGCGGTAGCCCGTTTGTCTGTTCCACACCTACACCAGCGAGCATTGGAGTAACCTTGGCGAGCTTGGTAGGGGACGTGGCAACACTCAACCTAACCTACCCTGCAACGGTGGTTCAGGTAGCCTACAGCGTACACGCTGACTTTGCCGGCGCCAGCTTTGAAGCGCCAACCGCTACCCGCACCATGTTTGTGCCAGCTGGAACCAGCACTATCTACGTTAGGTTCCGCGAGGTCACTGGTTGTGCGGCTGACAAGAGTGTGGCTGTGCCGCAAGTCCTAGGTGTGTCGACTGGCCCTACCGGCCAGGTGCTCGGTGAATCAACTGCCATGTGCAAAGAGTACATCCACACCTACATTAAGCTTGGGCGACGCAATAACGCAGCTGATGTCAAACGGCTGCAACAGTTCTTGAACGAGCTGGGCTATGGGCCCTTAAAGGTCACTGGGGTGTACAACCGAGCTACCTACAACGCGGTCAAGAAGTACCAGCTTGATCACAACGCCGAAATTTTGAGCCCGTGGGTGCTCTACGGTTTACCGAACGACCACACACCCACCGGGTACGTGTACAAGACCACCAAGCGCTGGATAAACCTGATGAAGTGTCCGGCCCTGAACCTGCCGAAACCTCGGCTGCCATAACGTACTTAGGTTCCAAGCGGGGTGGGGGTTCCCCCACCCCGCTTTAGCTTGTAGGGGTTGACAGGTTTTTAGCTCCATGCTAAGGTAAAGGGTTATTTTATTAACTTTAAAGGTGGTGGGAATGCTGCCCCACCTAAATACTTTATTATGAACACTATGCCTCACAACCAACCCGCTCAAAGCTTACCCAGTGCCAAGGTCCACCTCGGCGTACTAGTGGCCATTGCCCTAGCCTCGGTTGCTATTACCGTTGGCCTAGGCGCCGTACCCAGTAGCGCTGGTAACACCAGTGAACCTAGTTCGCTCGAACTTACGGCCCTTACCGCACCCTCAGGCTCCACCACCTGTGCCAGCGGCTCGTGGACTATAGCTGCTATCGATCATGATGGCGGGCTTAGCTTGCGTTTTGATATTAGCTGGGGCGATGCCAGCCCACTGCAGAGCATTACCCACACTAACCCCGGGTTGATGCAGGTTCACACCATAAGCCCAACTCATACCTACGCCGCGGCCGGCACCTACACCGTCCAGGTAACGGTGTATGATGTAGCCAACCTGACCGAGCACGTGAGTGGTTCTACCAGTGTAACCGTCGGCACCTGCGCCCCCACCACGGCCAGCTTGATTGTTAAAAAGCACGTTATTAACGATAACGGTGGCAACAAACAAGCTTCCGATTTTACCCTTAATGTTACGGGTACTAACGTGCAGCCGCAGAGTACGGTAACGGGCAGCGAGTCTGGTGTTACGCTCACCCTTAGCCCCGGCAGCTACAGCGTGGATGAGGCGACTACGCCCGGCTACCAGAAGAGCCTCAGCGCGGATTGCGTTGGTACTATTGCCGCCGGTGAAACCAAAACCTGCACCGTCACGAACGACGATACCCCTGAAACCATCGTACTAGATAGTTTTAGCGGTTCACTCAGCTGTGGTGTTGGCACGTGGACCGCGACGGCACACGACCCTGACGGCAAGAACCTGACGTTTACCTTCAGCTGGGGGGACGGCAGCGCCGATACGGTTACCACTAAGAACGGCACCAGTGCCGGCCAGCACCTGACGGCAACTGCCCCGCATACCTACGCCCCCGGTAGCTATACCCTTAGCTTGACGGTGTCTGACGGTGTGAACCATGCTGAAGATGTGCACGCCACTCTGCCTGTGACCTCTACCAGCTGCCCGACTACGGCTACGTTGGTGGTGAAAAAGCACGTGGTGAACGATAGTGGCGGCTCTAAGGCGGCAGCCGATTTTACCCTCACGGTCGCAGGTCAGAACGTGTCACCGAGTAGCTCGTTTGCTGGCTCTGAGACTGGTACGACATTGACGATGGACCCGGGGAGCTACAGCGTTGGCGAGGCAGCCGCGGCTGGTTACGCCACCTCGCTCGGTACGGACTGCTCGGGGACCATAGCCGCCGGTGAAACCAAAACCTGTACGGTCACGAATAATGATGTACCCCCGGCCACGCAGTGCACACTAACAATTACTAAATCTGTCAGTGCGACTACAGCTAGTCCGGGTGATGTCCTAACGTACACGTTAAACATCAAGAACACTGGTACAGCTGACTGTACTGGTGGGGGAGTGAAGGTGAAGGACGTGGTGGATCCACTCCTGACTTTTGTAAGCTCGACTAACTCCAGCAATATTACTCCGGGCTACGGCAGCGCACCGCTCTATACCTCGAGCACCCGCACATTACTCTGGAACGCTAACACGTTAGTTCCAAACGAAACGGGTACCATCACGTGGACTGCGACCGTAAAAACCCCGAGTCTGTGTGGTCCGTTTGACATTGCCAATACCGGCCATACCAGTTCCTTTGAGTACAATAACTTCGGTACCTGGGTCGACAGTAACACCGTGCACACCACGGGCTCAACCATCTGTGTGGGGGACTTAGCTACGCTGGTGGTGAAGAAGCACGTCGATAACAGCGGTGGCGGTGTAAAGACCGCGGCCGACTTCAGGCTGCACGTGAAAGCTGCTGGCAGCGACGTCTCTAGCAGCCCACAAGCAGGGTCTGAGGCTGGGGTAACCTACACCCTGCCCGCGGGTACCTACCAGGTGAGCGAAGACGCACCGACCGGTGGTTATACCAGCCAAGGCGTGGCGGGTGACTGTGCCTCAAACGGTTCTATTACCCTTATCGCAGGTGATACCAAAGCCTGTACCATCACCAATGTCAGCCCGATCATAGCTGGTACCCTCATGGTGAAGAAGCGCGTGATCAATAACAACACGGGCACCAAACATGCCGCCGACTTTACGCTACACGTGAAGCAGGGTTTGGCCGACGTTACCGGTAGCCCCCAAGCGGGATCTGAGACTGGGGTAACCTACACACTGGCGCCCGGCACCTACATGGTCAGCGAAGACGTGGCCCCGAGTGGCTACGTTAAGACCGGCATAGCTGGCGATTGTGACGTTGATGGGTCCGTGATTGTTCAGTCAAACGTGACTAAAACCTGCACCATTACGAACGACGACCAGTTGACGCCGCCCGTTCCTGGTACGCTCATTGTCAAGAAGCAGGTGGTGAACACCCACGGCGGCACCAAGACGGCAGCCGATTTTACCCTGCACGTTGAGAGCGGTGGCACTGACGTTACTGGCAGTCCCGCGGCTGGCAGCGCCACTGGCACCACGTACGTGCTCGCGCCGGGGAATTACACAGTGAGCGAAGACCCCTTACCTACCAACTACCTCCAGAGTGGCGTAGGTGGTGATTGTGCTACCGACGGTACCGTAACCATAGAAAGTGGTGTGACCAAAACGTGTACCATTGTTAACGCCGACCAGACTCCGCCACCCACTACCGCTACCTTACTCGTAAAGAAGCAGGTTATAAATACCCACGGCGGCTCCAAGGCCGCGGCCGATTTCACCTTGCACGTAAAAAGCGGCGTGGCTGAGGTAGCGAATTCCCCCAGTGCCGGTTCTACAACTGGCGTAGGCTACACGCTGCCGCCTGGCACCTACCAGGTGAGCGAGGACACCGTGCCCTCGGGCTACGTGCAGAGCTCACTGACTGGTGACTGTAACAGTAACGGCGACGTTACCTTGGTAGCAGGCGACAGTAAAACTTGTACTATAACCAACAGCGACGTAGCCTCAGTGCCAACTCAAGCTACGCTGATTGTGAAAAAGCACGTTATTAACGACCACGGTGGCAGCCGCGTGGCTGATGATTTTTCGCTCACCGTGAGCGGTACTAATGTCTCGCGAACTTCGTTCCGTGGCAGTGAAGATGGTGTCACGGTAACGCTATCGCCGGGCTCCTACAGCGTAGATGAAACAACCCAGAGTGGGTACACCAAGACTTTGGGCGCTGGCTGTGAGGGCACTATTGCCGCCGGCGAGACCAAAACCTGCACGGTAACTAACAACGACACCGGCGGTGGTGGGGGAGGTGGCGGTGGTGGGGGAGGTGGCGGCACGGACTGTGATTCAACCATTAACCGAGTTGACCCCGCCACGGTCAACCTCACTATTCCGGCTGGTGGCGTAGCAGGCTCCACGGCCGCGCTTAACCTAACCTACGGTGCTGATGTTACGAGCCTCGTGTTGAGTAATACGGAGAGCTTCACCCCACAGGCTTCCGTGCCGCTGGCGCCAGTAGTGTCGTGGAGCTTGAGCTCAGGTGCTGGTTCCAAAACCATCTACGCTCGCTTCTACAACACCAAGGGCTGCTTTGCCCAAAAGAGTACTGCCACCGAAGTTACCACCGTAACCTCTGGTGGTACGCCCCCGCCGCAGGTTTTAGGAGCGGCTTGTATCAACTTGCCAGCTGAGGCGGCTAAGGTGACCTCACCTAAATCCGCTGTAGCACAAAAGTACAGCGGCCGGTTCGCCCTGCAGTGTCAGGCAGGTAACACCGCGTGGTACCTGGCTCCAGGCACCAACCAGCGCTTCTACTTGCCAGCTGATAAGGCAACCTATGATGTGCTCAGGGCCTTTGCGGCTCCGCTATCAGATGCTAACTTAGCCAAGATACCCTTGGGCTTGACTACGGTAGCTAACCAGCCTACTACACTGCCGAGCACGTCAGTTGATATGGTTTACGCCGCGGCACAGCGGGGTAAGCTCTTCTTGCAAACCGAGTCCCAGGGTGAGCTCTGGTACGTGAGCCCTGACGACAGCAAGCGCTACTTCGTACCAGCCACCAGCGAGGCCTCACTTATTCCTGAGTCTTTAGGTCAGTGTGTGTCAGACGATGAACTTAGGCATATTAGCCTTGGCTACCGCGCTGGCAATGTTGCACTTTCTACCATTTCAGCCTGCTACCCGCCAGCTCCTAAAGTTTTGGGTGAGAGTACAACTAGCTTGCCGCGTACTGGTTTCCCGAGCGATATACTCTTCGGGTTGCCCCTTCTCGGCATTATGGCCATTGGCTTTACTACCGTAGGCCGCGAGTGGAGCCAGGGTTAACTCCGAGAGGTATACTACAGAACAGCTATGACTAGCCCCTGGCGAGTACTGGCAGCAGCTCTTGGGTTGAGTGTGGTGGCGGCTGTGCTTCTCAACGCGCAGTCGCTGTGGCTCAACGTGCGCTACGCCGTAGCCCCAGGTTCATTTTCGTTGCCGCCCGCGGTAGCGCAGGCCGAAACGCCTAAGCAGACTACCACGGCAGCTTTGGCCGTAGCTCCCACTGCACCAGTACCACTGCCTACCCCGAAAGTCATTGGCATTACCAATGCTAACTTGGCGCGTATACCTGTAGGTGATGGTTTGGTGAACTACACTAAGCCCACGGACCGCCAGGCTATTAACTTCGCCTTTGCCAAACAGCAGAAGGGTAAGCTCTTTGTGGCGGTCGAGACACGTGGTGAGCTGTGGTACGTAAACCCAACTGACGCGCACCGCTACCGCGTACCTAGCCTTAGTACTGCGGCCAGCTTTATTGCTACGCTGACTAACCCTAGCCCAGCTGCAGTAACCTTGGCAGCGAGTCCCGGTGTTCCTGCCAACACACTTACGGTTTCAAGCCTCGGGCTGCAGGTGCCCGTGGTGTACGTGACGCAAGCTACGGAGGACGCGTTCCAGGCGGGGCTTAAGAACGGTGTGGTGCACTACCCCGGGAGCGCTAACCCGGGCAACTTAGGCAACGACTACATTTTTGGTCACTCCAGTGACTACTGGTGGAGCAACGGGCGCTACCGTACCGTGTTCGCGGTGCTACCGCAAATCAAAATTGGCGCTGATATTATCCTGACGAACGCACAAGGGCAAGCGTTTACCTACCGTGTATTCGAGGCCAAGGTGGTAGCCGCTACCGACGTTAGCTACCTGGGGCAGTACGCCTACAAGCGTAAGCTGGTAACGCTCCAAACCTCGTGGCCTATTGGTACCGCCTTTAAGCGCTTTGTGGTTATAGGAGAGTTGGTGAAGTAATCCGTGTAATCTTTAACCCGTCCGCCCAGGGTGGACGGGTTTTGGTATACTAACCTTATGCCCAAAACCCAACCTACGGTGTATGTAGCGCTTTCGGGCGGAGTCGACTCTGCAGTTTCGGCATACCTGCTTTTAAAACAAGGTTACCACGTTAAAGGTGTGTTTATGAAGAACTGGACCGGCACCCACGACAACCTAGCTGGGGAGTGTAACTGGGTCAGGGAGCGTGACGACGCCCAAGCGGTAGCTAAAAAACTCAAAATCCCTTTTGCAGTATGGGACTTTGAGCGCGAGTACCGCAAGCTTGTTATAGATCACTTTTTCCGTGAGTACGCGCGCGGCCGCACCCCCAACCCCGACGTTCGCTGCAACCAGTACGTCAAAATTCCACTGTTCTTGCAGCGCGCCCTGAAAGAAGGCGCGGACTTTATTGCCACTGGCCACTACGCCCGCGTGGCTCACCCGCGCACTGGGCCACTCCAGCTGCTGGCGGCCAGTGATGCTAACAAAGACCAGTCATACTTTCTGTACACGCTAACACAGCAGCAGCTTAAGCACTTACTGTTTCCAGTAGGTGAGCTCACAAAGCCGGAGGTCAGGAAGATAGCACAGCGCGCCAAGTTGCCAGTGGCAGAGAAGCCAGACAGTGTTGGCATTTGCTTTATTGGTGAGGTACGGGTGGAAGATTTTTTACGGACTAGGCTCAAGGAAAAACCAGGGCCGATGGTGAATACGAAAGGCCAGGTGCTGGGGCAGCATAAGGGGTTAGCCTTTTATACTGTCGGCCAGCGACATGGCCTTGGGCTTTCTGGGGGCCCCTGGTACGTGCTAGGTAGACGGTGGAAGCAGAACACGCTCATTGTTGGAACACTTACAGAACAAAGACACTTACTTGCACGTACACTAAGCGCTAGCCAGGTACACTGGGTAGCAGGCAGCAGCCCTAAGCTACCAGCTACATTTTTGCTGCGGCACCGCTACCGACACCCTGTGGTGCCAGCACAAGTAGTGAAGCGTGGGCGAACTCTCTCTATAACCTTTACTAAAAATCAGCGCGCCATTACGCCCGGGCAATCAACTGTATTCTACAAAGCCGTGGAACGTGGGTCGCCTAGCGACCTTTACGTTCTTGGCGGTGCAGTTATAGATAAGGTTGAAAAGAAAGGGTTTCTCTGGTAACCTGAGGCTGCTATGATCGCGCAGGAGCTTAGGCAAAAGTACCTCGATTTTTTTAAGGCTAAGGGGCACACGGTTATTCCGTCCGCTTCTTTGGTGCCGGCGAATGACTCAACCGTGCTATTCACCACCGCCGGCATGCACCCGCTGGTGCCGTACCTCTTAGGCGCGGAACACCCTGGTGGTAAGCGCTTAACCTCGGTACAGAAATGCATTCGCACGGGGGACATCGATGAGGTAGGGGATAACACCCACCTCACGTTCTTTGAAATGCTCGGGAACTGGAGCTTGGGAGACTATTTCAAAAAAGACGCCATTGCTTGGAGCTTTGAGTTCTTAACTGACAAGAAGTGGTTAGGGCTGCCGCTGGAGCGGCTGGCGTTTAGCTGTTTCGCGGGTGATGAAAACGCCCCGCGTGACGAAGAGTCGGCCAAGCTTTGGATGTCGCACGGAGTGAGTGTTGAACGCATTGCCTTTTTGGGTAAGGAGGACAACTGGTGGGGCCCAGCTGGGCAAACTGGCCCCTGCGGCCCAGACACCGAAATGTTCTACTGGGTGGACGACGGTACACCGGCGCCAGCTAACTTCCAAGAGTCCAAGGGTGACAAACGCTGGGTAGAAATTTGGAACGACGTTTTCATGCAGTACAACCGCCGCACCAGAGCAGAGCTCGGTGCGGGGCACGGCAAAACAGCCAAGCCTGAGTATATATTTGAGCCTCTACCAAGGCCCAATGTGGATACAGGCATGGGCTTAGATAGAACCCTGGCAGTGCTTAAAGGGCAAACTTCTGTTTACGACACTGAACTGTTTAAGCCCATGTTTGATGTCATTGGGCTGTCGCTGCACGGCCTGACCAACGACCAGGTGCGCAAAGCCCGCGTGATTATAGACCACGTGCGTGCCGCTACCTTCATGGTGGGTGATGGCGTGGAGCCATCGAACAAAGACCGTGGATATGTGCTGCGGCGGTTGCTCCGGCGCTCGATGGTCTACGCTAAACTCCTTAACCTCAAACCCCACTGGCTCAAAGGTTTAGTGGGGCAGGTGGTAACTATATATGACCACGTTTATCCAGAGCTGGTACAGCACTCTGAAGCTATTTTTAAAGCTATAGCGGCTGAGGAAGAAAAGTTTGGCAGCACACTTGAAAAAGGCCTCAGAGAGTTTGAGAAGCGCATGGCGCGCGGCAGCCTCACGGGTACCGACGGCTTTGATTTATACCAGAGCTATGGTTTCCCTTGGGAATTGACCCAAGAACTAGCGGCTCAAATGTCGGGCGATGTGGGCGCAGAGAATAAGCAGCAGTTTGAAGCTGAGTTTAAGAAACACCAAGAGCTTTCCCGTACCGCTTCCGCTGGTGTGTTTAAGGGTGGCTTGGCTGATCACACCGATGAAGTGGTACGGCTCCACACCGCCACTCACCTCATGAACGCCGCGCTCCGAAAAGTCTTAGGCGACCAGGTGTGGCAAAAGGGGAGTAACATCACCAAAGAACGCACGCGGTTTGACTTTACCCACCCCGAAAAAATGACTGATGAGCAAAAGCAAAACGTAGAAGAATTAGTCAACGGCTGGATAGCGCGTGACCTTACGGTCAAGAAAGAAATAATGCCGCTCGGGGAAGCGCGGAAGTTAAACGCTATTGGCGTGTTCGGTGAAAAGTATGCTGACACCGTCAGCGTGTACACGGTGTATGACCCTAAGACCAACGAAGTTATTAGCCGTGAGTTCTGCGGCGGCCCGCACGTGGAACACACTGGCGTGATAGGGAAGTTCAAAATTCAGAAAGAAGAGGCGGTGGCAGCTGGGGTACGGCGCATTAAGGCAGTAGTTCAGTAGCAAGAGCTTGTGGCTAGAACTTCGTCAGTGGTAAGTAGCGGACGAGGTAAGCGTTGGCTGTACCTGTTCCTCGGTGGTGTGGTGCTACTCCTTGTGGGGTTAGCGAGTTTAGTCTGGCCACGTGTGGTAGTGCACGTTACCCCGCGCTATGAAGTGGCACAGGTAGTTGTGCCGCTTAAGGTAGACCTTGACGTTACCGAACCAGTTATCTCTAGCTTAGTTGTGCCAGGTAAACTTGTTACATCTGGTAGTACACTATTGGGCGAAGCAGTCTACACTATCAACGTGCCGCGCGACCAGCAGGTGGCGGTGCGGCAGGGCGCTGTGCAAGATATAGTCGATCATGCTCTCGTACAGGTGGTGGGGGAGGGGCAGCTTGAGCGTCCGGGAGCGAGGGGACTGACCTGGGGCAAGGTTGTGGTTGGGCGTTCAGGCCGTCTATTCACCGTGCAGCTGACTGTGCACACACAAGTCTACCGTGATTTCCCCTTCGGCGATTGGCAAAAGCACCTTGCTGGGCTACCCATGGCTGATGCCCAAGGGTGGCTTAAAGACGAGCTTGGTGTAGGTGAGGTTACCATTCAGGTGTATCCTAGTTTTTTAGCTAATGTTAGCAAAAAAATGCCCAATAACCCTCAAGCCATAGCCTTTACCCTTGACACTAAGTGAAAAACTTCTATACTAGAGTAGCGTTTTACATCCATAACCTTAGGCTTATTCACACCGCATCCAGGTACGATTCTTGAGGAAGGTTCGTACTGACGTTATGTCGGGCTCTAAGCACTAGGCTTAGCGCCACGGACATAATTTTATTTTTGCCCTAAAAAGCAACAATGGTTGAGAGTGCTGACGTGTCATCTGAATCAAGCATCCAGGCCAACCCCAAAGGGTTTTTGGAGGTAGAGGGCGAGGTTACCGAGCTTCTGCCAGCCGCGATGTTCCGAATCAAGCTCGACAACGGCCACGAGATTTTAGGTCACCTATCAGGTAAGATGCGGATGTTCAAAATTCGCCTCATCCCTGGCGACCGGGTTAAGGTGGAAATGACACCCTACGATTTAACCAAAGGTAGAATTGTTTATCGCTTTTAACGATGTATGAAAGTTCGCGCTTCGGTAAAGAAAATGTGCAGCAAGTGCCAAGTCATCAGGCGCCACAAGCGGCTGATGGTGCTCTGCAGCAATCCCAAGCATAAGCAGCGTCAAGGTTAACGAGCTCCTATGGCACGTATCGCCGGTGTAAACCTCCCTAAAGGCAAGCGTATAGAGTACGCCCTGCCGTACCTCTATGGCATTGGTTTGCCCTTGGCGCAGAAAATTTTGACCGAGACCAAGATTGACTACAACACCCGCACGGAAGACCTAACTGAAGAGCAGGTAGCGAGACTCCGCGATATCATAGAGAAGAACTACCGCGTGGAAGGTGACCTGAGGCGCGAGGTGATGCTCAACGTAAAGCGACTCAAAGAAATTGGTTCCTACCGCGGCATGCGCCACGCGCGCAAGCTGCCTGTTCGCGGCCAGCGCACCAAGACCAACTCCCGCACGGTACGCGGCAACGTGCGTAAGACCATGGGCAGTGGCCGTAAGCCAACCGCGCAGAAGACCTAAACTATTTTTATGTCTGACGTCGAACTAAAAAAGCCAGAACAAGACACCGCGGCTGCGCCAGCCGAGGGTGCTGCTACAGCCGAGCCTAAGCGCCGCCGCGTCAAGAAGAAGCGGCAAGTTGTACGGGCTCAGGCGCACATTTTGGCTACCTACAACAATACTATTGTGACCCTCACTGACCAAGCTGGTAATGCCCTCGTTTCCGCCTCGGCGGGTCGAGCTGGGTTCAAGGGCCCGAAGAAGTCGACCCCGTACGCTGCCGGTGTGGTGGTCAGGGCAGTGGCTGAACGCGTACGCGACTACGGTGTGAAGGACGTTGATGTGCTGGTAAAGGGTGTGGGTGTGGGGCGCGAAGCCGCCATTCGCGCGCTCTACGCCAATGGCCTCAACGTGCTTTCCATTAAAGACATAACTCCTACTCCACACAACGGTTGCCGGCCCCGTCGGCCGCGCCGCGTGTAACCTTGCTGCTATGGCTCGCTACTTAGGTCCCAAACACAGGCTCTGCCGCCGCGTCGGCGAAAAGCTCTGCACCTCAGACAAGTGCCCGGTAGTTAAGCGTAACTACCCGCCAGGCATGCACGGCGTGAAGGGCCGGGGGAAGCTCACCGTGTACGGTTTGCAACTTCGGGAAAAGCAGAAAGCGCGCTGGGTCTACGGCGTGCTGGAGCGCCAGTTCCACCGCTACTACGAAACCGCGCTCAAAAAGCAGGGTGCTACGGACGCCGTACTGCTGCAGCTGTTGGAAGCTCGCTTAGACAACTTGGTTTACCGCATGGGCCTGAGTAAAACTCGGGCTGGTGCCAGGCAAATTATAAACCACGGGCACATGCAGGTGGACGGCCACAAGGTAGACATTCCTTCCTACACGGTGCGCCCCGGCCAGGTGATAAGCGTTGACCCGCAGAGCCTGCAGAAACCCTACTTTGTAGCCCTTAGTAAAATTTGGGGTAAGCAGCCAGTGGAGCTCGATTGGCTGGCCGTGGACCAAAAAGAGTTTAAGGCCAGGCTTGTAGCCCTGCCCACTCCAGAGCAGGTGAAGCAGCCGTTCGACATGAAGCTCATTGTTGAGTTCTACTCACGCTAATTTAGCTTATTAACTTCGCTCACACCTATGGAGGCACTACCACTTCCACAACACGTGACCAGCGAAACGCTTGGTCCCAACCACGCGCGTATCACTATAGAACCGTGCTACCCAGGCTACGGCACCACTCTCGGTAATGCCTTACGGCGGGTGCTGCTGTCGTCTCTTCCTGGCGCGGCTGTGACCGCAGTGAAGATAACCGGAGTTGACCACGAGTTTTCCACCCTCCCGGGGGTTAAGGAAGACGTGGTTGATTTTCTTTTGAACGTTAAACAGCTGAGGCTCAGAAGCCACTCGGCGTTGCCCACCAAGCTTAACCTCAAGGTGAGCGGGGAGCGCGAAGTTACCGCTGGTGATATTTCTGAGAACAGGGAAGTTGAAGTTATGAACAAAGATTTGCACCTCGCCACCCTGACCGATAAAAAAGCTAGTCTCGAGGTGGAGTTTGTGGTGGAGCAGGGGAGGGGGTACGTACCAGTTGAGTCCCGCGAGAAAGAGAAGCTTGAGATAGGTACCATTGCAGTTGATGCGCTCTACAGCTCAGTACATCGGGTTGGCTACACCGTGGAGAACGTCCGCGTAGGGCAGATGACTAACTTTGATAAGCTGAGCCTGGATGTGGAAACTGACGGGTCTTTGAACCCCTTGGAGGCGGTAAAGTACGCAAGTTCGTTACTCATAGACCACTTTGCCGTGGTAGCTGGCCAGCCAGTGGCAGAGTCTATGGTTACGACCGATAGTTCTACTGAGGTTGAAGCTCAGAGTACCCCAGCCGAACCTAAGCCTGCTAAAAAGCGTGGCCGTCCCAAGAAAGAGTAAACGTTCCGGAACCTACCTATGCGTCACCGCAAATCAGGCAAAATACTTGACCGTAAGGTTGGCCCTCGTCGTGCGTTGGTGAAGAACCTGGCGCAGAGCCTGGTGCTCTACGAAAAGGTGCAGACCACGCAGGCTAAGGCCCGTGTGGTACGGCCGTACGTGGAACGCCTGGTTACGGTCGGTAAGGAACCATCACTTGCTCACCGTAGGCTCTTGCTCCAGAGGCTACCGACCGAAGGCGCGGTGCGCAAGGTGCTGGAGGTGCTTGGTCCTCGCTACAAGTCTCGGGCTGGTGGGTACACCCGCATAACGAAACTAGGGTTGCGCCAAGGCGACCGGGCCGCCATGGTACAGGTTGAATTTGTATAAACCTATGTTGAAGAAACCGAACGTCATCGTAGTTGATGCCAACGGCAAGTCGTTAGGCCGCGTCGCGACTGAGGTGGCTAACCACCTCAGGGGTAAGCGCACAGTTAACTTTGCGCCGAACGTGGTGCCAAACGTAGAAGTGCACGTGGTGAATGCGGCTGAACTCCGTTTTACCGGCACCAAGCTGGACGTAAAACTCTACCACCGCTTTAGCGGCTACCCCGGCGGCATAAAGACCACCACGCTGCGGCAAGAGTTTGAGAAGAGCCCGGCGGACCTGGTTCGCCACGCCGTGCGCGGCATGTTGCCAAAGAACCGCCTGAACGCCGAGTTTCTCCGCCACCTCAAGGTGTACAAGACTAAACCCGCTACCGCTTAACCTATGCCGAGTACTGCTAAGAAACCGTTAGCTACCAAGCCGCAGCCCAAGCGTCCTGTGAAGGCTGCTGCTCACCCCGTTAAGAAAGTGACTGCCGAAAAGGCTGTGGTACCTAGTGCCCCAGCACACGTTCGTCATGCTGCGCCCGCAGCTGCAGCTAAGCACTCTTACGACTTTTTACATTCCGTTGGTCGTCGTAAGTCTGCTATTGCCCGCGTGCGCCTGTTCCCCAAAGGTCAGGGCCAGGTCGTGGTGAATAACCTTGACCTACAGAAGTACTTCCCAACGGCTGACTACCAGCAGGTAGTGCTCGATCCTCTCAAGGTCACGGGGCTTGAGGGTAAGGTTGATGTTCGCGTTATGGTGCAGGGTGGTGGCAAGAGCGGCCAGGCCGTAGCCGTACGCCACGGTATAGCTCGGGCCATACTCCAGCTTGACGCTGAACTCCGTAAAAATCTCCGGACCGCAGGTTTCTTAACACGCGATTCACGGGTTAAAGAGCGCAAAAAGTACGGCCTCAAGAAAGCTCGCCGCGCACCACAGTTCAGCAAGCGCTAGCAAGATGTTCAAGCACTCGGGGAGAGCCCTGGGTGCTTTTAGATTTGAAAAAGCCCTAAGGTTAGCGGTAGGGCCGCTTATTCATGAAACTCCCTGGTTTGCCGTAACGTTTTTAGGTATATACTGGGACTATAAGGTTCTTCATGAAGACTTCATAGCCTAGCAGGATGCTACCTACTCCTTAAGGTTAGAGCCCCCGCCTATGAGAATTCTTATTATTGAGGATGAAGAAAAGCTAGCGCGATCCTTGAAGAAAGGCTTGGAGCAAGAAGGCTTTGCGGTTGACTTTTTGCTCGACGGCACCACCGGATATCGTCGTCTGGAGCTTAACCATGCGGACTACGACCTGGTGATCTTAGACCTCATGTTGCCTGGTAAAGATGGTGTAGCCATCTGCCGTGATCTCCGGCGGAATAACATTTTTACACCCATACTAGTACTGACCGCGCGCGATAGCACTGAAGATATTATTGAAGGCTTGAGCCATGGCGCCGACGACTACCTGGTCAAACCGTTTTCGTTTAGCGAGCTCCTGGCGCGGGTACACGCACTGCTCCGACGTCCGCGCGCGTCGCTACCGCAGGAACTACGGGCTAAGGACCTGGTGCTGGATCCAACTACTAGAGCAGTCCGGCGGGGGAATCATGAAATTTCTTTGACCCTCAAAGAGTTTGCACTCCTTGAGTACCTGATGTTAAATAAAGACTGGGTGGTAAACCGGGAACAGATTTTTGCCCACGTCTGGGACTTTGCGGCTGATTCGTTCAGCAACGTGGTGGACGTCCATATCAAGAACCTGCGTAAGAAGGTAGATGACTCTACCCATGAAAAACTCTTGGAGACGATACGGGGCGTTGGCTACCGAATTAGGGGTTAAGTTTTTTTCGAACGTCCGTCTTAAGTTTTTTCTGTTCACCATAGGCGTCCTGTGTCTGAGCATCCTGGTTACGGATCGCTTGTTTGCCTACGTACGTGATCAGCAGATTGCGCATAGCCTCAGTCAGCTGCGGCTTGATCTGGCGGTACGCGAGCTTACGCTGCTTGAGCTGCGCGCCAGCCTCGACCACACCCAGCTCATGTTTGGGCTATGGCTGTTTCTGTTGGTGGGGACGTTAGCCTACATCTTCGGCGGTGTTATTCAGCGACCAGTCGAGAAAGCCATGCGCGCCCGCCGACAGTTCACGGCTGACGCGGCGCACGACCTGCGTACGCCCTTGAGCATCATGAAAACTGATATTGAACTCGGCTTGCGCCAGCAAACTGATAACCCCGAAGAGCTCCGTGCTGCGTTGCGGAGTAACCTACAAGAGGTTGAGCGGATGACCAAGATTATAGAAGATCTCCTCTCCCTGGCTCGGCTCGATAACCCCAAGCTCCAGCTGGTATTTGCTGAAACTGATATGGTTGAGCTCATCTACCACGTTACCACTAAGCTGCGGCAGCTGGCGGCCGATGAGGAGGTAACCTTGCAGCTGCGCACACTTGATCCTTGTGTGGTTATGGGTAACGGCAGCGCTCTGGAGCGCATGCTTATGAACGTGCTAAGCAACGCTATCGACCACACTCCCCCGGGTGGTACGGTGAGCGTTACGCTGGTGCGGCAGCAGTCTACCACGGTGCTCACCGTGGCTGATAGTGGTGCGGGTATTGCCCAGCACGACCTGCCCCACATTTTTGACCGTTTCTACAAAGCCAGCGCCAACCGGCAGGGTGCCGGCTCTGGTCTGGGGTTAGCGATTGTGCGCGAAATTATCAAACGCCACGCAGGCAGAATACGCGTTGACAGTGAGCCGGGGAAGGGTACCAACGTTAGGTTGGAGCTTCCAGCAGTGAAACAGCGCACTGCTACCTAAGGCTTCACGGTGCGTTCATAGCAAAGGCACATCCTAGGTACTTGGTGTGGTAGCTTGGGGCGGGACGAACTGTGTGGCGGAGAACACCACCCGATTACTCTGGCTTACCCTTAACCACGATACCCTCATATGGGCGTAGTCGTGCTCAGGTCACCTCGAGCGGGGTGGCTGTACCGCCCCGCTTACCAACAGGTTTTGAGCCACCAGCGTTCACCGCCTGGCGGCTAGTGTAAGTGTTGGTTGGCTCTGGTGGGGGAGAGGGGGTTACGTATACGGGCTTACCCGTTTCAATTTCAACCATACTCCCCATACTCTGCGCCTGGTCAGCGCTTGCACTCTCGGGCGCAATGAGGTGGTAACCCTGAAATACCTAAAGTTATTTAGGTATTTTGGCTTTGGGGTACTCTAGGCGCTTACCTTTAGTTAGGTCATAGGCTATACTGAGGCCATGCCGGCTGAGGCTACGCTTACTCGTAATACGAGCTACTTTACCTTCGCCCTGGTCGCCCAAAAGGTGATCTCGTTTTTGTATTTCACCTTTCTAGCGAGAGCTCTGGGGCCAGAGTCGGTGGGGAAGTACGTGGTGGCGCTGTCGCTCACCACGATTTTTTCAGTACTCTTGGACCTTGGACTTTCCTCGGTGCTCACCCGTGAGGTAGCGCGCCAGCCGGCCGTGGCGGAGCGCTACGTGCGGTTGGTGTTTGGGTTTAAGGTTGCTATGGGCGCTGTTGCTATAGCCGTGGTGGTTCTGGTGGCACACGCCTTAGGGTACCCTGCCCTCACGCGTCAGCTGGTTTACCTAGCCAGTGTGGTCATGGTGGTAGATTCGTTTATCCTTTCAACGTACGCTACTATCCGCGGGTTTCACACCCTCACCTGGGAGAGCATTGGGGCGATACTATTGCAGCTCGTGGTGGCCGCGGCCGGGTTCACGGTTTCCCGCTTCACCCATGACCTTAGGTGGTTTATGGGGGCGTTGGTGTTTGGGGTGCTCGTGCACGGCCTGTACGCTTTACTGCAGCTCCGGCTTCGTTTTGCTGTTCGCCTTAAGCCCCTGTTTCAGCTTGGGGGGTTACGCGAGCTCTTTACCATGGCCTGGCCGTTTGCTCTGGCCGCTGTGCTCCTCCGCATCTACGGCTACATCGATACCGTGTTGCTCTCGGTGATGTCGGGTGACCGGGCAGTTGGGCTCTACAGCGTGGCCTATAAAGTTACGTTCGCACTCCAGTTCATCCCCACCGCTTTCTCCGCCTCGCTCCTCCCAGGGTTTAGCGCTTACTTTAGGCAGGCGCCGGAAAAGTTGGGAAGCACGTTTACCCGTGCGGTCGTGTACCTGAGTGCTATCGCGGTGCCGATTAGTTTTGGCGCTGTGGTGCTCGCACCTGAGCTGGTTCGCGCGCTCTATCCCGCCTACACTGAGGCAATCGTCCCACTCCAGATTTTAATGTTTAGCCTTATGTTCCTGTTCCTTACCTTTCCCGTGGGGAGCTTACTCGCCGGGTGTAACCGACAAGAGCGCAATACGGCTAATATTGCACTAGCAACAGCAGTCAGTATAGTGCTGAACCTCCTGCTTATCCCTATAGCTGGCCCAACCGGCGCCGCACTGGCGTCGTTCTGTAGTACGCTTGTGTTGCTGACCTTGGGGTGGGCCGTGGTACGTAAGCTGATTATGTACCCTAAAGCCTGGCTGGCGGGGCGTCTCGCGCGTATTGCCGCCGCTGGGCTCTGTATGGTACTTGTGCTTGTTGCAACCAAAAGTAGCCTACACCTCATAGTGCTGCTGCCGCTCGGGGTAGTGGTGTATACAGCCGCGGTTTTAGTGCTTAAAGCTATACGCTGGGAGGAGGTTGTAAGTTTAGTGCAGGTACTCAAGCCTGGCCGTGAAGGTCAGACGTAAGCTATGGAGCGGCTGTTGCTCATTACGAGTGATTTTTTACCTGCGACGGGAGGGGTAGCGCGCTACTATGGCAGTCTGGTACGGGGGCTCCCTACCATGGTGGTGGTAACGTCGGTAGCGGGTGTAGCCTCGCCACAAGTTGAGCGCACGCGTTGGGACTGGCCGTTCTGGCCACGGTGGCTGCCGCTACTTTGGCGTGTGCCGAAGTGGCAACGGCAATTCGGGACTGATGTAGTGGCCGCTGGGCAGCTGCTGCCTATTGGTACGGCGCTCTGGCTGTTACATTTGCTACGTGGGCAAGCGTACGTGGTTTTTGTCCACGGGCTCGACGTGACACTCAGCCAGCGTAATGCTTGGAAAAAGTTTCTGGCCAAGCAGGTTCTCCGCCGCGCTAAGTTTGTGGTAGCTAATAGTGAATTCACCAAGTCATTGGCCGAAACTGCAGGAGCCACCCCACAGCACACAGCTGTAGTCTACCCATCGCTTGATTTACCTATGGCAGTTTCACCCGAAGCACTAGATGAGCTACGGCGTAGGCATCGGCTTGAAGGTAAGTTGGTCCTGCTGACAGTGGCGCGGCTAGTTCAACGTAAGGGGATTGAGCGCGTGCTCTCCATACTACCCCAGCTTGGGCAAGAGTTTCCGAACCTTGCTTACGTGGTGGTAGGCAGCGGTCCCGAAGGCGAGAGACTCAAGCAGTTGGCCGTTCAACAAAACTTACCCGTAGTTTTTGTTGGTGGGGCGGATGACCAAGCGCTGGCCGCCTGGTACTTGCTCTGTGATGTGTTTGTGCTGACACCTGAGCCTGACCCTGTTGATGTGGAGGGTTTTGGTATTGCGTACCTTGAGGCTCAGGCAGCTGGCAAGCCAGTGGTAGCAACTCGGGTGGCGGGCGTGCCGGAGGCGGTAGGGGAGGGTGGCGTGCTAGTACAGACAGACCAGGAGCTTCTAGCCGCCTGTGGTAGGCTCCTCCGGGACCAAGCTGAGCGGGTGCGACTCGGGGCTATAGGTCAAAAGCGCGTTACACAGTTTACGCCAGCTGCTCAAGTCGCTGCTTTAAGGCGTTTCCTCTATGGCAACTGAAAAAATCGACATCGTGATGTTTGGCATGTCCTGCTACACGGAGTGGCAGGCTGGTATTGCCAACCGTAACTTTCACGTGCTCCACACCCTGCTCCAAGACGAGCGGGTGCGTAAGGTGGTCTACGTTGAGTACCTGCCGTTCACCTGGAAGCGGGCCCTCAGGCAGTGGCTGCAGAACGTGGTCGGTGGCGTAGGTGGAAAAGTAGTGTCCCAGAGCCTAACCCATCGCTTCGTAGCGGTGCGCGAAGCCGAACTCGAGCGTACTGGCTACCGTTTACCAGGGGTGGAGCAGGGGAGTGTGCCCTATAAGCTCTTTGTGTACTCAGATGTCAGCTCAGTCTGGTCGGAAGCGCTTGTTTATCGGCGCTTGCACCGTGAGCTCGAGCGGCTTGATTGCAAGAACCTTGTGCTGTGGTCGTACCTGCCGACCTTTGTAGGCTATTTTGGGCAGTTTAGTGAGCGCACCTCAGTGTTTGACGCAGTTGATAACTGGCTTGAGCACTCGAGCTACCAGAAGGTCAGAGACCGCCTGAAGCTGAACTACGAGACTATACGTCAGCGTGCCAACTTTATTTTTACCACCTCGTCTGACCTGGTAACTTTTTTCGATCGACCACATTGCACCTTTGTACCGAACGGCGTAAGCCTGGAGCACGTGGCCCAGGCACCGAAGGTTGTCGGCACCGATATCGCTAGCTTACCGCGTCCTATTATTGGCTACGTCGGCACACCACAGAAAGACCGCATCGACACCCAACTGCTTTCTTATCTCGCTCAGCAAAACCCTACGAAATCCATTGCCATTGTGGGTGCTACTGGCCTCACTTGGCCAAGCCTTAGTCATAAGGCCGGGGCTACCATACCGCCACTGCCTAATATTCACTTCCTTGGCCGTAAACCGTTCCGCGAGGCTTTAGCCTATATGCGTGAGTTCAACGTCGCCATTATTCCGCACCTGCAGAACGAGTTTAATCGGCACACCAACCCGCTAAAGCTCTACGAGTACCTGAGCCTCGGCAAGCCGGTTGTTACCACGTCACTGCTTGGGCTAGAGGAGTTTAGCTCGTTCGTTCACGTAGGCCCCACACCAGCGCAGTTTAACCATGAGGTACTAACCGCGCTCGGAGAAACGAGCCAGGCCGATGTAGTTAAGCGTCAGGAGTTTGTTAAAGCACACACCTGGACTATCCGAGTTGATACCATGCTCAAGCAGGTGTTTGAGAAGTTGACCTCGCCCGCTGTGTATTGACGGACTACGGTGCCCATGCTATACTAGAGTCAAGTTAGGATAGAGTTTCGTCAAACGCTTACCCAACACGTAGGTCATAAAGCGAAAGTTCGTCCTAATAGCCAACTCAGAAAGGGGGTGTACTTCGCTCCATGACCTACCAAGACGATAATTCCCGCGGTGGTTACCAAGGTGGTAACCGTGGCGGCTTTGGCGGTGGCTTCAACCGCGCACCTCGCCAGCTCATTGATGTGTCTGCCATGAACATCAAGTGCGCTGACTGCGGTGTAGCTATCACGCAGCTGCCGTTCCAACCTGACCCAGCCAGACTCAACACCATTCGCTGTCGCGACTGCCTACGCAAGAGCCGTCCGCCTCGTTACTAGTGCTACCTCAAACACCCCCTGAGTCTCAGGGGGTGTTTTGTTATATGAAGGTAGCAGGGGAGTGGCGGCTATGAGCAAATTTGTATGGTACAGACCAGAGTACTACCCCACCAGAGCTACAGTTGTCTACACGCCAAGGAATGCTAGAAGTTATAGTGTACTTCGTTTGTATAGGCGGATTTTATTGATCGCACCTTCTTTAAAGGATAGAGGGTTACGTGTAGCCCTAGTTGCCTGCATTTCTACTATATGATAAACTGAGTATAATATCCCTTACACTCAGTTAAAACACATCAGCATATGGCCAAAGCTAAAATCAGTTCTACCGTAGAGCTCCCCCACCTAGATGACTTCTTGCTCTCACTGCAGACCAATAACTACTCGCCGGAGACCATTTATAACTACGAGCGAGACCTGCAGGTGTTCCAGCAGTTTTTAGTCGAGCTCAAGCTCCCCTTTACGAAGGTAGACAAAAAGGCCATCGAGCGATATAAAGCTTACCTCACGTCTATAGACCGCCGCACGGGTGCTAACCAGCACGCCGAAAAACGCCTCAAGAGTTACTCGATTAACCGCATGCTGTCGAGCTTTAGGGCATACCTTAGGTACCTTATTGCCATGGACTACACCACTCCCCTACCGCCTGAAGCAGTGAAGCTAGTGAAGACCGAGAAAAAGCACCCGCAGGTGGCTGAGCTGTTAGAGCTCGTCCGTTTGATTGAATCACCGAATGCACTTGAGAAAAATAAATCAGTAGTGCTCAGGAACCGCGCTATGCTGGAGGTGCTATTTGCCACTGGTATGCGTATTTCGGAGCTCGTGAGCTTAAACCGCAGCCAAATAGACGCCACCGGGCGCATATTCATTATGGGTAAGGGTAAGAAAGAGCGATTTGTGTACCTGACACCACGCGCCCATAAACACGTGACGAACTACCTGAAGTTTAGGAACGATGAACTCCCGGCTCTCTTTATCCCCTACCGCGGTGAAAATGCCGGCAAGGTAAGCAAGCGCATTTCTACCAATTATTTACAAATGAAAATAAAACGCTACCGCGAGCGCTTGCAGATAAACGTGCCCACTTCAGCTCACAGCCTAAGGCACGGTTTTGCCACCTACCTGGCGGAGAGTGGCGCCAACCCGGCGGCTATTCAGGTACTCCTGGGGCACGAGTCGCTAGACACTACCACACGTTATGTGCACGCCTCCGACAAGTACGCCGAGAGCACACACAAGAAGTTCCACCCTCTAAAGTCATAAGAACCAACGAAGATAAGCCATTTCTATATAGAAATGGCTTATCGTTGAAATGATTTTACTTCAGTTTTCGAACGAGCGGATGAGCACCGTGGCGTAGTCGACATCGGTGGTAATGTAGACCACCTCAGGTGGGAATCCCCTCACGTAGTGGTCTTTTACGAACGCACTGTGGCGATTCATCCGCTCGAGTGGTGTTAGGTCTTTGACGTCGGGATTGTGCTCATTGAACACAATCACCTCGGGCTTGAACGCAAGGTACGCCTGGCGGCTTGCTTCTGAGATGTCCCCCACCACCATTATTTCGTGGCCGCGTTGCACCAGACCCTGTTTGTAAACTTCAGCTAGTTCGGCATTTTCTATAACCAGCAAAACTTTTTTCATGGCGTTACCCCTGTGATTGTTTGGTTTACCTTAATTAGTTTCTGTTTTTATATAACGCTAACCTAGCATACGTCTACGCTACGTCAAATACTTACCTGAACTTCTACAGCTACTACGGCAGGTACTCCAGTGGGTTCACCGGAATGCCGTTGGAGCGGATTTCGAAGTGGAGGTGTGGGCCGGTGGTTAAGGGACCTGCCCCACGTGTGCCAGGTAGTCCCCCACTGGCGCCGATGATCTGCCCTTGGGTTACAAAGGTGTCTTCCTGCACGCTGATTTGGTTCACGTGGCCGTAGACCGTGGCTAGGCCGCCTTTGTGGACTATCATGATGTAGCTGTACCCCAAGCCTGCGTCTTTCGCACGCGCTACGTAGCCCGAGGCGGCCGCGCGAATCGGCGTACCTTGGGGGGTGGGAATGTCTACCCCGGGGTGTTCAAAATACTTGCGGAAGATGTAGTCGGGGTCGTGGAAGTACGTTGAGATGCCACGGGCGGGGTCGACTGGCCAGTTGAAACTCGTGTCTCCGAACTGGCTTAAGCCACTAGGGCCAAGCAGGTTTAGTCTTTTTCGCACCTGCGTTTCGAGCAACGTCATGTCACGGTTAGCCGCCTCCTCTTCCTGTACTGCTTGGAACAGTAGCGCCTGGAACTTGCTCTCCGATAGTTTGGTTTGCTTTAAGAGGTCCTGCTTGGTTTGCTGCTGGCCAGTCAGGTTCGCTCTGGAGTTCGTGAGTGCATCTTTGTCAGTGAGGAGCTGCGTGCGGTAGCTAGCCAAGTCACCCTGGCGGTGTTCCAATTCTGTTTTAAGACTTTCAACCTGGTTAATGTTACGCTGCAGGTCTTGCTGTATGGCACTGAGGTAGTAGAGCTGCTCAAAGAACTGCCCCAGGGAGGAGTTGAGCGCTAGTACCTCGAGGAGGCTCCGCTGGTCTTCGCGGTTGAGCTGGCGGATGAGCTCGGCTACGTGCGCCCGTTTGGTCGCGAGGTCGCGCTCTTTCGCAGCAATGTCTAGGGTGAGCGCTTGGACCTGCAGGGTGGTAGTGTCGAGTTTCAGCTGGTTGGCTTTAATGTCGAGCTCAGCTTGGGCAATTTTGTTGTCCAGCACGTTAATCTGGTTTTTGAGCGTGGCGGTGTCGCCCTGTTTTTGAACTATAGCCCGCTGGTACTGGTCTATCTGCTGCTTGAGTTCAGTGATGTGCTGCTGTTTCAAGCGAATTTGATCATTGATTTCGCTTATCGTTTGCGCTCTTAACCCGAGCAGAGGTGCTAGTACTATGAGGAGAGTACTAAGACTAGCTAAGCGTACTACTATGCGCCGTCTGCTGCCCATACGTTTAGCTGTTGGCTAGTGTAGCTTGTGCTTGTGCCAGGCGCGTGAGGCTGCGTTCGCGGCCCAATGCCCAGGCGACTTCAAACACGTCCGGCGATTGCTCTTCGCCTGTTAAGGTCACGCGGAGTGGCCACAGCAGCTCGCCACGGCTAAACGTGCCTGGCCGTACCAGGATTTCTACTGCGGAGCGTAGCGCCTCCACTTCCCACTCCCCTACTCGGTCGGTGAGCACGCCAGCTACCGCCTCGAGCGCGGCCTTGGTTTTCTCATGACTACCATTTTTAGGTATCAACATTGTGCTCGGGACGTTGAGTTCAGCGTCAGGTTTAAAGAACCACTGGCCAAGGTCGGCTGCCTCATTCAGGGTTACTAAACGGGGTTGTAGTATGGCGGTAAGCCGAGTAGTATCCTGTACACCACTTGCCTTATAGAGGTCTAGGCTCTGGTAGCTAGGCTGCAGTTCGCGGTCAAGCTTTTTAGGTTCAAGACGTTTAATGTAGGCGGCGTTAAACCAATCAAGCTTTTGCCGGCTGAAGATGGCGCCAGCTTTTTGAACGCGGCTCAGGTCGAACGCTTTCACCAGTTGGTCTAAGGTAAAGAGCTCTTGATCATCTTTCGGGTGCCAACCCAAGAGGGCTAAGAAGTTCAGGAGCGCTTGCGGAAGGTAGCCTTGTCGTTCATAAGTTTGCACCCACACTGCTTCGCCGTCCTTACGCTTGGAGAGCTTGGCCTTGCGCTCGTTGAGCACGTTCGGCAGGTGGGTGTACTTGGTGGGTTGCCAACCAAACGCCTGGTACAAGAGCACGTGCTTGGGGGTGGAGGGTAGCCACTCTTCACCGCGGATAACGTGGCTTATGGCCATGAGGTGGTCGTCGACCACACAGGCCAAATGGTAGGTGGGGAACCCGTCGGACTTTAAGAGCACCTGGTCGTCGATGTCGGCGTTGGGTACCGTGATGTCGCCTCTAATGTCGTCATGGAAGGTGGTCGCGCCCTCTGACACCTTAAGCCTCACCGTATGGGGTAGGTTTTGCTTCAGCTGGGCAGCCACCTGGTCTGGAGAGAGCTTAAGGCAGGTGCGGTCGTACTTGGTTGGTTTGCCCTCTGACTGCTGCAGCTCCCGTAAGATATCCAGCCTTTCTTTTGTGCAGAAGCAGTGGTAGGCAGCGCCTTTAGCTACTAACTCCGCCGCGTACTTCTGGTAGTGTTCTAGGCGCTGTGACTGTACGTAGGGGCCTGAGCTGCCGCCCACGTCTGGACCCTCGTCCCAGGTGAGCCCGAGCCACTTCAAACCCGCCAGCAGCCGTTCTAGGCTGCCAAGCACAAACCGCTCCTGGTCGGTGTCCTCGATACGTATAATAAACTTACCGCCCTGTTGTTTAGCAAACAGGTAGTTGTAGAGTGCGGTGCGGGCGCCACCTACGTGGAGCTCGCCGGTTGGAGATGGTGCAAAACGAACCCTGACCATAGAACTATACTATAGCATGACGACGAGTTGGTGGGTTCTGTTTCGTGACTTTAGCGACCCGTGGGAGTGCCAGCTTCTTGATTTCGAGCAGTGCCAGCTTGCCTAGTGGACGTCTGAGGTGGTGTAGGTTTTTAAGTAGTGTGTCGCTGGGTACCCACTTAGTTTGTACTGCCTCACGAGGGTCTGGTTTTAATACTGGCCTGATAATGGGGACTTGGATAATAGCTAGGCTCTGCAGCTGGCCTATGTAGTTACGCTTTTCAAGGTCGGTCCCGTACTTTACTAAACGTTCTGGCCAGTGGTACTGGTAAACGTTTTTTAGTAGCCTTAACAGCCGAAAGGTAATGAGGCCCAGTTCTTCTCTAAGCTCTTTCTGCACCGTCTGTTCTAAGGTCGTGTGCGGCGCCACGCCCCCCTGGGGGAACTGCCAGGCCCCAACAAAGTGCTCGCGGTGACGCACCAGGAGCACTTCACCTTGTGGGTTTAAAACGCACATGGCTACGTTGGGCCGTAGTTTAGGCTGTGCTGATTGCATAGTACAATTGTACCACTCTGGTGGGCTGGCTGGAATGAGCTCAGGTGGTTGCTGCGGGTGTAAAAATGTGGTAGTATGCTATCAATGCATCAGCGTCTACAACGCTTATTTTTTGTGTCGGTAGCAGTGGGGTTACTGGCCAACTTGTTTGGCCCACTGGCAGCTCAAGCGCAAGTGCCGTTTGATTACAACTATGTACTGGCGGACAGTGATTTGTTCGACTACACGTCGTTGTCACTTGATCAAATTCAAGCTTTTCTGGAACTCAAGGGTAGTACGCTAGCGCACTACTTTGATCCCATAACCAGGCTATCGGCGGCTAACGTCATCTACAGCGCAGCTCAGGATTTCCAGATTAGCCCTAAATTTCTCTTGGCGCTCGTGCAGAAAGAGCAGAGCCTAGTGGAAGATCCACTGCCTACGCAATACAACTATGATTGGGCCACCGGCTACGCGGTGTGTGACGGCTGTGATATAAATTCACCCGCCATTCAGCGCTACAAAGGGTTCTACAACCAGGTCTACAACGCGGCCCGCCGTATTCGGCAAGACTACCTCCCCAGTCTCCAGGTGGATGGCAAAACACTGAGCGGCTTGGGGCCTGGGTACCCTGGCCTCGTTGACGGTGTGCTGGTGAACCCCGCTACGTTTGCGACTGCTATTGCCTACACTTACACACCACATCTGCATGGTAACCAAGTACTGTGGACCGTGTGGAACCGTTACTTTGCGCGTGCCTACCCCGACGGTACCCTTGTCAGTGAAGATAGTAGCCGCGACGTCTGGCTGGTTGAAAATGGCCTCCGGCGTAAGTTCCAGAACATGAGCGTGTTGTTGTCTCGTGGTAGCTCCCCTGATGACGTAGTGCACGTTAACCGTACCGAACTCTTGAAGTACGACGAGGGTACCCCGATTAAGTTTGCCAACTACTCGTTCCTTCGTTCCCCACGGGGTACGGTGTACCTGTTGGTTGGCGATACCTTGAGGGGGTTTGCTAGCCGCGAGGCCTTGCGGCGGGTGGGCGTGAACCCAGCAGAAATTGTGAAGGTGAAGCAAGAGGATTTAGGCACGTATACTGAAGGTGAGCCTATTACCGTGAAGAGCGTCTTCCCCTTGGGCACTCTCCTTAGCGATCGCAAAACTGGTGGGGTATTCTGGATACAGGACGGGGCTAAGCATCCCATCTGGTCGCGCGAGGTACTGGCGAGTAACTTCCCAGGTCGTCACGCCACCAAGGCGACTGCTAAAGAGCTCGACAAGTACACTACTGGTTCCCCGGTGCTGTTCCGCGAGGGTGACCTGGTGCGTAGTAAGGGAGACCCCGGGACCGTGTACCTGATTTCCAACCACGAGCGTCGGCCGTTTGTTTCAGCCGAGGCCCTGACCGAGCTTGGCTTTGATCCCAAGAACGTGGTGACTACCACTGAGGCAGCCCTCGGGCTCCACCAGGTAGGCCAGGTTATTAACGAAAGCTTTTAACAGAACCGTTATGCCTATTGTTGGTGGTGCACTTCTCCCCCACTCCCCGCTCTTGCTCCCTGGGCTTACTCCCGAAGCGCGCAAACTCGCGGCAAAGTCGTCTGAGGCACTGGCACGCTTGGCAGAGTTTGTGCGCGGTTTAACCCCTGACATCCTACTGGTGGTAGCCGCTCACGCTGACGCCGGCGCCATGGAGCCAGGGTACGCTCTACTCCAGGGGGCTACCCTGCCCTATAATTTTAGCGCTCTAGGCGACTTGGTGACCGCGGGTTCATTTAAGGGGGCGGTAGGGTTTACCCATCACCTGAAAGAGCAGATTGAAACCCGTTTCCCCTTGCCCCTCGTGTCTACTCTAGCGCTCCCCTATAGTTTTGCCATTCCACCACTGGCGCTGGGTCAGCCTCTCAGTACTAAACCACTAGTGTGTTTACGCTTACCCAAAGAGCTTAAGCTTGATGAGCTTAATACGTTAGCTGGTGTGCTCCAGGAAACTATGGCTACCGCCCGCGAGCGTGTGGTAGTGCTGGCGGCCGGGGACCTAGCGCACGCTACACCCGCTACGACCACCGAAGCAAAAATTTTTGATCAGCTTTTCCAGGTGGCGTGCGAAGAGAGCTCGTTGGAAAAGTTGATGAACCTCGATGTTGCACTCCGACGTACGACCCGCGAGTGCTTACAAGCACCGGCTTGTTTTCTCTACCGCTTGTTCCAGGGTACTAACCACGCTACAGAGCTCTACTCCTATGAAGCTCCAGTTGGTGTTGGTTTACTGGTGGCCCAGGTGTCGTTACGGTAGTTGGTTATGCCGCAGGGGTTCACCATAGCCGAGGTAGCCCTCCTGAAGCGCCTGCCCCGCACTGCGCATGTGTTTGATTATCAGCTCCCCGAAGGTGGGGTTTGGGGTGTTGGGGATTTGGTCGAGGTTTCCTTTCGGCGAAACCTGGCTCAGGGTATTGTGCTGAAACTCAAAGCACAGAGCCGTGTCTCAGCCAAACTTAAGCCCGTGGGTAGGCTGCTTGCTCCGCGCTACGTTACACCACAACAGCTTAAGGTAACTGAGCATACAGCACACCACTACGGTGTGGCGTGGGGCCAGGCGCTGACCCTGGCCGTACCCTTTTTGCCCAATCGAAACTTTGTACCAGAGCAAGTCTCCGGGGCTACACGAGCTACGCCACCTCGACCCGTGAAACCAGTTGTTATCACCTTTGGCAGTCCGGTGCAGCACTTGCAAGCCGTGCTCGCACTCTTAGAGCGCGTGTGTAAGCGTAAACAGCAGGTGCTCCTACTTGTGCCAGAATTACATTACCTCAGCGTGTGGCAGTCGCGGCTTAAGGGTTACCGGGTGGCTACCTTCAGCGCCGAGCTTAAGCTCACCGAACAGCGACTTGCTTGGGCAGCGGTCAGGAGTGGTGAAGCACAAGTTGTAGTCGGTACGCGAGCAGCACTCTTTCTGCCGTTCAATCATTTAGGTGGTGTAGTGGTGGACTACGCTGAGAACGAGAGCTATAAGCAGGCTGAGCAAAACCCGCGCTACGATGGGTTAGAAGTTGCCCGCTGGTTGGCAGCGGCACACGGAGCCTCACTTGCCTACCTCTCCCCTGCCCCACCGCTCAGTTTGTGGTACGAGGCCGAAACAGGTGCTGCGCGGTGGCAAGCTTTGAACGCGCGTGCGTCGGCTTCGTTTGAGCTCGTTGATTTGGCGGAAGAGCGGCGCGCGGGTAACTACAGCGTGGTTTCGCACGCGCTCCAGGAACGCGTTACCCAAACACTAGACCGTGGTGGTAAGGTGTTTTTGTACCTCAATCGTCGGGGTTCGGCCACAACCGTAACTTGCCGCGACTGTGGTTTCTCCCCCACCTGCCCAACGTGTAAGCGGCCGATGGTATGGAGCGCTAAGGTAAATAAGCTCACCTGTTTTCACTGCGGTGTTACCCAAGCCATGCCACTCCCCTGCCCGGAGTGCGGTGGTAGTAACGTGGCCTACCTTGGTCAAGGGCTCGAGCGGGCAGCTGAAGAGCTTAAAAAACTCTGGCCACGAGTTAAGCTCAGTGTGCTGGAGGGTGAGCTGAGCGAGGCGCCACCACAGCTTGCATCTGCCAACATTGTGCTTGGGAGCCGCTTGGCCTGGCGGTATGTAGATTTTTCTACGTTCGAGTTCGTGGCCGCGCTCTTACCCGACACTGAGCTCAGCTTGCCCGAGTATCGCGCGGCGGAAAATACCTTTGCCACTATGCGGTTTTTGGCCACGTGTGGGGCTAAGCGCTTGGTGGTGCAAACCTGGCGGCCTGAGCACTACCTATGGCAGAGCATGTCGCAAAACTTACCTAAGTTTTACCAGGCTGAACTTACCGAGCGTAAGGCGTACAACTATCCACCGTTTACGTCGTTGGTACGTTTAACATCGGAACATAAAGAGGAGCAGGCTGCTCTCGTTGAGGCCAAGGGTGTAGCCAGGCTCTTGGAGAGCGCGCTGCCCAAAGGCGCAACATTCACTGGTCCCTACCCTGACTACTACCACCAAGTCCGAGGTCGCTACCGCTTCCATCTACTGCTTCGGTACCAACGTGGCTTTAACCCCGAGACGCTGTGGCCCAAGCTGCCTGATGGTATACTGATTGACAGACACCCGTGGAGTATTTTAAGGTAAGCTCTTGGTATGGATACTAAGATAAGAATCGCAGCTATAATAGTTCATGACGGCCAGCTCCTCATGCAGAAAGGTAAGGGCTATGATGAGCTCTGGACACCCGGTGGCAAGCCCCTCCCTGGTGAATCTGATAAAGAGTGTTTGGCTAGGGAGCTGCAGGAAGAGTTGGGTGTTATCTTGGTAACAGCTACATATTTCGGCGAGTTTACTGGTAAGTCCCCCTACGGTGAGCACCTGAATAAAAATAAGGTTTACCTGTGTACTATTAGTGGTGATCCTTTACCGGACCACGAAATTGAGAAGGTAATATGGTTTAGCAAGAATGATTTTCTTAGCAAAACCTACCCCATGATTGCTGTGACTGAGAATGAAATTATTCCAGCCCTGATCAAAGCCAACGTTTTTTAGTTTTACTTCGTTATGCTCCCCCTCATTGTTGCACCCAACTCAATCCTCAGAGCCAAAGCTCGCGCGGTCGAAGTGCCACCGAGTGCGGCTACGCGCGAACTGGCCCATGCTATGTTTGAGGCCATGGAACACTACAAGGGTATTGGCTTGGCAGCGCCGCAGGTCGGCGAAAGCTTGCAGCTTATTGTGATAGCCACACCAGGTGGGCCGACCGCATACCTTAACCCGCGCGTGGTAAAGTCCTCCTGGCGTAAAACTGATTTTGAAGAGGGGTGCCTCTCTATCCCTGGGGTGTACGGCATTGTGCGCCGGCCAGCGCGCGTACTAGCGGATTACACTGATCTTGAGGGCCAGCCGCACCAGGAATGGCTCGATGGTATGCAGGCTCGTGTGTACCAGCACGAAGTAGACCACGTTAACGGCGTACTCTTTACCGACCGCACCAAAAAAATTACCACTGGGGCCGAGCTACTCGCTACCTATGGGCTTCAGTAGCTCGTTCGTGTACTACGGTACCTCGGCCTTTTCGGCTACCATTTTGCAGGGGTTGGTAGATAGTGGGTTTACACCTGAGCTGGTAGTAACAACTAAAGGAAAGCCCGCAAGCCGTGGCTTAAAAACCACACCTACACCGGTCGGCACATTGGCTGGATTTTTACAACTTCCCCTACGAGAGGTAGCTAGCTTGAGACCGCCTGAGGTTGAGGCAAGCCTTAAACAATACCAGACGCCATTTGCAGTGCTGGCTGCGTTTGGCAAAATTGTACCCCTGAGCATTCTCGACCTCTACCCCAAAGGCATTGTGAACGTGCACCCGTCGCTCCTGCCTAAGTACCGTGGCCCCTCGCCGATACAATCAGCTCTTAAAAACGGCGACAGCCAAACCGGAGTTAGCCTCATAGTTTTGGACAGCGAAGTAGACCATGGCCCCCTGCTGGCACAGCGTACGTTGCCTATTACCGAAGCCGATGATGCACTTACTTTAAGTACTAGGCTCGCCTCGAGTTCGATGGACCTACTTAAGGAAACACTTCCGCCGTACATCAGTGGTAGCCTGCAGCCGGCACCCCAGGACCACGCCGAGGCCACATTCACTACCATGGTAGAACGTGAGGACGGACAAGCCGATTTCACTAAACCCGCCCAAACGCTCGACCGTATGCGCCGAGCTTTTACCCCTTGGCCAGGGCTTTGGACTACGTGGCAAGGTAAACGCTTGAAGTTGGTAGCTACCGAGGTGGCTGAGACAAAGAGCGGTAACCCTGGCACCGTAACGCAAGATTCTGACGGGCTTCAAATTACCTGTGGGCAAGGGGCACTAGTTGTGAGCCGGTTACAGCTCGAAGGAGCCACAGAGCTTACCGCTTCCGACTTTGTGCGCGGGCACCAAGGGCTGGTTAGCTCGGTACTTCCCTCTTGAACGCTTAGTGCAGCTTGTAGTAGAGCCGTGAGCCAAAGCGAACGTCTATGTACTCGAGGCGCGGTGCGTCGTCTTTAATTTTTTCTTGGAGCAGCAGCCGGGTGGCCGTGAGCTGGGTAGCCAGGTCTTGTTCAGCTGATAGGAGCACGTACCAGCCCTTGTCGGTATAGGCTTCCAGGGTCGGTAGGGCCGTGGGGTCGTAGCTCACGTAGGTCAGGGTGGTGGTGGGGAGTTCGGTTTGCCAGCCAGCGTGTAGTTTTTGTAGGAACTGCAGGGTACTAGCTGGGGCTACACGGTCACCGAGTTTGTGCTCGGTGGGGGTAACCTCGCGCACGGTGAGCAGCTTGGGCGGCGGTTCATCCCCCAGCTGCTGCACCAGTATACCTTGTCCGCTCACGAGGTACGTGGCGGCCGCTTGCCAGAGCGCGGCCACGGTGTCTTGGGGCGCTACGATGCGGAGCACGTTCGGCCACTGACGTTCAAAGGTTAAGCCTGTGATGTAGAACTCACTTGCAATCGCCTGGCGTGCGCGGCTGGTGCTAAAGAACATAAGGTTCCACTGTGGCAGGGGGCTAACACCAGCCTGGTTGATGATGCTCTGTACAATGTTTGTTATCCTGAGCTCGCTCTGGTGTGAGGGGGTGTTATCAACAATAACGTTCTTAATGGCAAACAGGGGTGAGTAGAGCACACTGCCTACCACTACTACCGTCAGTGTACCGATTACGCGCCAGCGCCAAGGTTGCCAGCGGCTGGCGGGGGGTTGGTTGTAGGCACGCGTCATGCGCTGCACCACTACCGGTGCGCGACGCGATACCCGCGAAAAATCCCGCCGCGCCGAAGCGCGCGGTGGTGTAAGTGTTCTTAACGATACCATGTGGTTTTGGGCTTGTAAGAAGTGGCGAGTCTAGCTCGTTCGCGCGCACGCTCTAAGGCTAGGTGTATCAGCTGGTCTAAGAGCTTGGGGTATGGCAGCCCAGAGGCAGCCCAGAGCTTCGGGTACATGCTGATAGAGGTAAACCCGGGTATGGTGTTGACCTCATTAAGGTACACCTTCCAGCTTCGTGGCTGCACTAAGAAATCGACCCGTGCCATGCTGGCGAGGTCGAGCGCCTGGAACGCCTTTACCGCCAGCTCACGTACCTGCTTTGTAATTCGCGTCGGCAGCGGCATTGGTATGATGGCTTGCGACTTACCGTCTACATACTTCGCGTCGTAATCGTAAAACTCGTTAGAAGAAATAATTTGTCCTGGCCGAGAAGCACGTGGTTTTTCATTACCTAGAACTGAGCACTCTATCTCCCAAGCGTGCCCCACTCCCCGCTCCACCATAACTTTCCGGTCGTACTTAAGCGCGAGCTTGATAGCAGGAGCAAGTTCACGCGCATTGTGTACTTTACTGATACCAACCGATGAGCCGAGGTTTGGCGGTTTTACAAAACAAGGGAAACCAATCTTTTGCTTCACCTGTTTTAGAAACTTCGCTGGCTGCTTGCGGTAGGTGTAGGCTGTGGTGTAGACGAAGTCAGCTGTGGGAATCCCGTTGGCTTGGAGTACCATTTTTTGGGCTACTTTATCCATGCCCAAAGCCGAGCCCAAAACCCCGCACCCAACGTACGGAATGTCACTCAGTTCTAATAGCCCCTGGATTGTGCCATCTTCACCGTAGGGGCCGTGGAGCACCGGGAATATGCAATCAAGCCTCTGGAGGCCAATTTTAGGGCTTCTAAGGGCCACTAGGGCTCTATTTTGGGGTTCAGGGGGTAGGAATGCCCGTAGCCTAGGCGGGATTACCCCACCCCCGGTTAAAAGCTTGTGTGCACTGGGGCCAGCTATCCAGCGTCCGTCTTTGGTGATGCCAATCGGTACCACCTGGTACTTTTTTTTATCCAGGTTGCCCATGACGCTCGCAGCCGAAACTAACGACACCTCGTGCTCAGCCGAGCGCCCGCCGAACAGCACGCCAATGCGGAGCTTGCCCCTTACCCGCCTCATGGCTTCGCCGTGCCAATAACTTTTTTACCGAGGTATGTCTGGAGCACCTTAGGCACTTCAATCGTGCCGTCAGCCTGCTGATAGTTTTCTAAAATAGCGATGAGCGTCCGGCCAATGGCGAACACGGTGCCGTTTAGCATGTGCACAAATTGAGGCTTACCGTCAGTTTTTTTATAACGGATATTGAGACGGCGCGCTTGGAAGTCAGTGGTAGTGGAGCATGAGTGTGTCTCACGGTACTTACCCTCACTCGGAATCCAGGTTTCTATGTCGTACTTACGAGCTGCGGGGTCACCAAGGTCTGCTGTGCACATTTTAATAACTTGGTACGGCAGCCCTAAGCCCTTCATAAGCTCTTCCTCAATCGCCAGTAAGCGCTCGTGTTCCGCGTCAGACTCCTCGGGTGTCGTGTATACGATCATCTCCAATTTATCGAACTGGTGCACCCGTAAAATACCTTTGGTGTCCTTACCATACGAGCCTGCCTCGCGCCGAAAGCACGAGGAGAATGCCACGTAGCGCCGCGGTAAATCCTTAGGCGCGAAGGTTTCGTCCATGTGCATGGGGCCAACCGATTGTTCGCTGGTACCAACCAGGTAGAGCTTGTCTTGGCTCAGGTGGTAGGTTTCCTCTTGACCGCCGTGCTCCAGGTAGCCCATGGCAGCCATAGCCTTCTCCCCCACCATAACCGGCGGGACCACCGGTACAAAGCCATGCTTTAGCACTACGCTCAAACCGTACTGAATGAGTGCAAATTCCAAAAGTGCTGCTTCGTTTTTCAAATAGCCAAACCGCGCACCCGAAACCTTGCCCGCGCGCTCTATGTCTATAAGGTCATGCAGTTTTGCCAGTTCCAGGTAGTCCTTAGGCTTAAACGTAAACTTGGGCGGTTTGCCCACCGTGCGCACAACTTCGTTCTCAGCTTCGCTCTTCCCTACCTTAACGTCAGGGCGTGGTAGGTTGGGCAGTTCCCTAAGTCGCTTATCTAGTTCTGCTTCAGCGTGGCCTAGGCGCTCTTCAGCTTCTTTGAGCTGCACTTTAACGCCCTTAGCCTCTTCCCTATCAGCGGCCGTTAAGTTTTTTTGCTTAGCCCGCAGTTCATCAAAAATCACCTGGAGCTTACGGCGGGATTCGTCGATTTCGAGCAGCTCTTTAACATCAACCTTATACCCCTTGGCTGCGGTGCCTTTGGTAATAATCTGCGGGTTTTCACGAATGAACTTAATATCGAGCATAAGCCTAAGTATAGCCTAGAATAGCGCTACAACCCAAGGGTAGGGGCTATATCTTGCATTGCTTTGAGCTCAATCTCGATTAGCTCTTGTAGTGAGAGCCCTATCATTTCCTGACACTTCCCCACTATCTCGCGGTTTACGCCTTTGGCAAAGCTGGCGGTTTTAAACTTTTTCAAAACTGATTCTGGCTTTACACTGGCGAGTTTTTTATCGGGCTGTACAAAGGCACAAGCTACAATTAAGCCAGTGAGTTCCTCGGCGCACCACAAAGATTTTTCTAAAAGTGTTTTGGGTTCAAAACCGTGAGTGTGGTTGTGCACACGCACAGCCTCCACCACTTCGGGCGGGAATCCAGCTTCCTTAAGCCACTCGGCGCCAACTATAGAATGTTTTTCAGGCGTAGGCTCGGTAAGTTCCCAATCGATGTCGTGCGTAAGCCCAGCCAGGCCCCACAGTTCCTCGTCCTCACCAAACTTGCGCGCCAAGGCGCGCATAATAGCCTCCGATGCTAACAAATGTTTCCGTAAAAAATCACCCTGCACCTTACTCTGTACCAGCTCCCAGGCCTTATCTCTTGTCATACACACTTTCATATTTAGGCAAATTAGAAACTAGTCACCAGGCCACTTAACGACTAGAGATGTTTGAGAATTGAACGGGCGAGGATAGGCATATCGTTGGCCAAGTGATAGTATACTTGCAAGCTCCGGCGCTCGTATTCAACTACATCAGCAGCACCCAGTATGCTTAGGTGCTTTGAGGCGGTAGGCATGCTCACTTTTAAAACAGCTGCTAAATCCCCTACCGTCGCTCTACCTCGGCGTTTCAGGGTGCTTACAATAGTGAGCCGGCGTCTGTTCGCGAGCGCCTTGAGTGTCCGTTCATTCACAGTCATAACACCACATTACTACTGCTTTCTAATTTAGGCAAATAGGAAAGTAATAAATTAGTGAAGATTTAGTTGTATAGGCTACAAATTGATGCCAAAAGGTGCTTCCGTAAGAAGTCACCTTTCACTTTCTCTTGTACGAGTGTCCGAGCCTGCTCGCGGGTCATTTATATTGTGTTATGGGGATGCCCTAGTTAATGGTAGAGGTAAAACAAACTAGGTTTTTATTAAGGTCTACTGTCTCGTTTCTATTATTGCCTCTTTCACGGCGTCTTTTATAACTAGATGCAGTATTGCCATCCCGATTGCGGCTGCAATTATATATATAAGCGATTTTGGTAAAAAGGTTAGATAATCGTCTAGTAAAAAAATTGCTAGTCCTACTCCTAGTATAATATACTCGGTCATAAAATTATTATTCTTCGCCCTTAAAGAGCTTATAAATAAATTGGCGTATTTCTTCGTTGTTCCTCTTCGGAAAGCATACATTGTCCCTATTTGCTTCTCATTGGTGGGAACAGGACCGTTTCCCGAATTGGCTTGTCCATTATGAAGCTGAACAGCCGTTCGCTCAAGTCAAAGCCTGCTCGCGGGTCATTAGCTTAACTGAGATAGTACACCTTAAACAACCACAAAAGTATAAGTACCGTGATTGTTAAAAGCAGCCAATTTATTGTAGTAAGCACTGTATGATGAGCGCGGAGTAGATAAGCGAGTATAGTAGCCAAGATATAGGCGTAAATTAACTGCAGTATAAAGAATAGTGATGCTAAGCCGACAATATCTAAATTTGCAGCCTTATCAGCAACGATTAGGATTAGTGGGTAAACGAACCAGCCAATTGTAAAATAGGTTCCTTCGTGGCACCCATTTAATCCATAATAAGCGCAGTTGTTATTGTAAAGTTTCCAGAATGTAATGTAGGTAAGGAATGGGATCATTAACAATAATACCGTTTTGGTTTTATCTAACCTGAATAACGAGGGATGCGATATGGGTACGGCAGGAGTTTGGCCCATTATATTCGTAGTTAAACTTCTAAGAAAGATATAATTATTTGCTCCTCATTGGCGGGAAGAGGACGGTTTCCCGGATTGGTTTGTCCATAATGAAGCTGAACAGCCGTTCGCTCAAGCCAAAGCCTGCCGCTGGGGGCATGCCGTACTCCAGTGCGGTTACAAAATCCTCGTCGAGCATCATTGCCTCACTATCCCCTGCTGCCCTGAGTTTAGCCTGCTCTTCAAAGCGCGCACGCTGATCGGCTGGGTCGTTAAGCTCGCTAAAGCCATTGCCCAGCTCACTGCCCGCCACGAGTATCTGCATGCGCTGCACACGCTCTGGGTTTTTGGGGTCGCGCTTGGCAAGCGGACTTACCTCTACGGGGTGGTTTATCAGGAATAGCGGCCCCTGCACTTTCGGCCGCACCAGCTTTTTCCAGAACAGGTCTATAAGTCTGCCCGCACCCATGCTTTCCTCGTAGCGTACTTTGTGCTTCTCCAAGAGCTTCCGTAGCTCCTTAACGTCAGTCATGCCTGCCAAATCCACTTTTGAAATTTCTTTAATCAGCGCAAAGTAATCCTTCCGCGGCCATTTGCCTGACCAGTCGACCTCTTTGCCGTCATAAGTCGTCTTAAGACTACCTGTCACCGCTTTCACAATCGACTGGTAGAGTTTCTCGGTGAAATCCATCAGGTCTTCGTAGTTGGCATAGGCCCAGTAGAACTCGCACATATCGTAGTCTTGCAGGTGCTCAGTATCGATCCCCTCGTTGCGGAACACTTTGCCAATCTCGTACACTTTTTCAAACCCACCGACGAGTAAGCGCTTCAAGGGCAGCTCAAGCGAGATGCGCAAATAGAAATCTTGATCCAGCGCGTCGTGGTGGGTTACAAACGGATTGGCGTCTGCCCCGCCGGCCACAGCCTCAAGCGCCGGTGTGTCCACTTCAATAAAACCTGCCTGGCCAAGTTCCTGCCGCACTGTGTGCCAGAAAATTGACTTCTTCAAGAATAAGTCACGGACGTCTTTGTCCATCAACAGGTCAACGTAGCGCTGCCTGAGTCTAGCTTCCATATCTTTAAGCCCATGCCATTTTTCGGGTAAGGGCTGCAAGCATTTAGCGAGCGGCGTAACTTCAGTCACAAAAACCGAAATTTCCCCGCGTTTGGTTTTAACCACCGGGCCAGTGACGCCAACAATGTCTCCCCTGTCTAAAAGCTGCAGCACTTCCCAAACCTGCTTTCCACTGCCGCCTTCCTCTGCCACCACTTGCACGGTGCCACTTACGTCCTCAAGTGTTGCAAACCACAGGCTGCCGTGGGGCCTCAAGGTCATAAGTCTGCCCGCAACTGAAACTGCTTTACCCCTTACGCTACCACCTTCGTAGGTAGGGGCAGATGCATTGGCTTTAGAGTTCACCTCGGCAGCCTGGTGTGTACGCTTAAACTTCGCCGGGTAAAGCTCTAGCCCCAACTTTTTCCAGGCAGCAAGCTTATCGTGGCGGCTTTTGAGTTCCTGATCTTCTCTCACTGACATAGGGCAGGATAATGAGTATACAAGTATATTAGCGAAAAAAGCTTGCTCGGGCAACTTTGAGCACAATCAAAAACCGGCCACGTGGGCCGGCTCAAGAGGTTAACTTACGGACAGAATTTTGTACTTCACGGTGCCTTTGGGGACTTTGATTTCTATCGTGTCACCGCTCTTGTGACCAATGAACGCCTGGCCCAAGGGTGATTCGTTAGAAATAAGCCCGGCTTGAGGCTTAGCTTCGTTCGAGCCTACTATGGTGTACTGTTTCTCACCCGCCTCGCTTGAGAGCTTGATGGTAGAACCAATGTGGACTACGCCGTCCGTGCTCTGCTCGGAGATAACCTGGGCGTTCTTGATAGTGTTTTCAAGTTCCACAATGCGGCCTTCGGTAAAGGCTTGCTGGTCCTTGGCCTCGGCGTACTCGGCGTTTTCGCTTAAATCACCAAGTTCTTTAGCATCTTGAATACGCGCGGCTATCTCTTTGCGCTTTACGGTCTTGAGCTCTTTCAACTCTTGCTTCAGCTTCTCAAGGCCTTCCCGGGTGAGGTAGGCTTGTCCGTCTGGTGACATAGGGTGTACTTTTAGTTGTTTACGAACCTAACGTAAGGCTAAAGATAAACTCAAGGGTTAAACTTGTCAAGCGTGTGGGGGCCTGCCTGGCTACTTGGTGCTGCGGTGAGCGGCGTACCCAGCAGAGCAACTTCGCTCAACCGCCTAAGCGTGAGTAAGGGAGACCACCTGCTCTAGAAGCACAAAAAGGTCCATAAAGGGCCATAGGTACTAGCGGTTGTTACGAGCCCGCGCACCAAGAGCGGAAGATGGGGATAGCATATTGGTTCTCCTACCTACTCCCGCTGCACTTAGGTTGGCAGCTCAAGTCGGGTACTGTGCTCTGCTGTGGTGCGGGGCGGGCACTAGTGAAGTTGTTAGCTCGGGCATACCAATCGAATATCTGGTGAGCAATGGGCACCGCTACCGTGCTCCCCTCGCCGCCGTGCTCTACCATGACCACCACCACAATTTCCGGTTTGTCGGCTGGGGCGTAGCCCGCGAACCAGGCATGGGGCGCCGTGCGAGTGCCAGTTTGAGCCGTACCGGTTTTACCGGCGACAGCAAGCGGCAGGCTGCTCAAGGAGCGCGCACTACCGGAGGTGACCGTTTGACGCATGGCTGTTTTCAAAACTTGGAAGACCTCTGGCTTGAGGTTTATGTGGGTTAAAGCTTCAGGGCGAACGGTATCTCTCCCGCCTGAAGCTAGCGTGATGTTCTGCACGAGGTAGGGCTTCATGATAGTACCACCATTCACTAGAGCAGCATAGGCCAAGGCCAGGTGGAGCGGTGTCACTAGTAGCCCGCCTTGGCCTATGGAGACGTTGTAGGTGTCGCCGCGGTACCAGCGGTCGTGCTGGGTAGCTGCTTTCCAAGCCGGGGTAGGTATGAAGCCGTCGGCGGTGGTAGCGCCACTGAGGTCTACCGGTTGGTCGATCATAAAGCGGTGCAGGTAGTCTGCTAGGCGGCTGATACCTAACCCGGGGTGGTCGTTCGTGCCACCGCCGAGGAGGTAGAAAAAGGTGTTAACCGACTCGGCAATCGCGCGGTAGACGTTGACGAGGCCGTGACCGCCAGCTTTCCAGTCGGCAAAGAACTGGTCGCCAAGTTTAATGCCGCCGGTGCTCAAGACCGTAGTCTGCGGTGTAATGACGCCCTCCTCTAGCCCGGCGGCGGCGAACAGCGGTTTAATGGTTGAGCCTGATGGGTACTGCCCGGAGGTGGCACGGCTAAAAAATGGCTCGGCTTTATTTTGGAGCAGCGCCGCTATGGTGGTGGGGTTTCTGGCCACGGTAAAGAGGTTGGGATCGAACCCCGGGTAGTTCACCAGCGCGAGCAGCGCACCGCTCTGCGGGTTGAGTACGACGGCACTGGCGCCGTTAGCACTACCGGGTGGTAGCGCCTGGCGGAGGGCATCGTAGGTCAGGCGCTGGAGGTCAGCATTAATGGTCAGCTGGAGCTTAGCGCCAGGGGTTGGGTCAGAACTCGCGTAGACCGCTCGCTCGTGCCCCTGTGAGTCAACCTCAACCTCGCGCTTGCCGGGGGTGCCCTTGAGCTCCATTTCGTAGTCGTGCTCCAAACCTGCTTTACCGACCGTATCGGTGAGGCTGTACCCCGTGCTGGCCGCGTACTCGGCTGGAGAAATTTTCCCGACGTACCCCAGGAGGTTTCCAAAGGCGGGGTTGGGGAGGTAGCTACGCTCGCTGGTGAGCACTACCTGTACACCTTTGTAGTGACTCGCCTTAACCATGAGGCTGAGCGCTACATCGTGTGGTAGGTCGTAGGCTAAGGTGCGTGGTAAGTACGAGGGGGTGCTCAGGCTGGCCAGGTTGTCTTGGTCTAGGAGCTGGGTGGGAACTTGGGCGAGGAGGTCGGTGAGCAGGTCTTGGCGTTCAGGCTCGCTTGTAGGTAGGTCAGCCGGCACGGTCACGAGCTCAAAGGACGGCGTGTTGCTCGCCAGTACGGCCGTGCCCTGTTCATCAACAATGAGCCCGCGTGGTGGTGTGGTGACCTGTAGGCGTATACGGTTACCCTCGGCTAGCTCGCGGTAGTGGGGGCCCTGGGCCAGCTGGAGGTAGTAGAGCCTAAGGAGGAGTAGCCCGCAGAGCAGGCTGGCGCCCGCGGCTAAGAGCTGGGGGGTGGTCTGGCTAATCACGCGCCGTAGGGTCCCTAAGCCCGGCTCGCTAAGGCTGGCGCCCTCAAAGCGGCGCTCAGAAAAACCTACCACCTCACGGTCGTGAATATCGCCGCCCACTTCCCTAATGAGGAAGGGGTTTTTAGGTAGGGGCCCCATAGGTGAGCGCCTGGCGGCGTGAGCGTTGGCGTGCTCTGCCGCCAAGCTCGAGCACGCTCCAGGTTACCAAACCACAACCGAGCCACGTGAGCGTCAGCCTCAGCACGCTCGTAACTGTAGGCAGACCACTGTGCTGGAACGCGGCGGCAGCCAAGACGTAGCTAAGGTACCAGATCCGCCAAGCTACCAGCCAGCTCAGCAGGCCTAGGGTGGCGCCTAAGCTGCCACTTAGGGATAAGCGTTTTTCAATCAGCCCGAGGTAGCTAAGGCCAGCCAGAAAGCTCACCGTCAGGTACAGCGGGTGCACCTGGGGTAGGCTGAGGTCAACCAGCAGGGCGCCGCCGAAGAGTACCGCTAGAGCACGAGCAGTCTGCTGCTGGTGCCAGAAGTAGTAGGCAACGGCCGGAACGAGCACCACGGCCGTACTGAGGTACGGGGTGGCTAGTTGGTAGGCTACCCAGGTAGCTAGGGTAGCCACAAGAGCCTGGAGCGTGCGCATTTGGTTAGTGTGGTTTCAGCACCTCGAGGAAGCGAAAGCTGTCGAGTGGGAGCGGTGGTGCGAGCGTGGCAGTCTGAAAAAAGTCACCCTCTTGTTTCTGTACTTCGGTGATGGTGCCAACCAGGAGCCCGGGTGGCATCAGGCTGTCCAGGTTACTTGTCACCACGCTCTGCCCAGCGCTGAGGTCGTCCGCCAGGGGTACAAACCTGAGCTCAAGGCCGAGGTTGTACTCCCCGACTGCCAAACCCCGTGAGCGAGCAGCGTTGGCCACTTCAGCCACTACCTGGCTCTGGTTTGAGGTAGTTAGGCTGAACTGTGCTGTGCTAGGGCCTACCCGGGTGATAACGCCGACGAGCAGCGCACTCGTTTTCCCATTTCGTACCCCATAGCCTGCCACGAGTGCCAGCCCCGGCGTCAGCCCCTCAGCCAAACCGCGGTTAATGAGGTAGCTGGTACCACGTTCGTCTTGTAGCCGTCCCGTAATCGCTACCCCCAGGTGGTCATAGGTTGCGCTTAGGGGTAGCAGGTTCAGTGCCTTGAGCTCTTGGTTTTCGCGCAGCACGGTTTGGAGCTCTGTTTCTACACTTAGGTGAGCGGCGAGTGTTTGGCGCAGGGTTTCGTTCTCGCGCGCCAGCTGTGGCCCCGAGCCCAAGGCAGCGCCGAGCTGGGTGAGGCGGTACAGTGGGCTGGCGAGCGCTAGCACCCACGGTTGCACGAGCCGTTCCAGACTACGCCATACCGGCGCCAGCACCAGCGCGCCTACGAGGGCGGCCAGGCCAAGGCTAGTGACCAGTCGACGACGCCTGCCCGCGAGCATACGCTAGCGATTAGGCGAAGTTGATGGCAGCAGTAGGTCGCGCACAGCTTCGACGTCTTCCAGCACAATTCCGGTACCACGTACCACGGCGGTGAGCGGGTCGTCTACCACCTGCACGGGCACGCTGAGGTGCTCCCCCAATAGGTGGTCGAGCCCCTTAAGCAGCGCACCACCACCGGCAAGTAAGAGCCCCCGTTCATACACGTCCGCCACTAGCTCTGGCGGCGTGCCCTCGATGGTAGTTTTGACGTTTTCCACGATGAGTTTCAAAATTTTCTGCATGGCTTCGCGTATTTGAGCGTCAGTTACGGTCACCTCGTGGGGTAGCCCGGTCATGAGATCACGGCCGCGCATCTTCATTTCTAAGGGTTTTTCAAGCTCAACCGCTGAGCCGAGCTTGATTTTAATTTCTTCAGCCGTACGCTCCCCTAAGAGCAGGTTAAAGTGGTCGCGGGCGTACTGGACAATAGCCTCCGTCAGCTCGTCGCCGGCTATTCTCAGGCTGCGCGATAGTACCACACCGCCTAAGCTGATGACGGCAATTTCCGTGGTACCGCCGCCAATATCTATCAGCAGGTGCCCAGTAGCGTCCCTCACCGGTAGCCTGGCCCCGAGTGCTGCAGCCATAGGTTCTTCAATCAGCAGGACTTCACGCGCACCAGCTGACAGGGCTGCGTCCTCTACGGCTTTACGCTCTACCTCAGTAACGTCTAGGGGTATACCAATAACAACTCTGGGTTTGGGGGCAATGGCGTAGCTGCCCTGGTGTACACGGTCAATGAAGTACTTTATCATCTTCTCCGCGACCTCGAAATCAGAAATAACCCCGTCCACCAGGGGCCTCGAGGCGACAATGTGTGCCGGGGTTTTACCAAGCATCTTCTTAGCGTCGTGCCCCACGGCCACAATACGGTCAGTCCGTGTGTTCACTGCTACCACCGAGGGTTCATTAATGACAATGCCCTTGTCTTTTACAAAGACCAGAGTATTGGCAGTGCCGAGATCAATGCCGATGTCGCGTGAGAACTTACCTAAGAGACGACCAAACATAAGCTCAGTGTAGCGAGCACCTGTTTAGCTGTCAAAGCGTTTTACTGAACACTAAACGTGTTCAGAAGTTCAGGGGCAGTAACCAGTTTAGTGGTTGACTCGAGACGAGCCTTGAGCTCAACTTGTCCTTTGGTTTTAGCACTCACCACTGCACGCCACGGCAGACCAATGAGGTCGGCGTCTTTGAACTTTGTACCCGCTGATTCATCACGGTCATCGTAGAGCACCGTAACACCACGTTTGGTGAGTGTTTCGTAAAGTTCGTCAGCCTGTGCGACAACCGTACCTTCGGTTCCTAGGCGCACGAGGTGTACCTGGTACGGCGCGACCGATGTTGGCCAAGCCATACCAGTCTCGTCGTGGTGCACTTCAACAATGGTACCCATCACTCGGCCAGGGCCAATGCCGTAGGACGCCATAATAACCGGCTGTTGCTTACCATGTTCGTCGGTGAAGTAGAGCTTGAAGTCTTCTGAGAACTTGGTGCCGAGTTTAAAAATGTTCCCCACCTCTATGCTCTTGCCCTCTTGGAGTTTCCCTTTGCCACAGGCCGGGCAGGTCTCCCCTACCTTACCTTTAGCAACCTCGCGGTTTTGGGCGTAATGACAAGCTCCGCAGTAGACTACGTGGTCTTCGCCAGCCTCACTCAACACTTGGAATTCGTGGCTAAATTTCTTGGTAAAAGCGCCACCTGAGGCCTCAACCGCCAGGGCTTTCAGGCCGCAGCGCTCAAAAATTTTGAGGTAGGCCGCCTTCACCTGCTCGTAGTACCTATCCAGGTCAGCTTCGTCACGGTGGAAGCTGTACAGGTCTTTCATAACAAACTCGCGCGTGCGCATGATGCCGCTCTTGGCGCGGGGTTCGTTCCTAAACTTAGTCTGGAGCTGGTACACAGCTTGGGGCAGGTCGCGGTATGAACTTATGAACCGTTTAGCGATTTGTGTCACAGCTTCCTCATGCGTCCAGGCTAGCCCAACTGGGCTGCTACCTTTTTCCTCAAACTTGTACATAATTTGCTCTGGCGTGTCCCAGCGTTTGGTTGTTTCCCAGAGTTCCTTAGGTTGGAGCGAGGTCATGGTGAGCTCTTGTCCGCCGATGGCGTTCATCTCCTCGCGGATAATGCCTAAAATGTTCTGAAACACCAAATGCCCCAGGGGTAGGTAGCTGTAGACCCCAGCCATTTGCTTGTCGATGAAGCCGGCTTGGGTGAGGAGCCGGGCGTTAACTGAAACCTCATCAGCTGAGACTGCGCGGGAGGTTTTGGTAAAAAGTTTGGACTGGCGCATAGGGGTACTGTACTGAGCTTAGGGTAAAAAATCAAGGCTAGCGTGGGTCGTCGAGGTGTACATCGTTCTTGCCCTGTAGATAGTATTGCTGAAAGGTTTTAAGGTACTGGTACAATCCCTTCAAGAGGCCAGCCTGGAACCTCCTACTTGAGAACAGTACTTTAGAATACGGTACATACGTAATACGGCCGAGTTTGTGAACACGTAGACTGAGATCAATGTCTTCCTGAGCGTTGAGTTCAGATTTGAAACCGCCGGCCTGTTGGTACGCGTTCTTATAAATGGCAAAATTGAACCCATTCAGCCACCAGTGCTGAAACCAAACTCGATAGAATCGCATGGCAGCACCCTGGATTGCTCTAAAGATAAAGCTTTTTATTGGTGGTAGCCCCGCAACCACAAAGCTCCCTGAAACCGCTACGCCGCGGTCACTCCGTAGGGCTAGGGCCATTACTTCTATCCAATTTGGTGGTACTACACAGTCAGCGTCAGTTGATAGAACCACGTCACCCTGAGCTTCATTAAAGCCTCGAGCACGCGCTGCACCGCGCCCTTTTTCTGGTTCGCCGATGATTTTCAGGTTCAGTTTTGTGCTAAAATTGCTCGCAACCTTAGCTGTTTTATCAATGGATGCATTGTCAACAACAATAACCTCAAACGGCTCCCTTGTGGTTTGTTTAAGAAAAGCTTCAAGGCATGAAGGCAGATTATCCTCTTCGTTGTACGCTGGAATAACAACTGACACCATACTTAAGCTATAAGCAAGGCAGTACCGCGGGCCGCCTGGAGCGGGTCGTGACTTGTGTAAGCAAGCCGCGCTTTAAGCCCGAGGTTTTGGTAGGTACTCTTGAATGCCTTTTTAAGACCAGGTTTACGTTCTAGTACTCCCCCACCAACTACCACGAGGTTGGCCCGGTAGCGCTTAATGATAGGGCTTAAGTGTGTGCAGAGGTAACGCGCTAAATCATTACTGGGTTTAAAACGGAGCCTTTGGTACTCGGCTTCCCAAGGCTCGGCTCGTTCTAACCGCTTTATGGTTTTCACTGTCCCGTTGACTGCTAGCGCTCGACCAATACCAGTGCCGAGGGTTATCCCTAGGAGTCGTTTTGATTTATAGCGCGTGGTTAACCCTGGTGTGCCCCGGAGGAAAGCTCGTGCGTCGTTGTCGGCTTTAAGTTTCAGGTTTTTAGGCACCAAGGCGCGCAGGTCTACGTTTTTCAATTTCCAAATGTTGCGGCTACCCAGCAATACGGTACCCTGGAGTCTGCCTGCAATACTAATACCTATGCCGTGTAACTCAGTGGATTTAGGGGCAAGCTTCAGAATCGCACGGTTGATTGCCCTTTTGAATGAAGTTTTTGAGCGTGGTGTTTTCTGCACGGTAGAATGCACAATATGCCTGCCGTCCCAGAGGACAGCGCGAAAGTACGTGCCGCCGATATCGAAACCAATGGTGTAGCTCTTATGAGTTTTGGTCATAGTGTGGTACTTTGAGGCCCCACTTGAGGAAGTACTTGAGCCAGGAGCTAATGTGGATCCAGGTGATACGTTTCAAAATAGCGCCCACACTTGCTTGGGCTGAAAGACGTTCGTGGTAGTGCACAATTTCGACCTTGCTGACGTACCACACCTCAAAGCCTGCCTCCCAAAACCTCCGGCACCAATCGGTGTCCTCCACGTAGAGAAAATAGCGTTCGTCTAACAGGCCCACCCTCTCCAGGGCAGACCGGCGTGCTAACAAGCAAGCCCCTAAGAGCCAGTCCACGGGACGGTTTGAGCGATGGTCCCAGTCTTCCATTTGGTAGTGTTTGAGCCAGCGGTGTATGGGGCCGAGTTTCCCTAAGGGTGTGCGGCGGAAGAGCGGCAGGTACACCCGGGGAAAGCGGTAGCTTGAGTACTGGAGGCTGCCATCGGGGTTTACCAGCCTCGGGCCGGCCAGGCCAACGTTCGGGTTTTGGTCCATACATTCAACCAAAGTTTCAAGCGCGCCAGGGAGCACGGCGATGTCAGGGTTCAGGATGAGAATATATTCGCCCGTCGCCGCTCTAAGCCCGGCGTTATTGCCCGCGGCGTAGCCTCGGTTTACCGGCAAGGCGACACGTTGTGCCTTCGGCCAGTCGCGGGCTACGGCTTCGAGGCAACCGTCATGTGAGGCGTTGTCTACCACGATAATTTCGTAGTCCAGCTTGAGGTTGGCAGACGACAATCCCTTCAGACACTGTTTGACCAAACCAGCGCTGTGAAAGTTTAGGATGATTACCGAGAGCTTCATAGGTTTAGTGTACCCACCAATGCCGGAGGGTGCGAGGGTTCACGTGACGCGTGGGCTTAAGTTGTTTGCGCTCGGCCCAAAACTTTGGTGCTAGACGCAGGGTACGTACGACAACCCCCCACAACGTTCGAGGTTCAAAGAGGAGCAGGTAACCAAACACTTTGAGCTGGTACACCAAAATCCAGGGCAGGTCACGGACGACGTTGAGGAGGCTGTCGTTTTTGAGGAGTACGCCCCAGTAGTTGGTCCAGGAGTATATTTTGAGCTGGCGGGGGAAGCGGCGGTGCTGCTGTACCAGTTGCCACGACCAGCCACTATCCACGCCGCCTAAAGACCGGTCGTGGTAGGCTACCGCTTCAGGCAGGTACCAGGCTTGGTAGCCAGCGAGCTGGAGGCGCCAAGCTAGGTCGACATCTTCTTTGTAGGAGACAAAAAGCTCGTCGAGCACCTGGGTGCCAAGGCTTACGGCTTCGAGCGCCTGGCGGCGGTAGAAGGGCACTGTACCAGCTACCCCAAAGACTTCACGGCTTTGGTTATACTGTCCGGCCTCTACTTCACCAAAGCCTTGGTTGGTGACGCGCCGGCTACGGTGTATGGTAAGGCCGACCGAGTCAATGCGCGCGTTAGGGTTAGGTGCCGCCAGGTCACCGAGGTGAAACGTAGCAGGGTCAAATTGCCACCTCAGCAGCTTACCTGAGACCGCAGCCACGTTGGGGTTTTCGTCCAACGCCTGGCGGCAGGCCTTGATGTAGTCTGGGTCAAGCACTACGTCTTGGTTGAGGAGCAGCACGTAGTCGCTCTGGGTCCAAGCTAGGCATTGGTTGTGCCCGCGAGTAAAGCCCAGGTTTTGCTTGTTACGTACTAATCTGAACCTACCGGTAAGTTCAGGCTTTCCAGCGACATATTTTTCTATTAGCTCAGCTGACCCATCGATAGAACCGTTATCAACCACCATAAGAAAGAAATCTTGGTCAGTATTCTTAAGCAGTGACTCAAGGCAGAACGGTAGCCAGCGGGAGCCGTTGTAGGTGACGAGTGAGATAGTGGTAGTGAAACGCTCAGGGGTCATACGGTTGCTTCGGCTGGTGGCCTCTGCCAGGCAGCTGCGACCAGCGCCATTAGCGCACCAATGCCTAGGGGATGGTTGAGGTACGGCGTGGTGAGGTTCAGGACGAGGAGTGCAGTAGCAGCGGCAGTTATGCTAACACCAAAGGGTTCGCGCTGCCACCAGCCCGCTGCTGCCGGCCAGAGGCCATATAACCAGAACCCCAGGTAGAGGCTTAAGCCCAGTAGCCCGAGTTTTAGCCAGAGGTCGAGGTAGCCCCACTCAAATGAGTAGGTAGTTGTTAGTCCGCTCCCCCCAGCTGTACTGCGGATAAGTCTAGGGTCGCGGCTTAAGAACGTCACCGTAGCGCCAAAGCCGCTTCCAGCTATCGGGCGGCTTAAGACCGCCTGTCCTAGAGGGGGCAAGAGTGCTAAACGGCTTGCGCTCGCAGCTTCGCCTTTAGAGAGACGGTCAGCTAGTAGGCTAGCGTTCGCGCTACTTAAAGGTGGCAGCGGCCAAGGAACTTGTGTTACCACAAGCGTGAAACCCACTGCACTCGCGGTGAGTATAGCAGAGACTGCAAGGTACTTAAGGTATGAGGTGACTTTAGCGCCACGTCGGAACAGTGATGGGAGTAGAACTACCACCCACGCCACTGCAGTACCCAGCCAAAAACTCCGAGAGAAACTCATGAAGAGCAAACTCAAGCTGAACCAAAGGAACAGGTAGGCGGCTATATGTTTCTGCCAGCTTACTCGGGCTTGTGTGTCGCGCCAGAGCCAAGCAAAGCCCGCAGCACTCCCTAGTGCCGCGAATACCTGGCTTTGAGAAAATACACGGAAGAAGTTGCCGCTGACGTAGGTTATCTCGCCAAAGCCAGTTTGCCGCCACCACTGGTAGTAGCTGATGAGCTGGTCGGCGTTTAAGTGGCTAAAGAGGTAGAGTGTGGATGTAGTTTTGATGCCAAGCCAAACTAGCCCTGTGGTAAGTACGCGCTGCATAAGTTTCAACCCCTCATTTTCATGCAGAGCTTCGAAGCACAATGGAAAAAGGAGTATGTAGAGGTAGCGCTGTAGGTCCAAGAAAAAATCAGCCGGGCTCCGGCCAAGGCTTAGGGCCACCACGCTCCCCCACCCCAAGGCCGCGAGTGCCGCTGTGTACCAGGTTAAAAGCCGGGGGTACCGGGTGAGGGCAAAATCTTGCCGGGTAACCAAACGCCAGACCATGAGGGTCAGGCCTGCTATAAACAGAAGTTGCCTCAAAGACAGGTGCACACCGCCAAGTTCTAGGTACACCAAACCTCCCAACGAGCCGACCACGAGTTCAAGGACCAGCAGGGCAACTCCTAGGGAAAGGTTTCGTGCTGCTATAGAGAACCACAAGACTGTAACCGCTAGGGCCGTTACGCTCCCGACGAGTGGGCTGTGCCAGCCCCACCATGACAGCCCTTCCAAACAGGCCAAGCAGACTGCCAATGCCGTTGGAGTGACTAGGGTAGCCCTTGGTCGGGCGACGTCTAGCAGCCACGCTACCACAAACCATGGCCGCGAGGTAAGCCAAACCAAGCAGAACGTTAGTGGTGAGGCGTGGAGCCTCAAGTACCGAAGTAAGCTTTTGGTGAAGCGCTGGTGTTTTTCCAGGTACCCCAGCTGCCGAAAACTTGCCCCAAGTGTATGTCGGACCAGAATTTCGGGGTCGTACCACACTTCTAAACCACGGTCATGGGCACGTTTACAAAAGTCAGCTTCTTCAAACCAAATCCAGTAGCCTTGGTCCAGCCCGTGGAAGGCATCCCATGTCTGGCGCGAAACACTAAAACAAGCACCCATGACCTGTTCCACGGCTTGTACTTTACTGTAATCAAAGGTGGTTTTAAGGTAGCGGGGAGCAAGCTGAGGGAAGCGACCCAAGAGTTTTACTGAATCAAGCAGCGATGACCAGAGCGTAGGGAAACCACGTACTGAAGGCTGTATCGTGCCATCTTCATTCAGGAGTTTGCCACCAATGACCGCCGCTTGCGGATGAGCCTGCCAGGCTGTCGCTAGGGTATCGAAAAATTTATCCCCCACCTCCGTGTCTGGATTTAGGAGTACCAGGTGAGGCGCTGTGGCAGCTTTTGCAGCTAGGTTGCAAGCTGCCGCAAAACCAGCGTTGTAGGTAAGCGCTGTAAGTTTAACCCACGGGTAGCGGGTCCTGACCATGTCAGCGCTACCGTCCTTAGAAGCATTGTCTACCACTAGTACCTCCGCCCAGGTAGCGGCGCCGGCACAGGCCAAGCTGTCGAGGCAGGCTGACAGCTTAGTCGAAACGTTCCAGGAAACAATAATAACTGAAAAGCGCGGTGCTGGCATACCCCTACATAGTACCGAAAAGGTCCGGGTACGTTAACTCGTGTGCCACACTCAGGCTCGCTTTTTCTCAGTGACCCAAAACCCTAGGTATTTGCCGAGCATCAACCTAGTTTGGGCGTCGATGGCTGGCACGGCTCCAAAGAGTATCATGCAGGGCGGAAAGAGGAACCACTGCACGACCATCATAACGTACGATAGGCGGGTGTGACCTTGCGGTCTGGTGGGGAGCAGAATGGTCGAGAGCGCCGCGCTGAAGATAAGGCCTACCATAGCCGAGCGCATGAGCCAGCTCAGTGTCTCCGGGGCGTTGTAGGCTAGCAGGGTTGTTTTCACATCGCTGCCCGCAAAGAGCAGCGGCAACCAGCCCAGCAGCAGTATGATCATAGGTGCGGTGGCCCACGAGTACACCCCCTCGAGCTGGTTCCACAGGTACCTAAACTTCTTGAGGAAGGGAATTTCGTTCGAGCGCCAGAAGTGCCAGGCCATGTAGGCAAAGTTCTCTACCCCGTAGGCCCAGCGGCGCTGCTGCTTGTACTGGTTCACCATGCTGCGCCAGAAGCTGCCAGCGTAGACGGTGTCCATGGAAATAGGAATAAAGAGCGGAGTGACACGGTAGTTGCCGTTGTAGCGGATGAAACACTGCAGGAAAATGCGAGAGTCTTCAGTTACAATGTCGTTCTGCCAAAACCCCACATCAGTCAGGGCCTTGAACGGCATAGAGTGCGAAGAAAAGGTGAAGAGCCGCTCGGGGCGTGCGAGGTCCGTGAGGAGCCAGAAGGTGGTGGAGTTTGCCACCACACGGTTAATGGCTGGCGACTCCCAGACGTTGTTGCTGTAGAGGGCTACGGGCTGGTAGCTCGAGTGCAGCGGGTCGGGGACGGTGAGGTAGGTATAGGTGAGGTAGGTGAAGTAGTCGGGGTGGGCGCAGGAGTCGACATCAAAGGTGGACACAATAATGTCCTCGTAGGGTATGCTCAGTGTGTCGATAAGCTTTTGAGCTTGCTTGCCAGCCCAACAGTTGTTTGAGCCCTTACCCGCTATTTCACCTACAATATCCGCTGGATGCAGCGTGACGAGGAAGTGCCCAAACCGGGAGCCAAATTCTTCCTGAATCAGCTTAGCGTTGGCTAGGAAGTGCTCTTTATCCCGCTCTTCACCCGCTAGCACCACCATGAGGTTCTCTAGGGGGTAGCTGACCTTGGTGAGGGACTGCACTGAAGCTCGGAGAATGTCTACCGACTCTCGGTAGGTTGGTAAGAATACCAGGTGGTGGATACGCCGCCAGTTGGGTAGGGCGCTTAACTGTTCCGTCCAATGGGTGGCAATGGTTTTCTGGTACCGACGCCACGAGCTCACCAAGTAGATTAGCAAGTACATTACGCGTAGCAGCCAGTAGAGATCAAACAGGATAATGAAGTAAATGGCCCACAGCGGGTGCCAAATTGAAATGAGCACTGCGCCAACGAGCGTTACCCACACCAAAAAACCAGGCACGATTTCAAAGAGCCGGTAGATAGTAGCAGGCTTGAGCCTGCGGGTCAGGGGCCAGGTGGGCATAACGTTAGGTACCCGGGAGCTACAGCGTTCCCCCCGGCTTTTGCCAGGCTAGCACGCTCACCAGTACAAAGAGCAGCAACCCCAGGAGCGACAAGGCAAATAGAACTCGCTGTTTAAGCATAGCTCTAGCACTAGCGGTTTAAGACGATAACCACTAACCCCGCTACCAACCCGATGGTGAGCGCGAGTGAAGCTAACTTAATAAAGTGAAGTTTGATTTTAATAGAGTACTCGGACAGTGCAAAAATTTCTTTCTTGTAGGTGTTGATCACAGCTGGCTCGTTGTTCATGACCTGTTCAATTTGGCGGTTGTACTCCCCTTCCGTGAGGTGTTCAAAACCCCAGGCGCAAATTAAACTAAACTGGCCGCGGTGGGTTTTACGAAAGGGGAAGCTAATGACCCAGATGGAGAATATGCTCGAAGCTAAGGCCCCGAGTGCGACCACGAGGAACCCAGGTTTCTGTAGGTTGTTGAGGCTTAACACCAAGACGACCGAGGCAATACCTAAGAGGAACGAGGCTTTGTGGTCTAGTGATTCTTTGTACTCTTGGTTAAACCTCAGGGATTCCCTGAGGAAATCAAGGGCTAAGTTCATAGGTGGGTGCCGCTGAGACGCTGGAGTAAGCGTGGGGTGAGTTGGGTAAACGAACGCAGGCTGGCGCTGGCACGGCTATGACGGCTGAGGCCGATCAGAACAGTTTTGAGGCCGAGGCGGCGTGCCCCTAGGATATCACGTTTGGCTGAATCACCCACCATCACCGCTTCGCTCGGGCGGCAGCCTGCGCGCTCCAACGCCGCGCGGAAGATGGCTGGGCTCGGCTTTTCATGGCCGACGGCCTCGCTGGTAATCAGGAAATCGATGTAGACATCGACCCCCAAACGCTTGAGCTTTTGTACCTGAACTGCTTCGAGCAGGTCGGACACAACACCAATACGTATGCCTTCACGTCGCACGGTGCGCAAGGTCGCACGTACCCCGCGGTAGAGCCGTAGGTTGCGGTAGGTCTGCTGCCAGTACGTGGCTGTCAAGCGTTTAAGTACTGCAGCCGAGAACGGCAGGCTGAGGTCGTGGAGGAGCTCTTCAAAGTAGAGCGCGCGGTCGTGCATAGCCGCCGTACCCCGTAAGCGCCGGTGGATTCGTGCCCGGGCACGCTCGTAGGCTTGCGCGAAGCGGCGTTCGGGTACTAGGGGGTAGGTGCGGTGGAAGGTTCGGTAGCACCCAGCGAACGCACGCTGGTAGGCCAGGGACGAGTTGCAGATAGTGTTGTCAATATCAATGAACAACCAGCGAATCATAGCGGTGTTCGAGCTAGGGCATTGAGCAGTGTCTGAACCGCTTCTGCCATGCTATGGCCGAAGGTGATAATCCCCTTCTCGTGTCCACCCATGACGAGGAACCTGTTGCGCTTGAGATCGGCGTCGCGTAGCAAACGGCTAACCTCGTTGGCCATGGCCGGGGTACCGTAGGCTGCTGCCGGCGACGTGGTGGGTACCTGGAAACGCCAGGCCTGCCAGAGCGCCAGGTTGTGCACGTGGACCACAGCCGTGCAGCTAGGCTCGCCCTGGTAGAGGGCAGCGTGGGTTAAGCACTCTGACGAGGGTAGGAGTTCGCCCTGTGCCCACACCTTGTTGGCGTTGATATCGGAGCGCGCTACCTTGACGCAGTGAGCGAGGTCAATGCTACGCAGTTCACCGGTGGCGGTGCCGGTAATGAGAAACTCAGCGCTTGGCGTGTAGCGCAAGCTGAGGTTGCCAAAGCCTACGCCGTTGGGGTACATACCCACCAAACCCTGGTCAAACAGCCGCTGGCGCCAAGCCACCAGGTTAGCAAAATCCGGCACCTCAGGGGGCACGCCCGGCGTTAGCTCAACGCTAAACTTTACGTAGCTATCAGCTGGTGCGAGCGTCGCGTCACCCATAGCGCGTCCTACTCTAGGGTAATGCTGGTAATGGTGATGTCCTGGAGCGGGTGGTCGCTCCCGTTTGTTTTGGCTGATTCAATTTTATCTACCACATCCATACCAGCGGTGATGTAGCCAAAGTTCGTGTGGTGGCCGTCGAGCCAGGGAGTAGCTTCAGCTGTCACTATAAAAAATTGGCTGCCGTTAGTATCGGGTCCCGCGTTCGCCATCGCCACGCTCCCCCGCACCAGCTTGTGCTGGTTAAATTCGTCCGCAAAGGTGTAGCCTGGGCCACCGCGTCCATCGTTTGACCAGTCGCTGTCTTTAGAGTTGGGGTCGCCAGTTTGGAGCATGAAACCTTTAATGACGCGGTGGAACCTAACGCCATCGTAGAAGCCTGAGCTCGCCAGCTTAACAAAATTAGCCACCGTGTTTGGTGACTCGGGGTAAAAGGCGAAGGTGATGTCGCCGTAGGTGGTGTGGAGCGTGGCGGAAGTTGCTTGAGGCATAGGGTTTTGGGGTTCTGGCGCAGGTTCGGGTACCGCGGATTGATTAAGGGTGATGTCAGGGGTAGTGGGTGGGGTAATGGGTGGCGGGGTCAGGCTGCAGCCGCTCAAACCCACGACCAGTAGCCCGCATAAAAGGAATTTCGTTTTCCGCCACCGAGGCTGGTCAGTACATTTCATCTTTCTTTTCTTTTAAGAATGCAAACCAGTCCTCGATTATCTTGAGGAGTGACTTGAACGGCATCTCAAATAGGAAATCGAGGAAGAACACAAAAATGTTTACCTTATCAAAGGTAGTCGAGAGCCACTTGCCAAACGCCACCACCGGTAGGGTGAAGAAGTCGACCACGAAGGCACTAAAGGTTTCTTTCCCCGCTACCACCTTGAGCTGCCGAGCCTGCTGCCTCAAGGAGATACCAAAGAAGCTCACCAGGCTGATGAAGAAGATAAACAGTGCGCCTGAGAGTAGGTTAAACCCGAGACTCGACAGTAGCCAGACCAAGAGCCCAAAGGTGGCCCCAAACGTTATGAGGTAGAGCAAGCTGTAGAAGAAACGTCGCCAGAACTTCGGTGGAGCAGTTTTGAGACGGTAGGGCTTAAAGAAGTCAGCCTCGCCGCCGTAGACCATTTCCTGAACGCCGGTAACCACCCGAGCTTCATTGTGCGCCTCCGGTGACTTAATGAGCAAGGTGATGACTAGCATGAGGAGCGGTGGAAACAAGAGGTTAATGGCTAATGGCAGGTACGTGAGGTGCTCCTGTTGCAAGACAATGCGCTCGTAGGGTATTTCTAGTAAGAGCGCTAGGAGCATTTTAGTAAGAAAAATGTACGCCATGGCGTGAAACCCCTTGCGGCGAATGCGCTTACGCGTGGCGCGCCAGTAGCTCTGGTAGGTTTCCCGAATCAAGCTTTCGAGTTTCTGTGGTTTACTAAGCAGGTCACGCCGGCTGCCTTGGCCAGTGTGGAAAAGGTCGCGGAGGGTTATGAGCGGCACCAGGAGGCGCTTCACGGGCGGCAGGAGCCTCCGGCCCAAGCGGTAGTCCTGGAGCTCGGCAAAGGTTTTGAGGCAAGCCCCCACCTGTGGTGCTAACCAGCGGGCCGCCGTTTCGGGCGAGAGGGTAAACCAATCAGGGAAGTAGTGCCTCAAGAGGTAGTAGTTGATGATGTCACGGTCAGCCCGCTCTAGCACCCGCTCTAGGGTTAGCACCAGTTGAACCTTCTTGGCGTCGTCCGACTCCAGCGCGTCGGGCAGCTGTAGCACGGGCTGCAGCAGTTGGTAGGCGTAGCTCACGTAGGCATTACGCTCGGCTGGTGATACTAGGTGCGAGTCGCACTCCACGGCCGCAATGCCCTGCACTTGTTCCCGCCAGCGGGGGGCGTCACAACCTAATCGGCCGAGTTCGCTAAAGAGTTCGTAGTACTTACCTAAGATAGGGCCCAAGGTAGCCACGACCGTTTCAGGCACGCTATCGTTTTTCAGGTACCGTGAGAGAACAAGCTCTCGCACCAAAGCACGCACCGCCGCTTCAGGCGACTGCGCCAGTTTCGGGAGCAACAAGCTACGCTTCAGGAACCGGCGAATAGCGTTCTTACGGAGGAGGTACTCGTCTTTGTAGTCAATGATGTTTCTAATTTTTTCATACACAAACGCCGGTAAGCTGGTGATTTCCGAAACGTGTATCAGGTTACCGGCTGGTGGCCGCTCCTCAGCTACGCGAGCCTCGTCGAGCTGGTGTAGGAGGTTATTGGTCAGTGGGTTAGTCATTTAGGTATACCTTAACACATTTACCTAGTTTTGTAAATGGGTGTCAGCTTGAACCGTAGCCACCTTAGCCGCCTCGGGCACAGCGGCAAAGTAGGCGTAGGCTAGCTTAAATTTAGCAACATACTCAACGGTTTCCCGCTTGAGGAGGGCTGTTTTCCCTTTACTGTAGGTAGCGCTGAGGTTGCTTACCTTGGCCGTGAGCCTGTTTACTTTAGCTGTCAGTTGTGCTCGTTCATTCTTGCTGAGGGTTCTGCTAGTTAGCTTCCGACGCGCGGCCTTGAGTTCAGCTTTAGCGCTGCTTAGTTCAAGTTTCAAGCTGTTCAAGGTTTTAGTTTGGTCTTGCGCCCACAACTCCCCCCAGGCGGCAATAGCCCGTTTAACTCGTGTCGAGCCGCCGTTGTAGATAGCGGCCAGGTAGGCACCCAAGGTGGCATCGTCGCCCTCATAGCGGCTCCGCACTTCATTCGGTAGAGTAGCTAGGTTAGCATCCAGCAACCCGATTTCTGCTTTCATAGCGTTGTAGGGGTCTTCCATACCTCGTTCGAAATCAGCATAGAGCCCGAGGTCTGGCCGAGACTTTACCAGGCGTTTGTACGTACTGGGAATGAATTGCACCAAGCCGCGTGCGGCGGCAGTTGACTTGGCGTAGGCAAATGATTGGTTTTGGTTGGTAGCGAGCGTTACGTAGAAGGCACTGAGGTAGCTCGCAGCGTCTTGTTGTAGTGCATACGTGCTGGCATGCTCAATGGCGATGATAGAAGAAACCACGGCTGGGCTCACCGCGTCAGCCAGCAAAACGCCGGGGTAGGCGTGCGAACGGACGCCTAAAGCCTTGAGCTCATCGAGCACCGCTTGAACATTCGCTTTGAGGTACGCCGCACCCGCCGCTACAACCTCAGGCCGGTTCAGGTAGTCACTGTAGGGCACGTACGCCACGTTGGTCACCTGGAACCGGGGGTGACGCTTAGTACCAATCGACGCCAGGATAGGGCGAATGAGCGCTAACACATGTACGTTTGGTGCGCCAACTACCTCTAGTTCACTATTCACGCCGTTGTTACGCTTTAGCTTAAATTGGTATGGTGTAGTGTCGAGTGGTGTAAGCTTGGCACCCTTTTGGGTAACCCTAACGTGCTGGGTGGTTCCGGCCACCTCGTCATAGAGACCCAAAGTCAGGGTAAGTGGGACCGAGCTACTCCGGACAATGGTTGGTTTGACCGCTCGAGCGGCTGGCGTATCTAAACTGGCTTGAAGTTCTTGCCACAGCCCACGGGTAATTTCAAGTAAACTACCAGTAACCGCTGTTGTAACTGGTGGTTCAGGTGCTGTAGCTGCCCATGACACACCAGGGCTCAGCAGTAGAGCAGCTCCTACGTACAAAGCGAGTAGTGTTGCCTTTCTTGACATACGTTTAGAGTTCAAAGGTCTGGCTGGGCTCAGCTACGTGCACCTGCCAGTCAGGGTGCTTAGCTTGTAGGTCTTGCGCCAGGGCTTCAGCTTGGCTGGTTTCGCCGTGCACGAGGAAAACCCGCTTGAGGCCCCGGACGCTCTCGGCGTAGGCTTTAAGCTCGGCGGCGTCAGCGTGGGCGCTAAACTCATTGAGTACAACCACCTGAGCTCTCACCGGGTAGATGGTGCCAAAAATTCGTACCTCTTTTACCCCCTCGACTAGCCGACGCCCTAGGGTATTCTGCGCCTGAAACCCAGTAATCAAAATAGTGTTCTTGGGGTCGCTAATACCATTGGCTAGGTGGTGCAGTATCCGGCCTGCCTCGCACATACCTGAGGCAGCTATCACCATGAAGGGCCCCGGCGCCGCGTTGAGGGCCTTGGACTCGTCCTGTGTGCGAACGTACCGGAGGTTCCTAAACGCCAGTGGTACTTCCCCACGCTGGCCAAAGTCGCGCCACGATTCTTGGTCCAGGTCTTCCGGGTGAACGGTAAACACATCCGTGAGGTGGGTGGCCAGCGGGCTGTCTACGTACACCGGCAGGCGGGGCAGCTCTCCCCTATCGGTCAGCTCGTGTAGCACATAGATAAGTTCTTGGGTACGCCCCATGGCAAACGAGGGGACAATAACTTTGCCTTTTTGGTCGTAGACACGGCACACCACCGCCCGCAACGTTTGAATAGCTTCGGCCACGGGTTGGTGGAGCCGGTTACCGTAGGTGCTCTCCATGAGGAGCGTTTCGACCTCTTCCTGAATTGGCTCAGGGTCAGGCAGGAGCGGCGTACCACGGCGCCCCAGGTCCCCGGTGAAGGCTAAACGTTGCACGGTACTATTCTCTTCGCCCTCTAAAACGGTGACCGACGAACCTAAGATGTGTCCGGCATCGTAGAGCTTCAACCTCACGTTTGGGGCATAGGGACCTAGGTTAAACCAGCCGTTAAGCTCTCGGGCGTAGGGCACGGCCACAAACCGCTTTACCACCTGGTCAACGTCGGCCATGGTGTAGAGCGGCTTAGCAAGCTCGGCCCCTTCTATGCGGTGGCGGTTCATGTAGCGGGCGTCTTGCTTCTGAATATGAGCGGCGTCTTTCAGAATCCACTCAGCCACGTCGTGCGTGGCAGCGGTGGCGTAAATTTTCCCCGTGTAGCCCTGCTTGATAAGCAGCGGCAGCATACCACAGTGGTCCAGGTGCCCGTGCGATAGCACCACCGCGTTTAAGGTTTTAGGGTCAAACGGCAGAGCGCTGTTCAAGACCCTAGCCTCGCGCCGGTGGCCCTGGAACATGCCGCAGTCAAGCAAAATTTTGCTACTGCCAACTTCAACCAGGTGCTTGGAGCCAGTTACCCCACCCGCACCGCCAAAAAACGTTACGCGCATGGATATTAAGTATAGCACACGCGGTAGCTAGCACTACAACAGTACACTGTGGCGACAAGTATAACAAAAGCCCCGCCGAAAAATACAGCGAGGCTATAACAGAACGAGCAATGAATCTTTTCAGGCAGTGCCGTTTACGGGCACCACGTTTAACCACCGTCTGGCGATGACCTTAATGTGGAACACCACAAACAGTCCACCGCCAACCGCCCACAGCAGTATACTGATTACCGAAGCGTGGGTAAGGTACGCTATGACTGAGAAGGCGGTAACATCAAGGGTACCGATGAGGCGCCTGTAGGAATGGATGATTTTCACCCAAGCTACGATGAAGGCCATGCCAGTTTTGAGTGCTGGCATAACGCGGGGTGCCACCCACACCACTCCCTGCCACAACCAGCGCCAGGGGTGGTAGAACAATAGGGTGAGTAGATTATACCGAATGGCACGAGCTCTATTTTCTGCCAGGCATTCGGCCCAGTTCTCACGCGGGGGCATATCCATTACTGCCTGGAAAAGGCCCATGACTATTAACATTGCTATCCAAGTTAACAGATTAGACCATATGTCTAGTTGACTTAACCTCAATATGGCGGCCCATACTCCCGATAATGTGGTTGCCGAAACAGTATCGTACAGAGCATTTTGCCAGAAGTATCGATGCCATTCCCGATCAGACGGCCAAGCTTCTACGTAGCGCCAGGCTGTTTTGGCACCAGCCACCACATCGTTCCACTCATACACAAAGTAGAAAACTGCTCCGCCGAGCAGGGCGCCGAGCCACCAAAAGTACCCGTCGATGCGGGCGGCAGTTAGGCTGCCGACCAGAATACCACAGCATGCTACCACAAACGCTCTGAGCGTTTTGTTCATGACGTTCTCCTTATATTATTTTGATGTGAAGGTGAATTAGTTTGTTGCTAATTTATTTTCTAGCTACCTTAGCATAAAGCTCATGCCGCGTCAAGCACCCCAGCTAAACTAAATACCAAAGTAACGCCACAGCGCACACTGCCATCACCGCCGTTATTGTCCAACCAAGTACATTCGAAGCATGTGTATTCACATAGCGGCCCATGATGTCCCTGCGATTAGCAATCAACAAAATGAGCACCATTAGCGGCGGCGCCAGCAGGCCATTGAGCACCGCCGCGTAGTACAGCATTTGGAACGGCGTGAGCGGGGTAAAATTAACCAGCACCCCGAGCAATGTGGAAATGGCCATAATGCCGTAAAAGCCACGCGCTTGCCGAAATTTGCGGTACAAGCCCTCGCGCCAGCCCGCCACCTCGGCGACCGCGTACGAAGCTGAGGCCGCAAATATCGGTACCGCCAAAAACCCGGTGCCTAAAATGCCGAGGACGAACAGCACGTAGGCTAAGTTCCCTGCCACTGGCCGCAGCATGGCGGCAGCTTGGGTGGCGCTGCCGATTACGGTGGGGCCTTGGGCGGTAAAAATAGTGCTGGCCGCCGTTACAATGATAAAGAACATAATGAGGTTCGACAGCACCATGCCAATGGCCGTGTCCCACCCCTCGTGGCGAACGTCAGCCGGCGTTACCCGCGGCACACCCTGCCCCATGGTGCGTAGCTTATGTTCCAGCACTTCTTCTTCCACCTCTTCATCGGCCTGCCAAAAAAACAGGTAGGGCGAAATAGTGGTACCCAGTATAGCCACCAGGTTCAAGAGAAAGGCACCCGACAGTTCAACGTGCGGCCAAACTGTCGCGGTAAAAATTGCACCCCAATTCTGGCGCACCACCAAGGCGGTCACCACGTAGGCCAGCAAGCTAAGGGCCAAGTACTTTAAGTACTTGGCGTAGACGTGGTACACAATAAATATCTCCAGCAGCAAAATCACCACCGCGATAAGCACCAGCCACACGAACCGCGAGCCGCCAACCAACAGCTGAACAGAAGCCGCCATGGCCGAAAGGTCGGCCCCAATGTTCACCGTGTTAGCAACCAGCAGAAGCGCCACGGCGCCATAGAGCAGGCTCTTGTGGTAGTGGGTGCGCATTACACCAGCTAACCCCTTGCCCGTTACCAAACCAATGCGGCCGCACATTTCTTGAATGGCGGCCATAAAGGGAGTAACTAAAAAGGCAGTCCACAACTGCTGGTAGCCAAACTGTGCCCCGGTTTGGGCGTAGGTGGCTATGCCCGAGGGGTCGTCGTCTGAGGCACCGGTGATAAAGCCCGGGCCTAGGCTACCCCTTAACCGCCTGAGGAACCGCTTCATAGCTCCTGGCCCACTGCTGGGGTGCGGCTGTGGTAGGCCACCAGCTCGTCGATGGGGCTCGGCACCAGGTAGAGCACAGGCACAACTATATACACCCACAGGCTAAAACGTGGGCTTATAAGCGCCAGTACTACTGCTACCAAGTATAAAAGTGGTGCCGTGAGAACTACACGTCTACCCAATGTAATAATGCGGTCAGGTAGGTTGGCTTCAACTAGTCGACGGTTCTGCGAAGCGTACTGCCAGATAAGTGCGAACGCGAGACCCATCACCACCAGTGTTGCCCCGTAGATTACGCTGGCCACGGTATCTGCCCCATACTCCCCCAGGAGTGCCGCTGGAAAGGGAAAAAACGCTATCAGCATGAGGAAGAACAAGTTGATGAGTACCAAGTTACGGTCTGAGCGTTTAATAAAGTGGAACATAATGTGGTGCCCGTACCAAAACAGTCCGATGAGCACAAAGCTGATAAGGTAGCTGAGGAGTTTTGGCCAGAGGTCACCGTGGGCCAGCTCAGTTGGTGTAAGCTGCGGTACAGCTACACTTAGGACCAGCAAGGTAATGGCAATCGAGAACACGCCGTCGCTAAAGGCTTCTATTCTATCGGTGGTGAGTCCCGCTCCCCTGCTATGACGCCTAAACAATCCCATGGTGAAAGCATAACAAAAAATCGCCCCTTGGGCGATTCAGGCATTCGTGGTTGTGCACAGAGTTTGGGGACTTGGATTTGAACCAAGATTATCGGCCCCGGCAGACGTCCTACTTCACCCCGCCATATTCTCTATTTAAGAATTAAGATTCTGCGTACTGCTGTGCACTCAGATTCAGTACCCAAAGTTTACAGTGTGTTGAGGGCTTTTTCAAGAGTCGGTTCGGAGGGTTAATTTAGGTAAGATGGTCGCGGTACAAATGTGACAAACGGGACACTCTAGCGTACTAATGGGATGCGTCTCGTTTGTCAGATAGACAGTTTTTTGCTCTAAACAAAAATGTTAGAAATGTCACACCATTTTTCCCTAGGGGGCTAGATTTTCTGTCGAGCTAACAGCCTACCGTTCTTAAAAACAAGGTCTCGGCCCTCTTGAGGTTTATACTCCTTTACGTACCTGCGATATGCCTCCTTGTAGTATCTTGTCCAATTGTCAGGATGGTTTTCTGATATATATTCCTTGCCCCATTTTTCTCTTTCCCGGGCAACTCTTTTTTTGTCCGCTTTGGCAAAATCGACATCAAGATATACTGTCTTATCCCAATTCATATTTAATTTATGAGCCGGATGAAAAAGAAAAATACCATCTATGACCAGAATCTTTTTTGAAAGATCAAATAACCTTTGAGGACCGAGGTTATTTTTGTCGTAGTTGTAAATTTTGAATTTTATTGATTTTTTGCCAGCTTTAAAATCTTTGACTAATTTTTCTAAGTCCCCATATCTATACCAGTTGTATTCAAATACTTTGGATTTGTCTTTCGCTGTTTCTATCATTCGTTTCCGATCTTTCCAATGATTTATGAAGTCATCCAAATGCACCCCCAGCACATCTAAATTTTGTTTAGCAATAAAATCAGCAACGGTGGTTTTCCCTGATCCAGCATAGCCGTCAATAGCCACGATCAATTTAGCATGATCTTTTGACCACACCTTTATGTGTTCGTTTATTTTTTTGGCTATACGTTCTGATCTAATCATAAAATCTGCATGTATTAAAGGGGGCCTAGCAAGTTTCTGCTTGCCAGGCCCCGTGTCTACAGAAGATTAAGCAGCTTTCTTGCCTTTTCCTCCGCAGTTTCGACATACGTCTTGTAATCAGGGATTCTAGTAAGCACCCCATCAGACAACACGTAAGTGGCATCGAGAGACGCTTTTTCGAGGAAATATCTGTCGTGCGAGACGAGAAGCACTGTCCCTCGATAGCTTAGCAATGTCTCCTCAAGAGCTTCCGAAGCCTCAATATCAAGATGGTTCGTAGGCTCATCGAGCACGAGCATATTGACTGATTGAGCCGAGAAAAGTGCAAGGAGAAGACGTGCACGACCACCAGGGCTGAGGGTATTTATCGGCAACCCGACCTGTCTCTCGTTAAACCCGAACTTTGAAAGCTTCGAGTAGGAGTCTTGGTGACTTAAGCCCGATCGTTCCGAGAGAAATTCGAGAGGAGTCTGTTCGCGGGGAAGTGTCTCATGCTCCTGCATCATATTTCCGATTCTGATGCCTGAACCGATTTCGACAAACCCGCTTACTGGCCTCATCTCCCCGGTAATGGTTTTGAGTAAGGTTGACTTTCCTGTGCCGTTCAAGCCCAGTATGCCAACCCTGTTGCCATAACGAATCTCGAAAGAAAGAGGACCCACAATAAATTCCAGATAGCCTACGGTGACATCAGTGACCCTTACATTGAGAGCCCCCGAATCAACTCGGGCATCGAGGGGTATCTCAAATGGTTTTCTTTCCATTGGCTTTTCCACCTTGTCCATTTGTTCGATGCGCTTCTCGATAGCTTTGGCAGCCTTTGAGGATTTAGCGGCTTGATCTCGTTTAAACCCTCTCAGGAACTTATCGTTATCGCTTCCAGCCCATCGAGAACCACTTACAGCATCTGCCTTTCTCTCACGAGCTCGTTCATTTAGGCGACTGATTTCTTCCTGTTGGAGTCTGTATTTCTCTTTTTGACTAGCAATGCGCCCTGCCATCATTTTCAGATAATCAGTATAAGTGCCTCCGGTTATGGTTAGCGAGTGCGAATACCAATCAAGTTCGAAGATTTTCTTCACGACTCGATCCAAAAATCTTCGATCATGAGAAACCACAATACATGACGCATCTGATTTCCTTAGAAAGTCCTCCAGCCAGATGAGAGCTGGAAGATCAAGATTGTTGGTCGGCTCATCCAGTAAAAGAAGATCAACTCCTTTTAACAGAATACCAGCCAAGACAACCTTGCTTTTTTGGCCACTGCTTAGATTAGACAGTGACCGATCGAGCCCGATACTGTCGAGTCCGAATCCTGCCAGCATTATCGTTGCTCGATGAACAAAAGTATAGCCGCCAAGATGCTCATACCTACTGTAAACTTCTCCATAGCGTCTGGCTTTGACTGGATCATTCAAGTCTACAGATAGGCCCTCTAGCTCTCTTTCAAGAGCACTGATCCCAGACTCATCCTGGAGATAACCCATTATAGATTTATCCTCGGACAAGCTGGTGTCTTGAGGAAGATAGCCAATGCAAGTGTCAGTTGGCATCTCAATCTTGCCAGCATCTTTAGTCTCAAGACCAGCCACGATTTTTAATAGGGTCGTTTTCCCTGTACCATTGTGACCAACCAACGCCACCTTCTGTCCTCGCCCGAGGGAGAAGGAGACGTCAGAAAGCACGGTTAGTGAGCCGTAGCTTTTCCGAAGTTTTTGTGCTTTTATCATGCCTCATTCTCCTTTACTTTGGTGAGTTGATTATACCACTGTTAAGGTGCTTTGTGCCCGGATAAAATACCACAAATAATAAAACATATCAAGTGCCAATAAAAATCCCCACCAGAGAACAATGTTCTCAGGCGGGGAATTGTTTGTCACAAGGATTCCTCATAGTATGCTTTCAGCACTGTGGAGGCACACTTACACGACAGTCCGGATACAGATTTCTTGATAAAAGCCTGCAGTAGAATCTTGACCGTGCGAATGTTATCCTTAAAAACCTCAAGAACTTTACCCATTCGTCTCGGATCAATAACTAGACTTTCCTGAAGGCCAACATCGTAGTCGGTCACCGAAGCTATCGCCGCGTAACAGAGGCCCAGTTCTCGGGCTAAGTAGCACTCAGGATATTGGGTCATGTTAACGATGCCCCATCCGTTGCCGGAAAGCCACCGGCTCTCTGCCGCAGTTGAGAATCGTGGACCTTGAATTACAGCCACTGTGCCTTGTTTAACAATCGGTAAGGAGATACCACTCGCAACTTCGAATATTTTCGCTCGAAGATGACCGCAGTATGGCTCCCCCATAGGCAGATGAATGAATGAACCACCATCTGCTTCTGTGTAATCGTCACGACCCCAGGTTAAGTTCACGAACTGATCGGGCAGAACCACACTACCGGGAACAATTTCTTTTTTCAAACTCCCAACAATGCATGTTCCGACCACATATTCGACACCAAGACCCTTAAGTGCGGCAAGATTTGCCTTGTAAGGCACCTTGTGCGGTACAATGTTGTGTTTAGACCCATGCCGTGGAAGGAAAGCTACAAGCTGACCTTCATATTCACAGATCAAAACATCATCTGACGGAAAACCGTACTTTGTTTCAGGCCTAGCTGTGGAGATTACCTTCAGCTCGCAGAATGAACATATCCCGGAGCCACCGATGATCCCAAGCTTAGGTTTTCTGAGTGCAGAGCCGGGCATATCGAGACCAGATGAGCTCATTTAACATCTCCTCGGAAAAAATTTGACTTGAGTCGTCGGCGGCAGATGAGTCACCCTTAAGCTCTGTTGAACTCCAGGCGCATCCACCACCACTGATTGCTTTTGCCTCTCCCTGATGGTAAAGAGGAAGCCTCTTTCTCCACTCTTTCACGATTTCCTGATTCCAGATGCGAAAATCATCGCTTACACACTTGATGTGTCCAAGCCATGATTTGTAAAATGGACAGTTTGACACCTGTCCGTCAGGCTGGATTACCAGTTGATTCCCATAGCAAGTGCAGTCAACAGGGTAAAAATCACCACTATCAAATGCTAACTGCTTTTTCTCCATCTGGTATTCAAAGCTAGGACTATCCTGCCTTCGGGCATTTTCAGCTACTCCTTGGGAAGCCCTTCGATAGTAATCTTCAACACCGTTATGTCCAACCAGCTTTATAAGCATACGCCCCTTCAGAAAATTGAAACCGAATTTCTCGACCCCAAGATTCCTAAAGAAGGACGAGTACTCAGAAATATGGTCAACATTAGATGGCGTTATGCTCGCCGATACGGACGTTCTGATTCCATTTTCCACAAGACGCTTTATTGATGCGATAGTGCGGTCAAAAGTACCGTTCCCATCACTATCAACCCTCAAAGCATCATTCAGCTCCCTTGGACCGTCCAGGCCTACCGCTACCATTACGCGATACTGTTTGCACATTACAATGGTTTCATCATCAATAAGAACGCCATTTGTGGCGATCATGTAACTGATATTTTCTGGCAGATCTCCTGCTTCTTTTTTCACCTTCAAACGTGAAAGCGAAGCCTTGATCGTCTCTTTATTCAGAAGAGGCTCGCCACCGTAGAAGATTACGAAATATTGCAGGGTTGGATCATAAACGTCCTTCAAATGCTTTTGCCACAACTCAATGCCAGCAATCGCATCTTCAACAGACAACAAGGAAGCACCGTGTCTCCTTGCGGTTTCCGGCACAGGACAGTACCCACATTCGAAATTACACCCCTGAGCCGTCATGAGATAGAGAATTGTCGGTTGATTGAGCTTGCGTTCAAGTTTAACTGTAATTCTCTCAAGCTCACAACTATCGTCGTCGGAAGAATCGACTATCAGTTTTCGTTTTTTGAGATCACTGACAAGCATTTCAGCGCCATCAGTGATCCCACTACGCAGGTTCGTCCACTGTTCCTTGGAGCAGTAGGCGGGGTCGGGATGGAGTTCGTGGAACAATGCCACGATTCCATTCCTTTCTCGTATCCGAAGATACTGTGACCACATGATGACACCTCCTTAGTTTTTGTTTTGGTAAAAAATACCCCTAGCTACCATTTGTGGCTAGGGGCAATTATGGTTCGGTATCGTGCACGAGACCGAAATCAGATCACTTCTGATCCGGTTTCGAAGCGAACTTGACCTTCAGATCCTGCCACTGCTCACGCGTGAGTTGAACCTGTCCACCGAAGTCGTCGCGCAGGACGACTTGCTGGGAATCCGTGAAGTCGACGGTGGGACAACAACCCTGAGTACCGCACAACTTGACGATGCCTTTTTCGTGGGTCTGCCGGAACATGGTATTCACCTCCTTTCTTGTTCTTTTGTGAAAGACCATTTTCTCCAAGAACTACTCGTTAAAACACTTAACAAGTACAATTCTTGAGTTTTGCAATATAGTAGTATATATTGATAAATTTGTCAAAATTTCGGCGCGCAACTACCCGGAATGAATTAGATGAATTACACCTTAGTATTGACGTAAATAGCACAACACCCCGCCATATGGCGGGGTGTTGTAATTGGTTGCCACTCGATCTGGCTACCGACACTTGGCTACCCGAGGTACTCGGGTCGTCCGATAACCAAATTTCGTGGCTGGGAGGCATGGATTTCCGCCTACGCTATACGCTACGGCGGACAGGCAAACCCCAAACTATACGCTAGCCCATACATACGGGGAAAACCATGGTTCCGCGTCTCCCGCACAGAGCTCGGGGACTTGGATTCGAACCAAGATTACATGGTTCAGAGCCATGCGTCCTACCATTAGACGATCCCCGAGCCCTGCGCACAAGCACGCCTAAGGCACCCTAGGCTTCGGCTAGTATAGGTCAACTGTAGTAAACCAGCAACCCGGAGCTAGTCTGCCACCTGGCCACCAAAGGTGGTAAGGACGCTCGACAGCACATCGCTAGGTTCCACGGTAGGTGACGCTGCCACCACCGCCTGCAGCACATAGTCGTGCCCCAGTACGTCTTTCAGGGTCGCTTCGATAGCACTGCGCACCTTACGATCGTTAACGCGCTCCTGGTGGAGCTTGTACTGAAAGCTCACCGTGAGGGTTTTACCTTCCAGGCGCGTAGGCTGGGCGATACTCAAGATGAACGACAGTGAGTGGTTGTACTCCCGGAGCTTGGCCACCACCTGGCCCCAGCGCTCGAGTATGGCATTAAGCCTTGGGCCCGCGCCAGGCACGTTCGAGCTAGGTTGGTCCGGCGCCGCTACTGCTGCCGGTGCACCAGCCGCGGTAGCTTGGGCAGGGCTGTGGTCGTAGGGTAGCTCGCACATGCTCACGGTAGCGAGTTCCAGCGGCAGCTGGTACAGCTCGCCTGAACGGCGCGACGTGGCAGCCTCCAGCCAGGCCTGTACGCAGTGTTGTAAACGCGCCGTGGTAGTTTGGAGTGTAAGCTCGGTGAGCTCGGCCTCGTCCGCCGCCGTCAGCTCGAGGTGAGTGTAGCTCCCCAACCCACCCCCCAGCTTCATGAGCAGCAGCTTACGTAAGAGCTCAAGGACCTGGCGGTGGAAGGCGTTCACCTCGCCACCTTCATCCAGGAAACGGTTCAAGAGGGTAAGCGCTTCCGCCGTCTGGCGCCGCACCACCAAACCTATGAACGCCAGGGTAGTTTTAAGGTCTGAGTGCGGCAGCACCACCGCGGCTACCGCTGAGGTGATGTGCTTCTCCCCCAGGCCCAAGAGTTTTCCCAGGTAGCTTTCCGCATCACGTGATGAACCGGCGGCTAGGTAGGCAATTTCTCTAAGCACCTCGTCAGCCACCGTAACGCCTTCAGCCTGAGCTAGCTTGCCCAGGCGGGCTACAATGTCAGCCGCGCCCAGCCTATGGAAGTCAAAGCGCTGGCACCGTGAGAGTATGGTGTCTGGCACCTTGTGGACTTCCGTGGTGGCGAGGATAAAAATAACGTGTGCCGGCGGCTCTTCTAACGTTTTGAGCAGGGCATTAAAGGCCTCGGCCGTCAGCATGTGGACCTCATCTACAATGACTACCTTGTAGCGCGCGTGGGCTGGGCCGACTGGTATCTGCTCGCGGAGCTGCCTGACGTCGTCAATGCGACGGTTAGAGGCGGCGTCAATTTCTATAACATCGAGCGAGCGGCCAGTGGCTATGGCCAGGCAAGAGTCACAGTGGCCACAGGGCTCGGCCTGGCCGGGCGCGCGCTCCGTGCAGTTTAAAGCTTTGGCGAGGAGCCGTGCCATGGTGGTCTTGCCCACCCCGCGGATGCCACAAAACAGGTAGGCGTGGGCCAGGGTTCCCCGCTTCAGCTGGTTCTCAAGTGTTGTGGTAACGTGGGGCTGCCCCACCACCTCGGCAAAGGTTTGGGGGCGGTACTTACGGTAGAGCGTTTGGCTCATAGTACATTCCATTGTAGCCGCTGGAGCTTGCGCTGGCAATACAAAACCATCCGCCAATTGGCGGATGGTTTTGGCCCTAGAAAAAGCTTAGAAATCAATACCCGGTGGCGGGGCAGGCTGCGCCGATGTGCCCTCTGCCTTGGCTGCGGTAGGGGCCACCGGGTTCTTACGTGGCCGGCCCGGGCCGCGGCGGATAGGTGCTACTGGTGTAGCCTCAGGTATAGCTACCGTGTGGGTTGCAGTCGCGGGAGACATGGTAGCTAGCGGCGTGGGGCTGTTCTTCTTCATAACGTTTTCCACAGCTGCCCACGATGAGGTGGTGCCCTTAGGCACCAGTACCACCACTTCGTCCCCGACGTCGGCTTTAAAGTAGGTTACACTGGCGAGCAGTATTTTGTAGAATTTGCCTTTGGCGAGAACACGGTACTCGTCAGTTTCGTCATCATGCGCCAGCACGCCGACCACCCGGTCGCGTTCAACCGGGCCAATCTGTTTATAGATAAATGATCCGTCAGGGCTAATGGTCAGTTTCAAGAGGTCACCCTCAACCAGTTTGGATTTTGAAGCGTAGTTAGCTGGCACGCTATAGAGTTTACCGTCTGGGCCAACCATGTTCTGCCCGTCGAACACGCCCTCAATAATAACCGCGCCTGCCTCCGTGTGCTGTACACTACCACCTGGGTGGGCTTTCATGGATGCAGAAGGCGTACCGTCGCTACCAGCGCCCAGGGAACTTAAAAGCTGTGTAGCAGTTTCAAGGTTGTTGCGCGCGGCCTCAACCAACTGGTACACGAGTGAAAGTTTACTGTCATTTGGCATACGTGTGTTTTCCTTTGGTGTCACTGGGCAGGGGCCCCAGGGCTTTTAGCATTTAGGTTGTGTTACCTACCCCACAGTATAGCGAGAGGCCAGTGGGCGGGTCAACTCAAAACTATCCACAAGCTCTACCCTACTGCACAATTTTAGTGTACAGGTAAATGGGAGTTGCCGTAGGGTAAGGTTTACTCGTAAGGGTTGGTGCTACGGGTTTAAGCTTAAAGGCATAGGACACAAAGCGAGCGCCCGGTTTAAGCTCGGCGGGAATTTTTTGTTCGAGTTTCTTGAGCGCGTACGGCGTGAGGAAACAAACCACAGCATCAGCGGTGCGGAAGTTCTCCTGCCAAAAATCTTTATACCGTATGGTAACAAGTGTACTAGTACCGCTAAGCAGGACTCTAAGTTTTGCGAATAGGTAGGGCAGAAGTGCGATTTCAAACCCCACAGCCTTAACGCCGTATACCTTAGCTGCCGCTACCACCAACCTACCGTCACCACAGCCTAAATCGTAGAGCACCTCACCAGGCTTAAGTTGTGCCAGGTGCAATAGGCGGTCGGTGTCACGTTTGCCTAAAGGCACCCAGGGTGCCGCCGATAGCGCCCCATAGGCCAGCGTACCAAAGGTAGCCAGCACCATCACAAAGAGGGCCAGTAGTAGAATACCTGGTGCCATAACGCTACCCTAGCGTGTAGCTTCAGGAGCCACCGTTGCTTGTGTTGAGGGCTCACCAAGGCGTGTACGGGCCATTATATCTGCTTGTACCTCAGCCCTGGGACGCCCATAGCGAGCACGGGACAGCGCCTTGAGCTTTTGCGCAAGCTCAGGTACTCCGGGGTTCGGGGGCAGGGTTTGCATATTGAACGGGCGGGAGGCGGCGTTATCAATGAGCAGCTTAACGTAGGCGTTGTACTGCTCAATGTTTATGAGGTCATAGGCCGTAAACACGGGCGCAAACTCCTTGGCTAGTGCGTCAGCATCCTCCGCGCCTATTTTAAAGGCGATCATGGTTCCGGTGGTACCCATCACGGCGTCACGTATCTTGGTGTTGTTCCCCTCTTGCACGAGTTGTCCCAGGTACTGGTGAGCAATGGTCAGGTTAAGGCGGTACTTGCGAGCTTCGGAGAGAATGGTCGAAATTGAATCGGTAATAAAATTCTGGAACTCGTCTATGTAGAGGTAAAAGTCCTTGCGTTCGCTCTCAGGCAGCTCTGCCCTGGCCATGGCAGCCATTTGGAGCTTAGAGACAATAATGAGCCCCAACAGCGAAGAGTTGACCTCGCCTGTCTTCCCTTTAGAGAGGTTGACGAGCAGCACCTTGCCTTTGTCCATAACTTCACGGAAATCAAATCCACTCTTAGGCTGACCAATAATGTTGCGCATCATCTCGTTCTCCACAAAACGCCCAACCTTAGAAATAAGGTACCCCAGCATCTCTGACTTATGAAAGTCCGAGGTCTTAGCCATCTCCTTTTCCCAGAACGCCCGTACCACCGGGTCTTTGAGCTTAGCCACCTTGTACTTCTGGAAGGCAGGGTCGGTGAACATGCGGGGGATGTCGGCAATAGTGCCAGGGTGTTCGGTGTCGGCCATCAAGGTCAGCATGACGTTCCGCATGTTGTGCTCAAACATGGGCCCTACCATTTCCGGCGGGAACAGTTTGTAGAAAATGGCTATCATCTCTTGCACGGCAAAGTCTTTCTGGGCCTCGTCGTGGTACTCCAGCATGTTAAGGCCCATGGGGCGTTCCGTGTCAGATGGGTCGAATACAATTATGTCCTCGGCTCGGGCGGCGGGTACGTTCGCCAAAATGTGTTCCACTAGGTCACCATGAGGGTCGACCACGCCTACCCCTCTCCCCTCTTTCACATCTTGAATAATCATGTTCTCAAGTAACACTGACTTACCAGTACCAGACTTACCAACAATGTACACGTGGCGCCTACGGTCCTCAGGTTTAATGCGAATAGTGGTAGTAACACCACGGTACGAACTACTACCTAGTACCAACCCCTCAGTTGGAATATTCACAGGGGCCTCGGCTCGCTTAGCTGCTAGCCAGCGTACGTTCGGCGTCTCGCTGGTCGGCAGAGGAAAGTGGTAAAAGCTTGCCAGTTCCTCCGCGTTGAGGAGCAGCTTATGGCGTTCGTCAAAGGTACGATGGATAAACCCATACAAGAACCGGTCCAGGTTTCCGGGGTGCACTGGTACCAAACGGTTACCGTACTGGTAAATGTTAAACTGGCCAAACGAGTTCATCAGGTTAGATAAGTTCTGCTGCGCCTGTTCTTTGGTTGGGCCTGAAGCTACCACACGGCAGGTAACGTCCAGCCCGGCTTTGGAGGCTTTCTGCTCGATTCCTTTGATCATCTCCTCTTCTAAGGGCGAGAGCTTGTGTGGTTCTTTGGTGGCGCCCTTGGTTTTATCATGGTGTTTGTTTGAAGGTACAAAGTCCCTCATCAGCTTACTGAAACCTCTGCTCTGGGCTTCGTCCAGGGACTTGCCCTGCTGCATGCGCGAAGCCAGCTCCACGCCGTTACGGCGCCACGAAGCCGGCGCCGAACGCACTACCAACTGGACCGCGGCACCATCAGCCGGCGCGACCTTAGCTAAGGTGTTCGTGATAGCGTTAAGCGGGTCGCTTTCAAACTGCTTATAGGTTTTAAGGGGGAAAGCGCCAGAACGGCTAAACTTTAACCCGGCCGCCGCGGTAACACCCCGCGGTGGGAAAATGTTGTAGTCGGGAACTTCCTCTAAGGTCGCGTGCGGGTACTGGGCGAGTACTTGTTGTTCCACAAACGTTCGTAAGGCTTGCGGCACAGCCAGGTAGTAGGAAATGAGCCCGCCGTGTGCCACCAACTCGAGCGACAGGTGGTCCGTGCGACCCTTAAACCAAGCGACTACTCCGTGTTGAGCCCTGAGGCCCCCCACCGCCGACCACAGTACTTCAGCTACGCCAATCTGTTCTTGGAGGCTGTTCTGGGTAACGCGCTCTTTGTCCGCGCTTAAGTTCCCACTCTCGCGGGGAACGCGCACCAAGAGTACCGACATACCTAAACTAGCCTGCACGGCCACCAAGCGATGCCAAAACCAACGCGCTATAAACAGAGCCCCTACGACTAAGGCGGCTACGAGCAGAAACACCCAGAGTAGTGGGCTAGTCAAAAACGGAATACTAGGTAGTGCGGGCACAGGGAAAGTTACTTAAGCTTCAGCACCCTATCGGCTTTTATCTTGGCGGTCTGCTCCACAAAATAGCGGTTGAGCCCTGGAATGCTCTGCAGCCACTCGCGAATCAGGTTTAATATCTCACTCAGCTTGACCTTGAACTGCCCTAACAACGTACTAATAGCTACGGCAGTTTCTTCACCCTTACGCCTAAACGCCTCTTGTTCTCTTGGATTCAAACTTCGATAAAAATCCTCTAGCCCATCAGCCAAAACGTCTTCTATGCGACGCTCTAGCGGGCTTAAGCTACGAGCTTGGGTCGGGGGCGCAGCGGGCGCTGTAGGCAGGGCAACTTCCGTAGCCTGAGCCGCAGCCTTGGGCTGCGGCGGTTTGCTGCCCTCTGGGCTTTGCTGCTCAAATTTCTCAGGCAAGGCTTCTGGGGCGGGCAAGCCACGTTCTGGTGCTCGTGGTTGTATTTCTGGCATACTAGAGTACGACCAGTATACCATAAATGGAACACAATTTCAATAAAATAGCGTAGCCTATGCTATACTGGCAGGTACTATGGGGGACACATTTTTCCAGCTCAGCCTGCTGATTGTTCTGGCCACGGCAGTGGCGATTGTGTTTCACCACCTGAAACAACCTACGGTCCTAGCGTACCTCTTGGTCGGCGTGGTTTTAGGTCCCAGTGCACTGAACTTGATTCCGGTTGGCACCTTACTCAGCACGCTTTCCACCTTCGGCATTGCATTTCTACTGTTCTTGGTAGGCATTGAGCTTGACCTCAATAGGCTTAAAGCCCTGGGGCGCTCTGCGCCACTTGTTGGCCTGGGTCAGGTGCTCCTGACTGCCGCTATAGGTTACCTGCTCGTACGTTCATTCGGCCTGGGGAACATTGCTGCCTGGTACGTGTCTTTGAGCTTGGCCTTCTCCAGTACCATTATTGTTATCAAGCTTCTGGCTGAGCGCAACGAACTTGATTCCCTATCCGGCAGGCTTACCTTAAGCATGCTGCTGCTGCAGGACGCAGTAGCCATACTGATACTCATTGTGCTCTCTTCCGCTGCGGCTACGAACGTTTGGAGCGCTGGCGGTGCATTTGAGGCTCTGGGGCGCGGGTTACTGCTGATTTTAAGTACGTTCATCGTCAGCCGCTTATTACTCCCTGCGCTGTTCACCAAACTGGCACGCTCACCCGAACTCCTGTTACTAGCGGCGTTGTCTTGGTGTTTGGTGGTGGCGCTCAATAGCCTGTCGCTCGGGTTCTCAGTTGAAATTGGCGCGTTTCTAGCTGGGGTGAGCTTGGCTTCACTCCCCTACAACTTAGAAATTTCGGCGCGCATGAGAAGCCTTCGAGATTTCTTTATTACCTTGTTTTTTATTGCCCTGGGTAGCCAATTAAGCTTTGCGGGGTTGGGTAGCAATCAGCCGCTCTTCTGGGCGCTGGTACTGTTTGTGCTGGTTGGCAACCCCCTTATTGTGCTGGCGCTGATGGGCAGTTTAGGCTACCGCAAGCGTACGAGCTTTATGGTGGGGCTTACGGTAGGTATGATTTCTGAGTTCTCGTTCATTGTTATGGGCATGGGTTTACGCTTGGGGCAGGTAACCCCCAATGAGGTGGCTTTGGTAACGGCAGTCGGGGCTGTTACCATCACTGTAATGTCGTTCACCATTTCACATGCCGAAACGTTCTACCGCTGGCTTAAGCCTATGCTCTCTTGGTTTGAGCGTGGTGGTGCCGGAGGCGTACCCGAACAGACCGCGGGTGCCATTTCGAACCACGTGGTTTTGATTGGCTACCACCGTTTGGGCGAACGGCTGCTCATTACACTCGAGGAGCTGCACAAGCCTACGCTGGTTATAGATTTTAACCCCTCGGTCATTAGCCGTTTAACTGCCCAGGCTAAACCTTGCCTTTACGGCGACATGACTGATGTGGATATTCTCACTCATGCTCGGGTGCCTGAGGCCGCTATGGTTATCTCTACTAACTCTGACGTAGCTGATAACCTACTACTCCTTAAAAACATAAGAAACCAAGGCCTTAAAACCCCGGTCTACGTAACGGCGGTAACCTGGCACGATTGCCGTGACCTCTACGCCGCTGGCGCTGACTATGTGATTTTCCCCCACTACCTAGGGAGTGAACACGTGAGCCTCCTGCTCCGACAAATGGACCTAAACCACAACCGGCTCCTGGTGGATAAGCAAAAGCACCTACGTGAGCTGGAGCTCCACTACGCCGGCCGCCACAACCCTTAGATTATGCTTTGTAGATTTACGCGCCCCAGAGCCGCGTAAAAAAATCTCCACTCAAACGTGCCACGTCACGGTAGGTTACCAAGAGCACGAGGGCAATTAGCACGGTAAACCCGATTTGGTGAACAATAGCTACCACGCGCTCGTTGTTGGGCTTACGCCGGAGCTTTTCTATGATAACAAAGAGCAGCCTGCCACCGTCGAGCGCGGGGAATGGGAAAATGTTTATGATGGCTAAATTGAGTGAGAGTAGAGCGGCAAATTGCAGAAGGTAGATAAAACCTAAACGTGCCACTTGCCCGGTGATTACAGCAATGCCAATTGGCCCAGCTACGTTTTGTGGTACCTCGTGGTGTACTATTAGGTTTTGGAACAGGTTACCGAAAGCCGCTAGAATCTCCCGGCCCAAACGCCAAGTTTCTGCAGCGCCTCTACCAAGCGCCTGGTACCACGGGTAGGTGATAATGCCTGTTGGCAGTAATCCAACACCAAGCACCGGGCGACCATTGGTTTCTGGGAGCGACTGCGGCGTCAGCTGGGCTGTTTTGGTACTACCGTTATGGAGGTAGGTAACCCCTACGGGCTTTGCCCTGTGAACTGCCACGTACGCTTGAAAATCTGACACGCTCTGGAAGGTCCTACCATCAACCGTCAGTAGGGTATCCCCTGCCTGAAGCCCAGCCTGGGCAGCTGGAGAGCTAGGAGCTACCGAGACCACCTCAAACTGTACGTTACGTGCCTGTGTAGCCTGGTTTTCGCTCAGGACGGCAGGGAAACCAACCATAAACCCGACCGCCAAGAGCGCGGCTGCCAACAGCACGTTCATGAACACCCCTGCCACCAGAATAACTGCTCGGCGCCAGGCTGGCTGAACTACAAAACTATCCGCTGTGCGTTCGCCACCAGCCTCCCCTTTAAGCTTCACAAACCCGCCTAAGGGTACCCAGTTTACGGTATAGGTTGTTTGGCCACGTCGGAACCCTGCAATACGCGGTGGAAAACCAAAACCAAACTCCTCTACCCCCACGCCTAAGCGGCGGGCAGCAAAAAAGTGGCCCCACTCGTGTGCCAGGACCAGGAGCGCCAGGAGCGCTATGAAGCTCAAGATAGTTACCACCATGCTGCTAGCCTAAATGGTCATGACCTCTTTTTCCTTGCCGTCCGCCAGCTGTTTGAGCTGAGTGTTGATTTCGTCCACTAGCTTTTGGAGATCTTTCTGCACCATAAAGAACTCGTCCTCAGGAAGCTTGCCATCGGTTTTCTGGTCTTTAAAACCTTTAAGCACGTCTTCCCGCACCCGCCGAATGGTGCCCTTGGCTTCTTCATGTTTAGCGTTAACCAGCTTTACCAGTTCACGCCGGCGTTCTTCAGTAAGCGCCGGCAGGTTCAAACGGATGATAGTGCCATCTACCACCGGCGACATGCCTAAGTTAGCAGCCTGGAGCGCCCGCTCTACATCTTTCAGTATGTTCTTGTCCCACGGGCTCACCACCACCAGTTTTGGCTCGGGTGCAGTTATAGAGGCCAGCTCAATGAGCGGCGTCAGCGTGCCGTAGGCTTCTACTTTAACGTGCTCCACTAAAGACGGGGTAGCCCGCCCGGAACGCACGGTAGCAAGTTCAGCCTTAAAGTGTTCAAGCGTTTTGGCAAACTTGGGCTTAGCTAACTCGAGGTGTTGGTTCATACGCTAAAGGTTAATAGGCAAACCCGAGGTAGAAGGCAGCGCCAGCTTTAGGTTCGATAGCTAAGCTGGTGGCTGGATGTGGCGACGGTAGGGGTACGGTCTGCCACGTCTTACCGCTGTCTGTCGTACGGTAGAACGCTCCGTCGGCGCTGTAGTACATAGCCTGCTCGTTGGTAGGGCTGACACCCAGCGCACTGAGGATAACGGCGTTGGGTGCAGTCACCAGCTTAATGTTCTCCCACGAGCCACCACCGGTAAAGCTACGGAAGAGCCCGTACTGAGTGGCGAGCAGTACGCCATCAGGCTGGTTAGGCAGCAAGGTCAGGTCTTTCACAGGACCGGGTTCGAGCTGCAGCACCTCGCGCAGGCGAGCCGTGAGGTCTTCCCAGGTGCTGCCAGCGTCGGCCGAGCGCCAGAGCGCCCCTGAACCAAATACGACGTACATAATTTTTCCGTCGTGAGGGTTCACCACAATACGCTTGATGTTCTGGTGCTCAAAGGTGTGGTGGAGCCGCCACGTCTTGCCGCCATCGACACTCCGGAGCAGCAAGCCCTGGCTAGTACCAGCGTAGAGTACCTTAGGGTTTTGTCGGTCGATGGCAATAGTATTCATGTGCGCGACCACTGTACCCTCAATGTAGATAACCTGCCAGGTAGCGCCGCCGTCAGTTGTCTCTAGAATCTGGTTCTGGGAGGTGAGGTAGAGGTGCGAAGCCTCGGTGGGGTGGGGTGCAAAGGAGCGCACCTCGCCGTTAAAAATTCTGGTCCACTGGTCTGCCCTATTCTCACTGCGGTAGAGCCGGCCCTCAGCCGCCGCAGCGTAGAGCACTGAGCTGTTGAGGGGCGAGAACTGGAGTTCGGTAATGCCTAAGCCACCAATGGTAGCGAGCTTGTCTTTGGTCCTACTCACGAACACGGTCTGCTGCCAGGTGGTGCCATGATCGGCTGACCTGAACACACCACCATCAGCCGGTTGCGCCCGAAAGCTCACGCTGCAACCCGCCCCCGCGAGGGCAGTGAGGCACAGCGCCAAGGCGCAACGCCAGGGTACACGGTGGGTAGTCAGGCTCATAGGTGTGAAATGCTTAGCCCGAGCCACTCCAGCGTTAAGCGCGGGTTAGCGTTGGCCTGAAGCTTCTGCAACGCCCGCCTCATGAGCCCACAGAGCTTGAGTAAGCTCAGCACGCTGTAGCGCTCTGCTACTACATGTAGCTCGCGGTCAAGCTTTTGGTAACGGACGGCGCTCGGCAGGCCTAAGCGCACCAGGAGCACGTCACGCGCCACCTCGAGCCATACCGACACGGTAGCCATGGCCTCGACTGGCTGGTTGTCCCCTTCTCGGGCCGCCTGGCCGTGGGTAGTTTCAATAAAGCGCTGGAAGGTAGGCCATGTACCAGGGGTAAAGAGACTGACACATACCTGAGCCAGACCGTACGCGCGCTCCAGCACGGTCGGGTCAGCCCACAAGCTCAGGGCTAACCCCGGGAGTCCTGCGGCCAGGCGGCTAAGCTCCTCAGCCTCTGCTCCTGGTACGCCGTGCGCCAGCAAACCCGCCACGAGCTCACGCGCCGGCACCGGGCCCAGCTCGAGGAGCACACAGCGAGAGCGGAGGGTAGCAAGTGCCGACGTGTGGTGGTGGTCAAGCAGAAAAAAGAGTACGCCCGGGCCAGGCTCCTCCAGCACCTTGAGCAGTGCGTTAGCAGCTTCCGGTGTAAGTGCGGCCACGTCCGGCAGCACCACCACACGCCAGGGCCCCGTGAGTGAGGTCAGCTGGGTAAAACGAATGAGCTCACGAACGTCCTCAATACCTACCTGCGTTTTACCAGCCGTTACTTGAACCCACCACACGTCCGGGTGCGTAGCAGCTGCTACGTGGCAGCAGCCAGCACACCTACCGCACGGGACTGGCGGGGCCTCACAGAAGAGCCCCTGCAAAAACTCACGCACGAGGGTAGCCTTACCCACGTGCTCCGGACCCTGGAGCAGGTAGGCGTGTGCTAGCTCATTACGCTGCCGAGCACCGTCGAGGTACCTAACAACCTGGGCATGCCCTATCAACGTGTTGGGCGTCATAGTTCAGCATAAGATGTAATGCTCTGGCAAGCTACGAGGAGTGGCGGCAGCCAGAAGAGCACGGCGAGATCGTTCTTAAACACTGGCGTATCAAACCAACCCTGTACTAGTATAGCAGTAAATAGCGCTACAGCTACTACCGTCGGTAAGGTTGGCGGGGGGGCTCGGTAAACGTACCAGGCAGTACAGAGTAACCCCGCAAGCCCCAGGAGACCAAGGCTTAACCACGTGGTGAGCCACAGGTTATGCGGAAAGAGGCTCGCGTAGTAGAGCTCAATCGAGTAGCCAGGCTGGCGGGCTTCCGGCAGGTAGGGCTGAATGTGGGAGGTAAACACCGGTTGCCACTGGCCTAAGCCAATACCTAGGACCGGGTGCTGGGTCACGAGCCGCGTAGCTTCGCGCCAGAGTACCAGCCGAACTTGGCCTGAAGTTAGACTATACGTTTGGTTACGGTGGCCAGGGAACACCCAGCGGCCATAGGCTGTCATAACCCACGGTAGCAGCAGCCCGACCAGTACTGCGAGCGCAGCAGCCGAGCGAGCTACCGCCTGCCATTTTGGTTTAGTATACAACCAGCCCACTCCTACCGCTGCCACCACCGCCAGCCACGCGCCATAGGAGCCTGTAGCTACCACACCTGCCAGCACTATGAGCACACCAGCACACCACAGGTACAGCTGGTACGTCGTTAGCGTAGCCCCTCTAGCTTGGGGATAAAGCCAGAGCCCAGCAGCCGCTACACTAGGAACTAGGTACATGGCCAACACATTTGGTGAGTCGTACCAAGCACCAAAACGACTTAAACCGCTCATAAAGCCTGCCACCAGCGCAGAAGCGCTCGTGGCAGTAGCCCCCATGAACAGAAAGCCAACTACCAAGCGTAGGTAACGGGTTGGTTCAGCTATGCGCTGGTAGGCCAACCAGAGCAGGTAGCAAAAAAGCAATGGGTCAACTACCCAGCCCTTAAACACACCTAAGGCCAGGCGGGTGTCGGGGGCCACCAGCAAAGCTAAAGTCGCCGCCCCCAGCCACAGCAGGGGGCCTACCAGAGCTCGAAAAGGTACGCGGCCTAGTGCGTAGCGCTCGACATCACCGTGTAGTAGGTATGAGGCCGCCGCCAGGTAGAGCGCCAGCTCAAACCAGGTTGTCGGAATGCCGAACACCTCGCCCCGCCACAGGTAGGTAGGGAGTAACGCCAGGAGCAGAAAAACAGCCCAGGCGCGCCGGGTGTAGGCCCACAGCCCCCACACCACGAGTGAACCCCAGAACGCCAGTGCCACCGCCTCACCACCTGCTGCCATAGGCTACCGCGCCGACAAAATACTCCGCTTGTAGGACTCGAGGTTGTCCAGGGCGATGCCGGTGCCCCTGGCCACACAGAGCATAGCGTCGTCTGCCAGGTAGGCACTCACGCCCGTGGCCTGGGCAAAGAGCTTGTCAATGTTCCGCAGCAGCGACGTACCACCGGACAGAACCATACCCTTGTCTATAACATCAGCCGACAGCTCGGGTGGAGTAACCTGCAAAACACTCTTGACCGCATGGATTATCCCCTCCAGTTCGTTCTGAATAGCCTCGGTTATATCATCAGAGGTCACGGTTACGGTGCGCGGCAAACCCGAGACCATATCACGGCCCCTAACGTCCATGGCGAGCTTGTCTTCCATGTACATAGCCGAGCCAATAGACTTTTTGACCTCCTCCGCGGTTTGCTCCCCAATGGCCAGGCCGTACTTTTTGCGGATGAAGTCCATAATGGCAGCGTCGAGCTTATTGCCACCGATTCTAACGGACGTGTTGGCCACAATGCCCCCTAAGCTAATAACCGCGACTTCACTGGTGCCACCGCCCATGTCTACAATCATGTGGCCTGAGGCTGAACCAATGGGGATGTTGGCCCCAATAGCCGCTGCAATAGGCTCTTTAATAATGTAAGCAGCTTTGGCGCCAGCCGCGATGGTGGCATCGATAACTGCCCGGCGCTCGGTGGAGGTAATGCCAGCGGGCACGGCTATCATAACCTCGGGCTTAAAAAAACGAATGCCGCCAAGTGCTTTATTTATAAAGTACCTAAGCATGGCCTCGGTAGTACGGTAGTCAGCAATCACACCGTCTTTCAGGGGCCGTAGGGCCACAATGGTGTCAGGGGTCCTCCCTAACATTTCTTTAGCCTCCTCCCCTACTGCCAGCACACTCCGGTCGCCGCTCGCGACCGCCACCACCGACGGCTCATTAATCACAATCCCCCGCCCCGGCACGTGCACGAGCGAGTAGGTGGTCCCTAGGTCTATACCGATTTTTTTGACGAACATAGTACGTCCAGAGTACTAAAAAAACAAGCCCTAGTCAATGTATTGACTAGGGCTGTGAAAGGCAGGCGAACTACCAGGTTCGGTAGATTTCCCTACTCCCCGTGAGGTACATGTCGGTGTAACCTTTCATTTTCTCCATGGAAGCTTTCATCTCCGCGCTCGGGTTCATGTAGCTCTCCATCATCTTGTTCCACTCCTCTAGGGTATTAAACCAGCTGGCCATAACCACACGGTTGTATTGGCCTGTAACGTCGGTCATCACGCTGACGTTCTTCTCGCTGGCCATTGCCTCTTTAAACAGCTTAGCGAGTTTGGAAGCATTGCCTGGCTTACACACAAAGATGTCGTGAACGATTATCATACTATAAGTGTTAAGGGTAAGGTTTGATTAACCAAGGTGAGCATGGTCATTATAAACCCACAGGTACCAGCGCGCTAGTCCTTCACCACCAATTTGGTACCGTAGCACGGTCAAGCCTGTGTTTTCAATAGGCGCCGAGCTTTGAAACCGCTTAAATACTTCTCCTGACAGAAGATCCCCTAATAATACCTGCGCTACTATTGTTCGCAGAAAGAACCCATGAGTCACCACAACTAGTGACCTTTCCGGCCGAGCCTGTAAAAACTGAAGAGCTTGGTTTGCTCTGGCTAGTATGTCGTCGTAGTTTTCCCCGTCTCCAACTCGTTTGCCCGGGGTGTAAAGAGTTTGGTTCCACTCTTTCCAAAGTCCCCGTGCCACCTCGTCGCTGAGGGGCCTACCGTACAGGTACGAAGGCTTTATCCGCTCTACCAAGAACTCTGAATACTCCGGTACCCGGCTGGTAACTTTAGCGATAGTCTCAGCAGTCTCTTTTGCCCGCTGCATAGGGCTTGAAATGAGGCTGTCAAACGACAGCTTAGCCACGCGCTCAGCAATGTAGGCGGCTTGTTTGCGCCCCAGCTCAGACAGGGGCGACTCGTATGATTGATACACGGGAGCGGTGTTGTCCACGCTCTGCCCGTGCCGTACAAAATAGACTGTTTTTAATACTTCAAACATTAGCCTTAAGTTCTAGTGCTCTGCTCATTATTCTATCACCCGTCTTGCCCCAATCAAAATACGTTTTATAGCCGTGTGGGTCAATTAGCTTTATACCCGTCACGGCTCTCCGCACAAGGCTGGGGGAGATGGATTCGAACCATCATAGCAGGCTCCAAAGGCCTGAGTCCTACCATTAGACGATCCCCCAGCCGTGGGCGCAAGTTACTCACTGTGTTCCAGGTAATTAGTCAGTTTCCCCTTTAAGACTTCCCTGCCGTAACCCGTCTTGTAAAATTTTTCAGCGGTAGCAGCATCTTTCTTAGAAGTATAGGCTTCATAGTATATCAAACGAAATGGTCTATTATCTCTAGTATATTTTCCACCCAATCCACTATTATGCTCAGCTAGACGCTGCCGTAAATCTTCGGTTGTGCCAACATACCTGCGTTTATTCCTTGTGCTCTCAATCACGTAAGTGTAAAACATATTGTTGAATGTCCCCGCCTTACCGGCGGGTCGCCGATGAGGCGACTACCGTTAGACGACCCCCCAGCTCTATGCGGGACAGGCACCAGCCCCTGTACTATATTACCCAGCACCAGAGCCGGGGCTTGGTGCTGGGGCCATAAGACGATCCCCCACTGCTGGCGTGGGATGATAGCGTGCAGGTGCCCTCAGGTCAAGTGAGCAGCTCAGGCTGGGCCGACAGAATTTGGTTCGCCTTAGCAGCCACTATAAAGTCGTTCTCGGAAAGCCCACCAATAGCGTGCGTCCACAACTCCACGCGCACGTTGTTCCAACCCGTAAGGTGAATGTCAGGGTGGTGCCCTTCGGACTCCGCCAGCTTAGCCAGCTCGTTGATGAATGCCACCGCACTTACAAAGTCTTTGAACTTCAACTCACGGGAAATGTGTTTAGCGTCGGCACTTAAGCGCCACTCGGGCACTACCACCAGGTACTCCTCGGCCTTAGCGCGAGCCAGCGGGTCTACCCCACCCTCGCACGGCACGCACTTTTTATGTAGGAAATCCATATATAGTCGTTCAATCCTTCTCTAGCTGTTCATACAACACACGTATCGCCTCACCATAACTGGCTTTGGGGTTTTGTTCGCGCCACTTTTTTATTTCGTCCAACATAGACAAGTTACGTTTTGCATATTCTTCCTTGAGGTATAACTGCATCAGGCGCTCATCATCACTCAAGCCCTAGTAATCAAAGCCGAGTGATTTAAGTAAATTATCGGATCGTGGTGAAAAGCTTGATTCGTTCTCCATACCTACACTTTTAAGTACCGCCGCATGGCTACGGTTGAGGCTAGTATGTTGAGCAAGGCCACCCCCAAAAACTGCGCACCAAAGAAGAGTACCGAGTTAGCGGTAAAGTAGCCTACTAAATCTAAATTAAACCCACTGAAGAAGGCGTTAACGTACGGCTCACTGAGCTGAAGCAGTGGGAAAAAGAGCACGGCCGTCACTAAGGTAGCCACCAGCGCGTAGAGCACGCTCTCGGCCCAGAACGGCCCGCGGATGAACCAGCTGGTGGCTCCCACCAGCCGCATGATGCCTATTTCCTCGCGGTGAGTGTAAATGTTAATGCGAATGGTGTTAAACACCACCAGCAGCGTCACGAGCAAAAAGAGTAAGCTAATAGCAAAGCCTAGGTGCTTCACCTTGGCAGTCAGCGCCGTTATGCTGTCAATGACGCGCTGGTAGTCGTCGAACCTGGCTTCTTGGATGTAGGGGGTGAAGTCTTTGCTCTGTAACTGCCTGAGAATGCTGCTGTAGCCGGCCTCTGAGGTAGCCTTGATGATAAAAGTAGTTCCCAAGGGATTGCTCCCCAGCTCCAAAATAGACTCGGCAATCAAGGGGTCGTCCTGGTGTTTAGCCTTAAACCGCTCCAGCGCCTGTGCTGGGGTAACCACCTCTAAACTGAGAACGCCGTCGAGCTTTTCGATTTTCCCCTTGAGCGCTACCACCTGGTCGTCCTTAACCTCGGGCTTGAGGTAGACCGCGATATCTATCTTCTGTTCCAGGTTGGTGAGGGCGGTGTTGGAGAGGTAGGTCAGCACCCCGAGGAGCGACACCGAAAATAAGCTCACGGTTACAATGGTAACCGTAACCACCGACAACCAAATGTTACGCCAGAAGTTCTGAAAGGCAAACGTGGAAACGCGGATGAGCGTAGACAGCATAGGCTAGAGCAGGTAGCGACCCCGCGGCTGGTCAGACACCACGCGGCCCTTATCAAGCACAATCACACGACGTTTGAGGTCGTTCACAATTTCACGGTTGTGGGTTACCAGCATAACCGTGGTGCCAAAACCATTAATTTGCTTGAGGAGGTCCACAATCTCATGGGCGTTGATGGAGTCTAGGTTCCCGGTGGGCTCGTCAGCCACGAGTATCTTCGGCCGGTGCGCCAGGGCGCGCGCTATAACTACCCGTTGCTGCTCGCCGCCGGAGAGCTCCCGCGGGAACCGGTCGGCCTTAGCCTCCAGCCCCACAATCTTCAAGAGCTGCGGCACAATGGAGCTTATGCGCTTAGGCTCGACCTCTGAAACCTCTAGGGCAAAGCTGATGTTCTCCCCTACGGTTTTCCGAGGTAGCAGCTTGAAGTCCTGAAAGACCACACCAATTTGCTTGCGGAGCAAAGGTACCTCGCGCCGGCGAATGTGGCTTATGTCCCAGCCACCAACCACAATACGTCCCTCCGAAACCGGCTCCTCTGCTATGAGTAGTTTAACCAACGTCGTCTTACCGGTACCGCTCTGGCCTACAATAGAAACGAACTCGCCTTCATCAATAGCCAGGTTGATGTCTTTCAGTGCCACAATCCCACCAGCGTAAAACTTCGATATATTACGGAACTGTATTAACGGCATAGCACAAGGTAGTATACCATACTTTACCCCCGCTCTGCCCGGCAAGCTTGATTGTAGCGTGGCGCACGGCTATACTACTTCTACTGTAGCGGCAGGCGAGAGTAGTACAATGGTAGCCCCGCACGAAGTCCCATTGTTCTGGACTCGTACGGGGTAAATATGCAAGCAACGCTCATTTGCTTAGGATAGGCGGGATTAGTATAGTGGCAGTACATTAGCTTCCCAAGCTAAGGGCGCCGGTTCGATTCCGGTATCCCGCTCCATATGCAGGTAGCCCAGTTGGTACCCCGCAGTAGAACTTGCTTAGACTCGTTCACATACGGGGCAGGGAGCAACGCATTCGCTCGCCCCGCACCTTACGATGCCGGTGTAGCTCAGTTGGTAGAGCAGCGCATTCGTAACGCGCAGGTCGTCGGTTCAATCCCGACCACCGGCTCCATAAGGTGCGGGGCAAACTCCGGTCGTGGGCCTGCTCCGTAGTTGCGCGAAGCACATACTGCGGGGTTCGATCCCCACCTTCGGCTCCAGTTTATTAGTAACTACCCACCGCCTAGGCTAGGGCAAGGCTGTAGTTGTGTTAGCTATTGGGCAAAAAAGTAGCTCACCCACCTGCGCCAGTTAGGCACATTTTGGCCTTGAGCTTCCGGTGCCGCCGCCCCTGCTCCCTGCCCCAAACCCGGTATCACCACCACCTGCTCGCCGGGTTTTTGTAAGCCCCGCTCTAAGCGGTCGGAACGCTCTTTAAACTCGGGGGTTTGGAAATAGTTAATGAGCCGCCCCAGCTCTGCGTTCTTACTCTCGAGCGTCTGGATGTCCCCCCTGAGTGCCGAAATCTCATGTTCAACCTCCAGCCGCCGCAGTACGCTCTTGGTTACCCCAATGCCAATACCTATGAGTGCCAACCCGGCGACTACCAAAAACAGGCGTGAAGTTATAAGCTCCCAAAATTTTCCTGAGCTAGGCATAGCGAGTATGCTTGAAAACGATAGCTAAAGCAGTACACTAGTAGTATTGTATGTCGAAACGTTCTTGGCAACACAAGGTCTGGTTGGTGCTCACCATCATTGTCGCTGTTACCATGGTGCTGCTGCTGGTGGGCCCAGCCTTCTACTAGAGCTACGGCACTACTCCTGCCGGCTGACAAGCTTGAGGTAAGCTTCGGGGGGAATAGCCACCCTACCCTCGAGCTGCATGCGTTTCTTACCGGCTTTCTGTTTCTCCAGGAGCTTGCGCTTGCGGGTTACGTCCCCGCCGGACGAAGCGCGCTTCAGCACGTCCTTACGCATAGCCGGTAGCCGTTCGGCTGCCACTATCTTGCCTCCCAGTGCTGCCTGAATTTTTACCTCGAACATTTGCCGCGGGAGAATGTCTTTAAGCTTTGCCACGAGCGCCCGGCCGCGGCGGTAGGCTTCGTCGTGGTAAACAATGCTGGCCAGCGCTTCCACCGGCTCGTCCGCCACCAGTATATCAAGGCGAACTACATCACAAGGGCGGTAGGCTAGAAATTCGTAGTTCAGCGAGGCATACCCTGCGCTAACGCTCTTCACCTGGTCGTAAAAATCGACCAGTATGGCATTCAAAGGTAACTCGTAGCGTAAAACTGCTCGCGTGTTGTGCTCGCCCTCACCCAGGTAATCGGTGGTGCGGTAGGTACCCCTGAACTCTTGAACCATTGCCATCAGGTTCCCGAGGTAATCCATGGGTGTAACAATATCAACTTTAACCACCGGCTCGCGAATCTCGAGAATGCGGTCTGGCGTCGGCAGCTCCAAGGGTCCATGAACACTAAGCTGCTCACCGGTTTTGAGATCAGCTTCGTACGCGACCGAGGGCGTGGTTATGGTGACCTTGAGGTTGTACTCGCGTTTCAAACGTTCACGGGCAATATCAAGGTGGAGTAACCCTAAAAACCCACACCGAAAACCAAACCCTAGTGCTTGCGAATGTTCACCCTCAAAGTTTAAACTGGCATCGCTAAGCTTAAGCTTTCCCAACGAATCCCTGAGCTTATCTGCACTCTCCCCCACCCCTGGGTAAAACCCAGCGAACACCATGGGTTTTACCTCGCGGTAGCCAGGCAACGGCTCGGGTGTGCCTGCACCAGTGACTATGGTGTCACCAACTCTGGCTTGGCGGATGTCTTTAAGACCAGTGACCACATAACCAATTTCACCAGGTCCCAAAGCATCAGTTGGCTTAAGTTTTGGCGTGTAGGTCCCAACTTCTAAAAGTTCCCCAGTCGCACCACTACCTAAGAGTCGGTACTGACCACCCTTACCTAAGGTACCATCTACCACCCTCACCGCCGCCACCACGCCGCGAAAATCGTCGTAGGCTGAGTCAAAAATGAGTGCCCTGGTAGTAGCTGCAGGCGCACTAGCTTTTGGTGGCGGTACTCGGTCCAAGACAGCTTGGAGCAACGTTTCTACCCCTGTGCCATCTTTGGCTGAAACTTTCAACACGTCTGAAGGCGTGCAACCTACTAACTGACAGAGTTCTGCCACTACGCTCTCCACATTGGCGGCGGGCATATCTATTTTATTCACCGCCGGAATAACTTTGAGCTTCTGCTCACGTGCCAGCTCAAAGTTAGCTATGGTCTGTGCCTGTATACCCTGGGTGGCGTCTACTAAGAGTATGGCGCCCTCCACGCAGGCCAGAGAACGCGACACCTCGTAGGTAAAGTCGACGTGCCCCGGGGTGTCGATGAGGTTGAGCAAGTGCCCGCGCCAGTGCATGGCGACCGGCTGCAGCTTAATGGTTATGCCCCGCTCACGTTCCAAATCCATTTGGTCAAGGAGCTGCGCGCGCATATCGCGCTTCGCTACGGTACCTGTAACCTCCAGGAACCTATCGGCCAAGGTCGACTTTCCATGATCAATATGAGCGATAATACAGAAATTACGAATGTGTGACGGTTCCATAGTGTGCGGTAGTCGTGGCTTGCCCCGTAGGGAACGCACAGCGTTCTCCTGCGGGGTCGATGTGAGCTATGATGCAAAAATTACGAATTAAGCCGGAGTCCATAGTCGTTTCGTTATGCGCCAAGCTGAACCTAACCAGCGCTCCACAAATTGAACCTCTGGCAAGTGCCAGAGCATAGCGAGCAGCACGTAGCTCAGAGCGCCCAGTGCGCCCGCCCCCACGCCTTGGATAAATATGCCTACAAACGTATGCATATCAACCAAGGGTGCGAGTACGTGGAGGGCACCGTACGCTACACCACCCGCCGCCACACCCGCCAAGGTCATGCGGGTTGCACCTTGTAGTATATACTCGCCACCTAGTTGCCCCAAGCGCTTACCCAAGAAGAGCACGAGCAGGCTCAAGCTAAACGCACGTGATAGCACGTAAGCAAAGCCAATGCCTGCCAAACCGTAAGTCTTAAGGACCAGCAAGAGCACGAGGTTTACAGCCACTGTGCCAACGGCGGTCCAGGCAGGTGTTTTAGTATCACCAAGTGCGTAAAAGACCCGCGCCACCAACGGTACCAGGCTGTCAGAGACCATGGCCATAGCTAAAAACCCTAACACCTCAGCGGTACGAATAGTATCGTCCCAGCTAAACGCACCACTGCCTAAAACCACACGCACCATCTGTGCCCGAAGCACCAAGAACAGAATAGAGAGTGGCACGACGTAGAACAGAATCAGGCGTGTACTATCCTTAAAGTGTTGTATAAAGCTAGTGTGGTCGTTAGCGCTAAACGCTTGGCTGAAAATAGGAAAAGCGGCAATAGCCAGCGAAACACCAAACACGTTGATGGGGAAACTTTGTAAGTTGGAAGCCAGGTTGAATGCGGCCACACTACCAACGCTTAAGCTAGAAAGAAAGACGGCGGTAATAAGCTGTTCTAAAGAGCTGGCTGCTACGCCAATGGTCCGGGGGCCAATGAGCCGCACCACCTCTCGGACGGCCGAGTCACGCCAGCTGAAGCGCCACCGCCACCGCCACCCGAACTTCACTGCCGATGGTACCTGGACCCCGAGGTGCAGAGCGCTACCTAGCACCACACCCCACGCCAACCCTACGGGGCCCAAGGCGGGTACCAACAGGTACAGCCCTGCGATGATGCCAAGATTGTAGACAATCGGCGCAGCTGAGTACGCCACAAAACTCTGGTGTGCCTGGAGCACTGACCCAATAAGGTTAGAGGCACCAAAAAAGATAATGGCTATGAGCATCAGCCGCGACAGGTCTATCGCCAGACTGAGGCGCGCGACGTCAAACCCTGGCGCTATAAGCGGCATGAGCTGTGGGGCAAACACGGCTCCCAAAACAGCGCAGACGGTGAGCGCGCCCACCAGCATGTTGAACATGGTCTGCGCGAGTTCGACCCCCTTAGCCTCTCCAGCTCGCTCCCTCAGTTGAATGTACACGGGAATAAAGGCCGAGCCAAACGCGCCTAACACCAGAATGGTGAAAATGAAGTCAGGAATTTTAAAAGCGGCATAGTAGCTATCGAGCACGGTACCGGCTCCAAAGTGTGAGGCCAACACGCGGTCCCTGACCACCCCCAGGAGCCTGGAGGCTACAGAAAAAAAGGCGATGACCAGTGCACCGCCGGTAAGTTTAGTGTTCAAGCGCCCCGTACCTAGCATAGGCCTCAGTATACTTGAAAATGCAAGAAATTCAAAAGCCCCCAGGGGCTGGAGGCGAGAAGGCTTGAAGGGACCAAAATGATGGTATCCAAGCAGAGAGAGGGCACGTACTCCACCCTAATTGAGGCGGTGACGTGCGGATCCCTACGTCATTCTCTAACTCCCCCAACCCGCGGGGGCCTTACAAAAAGCTCAATTCTTAACCTAGGTATGATAGTACACTTCGACGATTTTGTCAAGACCTAGCGCGCCGTACGCTCGAGCACTACGCCGTAGTACTCATCTTGCATCCAATCGGCCTTAAACTCAAGGCCTTGCTCTACAGGTGTAAGTTCACTCGAGCTCTCTTGCCATCGCACGCGCCAACCTGTTGGTAGTTTGAGTGTGGAGGTAAAATCCACTGGCTTTACGCCAGCCTGCCGTTGGAAGTAGACACTGTAGCGCCGGAGGTCCTGCAGGCTCGACTCGGACTTCAGGCTAAAGGGCAGCTGGTACGAAAGGTGGATAGTGCGCGTTTCACCTGGCGCCACGGCCAGCCAACCACCAAAAACTGCCTTACCGAATTCATTCGTTACCCTAAGGCCTGAAGCTGCGTCGGTGCTTGGCTCTTGTTCAACCGCCAGCAAGTCAGAGTCAAGCTGGGCAGCCTGCGACACCGGGAGTACGTTCTCAGGTGGGGGCGGTGTAAAACCATCAGCACTGAGGAGGGTTGAGCCTGCCGGCACATAGAACCGAATAAAATCCGTGTTCCGGCGCTGCTCAAACAGGTCGGCCTTACTACCACTGTGTGTGCGCGTTAAGGTGAGCTGGCTAATGAGTTCACCTGATGGCTGAATCTCAACTTCTTGGCGCACGACCTCGTCAGTCACCGCGTCAGTTTTACCACCACCAATGTTCGTACGGACGACCGCCAGGTAGTCGAGAGGCGCCTGTTTTACCTCACCGGCCCAACCGTAGGAACGCGCATTGGCCTCTAATTCCGGTTCTGTAAAGTACACCTGCAAGCTGCGCTGACGTATAGCCTCCTCTACCACCGACAAGAGCCCGAGCCGTGCCTCTGGCTTTAGGTTGATGATCCGCTGGAGTAGAACTGGCGCCAGGTCAGCTATAAACTGCTTAGGCCGGTTAGATGTGCGGTCGTACTCTACCTCTACCGCGAGCTGCGTTTCGCGCATAAAATTCTCGGCGGTGAGCGTCTTATGGTACTGTGGCAGATCAATTGGCCCGGTAAGTTCCAACAGCTTCAACACCACATCGGGCGTGAGTGCAACCACACCTTGAGCATCGGGCCCACCCGAAGCTTTGAGAAACCACAGGACTTTCTGGGCGCTCGTTGGAAAATCGTAGAACCAATTCGCATCTTGCAGCTGCCAGGTACCACGCACCAGACGGAGCGGTTCAGGTGGACGGATAACCTGCTTCAGGGAGCCTTGGAAGTCGTACGGCCCTCCACCAGGAATTTGTACCTGCTTCACTACACCATTCTGCAGCTCCACTAGGGCTAAGCTGCCTAAAAACCCACCGGTTGGCCTCAGCTCACTTGAGTTCTGGAATAGGACCACATATCGCTTAGGCGTAGTTGAGGCCAGAGCTTGTTGAAGAAACCCTGGCAAACTGAAGGCTTGGGAGATTAGTGCTTCAACATGGTTAAGCTCGTTCTGTAAACTTGCTACCGCCCCACCTAGGTTCGGGGGTAAGGAACCGGGTTCCACCTGACTAAGCTCTGCAATTGCCTGATCAAGCTGCGGCTTCAGCTCACTGAAACCTGCTTGGAACAAAGCCACCTGGGTACCAAAATCAGTTACCGCCCGCTTAGCCGAAAGCTCACTCCAGGTGTGAGCAGCGGTGGCGGCTGCCTGGGCAATGGCTTGGCTCGCGGCCAGCAAGTGGTTAGCGGCTACCAGGCGCTGTGGTGTGCCGGGCAGGCTGTTTAAAATAGTAAGTGCTTGGTTGGGCAGCGTACCTAACGTGCCAAGCGCTTGGTTAAACGTTTCGCTGGCGCGCTTGAAATCGAGCTCAGCTAAGGTAGCGTTACCACTCTCAAGTTGCTGGCCACCAGCCCGTAAGTTACCCACGGCTTTGGTAGCTAGTTCAAGCACCGTGCCCTCACGAGCACTAACGGTAGCCCAGGTAGCAATACCCTTAAGCGGCAGCGTAATGACAAGTGCCATCACCACAAAAAACGCCAGCTGGCTTACGGCAGGCCAGCGGAACTCATGCCGCACTACGGTGACAGCTACTCGTTCTGGTAGTAGCAGGCGGAAGGGCGCGGCGAACACAACCAGCACTACCCCGCCAAAGCTCTTGAGGTCAACCCAGACCTCCTGCCCCACAGCACCTACCTCACTGAAAAGCCTAAGGTAGAGGTAGACGGTGCTGTTCCACACCAGGGCAAGTAGGAGCCACAGCACCTCTAGTACGGTAAAAACTGACAGTAGCCGCACCACCGGGTAGTGTTCTAAGAATGCACCCCGGAGGTGGCGTGACGCTTGGTAGCTCGGTGTGAGATAGGTGAGGAAGTTAAGGCTCGGGAGGTTAGCTGTACGATGAACCTGGAGTGGCATGGCTACCTCCACTGGCCTCGGCGGTACAAGATTTGGTCGCAGGTTTAAAACATGGTGCGAAAGACGCGCCCGACCCTGTGGATCTGCTTTCAGTGAACCTTGCTGCACGTCGAACGACCACCAAGCCGGCAGCGCACCTTGCTGCCTGCCTGTACCGTTGCTCTTCGGTGTTGGTTTCTTTCGCATACCTATACGTAGTCTACCTGAAAAAACGCGGCTACTCAACGTACTGACATGTACACGTCCCTAGTCTGGCGTGCCACCTCTCCCCACGACAGCCTCGCCAGTACTGGTTTAGCCGCTTGCTGCAGCGCCTCCCTGACTTTAGGATCAAACACTCGCACAATGCCCTGCGCACACGAGCTCGAGTCGGTCGGATCGATAAACACAGCAGCGGCACCTAAAACTTCATGCAGGACTGGAATATCAGATGCCACCACTGGTGCGCCGTACTGCAGTGCCTCTAGCGGTCCCAAACCAAATCCCTCTGTGAATGATGGAAATAGGTAAGCTGTCGCTTGCTTATATAACGTAGCCAACTCGGCCTCGCTCGCCTCTCCCCAGAACACTACCTTCTCAGCTAGGCCTAAGTTCTGTGCCCTCTGTTGTAGTCGCTCCATGAACACATCTCTCCTACCAACTACCAAAAGTTTGAGCTCAGGTTGTATGTGATGAAGTTCCAGCAGTGCCCGAAGCACCAGCTCTAGGTTCTTGTGAGGGTACGCCGCTCCAACAGTGAGCAGGTATTGTTTCGGCAGCTCTAGTGGTACGCCTACGACCTTGGTTGCGGGAGCTAAGGGGACCACCAAGAGCTTCGACCGCACCCAAGGGTAGAAGCTTGTCAAGTCTTGTGCGGTGGTTTGGCTAACCACCATAACACGGGATGCACGTCTGAGTGCTACGCGTACCACCAGGTGATAACCCAACAGTTTCCCCCAGTAGAAAAACTTCGGCAAGGTGGTAGCGCGCTCGGTAGGGTGGTGGTGCAGAATAAGATCATGGATAGTGATAACGTAGGGCCTGGGCCTAAAAAGTGGTCCAGCAAAGTGAGGAAAATGAACCAAGTCTGGCGTAAGCCTGCGAATGAGGCGTGGCAGATACATCTGTTCGCCGAGGCTGTAGACGCGCCACGGTGCAGGTACAGTACGGAAATTAGGTGGCAGCACCGGTAACTTAGCCTGAGGGTCTACGAGGAGCACGTACTCTGTGGTGGTATCACTCTGGAGCGCCGCTACCAGTTCCACCAAGTATCGCCCCAACCCGCGGTGGTGCAAACCGTAGAGTCGAGCGTCAAGTACTACTCTCATACCCTAGCTGGTAAGTTCTCGAAACAACGCATAGTAGGCATTAGCCGCCTGTTCCCAAGAAAATTCACGCGCTCGGGAGCGAGCCTTAGTAGCGAGTTCTGTGCGAGCGGTTTGGTCTCTCATGAGCCACTGAATAGCCTGCAACCAAACATTAGGGTTTAACGGCGTTAGGAGTACGCCCGCCTCCCCCACCACCTCAGGTAGTGATGAGCTATGGCTGGCGAGCACTGGTAGCCCTGCCGCCATAGCTTCAAGCACCGGAATGCCAAAGCCCTCGTAGTACGATGGATATAAGAACGCAGCGGCCTCAGCGTAGAGCACACGTTTATCGGCCTCGCTCACGTAACCAGTAAAGTGTATACGCCGTCGGCTCGGCAAACTGTGGTAGAGGTGTTCCAGCGGCTTTGAGCGCCAACCCCAGCCGCCTGCAATCACCAGGTCAAACGGAAACTGAGGGTCTAGGCGAACCAGCTCATCGTATGCCCTAAGCAGGAGCTGGTAATTCTTCCTTGGCTCCACGGTGCCAACACTCAGCAAAAATTTTGTAGGTAAATGCAAACGTTCCGTCGCCCGCTGGCGCTCAGCCACAGTTGGGGGCTCAAAGTAATCTTGGGTCAGGCCCGGGTAAATAACTTCAAGGCGCGAACGCAGGGCAGGGAACTGTTCACTGAGGTCTTGTGCTGTGCTCTGCGAAACCGCTACTACCTTTGAACGTGGTGGTAGGCCACGTTCAAGCAAACGCCGCACGGCAGGAAAGTACCACACCCTCCCCCGGCGCGGAAAAAACTCGGGGTAGTGAAAGAACGACAGGTCGTGCACTGTCAGCACCACTGGGCAATGCTTACTAACATGGGCAAAACTGGGGTTAGGGAGCCACAGTGCGTCGAGCTTGGCTCCAGTCTGTTTACTGAGTGTTACGTCAATAGCCTCACCAAGCCCAAGGTAGAGCTTCAGGTTTTTTACCTTGTTGGGCACTCTGGTTCTAACCACCTGTACAGCGCGTTCAAGTTGTGGCGGTAGGTCTATGGTGCCAGCAGCATTAGCGAAACCTACAAGTTCTACTCCCGGACGCGTGCTTAAAGCCCGAAGTGTTTGCCACGCCACCTCCCCCACCCCGGTACGGTTCCCATCTTGCAAACAGCGTAGGTCTACCCCCAGGCGCATATGAGGGCTTAGCGGCTAGTAACGGTGCTCACGTAACTCCCCCACTCCTCAGCAAAACGCTGGCTTGAGTAGCTACGAGCGGCTGCTTGGATAGCCTCGGGCTTGTACTGTTCGTAGCGGAACCGTATAACCGCATCTGCCAGGGCCTCCCACGACTGTTCCTCAAAAAACTTACCCGTCACGCTGTCTTTAACTATTTCAAGGGCCCCGCCGGCTTGGTAGGCAATGACTGGTCGGCCGGAGGCCATAGCCTCAACCGCTGTTATGCCAAAATCCTCTTCTTGCGGGAAAATGAGTGCCTTGGCCCGCGCGAGGTAGTAAGCTTTCTGCTCTTCGGAAACCTGCCCCAAAAACTCTATGTTAGATTTTGCCATAGCCCTAAGCTCTGCCTCTTGCTCACCAGTGCCTATCACTTTGAGCTTCATGCCGAGCTTGTTGAAGGCGCGTATAGCTAGGTCTACCCGCTTGTACGGCCTAAGCCTCGACACGACCAAAAAGTAGTCCTCGGGTTCGGCGAGCTTGGCAAAACGCTCCACGTGTACCGGCGGGTAGATAACCTTAGCCTCCCGGCGGTAGTACTTGGCAATTCTGGCGGCCACGAACTTAGAATTGGCTACGTAGTGGTCCACCCGCTGAGCCGCCAAGTAATCCCACTGCCTGAGACGTGTGAGCAAGAACGGCAGTACCTTCTTCACCAACCACGGCTGCGGTAGCTCAGAGGTGTACTCCAACGCGTCGCTCCAGAGGTAGCGGGTCGGTGTGTGACAGTAGCACACATGGGTGGCGTGTGGTTTTACCACAATACCTTTAATGAGCGCGGAGGCCGAAGAAACCACCAGGTCGTAACCAGAAAAATCAAGCTGCTCTACAGCGGTCGGCATGAGTGCTAGGTACCACTTGAAAAACCGGTGCCCACCAGGTAGGCGCTCAATGAACGAGTTACGAACATCCCAACCTGGAAAGTAGCCCCCGACGGCCGCCTCGTCGTAGAGCAACGTAAAAATAGGTGCCTCAGGGTACAGACCATGGAACTCGGTTAGAACTTGTTCGGCACCGCCAAACTGGTTCAGGTGGTCGTGGGCCAGGGCTACGTGCATAGGTCAAACAGCAGCCTTGTGCTGCAATACTACGACAAGAGTTTTAATAAGGATAACCAGGTCGCTACCCAAGGACCAGTTCTCAATGTAGAACGTGTCGAGCCTAACTTCGTCGTCAAAGCTCAAGTTATCGCGCCCAGAAATTTGTGCCAAACCCGTAATACCTGGTTTAATAGCAAGCACCCGTCGCTCACGCTCACGGTAGCGCGCTACCTCTTCGGGCAGGTGAGGCCTCGGCCCCACCAAGCTCATACGACCGAACAAAACCAAAAAAAGTTCGGGTAGCTCATCAATAGAGTAACGTCTTATAAACCGCCCCACCGACGTAACCCGTGGGTCGTTCTCAATTTTGACCAAAGGGCCACCCTGGCGTAAGTCGTACGTGGCCAGCTCGGTGTAGCGCAAAGAGTGTGTGCCATTTCTCATGGAGCGGAACTTAAAGTACCGGAACGGCCGACCATGCTCCCCAATACGCTTCAGGGGCGTGCCATCGTCAAACTTACTCCAGAGTACCGGCCAGCCAGAGTCCACCAGAATTACGAGTGCGGTAAGAAACATAACTGGCGACAGTAGCACTATTAACACCGTAGAGGCTACCAAGTCAAAAACACGTTTGGCTACTCTACCCCAACCGTCCAGGGGGGTACGCTTTATCTCTATAATAGGTAACCCGGCCAACGTATGCGTTACCACGTTGTGCGACTGTGCCTCCAACATGTCCGCCACGTAGCGGAACCCTAGGTGGTGTGTGACGCAGTACTCCAAAACCTGCACTATTACCTGGTGCGGTAAACCCGCTTCACCTATCAGGACCTCATCAGCCTCGATCTCGCCAGAAGACAAGGTAATAAGCTCAGCAGCCCCAAAACGCTTTACCACGCGGAAACCAAGCCCAGGATTACGCTGGAACAACTGTTCAAGGGTACGTGTGGCCGCGTCGTCGCCGAGCAGAACCACACGGGTAATTGCAATACCGCGCCGGTAGAGCGCTGCGCGTAGAAGCCGTAGTGCCAAGCGCCCAAGCAGCGTGAAGAGAAAAGCAAACCCCGAACCCGCTAGCACAATGAAACGAGAACTAAAGAGCAGTGGGTTAAAGAAGAACAGCGTAATAATGAGTGCCAACCCCGCGGCGCACGCTAAGAACAGCTTCCCCACCTCAGTAGAGAACTTCAGGTAACCTGAAATAGCATAGAGCCCCGCCAGCGCAAACAGCACCAACCAGACTAGCGCCACTACCATAAGGAGCTGCATAAACTCCCCTAAGGGCAGCTGGAACACCACCGGCCTCAGGTCCGTGACCCAGGCCTCAAAACGAAGCTGGTACGCGAGGAGCCCGGCAGTCAGCAAGAGTACGTAATCAAGCGGTAGCGCGACCGTGGCGAGCAGTAATTGAGAACGTTTCATACGCCAATTAGTATACCGAGTTCCTTGACTTTTTACGAGTTTATGCTAGACTAGTCAAGCTAGGTACACCTAGGCGATTGCCCCGTGATCCCGTAAGGGATTTTACGGGGAGGAAAGTCCGAACACCACGCTGCTCCCAGGCATAGGGAGGGGTAGCTCCTAACAGGAGCCGTTGGCTGCCGCAAGGCACGCCGCAGGACAAGTACAACAGAGAACAGTCCCGCCCGCCAGCTGGCGGGTAAGGGGTGAAACGGTGGGCCCGCTTACGCGGGATAACTCGCTTCGGCGAAGTAACGTAAAAGCCCACCAGCGTCTGTGGTGACACAGGCGGCTAGGTAAACTCTACCCGGTGCAATACCAAATAGGGCCGTGGCTCACCACAAGTGAGTTTTACGGTCGGGTTGGTAGCTTGAGCTCTACCGCAAGGTAGAGCCTAGATAGATAATCGCCGTCCCGCCATCGGCGGGATACAGAATTCGGCTTATCAGGTGTGCTTAGCACTATAGATATCACCACCCTCGGGTCAAACCCGAGGGTGGTGTTTTACGTTGACAGAACGCTAGCCAAATTTTAAGCTTTAGACAGAGTACAACCAAACTAAAAACACATCAACCAAAAAAGGATCCCCATGAACTTCAACGTAGGCATTATTGTGCTCTACAAATCACCCGCCGGCACTGGCAGGCTGACCAAACACCTCAAAGACGTTCGTATCGACGGCCGCCTACCCTTAAAAGATTCCTACGCCCAGGTTACGTCGCACGTACAAGAACACTGTGCCCGAGAAAACATGGCGTACCTATCCCACCACATTTGCCACCTCGTCCCGGCGTGAGGTGCCCACAGCTTGAAACAAAGACCGTCTGAAACCTCAGGCGGTTTTTGCTGAAGGCGCCAAGGACAAACTCGCGGCTGAATTTTCATAGTGTTACAAGTTATTATTCCAATGTTCTTAGGAACATTGGAATAACGTTAAGCCTTAGGATGAATATCGAGCGTTTGGTTCACTAACATATCAGCCCGCTTGTTTTGTTCGCGGGGTACACTAGTGTACGTTACCTTTGTAAACGACTGACTTAGGTTCCACACTTTTACAAACAGCGGCGCTAAGCCCTTGTCCTTTACCTTATACTCTTGCCTGAGCTGCTTAACAACAAGCTCGCTGTCGAGATAGCAGTGCACCTCGGTAGCGCCCAACTTTTTTGCTTCCTCCAAGCCGGCGAGCAGGGCCTGGTACTCCGCTTGGTTGTTCGTGGTCTCGCCGATGTAGCGGCCGAACTCGCGCACCATGCCCCCCTGTTCGTCGGCAATCACCACGCCAATCGCGGCAGGGCCTGGGTTCCCCCGCGCGCCACCATCGGTTCTTAAAATCATTATATGATTTCTTGACATAGAAATGCTTACGATCTAAGTTTAAACCAAATAACAGCTTAACTCAATAAAAGTCAAACATACATAAAGGGCTCAAACATGGAACCCACAAGCTTTTTTTCTGTAAATGAGCTTAAGGCCTTAACATCCAACGCGGAGGAGCTCAGTGCGGTAAACCAACTTTTAAAAGAAAGGCTACGAGAAGGTGGTGCTGAGTTCACCGATCAAATAATTGATATATACATCAAACACACCCAGCACCGATGGCCGCACAGCCTTGAGCGGGTAGATCCTGACTTACTAGAACAAGGTCTCCGGCATATCCTTGTACTCGATGGCGGGTGCAAAAAATGCAAGCGGAAACTCAAAATGTTTATACTCTCCGTAAAGGAACTGGCTGGCTACTGAAGCATAGAGCCAAAGAACATGTTCTGAAAAAGCCCTTTCGCGTTGGAGGGGCTTTCATTTTGTCTCTGTATTCAAAAAGATCAAACTTAAACCCACGGTCAGCTAAATACTCTTCTTTATATCAACTACCTTCAACTCAAGCTCCCTATTCCCATTCCACTCGTTCACGCCGACCTCGTACACCACATCAACTTTGTCCCCCAATTTAAGCAAAGTGCCGGTATCGCCCTGGCGGAACAGAATGAACTTACGCGCCACGCCGTCGCCTTCTAGCACAAGTGTAAGGTGCTGGCCTTGGGCACCAACTGGCCGGAGTTCGTCCACTGTAAGCTTGTAGCTCACAAACCGAGCCTTAGGGTTAAGCTGTCCGGTTGGCTCAAGTTGCGCTACCTGTTCTACTAGAGCCCAATCGGCTTGTGGCAGTAGAACGGCCAAATCTATCCTCATCACAGGTGTAAGATCAACTCCCGCAAGCTCGCGAACAGCAATACGTTCAAACTGAGCTAGGAACGACTCCAGGTTCTCTTTGGGCAAAGAAAACCCAGCCGCCTCTTTGTGCCCACCCCAGCTGGTGAGGAGCTCCTTGCACTCGGTAAGTGCGGCCGCTAAATCAAACCCACCTACGCCGCTGCGACCCGAACCTGCTACCCGGCCGCCATTCTCGCAGAGTACAAGAGCCGGCCGGCCGTACTCTTGCACCAGTTTGCCTGCCACCAACCCCACCATTCCCAAGGGCCACTCCGGCGCAAACGCATGCACCAGGTACTGGTCAGGTTTCAGCTCGCCAATCTGCTCACACGAGGCTTCAAACATTTCGTCGGTTAATTTCTGCCGCGCGCTGTTGGTAAGGTTAAGGGCTCGCGCCAGCTCCCCAGCCTCACCCACGTTCTCTGACATAAGCAGTGCGTAGGCAGCGTTGGCGTGGTCCATGCGTCCCGCGGCGTTAATACGCGGCGCGATTTGGAAACCAATGGAGTAGGTGTCTAAGTTCTCTGCCTTAAGTGCGGCTGCCTCTATCAGCTTGCGTAACCCTAAACGTTTCGTTTTCCGTAAAACCACCAGGCCGTATTTCACCAGGGTACGGTTTTCCCCCACGAGCTCCATCATGTCCCCCACTGTCGAAATGGCTACCAAATCCAGTAACCACTTCTCGTGTGCTTCGCGCTCAGGCTCAGGCAAGTGGCAGCCATCATAGCGCAGCAGCCCCTGCACAAATTTAAACGCCATGCCGCCGCCTGAGAGATACTTAAACGGGTACGTTTCCTCGTCTAACCCACAGTGCAGAATGGCGTAGGCCTGCGGCAGCTCAGCCTGACGCTGGTGGTGGTCGGTGATTATAACATCGATTCCGAGGCTGTTAGCGTAGGCTACCTGGCTGACGTTCGCAATCCCGCAATCACAGGTAACGAGGACTGTGGCGCCCTTACCGTGCAAGTACTTGATGGCTTCAGTATTGAGTCCATAGCCCTCACGCTCACGGTGAGGCAAGTACACTTCGAGCTTGGCGCCAAGTTTTTTCAACGTGTCAGACAGTATAACGGCCGCACTCACACCGTCGGCATCGTAATCCCCAAACACGCCAATCGCCTGCCCCGCGCCAATAGCCTCGTACACCCGCTCCACCGCCTTTTTCATGTGGCGGAACAAGTAGGGATCGTGTACGTCTTTACTCCACTCAGGGTTCAGGAACTCATCAATCGCTTCTTGGGTGCGCACGTCCCGGTTCCAGAGCAGTTGCAGCAAAACTGGGTCAATCTCCGGGAACGACCCTGTAACCTCTTGCGAAATTGGTTCGGCTACCTGCCAACGTTTGCTTGTCACCTTACTATTCTAACACAGGCTAGCTCAATGTTTCCATTAGGGCTGTAATATCGATGTTCTCCAACGAGTGTTCCACTAAGGGCTTGTCCGCAATAGCTGGTAGTTCGTCTTCATACGTCGGCCGCTCTTCTTGGTAGAAGAGCCCGGTGGGAATTCGATCAATGCGGTTCGGGTCATACGTTAACGGCGTGGGCCACTCCATAGCCTTAAGCCAAGCAGCGTGCTTGTCTTTGGGATTATGGCCTTCTTTATCCAACTCATAGATACGCTGGTAGAACCAGTGAAAGGTGTTGAGGTGGTTGTAGGTAACGCACGGCTGCATTACGTCGATGAGTGCAAAGCCTTTGTGCTTCATACCGCCCACAATAAGCTCCGTGAGCTGCTTTACGTTACCCGCGTAGCCGCGCGCGACGTACGTGGCCCCAGCTGAAATAGCAAGCGCCATAGGGTCCAGCGGCTCTTCGATTAAACCAAACGGCGTGGACTTTGTCGGCGCACCCTTCTCAGTGGTAGGTGAGGCTTGGCCCTTGGTAAGCCCGTACACCTGGTTGTTGTGCACCACGTAGGTTATGTCCAGGTTCCTTCGCATAGCATGAATGGTGTGCCCCAGGCCAATGCCGTAGCCATCGCCATCGCCACCAATTGCAACTACATTTAATTTATGATTCGCAAGCTTTATAGCGCTCGCAGGTGGAATACTGCGGCCGTGGAGCCCGTGGAACCCATATACATTAAGGAAGCTGGCCATGTTGCCGCTGCAACCAATGCCAAACGACACGCACACCTCGTGCGGCGCTAAACCTTGCTCCACAAAAGCATTCTTGAGGCACGTCCAAATACCAAAGTCCCCGCACCCCGGGCACCAGGTGGGAAATTGGGAAGTTTCGAAATCTTTGGTGGTTGGCATATAAGATCATTCAATCGGACTATGGCGTCGCAATGTTTACCGATCCACCTAAACTAACCTTAAGCTGTTCTAGATTTTTAACAGGATCATAACCTAGTCTGCCTGGCGGATTAGCGAGTGGCTGCAATTGATCTTTATAACTTAACAACAAATTAACAAGCTCTATGGATAGAGTACTATTCGTAGTAGATATTAGATTATAATGAGTGTTGCCCGACCCAAGCCATTTTACCATTTCGATCGCCATGTTCGCCCGAACACTTGTATTTGGCTCATTAACAAAAGAAGAAAAAATAGCACTCAGGGCACTCTTACTGAGGGGGTCATCGAACTGATAGTTGGTCATCGTAGCAGCATCAAAAAAATTTGAGTAGGTGAGTTGACGTACTGCCTCGTCATTTAGGTTCAAAGAGGCTTTGGTCAACTCCCATAACCCTACGCAAGTAATATTGTCGCTCACGGTGTCATCAGTACAGTGAACCTTAAGGGTAGCAAAGCTCGCTTGCCTGACGGTAAAAGCTGTGGATGTTTTAGTATTCAGTTCAACAATCGCTGTGGCTATTGGGTAAACCCAATGCTTATTGTTATCTAACTGAAGAGCAAACGACGGGTTTGCCATAGCTCGTATAAGCCTTGTTTGAGAGTCAGCATCGTTTGCGCTGTTGAGGGCTGCTACCAGGGTATTAATAAGCTCAGTTTCAGTTGTCCTTCTGCCGGTAAAATCCATCGCAATGATTTCTTGTATTGCGACCTCAGAACTTTTTGTATTTAAGACCTTCTGGACTAGGTCAACACGGCTCCTCGTATAATAACTATCTTTAATACTAGCCTCAGCATATTGAACTATTGGTAAAATCACTATTTGCAATGACACTAAGAAGATGAGGCCGGCGGTGGATTTAATGATGCGTCTGTAAAAGAACGCCAGGTTAATTCCTAAACTGAAGACTAAGCAGAGCACTATCTCAAACACCAAGATATAAAAACCTGCAAGTATTGGGGAAAGTAACGACTCGTTCACTTTTGTATAAATAGTATTTATGTCTATAAAATAGCTAAAAACGATATAGTTTATTAGTAATACTAAAACTGAAGGTATCAACTGAGCTATCCAATACAAAATACGTTGACTTCTGGAGACTTCCTTATACTGCAGCAGATTCATACATTTATCCTAGTTAATGGTTATTTATGATTTCCTTCGGATGCATGGGCCGGCTCGGGTGCTCAAGGCACCAGGTGGGAAATTGGGAAGTTTCGAAATCTTTGGTGGTTACCATATATGCAGCAGAACGGCTGCAAAAATTAACTCACATAGAAGCGTGCACCAGAAATACGACCGTTTACCCTGCTGTACCTGCTTACTATTGAGCCCAGCTAACGGTGTCGCTGTAACTAAGGCTATGATAATATAATAACTTAACAAAATTTGATTATAGTATGCACCGTTGCTTACACTTAATGCTATATCTTGTAAAAATCCACTATATATAAGAATAAAAGCCGCACCTATGAGCACAAAATACATAAGCACACAAACAAAGCAGAGGCGTAGAATAAAATCACCAATGCCCTTACCTGATTTGTACCATACTATTCCTGTTTTGTTGTTTATAGATAGCGGAGCCTCCATGGTGATATTTTATTAAACTAATAAGTTAAGTGCCCACTAGTTTTTGTACAATCTCCTCCGGATGCACGGGTCGGCCGTCGTACTTGAGCAGTCGTTCGGTAATATCTATACCCGTTTTTTCCCGAATCAAACCGCCGAGCTGGCCGGAATAATTATTTTCAATCAGCACGCGGCGCTTGGCTTGCCTCAAAACTGCATCCACCTCTTTTACCGGGAATGGATGGAGTAACCGCACCTGCAAAAAGTTTACCCGGATACCAGACCCCGTCCTGGCCGGGTCGGTACCGGGCTTCGCCTTATTAGGCTCGCGCTCTAACATCTTGATGGCTTCTAAAATCGGACCTTTCGTACTCCCCCACCCCACTAGCGTAACATCGGCTTCCTTAGGGCCGTAGAGCTTTATGGGTTCGGGCACGTCGGTCTTGGCGAACTGTAACTTGCGCATCCTTTTTTCCATCATAATCTTTCTCGTCCCAACTTCCTCGTCCGCTAATCCAGTCGGCTCGTGCTCATCGCTATTAGCCACAAACATGCCACCAGGTTGGCCGGGGATGCTCCTAGGGCTTACGCCATTCGCCGTATCGGCGTAGCGGTTGAAGCGCGCATCAGGCGGCAGCTTCGATGTATCGGCCCACTCGCCCCTATCTATCGTAAGTCCGACGGTCTTAAAGAAGGGCACGGTTTGTCTAGCCTCAGCCAGGTACTTATCGGTCATCACAATTACCGGCAGCTGGTACTTTTCCGCCACGTTAAAGGCATGAAAGGTAAGCTCAAAGCACTCTTCGGGGTCGCCGGGTGCCACAATAAGGCGCGGCGAATCACCTTGGGCGGCGTGCATGGCAAAACGTAAGTCACCTTGCTCAGTCCAGGTTGGCAAACCCGTGGCTGGGCCTGGGCGCTGCGCGAGTACAACCACCGCCGGTGACTCCACCATGCCAGCCAGGCCTAGGGCTTCCACCATCAGCGAAAAGCCACCACCTGAGGTGGCGGTCATAGCCCTGACACCTGCAAAGCCAGCGGCTGCCACCATGTTCATGGCGGCCAGCTCATCTTCGGTTTGCTTTACCACCAACTTGTAGTTCCTCTCCTGCGTTGCCAGGTAATGGAGAATGGAGGAGGCGGGTGTCATAGGGTAAGCCGCGTAGAACTTTACGCCACCCTTAATAGCACCCATAGCTATAGCCTCGTTACCATTGACCAGCAAACGTTTCCCACGCTCAGGCCGCACCTCGAGTTTGTATAAAAACTTACCCGCAAAGTGCTTGGCCACATAATCATAACCAGCCTTAGCGGCTGCAATGTTTAGGTTTACCACCTTCTCACCTTTCTTACCAAAGGCGCGCTTTAAAAGCTCAGTCAGGTACTCAAAGGGAAACTGCACCAAGGCAAAGCTCGCGGCCACCGCCACGGCGTTCCGCATCAGCTTTTCCCCGCCCGTACTCCTGGCCAGGGTTTCAAGCGGCATGGGGAAAGCAGCCATGCCTTTTTTGGTACACTTGTAGCCGCGCAAAAGTTTATCGTCGGTATCGTACACTAACCCGCCACCAGGCACTACTTCCTCTACATGCCTATCAATGGTTTCTTTGTTCAGCCCTACCAGTAGATCAACCAGGTGCGAGTGCGATTGCACGTTGTCGGCTCTGGCCCACACCTGGTAGGTATTGTGCCCACCGCGAATGAGTGAGGGGTACTCTAAATAGGCAAAGGTCTCCAAGCCGCCGTGGGCACAAGCGTAGGCAAAAATTTCCCCAGCCGACAGTATACCGTAGCCAGCCTCACCACCGATTTTCCAGTTGAGGTTATTGGTTTTGTGCTCCATTGCCTGGCTCCTTGAGCTTGCTAATAAGGCTCCCGAGCTTAAGGGTAATGAACACCACAATGAGTGTCACTAGTACGGCATAAACAAACTTAGCCCAGGTGGCCGACTGCTCGCCAAACAGGTCTTTGAAAAACGACTGGATAGCATCGTTCCAGGCTAACGCCGCCACTAACCCAAACCCGGCGGTGGCTAGCTCCGACATTTTTTGAAGAAGTTCTAAGCGCAACGATTTTGTGCTCATAGGTAAAGTATACACTACCCAGGTGAGACGGGGGTGAGGGTGTTTAGAATTTCGTCGGCAGCGGTAAAACGGTGAACCCGCTCCCACACCCCAGGCTGAATAGCACCTTTACGGTTCAAGAAGTCTAGGAAGTCCCACCAAAACTCGTGCACCCACACCGTCGGCGGTTCGGCGTTTTGGTGGATTAACGACTTTATCCACCCCAACGTGGTCACCAGCTCGTCGAGCGTGCCGACTTTCCCCGGGAAAATAACTACCACCGGCATGACCGTGATGAGCATCTTCCTGGTCTGGTACGAACTCACCATGGCCTTAGCCCCAAACTTTAGCACCTCGTGGTAGGGGCAGGCGATGTGGAGCGTAGCTTTTTCCTCTGCTTCGGTAATAGCTAGGGCAATGCCGCCGGTTTCGCCACCGTTCACCATCACGCCACCCCGAGCCACCACGCCCACGGCAAGCTTCTGGGCTTGAAAACAGATAGGGTCAGACTGAGGGGTACTGGCACCGCCGCAGGTAGCCACTACCAGCCCTTGGGTCTTAAGCTCCACCTCGGCCGTGGTCACACCTTTCATAACTGCTACTACGCTCTGGCCGTTCCGTACTTCAGCGGGGTGTATGACAGTGCCGGGAATGGTGCCGATGCGTTCAGCCATACGTTTACGCCAGGCTTGCTACCTGCTGTGCAATAGCCAGTTCCTCGTTGGTTGGAATAGCCAACACGGGTATGTGCTTCAGGCCAGGCACGCCCTGCATAATAAGGTTACGCACCACTTCGTTCCGCTCACCTATGCCACCGGTGAACACGATCGCGTGTACGGTCCCCAAAACAGCTGCATACGCCCCGAGGTACTTCTGCACGCGGTAGAGGAAGAGCTTGAGCGCCAGCTGAGCGCGCTTTTTGTCGCCGCTGGTCGCGGTGCCTTTGGGCCGAAACCCTAACACCTCATAGCCAGCACGTGTTAACACCTCGCGCATATCAGGCACCCCTGCCACCCCCTTAAGGCCCGAGTCTTCATCTAAGAGCTTGAGCAGTGCTTTGGCCTGCAAGCCTTTTTGGGTTATGAGGTAGAGTAGCAGCCCCGGGTCAACATCGCCGGCTCTGGTATCCATCACTAAACCCTCGAGGGGAGTAAAACCCATGGAAGTGTCTATAGCCCGACCTGCCCGCACCGCCGTGATACTAGCGCCGCTACCTAGGTGACAGGTGATCAGGTTCAGGTTTTGAAGCGGGTGACACAAACGCCGGGCAGCCTCGCTACTTACGTAGGAGTGCGAGAGCCCATGGAACCCATAGCGCCTAAGGTTGTACTTTTTGGTTAAGCTCTCGGGTAGAGCGTAGAGTCGAGCCTCAGGCGGCAGGTTGCTGTACCAAGCAGTGTCGAACACGGCGACCTGTTGGGCCTTGGGTAAGAGCTTAGCAGTAGTTTTAGCCACTGCTACTTGAACGGGGTTGTGGAGTGGTGCTAGTACAGTCAAGCCCTTCAACTGTTGAAACACTTTAGCGGTCAGCTTTGTCGGCACACTAAACAATGCTCCACCATGTACCACACGGTGTCCCACCACCGTAACGTGTTGAAGATTAAGGTGGTGCCAGGCTAAGAGCTTTAGTATGTAGCCCACAGCGACCTCATGGTTTTTGCAGGGCACCTTTTTAACACCAATTTTCCCCTGCAACCGCCACTCAGCAAAGCTGCCACTCTCCCCCACTCGCTCTACTACGCCACGGCCTAGTTCGGTAAGTTCAGGAGCTTGGTAAAGTGCCCACTTCAACGTGGCACTACCAGCGTTAAGGCTGAGCACATACCCAGGGTCCACTACCGTTGTCTTAGCCATACTACACTACCTCACCCTGCTCACCACCAGTAAGTCCCGCCGCGTTAGCCTCGTCGGTATCTATCATGAACGAAAGCTCGTCCACCCCTTCGCGCGAACGCACATAGACATCATGGAACGTTACCGGTCTACTCCCGCCGGTCTTAATAGAAACAACATCACCATGTTTCAAGTTCCAGGCGGCAGCCGCTGTAGGCGCAATGTGCAAATGCCGCTGCGCCACTATGACCCCACGTGAAAGCTCAACCGTGCCATACGGGCCCTCTAGTGTGGCGCCGGGCGTACCCTCGAGACTACCTGACACCTTAAGCATCACAGGTAGCCCAAGGCTACGGCACTCGGAAGCGGCCAGCTCCACTTGGGTTTCGCTTCTGACTGGCCCCACCACGCGTACCGAGAGTTTCCCCTTGGGCGTAACTACATCAACCCGCTCCTCGGCTGCAAATTGCCCGGGCTGGGAAATGGTTTTCAAGCTGTGGAGCGAAGCGGCGGGGCCAAACAGAGCAGCCAAGTGCTCGGCTGAAAGGTGCACGTGTCTGGCTGAAACTTCAATGGGAACTTGTCGCTCTGGCATACTATATGTCGTAATAGGTTGTACCGGTCTGCGAGCTATCAACAGCTAGACGGGCCATCTTAAACAGTGGCTCTGGAAGGGTTTTCATATCATACCAACCCCAGCTTTCACATTTATCTGGCTCGAGTACTTGGGGCTCGGCGGCAACCCAATCCGCTATCAAACCAATATGAACATAATGTTTTGGTGCGTATGTACGCACGTTAGCAACAAATTGAAAGCGCACATTAGCCAAACTAATTCCACACTCTTCCGCCACCTCACGCGTAACACAGTCAACAAACGATTCCGTGTACTCTAGATGTCCTCCAGGGAATGCATACTCTCCCGCGCCATGTGAGCCTCGCCTCTTTCCTAAAAGCACCTTGCCCTCCTTTAGTACCATAATTCCTATGCCAACGCGTGGATTCGAAGAACTACCTTCAGTCATACTTTTTTGCAAACTTGCGAAGACGCGATAAGGTAAGTAAACCTCGTTGAGCTCCTACGTCGGTAATGACCGAGCTTGAGTTATACATACCCCAATCAAGTGCCACGCGCACGTTGCCTCGTGAGTGGAGGTAGCCAGCCAGAAAGCCGGAACCAAACGCATCACCAGCGCCAGTGGTGTTAACTGGCTTTACCTTGAGCGCCGGGCGGTGGAGCACACGGTCGCCATCGTAGTAGTAGGCACCGTTGCCGCCGTCGGTAATAAGCACAGCCTTGGGGCCTAGTGTTTTCAAACTGTGGAGCAAGGTGCTGAGGTTGGTGCGCTTAAGCTTAAGGTCGTGAGCTAAGACTTCGGCCTCTTCACGATTAACATCAAGAATGGAGACAGAGTGAAGGAGTGTTTTGAGGCGTTTGCCTTCCGCCAGCTGAGCCGCGCCTGGGTTCCAAAACACCTGCTGGCCGCGGCGTTTGAGGTTAGCAAAGAGCGTACGAAGCTCGGCGTGCCAACGTGGGGTAGCGAGCGACGTTACGTATACCCACGAGTACATGGTGGGCACTGCTTTGGGGAGTGCAAAATTTTTGGCTGCCCCACGCGAAACAAACGCCACGTGGTCATGGGCGCCGCCAGTGGTCACTATAAAGGAGAGCGGCGTTGTTTCCGCACGGTCGAGCTGGACTAGCGAGGTAGCAACTTTATGCGCACGCAGATTCTTTACCACCTCAGTCCCCCTCCAGTCGCCACCAACACGAGCAGCAATGCCGGTGCTCACCCCCAGGCGCCTCAGCGCTACTGCCACGTTGGCAGCGCCACCACCAAACCCATAACTGACACCGTGCGCGTCAACCTTACCACCGTACGGAAAGGCCAGTAGACGCTCGCGGGTAGCCTTATCGGCAACAAGGTGTGCCTCGGGTGTGGTAAAAAGTACATCCCAGGTTGCCCCACCGATAGTTAAAACCCCTGCCTTCATACCCGAAGTGTACCACGAAAACTTGAGTGCCCAAAGCTAGTCACCTATACTTAACACATGATCAAAACCTACTCACGGGTGGTAGCCGCGCTACTCTTTATACTTGGACTGTGGGGGTTCCTAGGCTCGCCTATTCCCCACGTAGTACAGTTTGACCTGTTCCAAAGCCTCATCTACCTAGGTTTTGGCGCCGTTGGGTTAAAGCTGACGTTTAGTAAAACGACACCTCAAACACTCGGCCGCTACGCTACAGCTACGGGCGTTATGGGCCTGGCTTTTGTATTATTCGGCCTCACCCTGCCAAACTTTTTCGACCTCTTTCACATCGAGATATTTGAAAACATCTTCCACCTGGCTCTTGGCGTGGCAGGCTGCTTAGTGGGCAGCAACCGCAGCTCGAAAGCCTAACGTGTAGCCTTTTGCAGCGCGTCGAGTGGAAGCAGCACGCACTTGAGGCGGTTGGGACCTAAGGTCACAGCTACCATAGCTAGAAGATCATCTTTCGATACCCGCTGAACTTCGGCTAACGTTTTGCTGTGGAGCGACTCAGCCAGCATTGAGGCCGCAGCTTGTGAAAGCACACACCCCTCCCCGCCCCAGCCAACTTCTGCTACCTTTCCGCCGTCGAGCTTTAACCAAAACTCAATTCGGTCACCACACAGCGGGTTCGAGGCCTCTCCATGATTCGTACTACCCGTCACTTCCCTGTGGTACCGTGGGTGCTTGTAGTAGTCCAAAATATTTTGCTGGTAGATGTCCATACCTCAGGTAAATAGTTTTTGCGCCTGGGCGACACCGGCAACCAGCCTGTCAATATCCTCTTTTGTATTGTAGAGGGTTAAACTAGCGCGCGTGGTCGCGGGTAGCTCAAATTTTTTGTGCAGTGGCATAGCGCAGTGGTGACCCGAGCGCACCGCCACACCTGCCTCATCCAGCACACTAGCCAAATCGTGCGGGTGCACGCCGTCTACAGTAAACGAAAACACGGGGCCACGCGCTACTGGCGTACGTGGGCCAACCAGGTGGAGCCCTTGAACCTGATTAAGTTGCTCTAAGCCATACGCCGTAAGCTCCGCCTCATGCTCCATAATCTGACTCCACCCAATGCCTTCCATAAACTTCAAGGCCGCCCCAAGGCCAACTGCCTCAGCAATGGGCGGGGTGCCAGCTTCAAACTTTTCAGGGGCTTGGGCCCAGGTGGAGTCGAACCAACTTACGTCGTCTATCATGCTCCCGCCAAACTGAAACGGTTCTAAGCGCTCTAAGAGGGCACGCTTACCGTAGAGTGCGCCGATGCCCGAGGGGCCAAACAGCTTGTGCCCAGTGATAGCCAAAAAATCACAGTCGAGCTTCTGTACGTCAAGGGGTAGGTGGGCGGCAGCCTGAGCTGCATCCACCACCACAATGGCGCCTATCTCATGCGCAGCTGGAATAATTTGTTCAAGCTCAGTCACACATCCGAGTACGTTCGACATAGCGCTCAGTGCCACCACTTTGGTCTTGGCACTCAAAAACTCACTGAGTTTGCCAAGCTCCAAGCGCCCTTCAGAAATTACTGGTAAAAATTTCACGGTAAAACCATAGCGCTTAGCCATTTGCTGCCAGGGTACAAGATTGGCATGGTGCTCTAGTTCAGTCAGCAAAACCTCATCGCCGGCTTTAAGGTTCCGTGCATATGACTGGGCCACTGTGTTCAAACTTTCGGTAGCGTTCCGAGTAAACACGATTTCTGCTGGCTCACGCGCGTTCAAAAACTTTGCCACCATCGCGCGGGTTTCTTCATAAGCTGCCGTGGCGTCTTCAGCCAGGCGGTACACCCCACGGTGAATGTTGGCGTAGCTCGAACGGTAGAGCTCATCCATAGTCTTGAGCACAACTTCGGGCTTCTGTGCGGAAGCAGCGTTATCTAAAAATGCTAAGTTTGGATGCTTAGCGAAAATGGGGAACTGATTGCGTAGGTTACTTGGCAACATAAGCGTGTACGTGGTGTTCCGGCGGCACACCAACGAGCGCAGAGCTTAGGAATGCTTGGACTAAGAGTTCCTGTGCTAGTGTTTCAGTGAGGCCGCGCGATCGCACATAAAATAGCTCATCTGGGCTTAATTGTCCAACCGTGGCGCCGTGGGACGCTCTAACATCATCAGCCAAAATCTCCAGCCCGGGGTTGGACTCGGCCCGCGCCTTCTCACCTAACAGAAGCGCTTTGTCGGAGAGGTAGGTGTCGGTGCCATGAGCGCCAGCTGCTACCTTCAACATACCCCTAAGTGTGCTGAATGAATTTCCCGACTGCACGCGCCTAACAACCATGCGCCCAAAAGTAGATTTAGCTACATGTTCTAAACTTAGAGAAAGTTCGGTCTCACTATCCCCTGTGCCTACCACCGCCACCTGCGCGTGAGCGCGTGAACCCTCGCCCGTGAGGCGTACCAAACTTTCGAACACATGCTTGTGCTCTACTTTGGCAACAACGGAAAGGGTAAACTGTGCCCCAGCACCAACCTCTACTACTACATTCCCGTGTAGTGGCAGCTCCGGCAGTACCAAGTGCACGCCCGCGCCCTCACCCACGTTCAATTGCAAACCACCCTCCTCGGCTGCAGAAGTTGCTACAATAGTCGCCACTGCCTGTGGAGCAATATAAAGTTTGGTAGCCAACCCCAGTGGCACTTCCACAATGCCACACTCACCTCTTAGCTCCTTGATGTCTGCTTGGGATTTTGTTAACATAATACTGGCCTCACATGTGCGGGTGCTGTAACCAATTGGGTGGTACCCAAATGTGGACGGTGAACCTACCGTCAGGACCCAATAGAGTCCGCTCAAAGCATCGAGCGGACTTTTTTACCCCACACTCCCCTCCATTTCTAACTGAATCAACCTATTTAGTTCCATTGCGTACTCTAGTGGTAATTCTTTGGCGATTGGCTCAATAAAGCCGGAGACGATTAAAGACACTGCCTCGTTCTCGCTCACTCCGCGCGAGCGGAGGTAAAACAGCTGCTCTTCCCCTACCTTTGAAACTGTAGCTTCGTGCTCCACTCGCGCATCAGGTGCATCCACTTTCATGGTGGGGTAGGTGTCTGAGCGCGAGGCTGGGTCCAGGAGCAGCGCGTCGCATTTTACTTTTGATTTCACCCCATGAGCCTGCGGCGCGACTTTTAGTAGACCACGGTATGAAGTACGTCCACCGCCGTGCGACACTGATTTGGAAATAATGTTGCTGCTGGTATTGGGTGCCAAGTGCAAAGCTTTGGCACCAGCGTCTTGGTGTTGGCCTGGGCCAGCTACGGCGAGCGAAAGCACGTCGGCCTTGGCCCCGGGCTCTTTCATCACCACGCAGGGGTACTTCATGGTTACCTTGCTACCAAAGTTACCATCCACCCATTCCACGGTCGCACCTTCGTAGGCTACCGCCCGCTTGGTTACCAAGTTGTACACGTCGTTGCTCCAGTTCTGCATGGTGGTGTAGCGTACGCGCGAGTACGGTTTCGCGATTATCTCCACCACCGCACAGTGGAGCGAATCCACCGCGTACACCGGCGCTGTGCAACCCTCTACGTAGGTTACAAAACTGCCCTCGTCCGCAATGATAAGGGTGCGCTCGAACTGTCCCATGTTCTGGGCATTGAGCCGGAAATAAGCCTGCAGTGGTACGGTTACCTGCACGCCTTTGGGCACGTACACAAAACTACCACCGCTCCACACGGCCGAGTTCAGTGCAGCAAACTTGTTGTCACCTAAGGGCACCACGCTACCAAAGTACTCTTTTACCAAGTCTGGGTACTCCTTGAGCCCTGAGTCCATGTCCAAAAACACCACGCCAAGTTTTTTCCACTCTTCTTTTAGGTTGTGGTAAATGGCCTCACTGTCGTACTGTGCACCCACACCTGAAAGCAGTTTAGCCTCAGCCTGGGGAATGCCAAGCTTTTCAAAGGTGCTACGAATGCCTACCGGCACGTCGTCCCACGTGCCCGCACTCCGGTCGGAGGGTTTAAGATAGTAGCAAATGTCGTTAAAGTTAATACCCGAAAGGTCAGCTCCCCAGGTCGGGAGCTCCTTAGCTTCAAAAATCTCCAGCGCCCGTAGCCTGCGCTCCCGCATCCAGGCCGGCTCTCCTTTAAGGTGAGAGATTTCCTCCACCACTTTTTTCGACAACCCGCGCGGCAGCTGCACCACCGGCGCTACAGCGTCGTGGAAACCATACTGGTAACCTTGGGTAACAACAGGTTTAGGCATGGTGCAAAAAAGTTTGGTAGCCTGTGGCCTCGACCCGCTCTACGAGCTCAGGCCCGCCTGAGGCTACAACCTTCCCCTCCGCCATCACATGCACGTGGGTGGGTTTAAGGTAGTGCAGCAAGCGCTGGTAGTGAGTAATAACTAACACGCCCATGTTCCGTTCTGCTACTTCCCTATTCACCCCCTCCGCCACTAGCTTCAGGGCATCAACATCGAGCCCCGAATCAGTTTCGTCAAGCACCGCAAAGTGGGGCTTGAGCACACTGAGCTGCAACACCTCCAGCCGCTTTTTCTCCCCACCCGAAAATCCATCGTTCACCCCGCGCTCCAAAAATGCTTTATCAAGCTGCAGTGCGGTAGCCGCGGCCTCAAGTAAGACGCCGAACTCTTTTGCGCTCAAAGGTTTTTTACCCCTGCTCTCTGCCTGAGCATTCACCGCAGCCTGCAAGAACTGCTGCACCGATAGCCCGGGTATGCTCTGGGGGTACTGAAACGCTAAAAAAAGCCCTGAGCCAGCCCGCTTCTCTGGCGCAAGCATCGTAATGTCTTCTCCACTCAGCACTACCTTACCCGAAGTAATAGCGTAGCTCGGGTGACCCATAAGTGCTGCGGCCAAAGACGACTTGCCCGAACCGTTAGGGCCCATGAGCGCATGCACCTCACCAGGGCGTACTGTCAGTGTTACGCCGTGCACGAGCTGCTTCTGGTCAACAGAAACATGAAGATTTTTAATCTCTAGCATGGTGTACTGCTGGGTAGTATTTTCTTATTCGCGCGAATAAGAAAGTGGTCAGTAATGACAAAACGACTTAACCTAAACGCTCCTCCACCGCTTCCCAATTAACAACATTCCACCAAGCTTCCACGTACTCGGGCCGACGGTTTTGGTACTTCAAGTAGTAGGCGTGCTCCCACACATCTAAGCCCAGGAGCGGCCGCAAGCCTTGGGTCAGGGGCGAATCTTGGTTAGGGGTAGTAGTAATAGAGAGCTTGCCGGCGGCGTCAGCCACGAGCCAGGCCCACCCGCTGCCAAACACACCGAGCGCGGCTTTGGTAAACGCTTCACGGAACTTGCCAAAGTCGCCAAAGGTGCTCGCAATCCCCTGGCCTAAGCTACCCTCTGGTTCACCACCACCCTGTGGCCGCATAATCTGCCAAAACATAGAGTGGTTGTAGTGCCCGCCGCCGTGGTTCCTGAGTGCACTGCGAATACCCTCAGGGGCCTGCCCATACCCTTGCACAATCTCCTCAATCGACTTGGCGGCCCACTCCGGTGCAGTCGCCAGCGCTTCATTAAGCTTGGTAACGTAGGTCTGGTGGTGCTTGCCGTGGTGGAGCTCCATGGTTTTGGCATCGAGGTGCGGCTCTAGCGCGTCAAAGGCGTAAGGCAATTTAGGAAGTTCAAACATACATGTAAGGGTTAGGTGTTAATTGTTGATAAAATATCTGCGAGCGTATGCTGTAAGAGAATGTCGTAAAGCTTTGTATGCACCTTTTGCCAGCCGGTTTTCCGTTCACAGGCATGTTCGCGGTCGCAGCACCGCCCATCATGCGTGCAGTGCACAGGCTCAAGTTCTCCTTCCAATACTGCTAGTACCTCAACCAACTTAAGCTCGCGTGAGGGCTTAGCCAGGGCGTAGCCGCCGCCCTGCCCCTCACGGCTTAGCAAAACCCCTGCAGCAGCCAGGGCGGCCGCCACCCGCTCCAGGTACTTCGCTGGCAGTCGCTGCTGCTCGGCAACCTGCCGCACGGTGGCGTACTGACCAGGGGGCAGCTGTGAGAGCGATTTCAGGAACATGAGGCCGTAATCCCCGCGGGCCGAAAGCTTAAACATAACCCCAGTATACCAAAACTCCTACCGTAATGGTAGGAGTAGGTTAAAGCAAAATAAACTACATCCTAGGCGGAACGTCTGTAGGGATCTGGCGCTTCCGGCGTTGGTGTGAAACTACCAGCCCCACTACCCCGCCAACCACAGCACCTATCACCGTACCCAAACCTGGCACTAAGAACGTGCCCACAAACGCACCCACCAGCACACCAACAAAAACGTAGAGATTAAGCGGCTGTCTGGACATGTGCTCAGTATACCATGCCTTACCCAATAGAAAAGTCGTCAGCACGTTGCCGCACTGACGACTGCATGTACAAACTTCAGCCGCACTAGTTATGTAGTTGCTGGTAGTATAGGTTAAAGATAACCGAAAAAGTTATAACGGCACCAGCCACCATACTAACCATCTCCCCAAACCCTAGTTTAATGTGGCCTTGCTTATAGGCCACCGTAAGCACCCCGCACCCGAAGAGTATAGCGCTAGCGACGAGCACAAGCTGATTGTTAAATGCTCCACTCTCTAGGCTTAGCGTATTACGGTACACCGTAATAATAAGGCTTCCCAGAGCGACTCCCACACCCCAGCTTTCGGCTACTATGAGTTCGACCACGTACCTCAGTGGTGACACCTGACTCATAAACCGACATGTAGTAAGGTACAGAAGAGCACCAAGAGCGCTAAGCGCCGCACAGATACACGCCAGTGTTTCTGGCGCAGCAACTATGGTGTTCGAGCCAACGATATAACCGATGAGCGGTAATCCAGCCACCACACCTATCAGTAATGGAACGAGCATTTTTTTCATTTTTTCTCCTGTTGTGTTAACAGTTCTAGTGATGTTTTGGCTTCACCTTAGCCTAACCCCTAAAATTGTCAATTGTTCAAAAATCGCGTTACAATACTAACCAATCACTATGTCACTGCAGCTCTATAATACGCTGACCCGCCAGAAAGAAGAATTTGCACCACGTACCCCTGGCCAGGTTGGGCTTTACACCTGCGGCCCCACGGTCTACAACTATCCCCACATAGGCAATTATCGCGCCTACATTTTTGCGGACATTTTGAAAAGAGTATTGCTGTACAACGGCTACCGTGTACACCATATTATGAACTTAACCGACGTGGATGATAAAACCATCCGTGAATCGCAAAAAGAAAGACGCAGCTTAAAAGAATTCACTGAATTTTATACGCAAGAATTTTATAAAGACGTGCGCATGCTTGGTATCTTGCCGCCCGAGAAATATACTCGCGCTACGGACTACATCGAAGCGATGGTTACACTTATCCAAAAACTTTTAACGAAAGGCTTCGCCTATCAAAGCCCCGACGGCAGCGTTTATTTCAATATTAAAAAATTTAAAAATTACGGCAAGCTCTCTCATATTACATTAGACAAACAAAAGGGAAATGCGAGTGGCCGAATTAAAACGGACGAATACGATAAGGACAATGTCCAGGATTTTGCACTCTGGAAAGCATGGGATGAAAAAGATGGCGATGTTTTCTGGAATACGCCTCTTGGTAAGGGTCGGCCTGGGTGGCACATCGAGTGTTCAGCAATGTCAATGGAAAATCTGGGCCAGCAATTTGACCTACATACCGGCGGTGTTGACAATATTTTTCCACACCACGAAAACGAAATTGCACAGTCAGAAGGGGCGACTGGCAAACCTTTCGTTAAATACTGGCTGCACAACGAATGGCTCTTGGTAGACAATAAAAAAATGGCGAAGTCATTCGGCAACTTCTACACTTTACGCGATTTAATCGACCGCGGCATAAGCCCACTTGCCTACCGCTACTTTTGCCTGGGTACGCACTACCGAAAAGTCCTAAACTTTTCCCTTGAAGCTGTGCAAGGTGCCGCCAGCGCGCTCGAAACGCTGCAAAACAAAGTAGCCACCATGGGGAATGCCCAAACCGGCTGCGCTGAGTTTGAGGAAAAATTTATGGCCGCAGTAAACGACGATCTCAATACGCCCAAGGGCTTGGCAGTTGTATGGGAGCTTATGAAGAGCGAGTACCCCGACACCGCCAAAAAGCAATCGCTCCTCAAGTTTGACGAAATTCTAGGCCTCGGCCTCAAACAGGTTAAACCGCTCACCGTACCCACCGAGGTGCAACACCTGGTGGCCGAACGTGAGCAAGCGAGAGCTCAGAAAAACTGGGTACAAGCTGACCGGCTCAGGCAGACCATAGCCGAACACGGCTTTGCCCTGGACGATACCGAACTGGGCCCCATTACCAAGCCACTCACCAAAGCCTAAGGCCAAAAAAAGAAAGCCCGAGTCTTGCGACTCGGGCTGGTAGTTGGGACGATGCCAGAAATTCTTTTTAGCTCCAACTGAAGGAGCGGAAGAACTTGGCGGCCGGGAGAAAACGATAAGCGTGGAGTGTCCGGGTGCCGGCGTAACGTTGGCTGGCGTGTGAGTGAATGCCCTCCCAGGTTGCGCCGATGAGCCCCAGCACGACCAGCACGAGTAGAGCGCCTAGAATTATCATAGCGATCCTCCTTGTTGTTGGTTTGCTTCCAAACTAGCAAAAAAGGTGCATCTTGTCAATGGGTACTACCACTGCTACACTCGTACCTACGCTTATGCCAAACTTTTGGACCGCACTCAAAAAACCTATTCTGGCCTTAGCACCCATGGCCGGCGTGACTGACACCGCCTTTCGTCAGCTCTGTAAACGCTTTGGGGCGGATGTTATCTACACCGAGTTTGCCTCAGCCGATGCGCTGGTCTACGAGAACCAGAAAACCCGCGAGCTCATTGCTTATGACCCCATGGAGCAGCCGGTGGTGTGCCAAATATTTGGTAAGAAACCGGAACACTTTTTTAAGGCCGTTAAAGTTTTGGAAGAGATGGGTTTTGCTGGTGTGGACATAAACTTCGGCTGTCCCGCGTACAAGGTCGTAAAATCAGGCGGTGGGGTAACCCTCATGCGCAACCTGCCCTTGTGCTACGAACTGGTCCAAGCCGCCTGCGAGGGCACCCCACTCCCCGTGTCCATAAAAATCCGCGCCAGCATACGCCGGGGGCAAGACACTAAGGACAAAATCGAAAACCCGGAAGCTGAGGCTGAACTTGACCAGTATGAATGCCCGGTGGACGTGGTAACTGCGCTGGACTTAGTAAAAACCATTAAGGACCTGCCAGTGCAAGCTATTATGATCCACGGCCGGTCGTTCGAGCAGCCGTTCGACGGCGAACCAAACCTGAACATCATCGCCGAAGTACGAAAAATTTGGCCAGGCAGGCTGATTGCCAACGGCGGCATCTACTCCCCAGAAAAAGCCAAAGAGGTGTTGGAAGCCACAGGCGCAGATGGTGTAGGGCTAGCCCGTGGGGCCTGGGGCAAGCCGTGGCTGTTTACGCAGGTTAAGGACTACCTGAGCACGGGCAGCTACCAGGAACTACCCTGGGGCGAGATAAAACAGGTGATGCTGCAGCACGCCGAGCTGTCTCTGGGGAGCAAGGGCGAACGGGGTTTGCTTGAGCTGAGGAAACACCTGGGCTGGTATGCCAAGGGGTTCCCAGGTGCTTCGGAGCTCAGATCCAAGCTCGTGCGCGCGGCAACGCTACCTGATGTTCAGGCTATACTCGCACCCTCGCCTACACCAGGGACGGCTGAGTCATAAAACCGCTAGACAAAACTACCCCGCTCATAATGAACGAGGTAGTTGAACCTTATGCTCCGTACCGCTCAAAATTCTCTTGATGTTTTCCTTGTGCGTGTAAACTATGAGTGCCGCCAGGCCTACCATGAAGAGCGTAAGCTCGAAGTTTTGCTGGTTGAATCCGCCCCCCAAGGTAATTTTGGTAATCACCGCCACGAGTGCCGCGCAGATGGAGCCCAGGGAAACCTGCTTTGAAAGCAGGAACACTACACCAAACGTGGCCACCACCACGAGCACAAACCCCCACGGCAAAAGACCAACCAGAACCCCGAGCGAAGTGGCCACGGCTTTGCCACCGCGGAAGCTGAGCCACACCGGCAGGCAGTGACCGAGAATAGCGAGGCTCCCCGCTAGAATGTAGAAACCGACCTTGGGCTCGTCGAGCCACACACCAACCAACGAAACAGCCGCAAACCCTTTGGCGGCATCCGCTAGCAGCGTAAGCAGGAACCACTTCCAGCCGAGCGCGCGGCCGACGTTAGTAGCGCCAATGTTGCCGCTACCGTAGCTTCGAATATCTACGCCCAGCCGCCGGGCGATGAGGTAGCCGAAAGGTATAGACCCCAAGAGGTACGAGAGTACTGACAGCGCTAGTATTGCTAGGTACATTGTTCCCTCCATATGTTTGCATTTGGTTTTTGTTGTCTTTACTACATCTTATAACAACTTTTAAAGTAAGGCTGCTACCTTGTCAACCATGAGCCAGTCCCAACTATAAGGAAAACAGCTCCTGGAATATTCCACAGGAGCTGTCGCAGAGGGATGGTGAACCCAGGGTTACTGCCGCTGATCGGCAGTGAAGGTGGGAAGTTCAAACTGCAGTACGGCGTCGTTCACCTCTACCTGGGGGCCAAAGCTATGGCCCCGCTCTTTGTACACGCCGTGGAGAGCCATCACGCTCTCAATATCGGGTGAGGCGGCAAACTCTTCTACTCCCCGGCTATAGGCCTCAGCCACTTCGCTGGGGCTCATATCAAGCCGGTTGGCCAGCTCCTGAAATGCCTGGGGCGGCTCATAGGCACAGGGTAGCAGGCCATGGGCCATGAGAACGCGCGACTGGTCGGGGTTCAAAATTTTGCCACTGGTAATATGTGGCAAAACGTCGGAAAAAATTTGGAAAGCGCGGCGTGCGCTTGACCCGACCGCACGTACGTCGTACCTTGCCTTCCAAAACAGCTCAATCAGGCGGGCGTGCCGAAATTCGATCATTATTAACCTCCTGTTTATTTTGTGGTTGTAGGATCAGTGAATTAGGTTTGATTTTTCATTCCTCATACTCTACAGACCAAAGCTATAACTGTCAAATACTACAGCCTTCCCTCCGGCTCCTCCCCTTCCCAAGCCGAAAACTCTTTGAGCGCCTCCTTCTGCTTCCGTGACAGTTTCTCCGGCGTTTGCACGTGAATGGTAACCAGCAAATCGCCGCGCGACTTACTCTTGAGTTTCAGCACGCCCTTACCTTCAAGTTTAAACACCTTGCCGCTCTGTGTACCAGTCGGTATTTTCATGTGCACATCGCCGTCTAGGGTAGTGAGCAGCACCTTGCCACCCAAACTCGCTAGACTCAGGCTGATGTCCTTAGTGGTGTAGAGATTATAACCCTCGCGCTTAAAAGTTCTATCGGGTCTCACCTGCACAGTGAGTAGCAGGTCGCCGCCCGGGCCACCCTTAAGCCCGGGCTCACCCTCACCCGACAGGCGAATAGTTTGGCCGTCGTCTATGCCAGCTGGAATCTGCACCTTGAGTTCCCGAACGCCCTGCTCTCTCCCCTCGCCGCGACACTTGGCGCACACCTTGTCAGTGGTTTCACCCTCGCCACCGCAGGTTGGGCAAACGGTCACGGTACGCATGCTCCCCAGGAACGTGCGCTGCATTTGTTCCACGTGCCCCTGCCCGTTACAAGTTTTACAGGTTTCCACCTTAGCACCAGGCTCCACTCTAGTGCCCTTGCAACGGCTGCACACAATATCTTTCTCAAACCGTAACGTTTTCTCCACACCAAACACCGCCTCTCGAAAATCCACGGCAGTCACAAACTGCACATCGCTCCCGCGCTGTGGACCAGTCCTCCGTGAAGTGCGCCCCCCGCCACCAAAAAAGTCACCAAAAATGTCCCCTAAGTTTCCAAAATCAAAATTAACACCCTGGCTGTTAAACCCACCACCGCGTGAAAAGTCTTGCCAGTTAAACCCACCCGGCCCCCCGGCCTGCTCAAAATTGGCGCCGAACTGGTCATAAGTTTTCCGCTTATCGGCGTTCCCCAAAACCTGGTAGGCCTCATTTATCTCCTTAAACTTAGCGTCGCTCCCGCCGTGCTTGTCGGGGTGGTGCTGGTGCGCCAGTTTCCGAAAAGCCTTTTTTATCTCCTCTGCCGAGGCGCTCTTTGGTACCCCAAGAACCTGGTAGTAGTCTTTACTGGCCATTGGCTTAGGTAGCTTTAAAGTTTAGGTAGTCTTAAAGCCAATTTCCGGCGCGGTCTGGCTGCCCTCGTCCACCTTGCCAAACTGCTCCTCGTACTTCTTAACGTTGTCCATGAGCGCATGAGCCAGGCGTTTAGCGTGGGCTGGGTTCAGGTACACCCTGGCGTTCACAATGCCCTGTGGCGGCATCATACTCATGAAATCTATCACAAACTCCTCTTTGGTGTGGGCAATCTGGGCAAGGTTAGAGTACACACCCTTCAGTACCTCGTCGGTAACCTTCACCTGAATTTGCTGCTGTTGTTCGTTAGGCATAATCTAATAACGTTTTAATAGTTAGGTACGGAACATAATATTACCTTGCTCATCTAATTCTATTTGAGCACCACCTCTAGCGATGACTCCTGCTCTTGCTCCCGCATAAATAGCACTCTTTGCTTTTGTTTCAACACTACTATTATCTCCAAAGTTTAATTCTGTACCTGAAGATGAAGCCAACAAGACTGAACTACCAAAAACCCTAGAACCACGGATTTGAATATCTCCACTTTCAGCTAAAAAGGTAACTACTTTATCCGCGATAATGTTGGCGTTGTCGACTTTCAGTAACGAAGCTAATTTTTGTTTTAATTCATCTAAAGACTTTACTTCACCATTAACCAATGAATCTTCTAAAGCTTTGGAAACCAAATTTGCGCTGATACTAACACCAAGCGGAACAATTATCTGACTCATTAGTGCCTGAATTAAATCTGGATTCATAATTTTAGTCTAATGGCAGCGATTACTACTTCTTAACCTCCTCGTAACTTCCACTGATGGGTTCGTCCTTTTTGTCGCCTGACGATTGTCCATCACCTGTCGAAGACCCGTTAGACGCTCCGTCCGAGGCGGATCCGCCCTGGGCGGACTTGTACATAGCCTCACCAATCTTTATAGCAGCCTGCTGCAACGCATCGAGTGCGTTCTTAATAGCTGCGGCGTCGGTGCCATCCTTAGCCGTTTTCACATCAGCCAGCCCTGCCTCCACCTCGGTCTTAACCTCGGCTGGCACCTTGTCACCCTGCTCTTTCAGCATTTTCTCGGTCTGATACACCGTACTCTCGGCTGTGTTCTTCATATCCACCAGCTCGCGCTGTTTCTTGTCCTCTTCAGCATGGAGCTCGGCTTCTTTCTTCATTTTCTCAACCTCGTCCTTACTAAGGCCTGACGAAGCAGTGATAGTAATCTTCTGCTCTTTGTTGGTGGCTTTGTCTTTTGCCTTAACTGAGAGAATACCGTTAGCGTCAATATCGAAGCTCACCTCCACCTGCGGCATGCCGCGCGGCGCCGGCGGAATACCGTCTAGAATAAACCGACCCAAGGTTTTGTTGTCCTTGGCAAACTCACGTTCACCTTGGAGCACCAAAATCTCAACCGAGGTTTGCCCGTCGGCAGCTGTCGAGAATACCTGGCTCTTGGAGGTTGGCACCGTGGTGTTGCGCTCAATAAGCCTGGTCATAACCCCGCCCAAGGTTTCAATACCAAGTGAGAGTGGTGTTACGTCGAGCAAGAGGACGTCGCGCACTTCACCTTGCAGCACACCGGCCTGCACCGCGGCACCCACTGCCACCACTTCGTCCGGGTTCACGCTGGCGTTGGGCTTTTTGCCAAAGAACTTTTCCACCGCCTGAATAACCATGGGCATGCGCGTCATGCCACCAACCAGCACCACCTCGTGAATGTCGGTGGTCTTAAGGCCAGCATCAGCCAAGGCCTTTTTGGTAGGCTCCAGCGTTTTCTCGACCAAATCCCCCACTATACTCTCCAGCTTGGCGCGCGTGATCTTCATCACCAGGTGCTTCGGGCCAGCGGCGTCTGAGGTAATGAATGGCTGGTTTATCTCTGTCTCGGTAGCAGTCGAGAGCTCTATTTTCGCCTTTTCGGCTGACTCCTTAACGCGCTGTAGGGCGAGCGGGTCTTTGGACAGATCAATACCATTCTCCTTTTTAAACTCGTCTACAATCCAACCAATGATGCGCTGGTCAAAGTCGTCACCACCAAGGTGGGTGTCACCGTTCGTGGCCTTAACCTCTACGGTGTCAGCGGACACTTCCAGAATGGAGATGTCGAACGTACCACCGCCAAGGTCATAGACGGCTATCTTCTCGTCCTTTTTCTTGTCGAAACCATAGGCTAGGGCGGCGGCCGTGGGCTCGTTGATAATGCGCTTCACGGTGAGGCCAGCTATTTCCCCGGCGTCTTTGGTGGCTTGGCGCTGACTGTCGTCGAAGTAGGCAGGCACGGTAATAACCGCCTCGGTAATTTTCTCACCTAGCTTTTCCTCAGCGTCGGCCTTCAGCTTCTGCAGCACCATGGCGCTAATTTCCTGTGGGGAGTAGTCTTTACCGTTCATCTCAATTTTTACACCGTTACCCGCCTGCTTGATCTTAAACGGCAGCACCTTGAGGTCACGTTGCACCTCCGCATCATCCCAGCGGCGGCCAATGAGACGTTTAACAGAGTAAAGCGTGTTCTGCGGGTTGGTAACTGCCTGGCGCTTAGCCAAGAGCCCTACCAAACGCTCACCAGTTTTAGTGGTAGCGACCACCGAAGGCGTGGTGCGCATGCCCTCTTTGTTCTCCAGCACCTTGGGCTGGCCGCCCTCGATAATGGCGACGCAGGAGTTGGTGGTGCCTAAATCAATTCCGAGTATCTTTGGCATAGTATCTAGTAAATGTTAGTCGAATTAATTGTCTCGCGTGAGGTCGTAAAGTCTTGCGGCCTCACCCGAGCGTCCGAGAAACATCGGACCTGAGGGGTTACTTTACCTCTACCTTAACCGTCTTGGGTTTAGCGCGCTCCTCCCCGCACCAGAGCCTACGGCACGGTACGGGGCTTCGGCCCCGCCTAGCGGCGGTTCCTCGCTTTCCCAGCAACTACTTAATTTCCACTTTAACTGTTTTTGGTTTTGCTCGTTCCTCTTTAGGGATAACAATCTTCAAAACACCTTTTTCATACGTCGCCTTGGCCTGCTCACCAGAAACTGCAGTGGGGAGCGCCACTTGGCGGTGAAACGCACCAGCGCGCACTTCCCTACGGTAGTAGTTCTTGTCATCCACCTCGGTCTTGTGCTCGAAGTTACCTTCGAGCGTCAAAACGTCGTTCTCAATAGAGACAGTGACCTTATCAGGGTCTAACCCTGGCAGTGGTGCTTCTACCACCACGTCGTCCTTGGTTTGGTACACGTCGAGCGCGGGGGCGAAACTCGGGAAACCCGAACCGTCAAACATGTCATCAAACGAAGGTAGCATTGGTGCCCAGCGTACAATAGGCATAGTGTGTTCTCCTTCCCTAGGTTGTAGGTTAATAGTTAGTACAACTTACTCCTCGTCCTCATCGTGCGGTGACATGGTGTCCTCCGCCTCACCCTCATCACCTTCGGCACCTTCACCCACTTTGTCTATATGGATAAGGGGCACGTCGCAAGAGGGGCAGCGGCCTTTAGCCTCGTCAGTGTAGCCGCACTCGGGGCAAATGTAGTCCATAGTATGCGTTAATAGTGAGTATTTATTTAGCAATTTTAACGCGGGCTGGCTGTAGAAGCTTGTCATGGAGCATAAAACCGGTTCTTACTTCTTCTACGACCGTGCCCGAGGGTTCGGTGCTTTGAACTTCCCCTACTGCCTCATGTACGCCGGGGTCAAACTTCTCACCTACTACTTCCAGCTCCTTAACCCCGTGGTAAGCAAGCACCTGCTCAAGCTTTGATTGAATATGCTGTATCCCCTCTACCCAAGGCAGGCCTTTTTGCTCTGGCGGCACAGCGCGGAGCGCATGTTTGAAGTAGTCTACCAGTGGCAAAAGTTCGGTGAGGAGCTCGCTGGTGGCATACTGGGTGAGCTCGCTGAATTTGGCCTCGCTCTCGCGCTTCAGGTTGGCGTAGTCAGCCTTAGCGCGCTGCCAACCCTGCAGGTACTCGGCGGCCTGGGCCTTCAGCTGTTCGAGCTCGGCGCCGGGTTCTGGATTAGGAATGGAAGAGTTGTCTGACATAGTGTAAACGTCCTAAGTTGGCGTCGTAGTCCATGCGTAAGGGGCCCAAAATACCAATAACACTGGTGTTCCCCTTGCCATAGGTGGTAAAAACGAGCGCACAGTCTTCACCAAACGGGTTGGCTGAACCAATTTTTACTGCTACGTCATCCATAGTCGTCAGGGTGCGGTACAGCTTGAGCATAGCCTCGTCCAGGTGATCCACCACCTGGCCTAAGGCGCGCACCATGTCGAGCGCACGAAACTCTGGCTGCTCAAACAAGTTCGACAGGCCAGTGTAGTACGAATCATGGCGGCTCAAACCAACTACCGCGGCCTCACCCGCACACTCGGCCAAGGTACGAGCCAATTTTTTGGAAAACTGCTCGTGGGTTACCTGGGGCTCACCCATCAGCTCCCTGAGGGTCCGCTGTTCAGCGGCTTTGGGCTCTTGCCGCTCTACCAGGTGGTCCAGGAAAAACTGGTACCCCTTAAGCGTCGGCACCCGGCCAGCCGAAGTGTGAGGCTGGCTCAGGTAGCCCTCGGCCTCAAGCTCCGCCATTTCGTTCCGGATAGTGGCCGAGCTTAAGCCTAAAGTGCCCTCCAGGGCCTTGGAACCTACCGGTTCAGCCTCTCGAATGTAGCTTCGAACTACGTGGGCAAGTAAGTTGTGCTGGCGTTCCTGCATGAAAGTTTTTGAATTAGCACTCTCGAGCTCCGAGTGCTAACACCCAGTATACCCCCTAAAACAGGCTTGTCAAGACCATTAAGGCACACCGCCTTGACGGCCGATAGGGCTGTACTAAGATGGTCATAATTACCCGCACCTTGAAAATACGCAAACACTAAGGCAATTCACTAAACCAACAACCCCAACACATGCTGTGAGGTAACCATGAAACACACTGCTGTACTTCTCGTCGCGGCGGTGCTCGCGGGCCTGCACCCGCGCGCCTTCGCCCAGCCCCGCACCGGTTTATTTGCTGGTGGTTACGCCGCCGCTGATTTTGACAAGAGCCTGGGTGCCTCAGCCAATACCACCGACTTCGTCAGGAACAGCTTCATCGGCAGGTTCGACCTGCAGAACAAGTACTACCTAGCGAACTACGACGACTGGTCGGTAACGCTTCAGTCCTACATCCAGTTCCTGTGGGGCGGCCTGAAGCAGCGCCGGGCCAAGCTCTACGCCGGCAGCTTCGACATCAGCCTCGCCTTCCGGCACCGTTTACCCTTCTACCACTTATACGCGCAGACAGCTGTCTTCCACGTCTCGACGCACTATATCGACCCTATTGATGCGGCCAGTATTGACGAGGCGCGCGACCTGCAGCAAATCTATATCGAAGTAGAGGACGTAAACCTGATCAGGGTCGACATTGGGCAAGAGGAAGCTGACTACGCCTGGACCGTGGGCACGCAGCCAATCCGCATGAACTTCTTTCTGTTGGCCGAACCTAAAGAAATGTTTGCCAGCGATGCCTTTACGCCGTACGAGCGTCGGTTCTACGCTAACGCACTGGCCACGGTCTGGCGCAGTGAGAACTACCGCCTGGCACTCCAGCTCGACACTGAACTTGAGCAACGTGCCCGCTACCTGGTACGGATCACTGGCTCCACCAACCTTGGCGACACGCCCCACCACGACCGCATTCAGCTAAGCCTAGCCTACCAGGGTGGTATTGAACCAAACCACATCGTGGTGGTGCCGCAGAGCGGCATCAGCCGTGAGGGCCTGACCTTAGGTGCCAGTTTCTACTTCTAAAACCGCGCAACCCAACACCACCGAACCTTAGAGAGCGTTCCGCAACTGGACGCTCTCTTTATTATATCGTACCCCAGGGCTTGACAAAAACGTCAGGCGGTGATAGTATAGTTTGTTATTGTTGTTTTGACTGATTTTTAACAAATAAGCCCTAGTGGCGCATGTTTTCAGCCCTTATAGCGATAATGGTTGAATGAATCATGCGTGGTACACACTAGGGCAATATAGTCACTACCTCAACCGTACCAGTTGAGGTGAAGTAAATAAGGAGATGCCAAAATGGAAACGGCAACCATCCACCGTACAGCGAAGGTCAACCGCAATCGCCCTCCCCAGGAAATGATCACGGCCCTGAACCGCGGCGAGCACAGGCACAGTTCCGTGGTCAAAATTATCCCCCGGGGTGAAGGCGAGGAGGCGACAGTCGAGTTCTTCACGCTCGATACGTGGGTAAGTGTCAGCGACTTGGTGCTTGTGTTCGAAGCACGGGGACTGGCTCCCGACCCCTACGCTCAAGCGGCAGTAAACGAAGCCGACCCAGCGTTCGCTGACGAGTACCCCAACGGTACTCAATGGAAGGATGATGATGGTAACTTTTGCTACATCACCTTCGCCCGGAACGCTGGCGGGCGTTTCGTGGACGTGGGCAGCACCGACGACGACTGGGATGGCTACTGGTGGTTCGGCGGCGTCCGCAAGTCTCGGACACCTGGCAAGTAGGGGAAAAATCAAAACGAATCCCGACATAACGTCAGGGCCCTGGTTAGGTGGGCAGGTTACCCACCTATGTACAAACCTGTCGTGAGACAGCCAAAACCATTCAAGAAAAGTAGAGAGCCAAGGCACATGCTGCGGCTCTTTTTTATTTTCTCAACTTTAACTTAGTCCCTACTCGTACCGCATCGCCTCTACCGGGTCCAGCCGGGCAGCGCTCCGGGCTGGCAACACACCAAAGCTTAGGCCAATGGCGGCCGACACGCCAAACCCTAGCAGAATGGCATAGGCTGGCACTGAGAACACCCAGGGCAAACTAGCTGCTTGGGCCACCTTAGCCACCACCCAGCCTAAGGCCGCCCCAAACGAAATACCAATTACGCCACCTATCAGAGTTACCAGGACCGACTCCAGGAGAAACTCCTGCAGGATGTCGCGGTTAGTGGCGCCGAGCGCTTTCTTTAAACCAATTTCGGCCGTGCGCTCGGTGACCACCACGTACATAATGTTCATGATTCCCACTCCCCCGACGATTAACGAGATGGCGGCTATGGCCATGAGCAGAATGGTGACACCGTTGAAAATGGTGTTAAAGGTATCGAGCGCTTGGGCTTGCGTGGTGACGGTGAAGTCGTCCCGCGCGGGGTCCGTGATGTCGTGGTTGTGTCTAAGGAGCACGCGGATAGCGTCAGCTGTTGCCTCGCTAAGTGAGGTGTCCTTAACTTCAACCACTGCTACGAGTAGGTAGTCTATGCCGAGCATTTTCTTCTGCGCCGTAGTGAGGGGCATGTAGAGCATATCGTCAGCTGGCCCGCCCAGAGAACCTTGGGTGTTGTACACCCCGATGATTTGGAAATTCAACGTGCCCAGGCGCAAGAGCTTACCCACCGGGTCTTCATCACCATAGAGGTCGTGTGCCAGATTAGAGCCTAAAATAGCTACCTGTGCGCCGCCGGTGTCCTCGGCCTCGGTGTAGAAGCGGCCGGCCTTAAGCGTGTGCTTATCAACCTGAAACCTGACAGCCGAGGCGCCGTAGTAGAGCACGTACTTTTCGACGTTGCGGTAGCTCGCGACCGCCGAGCCCGTAACCATGCCGTAGTCTTGCACCACGTTCGGGAGCTTGCCAATTTCATCTAAATCCCGCTGTTTCAGCGTAGTGATAGGAACTGCCGACGTTATGCGGCTGAAATCTGCACCAGCCTGGTTGTTGTTGGCACGGTTCTTGGTGGTAGGCGGTACGCGGGTTTCTAAGAACAATGTGTCCGTACCCCAGGCCGCGAGCTGGGCATTAATAAGGCTCCGGAACCCCTCCCCAGCTGAGAGCACCAAGATAACCGTAGAAATGCCAATAACAATCCCTAAGGTCGTGAGCACCGTACGCGCTAGGTTAGCGCGGAGCACCTGAGTAGCTTGTTTCAGGGCGGCTACCATAGGTTACTCATAGCGTAGGGCGTCGATGGGGTTGAGCTTGGCTGCCTTAAACGCCGGGTACAGCCCAAACACCACACCAGTTAAGATTGATACGCCTACGGCAAGGACAACTGATTGCAGTGAAATAACAAACGCCCAGTCGTAACCCAAAAACCGCATGAGCAGCGAGACAAGGTACGCCACCACCACGCCGCTCACAATGCCAGCCAGCCCGCCGATGAGGGTTAAGGTGCCAGCCTCAAATAAAAACTGGTTACGGATAGCACGGTTGGTGGCACCCACCGCTTTCCGCAGGCCCACCTCACGCGTCCGCTCCGCCACCGTCGCTAGCATAATGTTGAGAATGCCAATACCCCCTACCACTAAAGCGATGGCGGCCATGGCGGTGAGGAAGAGCGAGAGCGCGTCGGTAATGGTAGTGAGCACGCTAACGGCGTCGGCAATGTTACGAACCGTAAAGTCGTCCTCACTGCCCTGCTCCAGGTGGTGCCGGGTACGCAACACGGTGGTAACGTCTTGAATAGTCTGCGCCACGTTGTCACCGGCATCGACTTTGATGTTAATAGCTTGTAGGTAGTGCACCCCGAGGAGCTCAGTCTGGCCAATGGGCAGGGGCAGGAACAGTAAATCATCTAGGTCTTGGAAAAAAGCAGTGCCCCGCGGCTCCACCACACCAACAACCCGTAAGGGTACACCGCCCACGGCAGTTTGCGTGGAACTTTTTACTTTTATAATTTGCCCCAACGGGCTCACCCCTGTGCCGCCAAAGAGTTCGTCAGCCACCGTCGAACCAAGTACAACCACATTCGCGCCCCCGCTGCCTTGTTGCTCGTCATAGAACTGCCCCTCATGCATATTAAAAGAAACGACGTGCGGGTAGCTAGCGTCAGTGGCTAGGAAATTGGTATCAATGGTTTTATTGCCCCAGGTTACGCTCGCCGTACCGCGGACGTTGGCGTTCACCGCTACGGCGTGGGGTACAGCCGTGGGGCTCCTGAGAGCCTCGGCGTCTTGGTTCACTAAACTCGTTACCACAATACCAAAGAGTTGCACCGGCGGGCCCTTCTCGTTGCTCTTGCCGGCCTGTACGGAAAGCAAATTAGACCCAAGTTTGGTTATCTGCCCCAAGACCAAGGCCTGCGCCCCAGCGCCGAGCGCAATGATGATGATAACTCCAGCTACACCAATCACTATGCCTAAAATGGTCAGCGCCGACCTACCTTTTCGCGCCACCAAGGTCCGAAGTACCAGTCGAATGGTAGCAAAGTAGTTCATGGCGCCTTGAGTTTACTTCACCAGCTCTTTATCTGTGCTCGCTACGGTGCGCTGGCGCACGACGTCGTCAGCCATAATGTTACCGTCCTTCAGGCGGATGATGCGCTTAGCGTGGTTGGCGGTGTCGGTTTCGTGTGTTACCAAAATAATGGTGTGGCCGTCGTCGTTCAGGCGCTGCAGAATTTGCATCACGCTGTTGCCGGACTTGGAGTCGAGGTTCCCGGTGGGTTCGTCCGCAAAAATAACCGCTGGGTTGCAGACCAAAGCACGGGCTATGGCTACGCGCTGTTTTTCACCACCAGAAATTTGGTTGGTGAAGTAGTCTAGGCGGTGGGACAGGTCAACCGCCGCCAAGGCCTGCTTAGCCAAGGCGTCGTGGTCGCGCTTAGTACTGTAGAGCAGGGGCAGCTTAACGTTATCGAGCACGGAGGTTCTGGCCAACAGGTTAAACGACTGGAACACAAACCCCACCCGTTCATTCCTGAGCTGGGCTAAATAGTTATCAGAAAATCCACTAGTGTCCTTACCTTCAAACTCGTAGGTACCCCCCGTGGGCCGGTCCAGGAAACTTAAAATGTGCATGAGCGTGCTCTTGCCACTACCCGACGGGCCCATGATAGCCACAAACTCACCTGGTGCAATAGTAAAGCTTAGCCCGTGGAGCACCGAGGTCACCACGTCGTCGTTGACGTAGTCTTTGGTCAGGTTGTATACGCGGATCAGGTCCATAGCGAAAGAGCCAGAGCGTACCCTACGGCTTAAGGTAGGTAACCACGGTTTGGCCTTCGCTTAAACCCCCCGTAATTTCCACTAACCCGCCATCAGCGGTTATGCCAGTTTCAACCTTAACCTGGTGGTAGGTTTTCTTTTTCAAATCGTCCACTACCCTAACGTACTGGCTATGGTCCTCCGTGACCACGGCTTGCTGAGGTACTGCTAGCACGTTATCTTTATGGGCAACCTGAATAGTCATGTTGGCAGTCATGCCAGGTTTAATCTCGCTACTAACGTTGGTGAGGAGTGCCTTAACCTTATAGTTCACCACACCCGAAATAACAGTTGAGGCTGGGTTCACCGTCTCAACCTGAGCGGTAAAGTGCCGGGCTACGCCGAGCGCGTCAAAGGTTACGTCTACACTCTGGTTGGGGCTGACTGAAGCAATGTCTGCTTCGCTCACGTTCGCCTCGAGGTGCAAATTAGCCACGTCTTGCAACACTACCACTGGTGTTCCCGCGGTCGCCTGCTCCCCAACTTTGATATTAACTTGGGTAACCGTGCCATCAGCTGGAGCACGAACAAGCGTGTGCTCAAGAGCGGCTTCGGCCGCTTGTACCTGGCCCTGGCCAGTCAGCACTTGGGCACGAGCTGCATCCACATCGGCTGGCCGGGCTTCGGCTTGCTTCAGGGCCAGGGCGGCTTGGGCTTGGGCCAGGGCGGCTTGGGCCGAGGCTACAGCGCCCTGTGCACTGGCCACGGACTGAGTTTGGGTCTGCAACGCCGCTTGGTAAGCATTATAGTTGGCGAGGTAGGTGGAAGCCTGGGTGTTCGGCAGGTCTACAGTCCAAGAGTCGCGATCGGCAACTGTTCCCGTAGCGCTAAACTGGAGCTTGAGACCGCGTGTACCTAAGGGTGACGGCGTAGTCCGACTGCCCTCTTGACCAGCCACTACCTCCAACCCCGACACATTGTAGTTTAAGGTGTTAGGGTTAGCAATGCTTATGGTGTACCTACCGCTCTCAGTGGCCGCATAAGCACCACTAATAGTTAGCGTAACCGTGGAATGGTTGTCTTTATCTGGCACCGCTTCCGGAGCAGAATTCAGCAGCGCACTGTAGGCATTGGCCACCGTAGTCTGCTGGAGTGCTACGGTGTTGGTATAGCTGGTGTGAGCGTTGTCGAGCGTAGCTTGAGCTGACACCACAGCCGCCTTGCTTACCTCAACATCTTGGCTGGTCGCACCCGCTAAGACCTTGCTGTAGTTAGCTTGGGCAGAGGCCAACGCGCCCTGGGCCTGAGTCAAAGTAGCTAACTGGTCACGCTGGTCTAGGGAAGCCAGCACCGTACCGGCACGGACTTTGTCGCCCTCTTTCACACTTACACGACTTACAATACCGCCGGACTTAAAACTCAATTCCAAGTCTACACTCGAAACCACCTGACCCGTGGTCAGCACCGTTTGCTCTAACGTCTGACGCTTTACGGTATCAGTTTGAAACTGGCTCGGGCCCCCCTTACCAGCTGAGGCACGGTAGGCAATGTAGCCTACCACCACAATAATGATAGCGGTCCAGATAATTCGCTTGCGGGTGAACAGTTGACGGAAGTTCATACTGATTTGCAGGCTTAGAGCTAAGTTCTAGTTAAGTGTTTTCCAATCTGCGTTAAAAAACTACGAAAGGCGCTGGCCCGGACCATCGAGAGCAAGCCCGGCCGAGGGCTAAACACAACCAGCTTATCCCCTGGTCGCAGCCCGACTTGCTCCCTAACGTCAGCGGGAATAACCACTTGTCCGCGGCTTCCAACTGTGGCCGTACCCATGGTAATGGGAAGTTCCCCCAAGGCCCGGGCCTGATTGCGAGTAGGTTTAGGTTTTGGCATAGTATAGAATATGAAAAGTATGAAATTACATACCTATACTAACACTAGCACAGCAAAGTGTCAATGGGACCAGCCTATCCCCCACAAGCTGAATCGTGTATACTAAGGTCATGAAAACACTATCCCTACTTATACTTGGCGCGCTCGTTGGCGCTGGTGCACTGGCCGCCTGGCGACTGGCTGCCTACCACAGTACGGCCGTGCACTACCACGCTAACTTCGCGGTCTACATCAACGGCAACCGTGAGCCTTTTGCCGCTGACACCTACTACGAAGAAGAGGCTGGTTGTAGTGCTGACAAAGCTAACACCCCTTTGGCTCGCGCCCATATGCACGATAAGGTGAATGACCTGATCCACGTGGAGGCGCCAGCTGTAACTTGGGGGGAGTTTTTCCAAAACCTGGGCTGGGGCATTGGCCCGAACTACCTACAAACCCGCAGCAAACTCTACCTGAGCGACGCAAACCACAAACTCACCTACATCTTGAACGGTCAGACAATGGATAACCCGGCCGGTGTTGTTATCAAAAGCTTAGATAAGCTACTCGTAAGTTACGGGACTAGTGATAAAGCTAAGCTCCAAACCCAAGCCAAGAGTATCAGCAGCTCAGCTGAAAAAGCCAACACCACACCGGACCCTGAAAGCTGCAGCGGACCAGCGGTAAGCAGCTGGCAAACTAAGCTTAACTACATACTCCACTAGAACGTACTAGCAACAAGCACCGCTGTTTCGGCGGTGCTTGTTTGTTTAACTTGCCTCACCAGTACTAGTGGTTCGAGGTGTACTGGAAACAGGCTACGTCGTACTGTGACACAGCGTGAGTGCTGTGGGCATGTTGTGCGGAAGCCGTACCGCCGCTCCCCGCGTAATGTGTTTCAGCATTGGCAAAACCATCAGTACTAAAACCTGGTGGGCTCATAGTGGCCCTTCCGCACCACACGCTTGGCTTGGCTGGCCCGTTCCCGACGGATTGGCTGCGAACACAGTGCCCGCCAAAACCAACCCCACCGCTACAACTGCCACCGCCAAGTTCATTCTTGTTGATGCATGCATAGGTGTTCACCTCCCTTCGCCTAAACTATAACGCTTAGGCTAACAGAATGTTCCACCTATGATATGAACCTGCAGTGAACCCCTAGGCTACGGTAAACCCTACGTAGTGCTGAAGTTCACCAGGCTCTGCCTCCAACTTCGTCACCCGCGCAAACCATGGGCCCTTGCTACACCACTTTTGAAACTTGGCCAGGTCCGCCTCGCTCCCCTCGACCTCAAGGTAGACTGAACCATCAGGCTCGTTGCGCACAAAACCTGTAAGCTTTAAGTGTCGTGCACGCTCTCGTGCACTAGCACGGTAGCCTGTACCCTGCACTACACCGTAGACCCTGATGTTGAGGTGTTTACGCATAAAGCTTAGGTAATAAGCATGCCATCGCCAAATGAAAATAGTCTGTACTTGTGGCGTTGGGCCAGGGCGTAGAGCTTTAAGAGCTTGAGGCGGGTGGTAAGTGCTGCTACCAACATGAGGAGGCTTGAACGCGGCACGTGGAAGTTGGTAATGAGCCCGCTGATAAACTTAAAACGGTAGCCGGGGCTGATGAACAACTGTGTTGCTCCGGTACGCTTGGTAAGGTGACCCTGTGGTGTAGCAGCGGACTCTAAGGTACGCACAACAGTGGTACCCACGGCGATAATCGGCCTGCCTTGTGCTTTGGCTTGTGTAAGTGCCCGTGCTGTACTCTGGCTTACCTCATAGTACTCAGCGTGAAGCTTGCCCCTGCGTACCTGGCTTTCCGTGAGCGGCGCAAAGGTACCAAGAGAAACATGAAGCGTCACAAATTCTACACCAAAACCCCCGGCCTTGAGTTTTTGGAGTAAACGTTTGGTGAAGTGAAGGGCTGCCGTTGGTGCGGCCACTGAACCAGACTGCTTGGCGAATATGGTTTGGTACTCTGCCCTGCGGCGGGCTTCGCTCAGGGGCGAGTGCTTGAGGTACGGCGGGAGTGGTGTTTCGCCGTAACGAGCTAACAAACTTAAAAATGCCGGCGAAGCGAATTTCGGTTTCAACCAGTAGTGATTACCAGCTACGCGGGTAACGGTAAAATGGTAACGACCTTGCAAAGTCAGCTCACTCCCCTGCTCTAGCCTTTTCTCAGCTAGTACCTCGACCTGTTTGCCGCGGCTGCCCAGGTAGAGCAGCTTAACCTGGCCGCCACTTGGTTTCTGCACGGCAAGTCTCGCTGGTAGTACCTTGGTCTGGTTAAAGACGAGCACCGCCCGCGGTGGCAGGTACTTATGGAGATTGGTAAAGCGGTCGTGGTGCACCTGGCCACTGGCACGGTTGTATACCAAAAGCCGAGCGCTGTCCCGTGGGCGAGGTGGCACCTGGGCAATGAGCTTCGGGTTTACCGGATAGTCGTAGCTGGCAAGTAGGTGCTTGAACGTACGGCTCACAGTTTTCCTTGTTTAATCTTCTGGCGCAGCTCTCTCACGTAGGTGGTAAACCAGGTGAGGTTGTGCTGGGTGAGGAGCGACATGGCAGTAACCTCGTGCGCGCGAACCAGGTGCGCAATGTACCTGCGCTCGTACCCCTGGCAGGTTAAGCAGGTGCAGGTACGGTCGAGCGGCGCTTTGTCTGTAAGGTACCGGGTTTGTGCCAAGTCAAGTTTGCCGGTGCTGGTGAAAGCCATACCATGGCGCGCTTGGTTGGTGGGCACAATGCAGTCAAACGTATCCACCCCGGCTTTGATAATAGGTGCAATATCTTCAGGAAAACCAATTCCGAGAAGGTGCCGAGGTCTCTCCGGAGGCAGTTCGGCGTTGACCCAGCCTATCATGTTCGCCATAATTTTTTTATCGCTACCAAATTCACCACCAATGCCGTAGCCGTCAAAGGGCAGCGAGCCTAAAGTCCGCGCACTCTCAATGCGGAGCGACTTAAACTTCCCGCCCTGTACAATGCCGTAGAGCGCTTGGCGGGTCCGCTTAAGCCTTAAACACTCCTTAGCCCAGGTGTGCGTACGTGTGAGCGAGTTGGCGGTGTAGGTTTGGTTGGCGAGTGGTGAAGTGCATTCGTCAAAAGCAAATATGATGTCAGCGCCCAAGGCTTCTTGGATACGAATGGATTCCTTAGGCCCTAGGAACAACTTACGCCCGTCGATTGGTGAGGTAAACCACACCCCACGCTCAGTAATCTTTATGAGCTTGGGTTGCTGCCCGTGCCGTATGCTTGGGCGAGCAGGTTCCCGGGTTATTTTGCTGTGGTTGAAATCGCGCCCGAACCCGAGGGAGAACACCTGAAAGCCCCCAGAGTCGGTCATGAACGAGTGCGGCCAGTTAGCAAACGTGTGTAAGCCTCCGGCAGCTTTCACTACCCGCTCACCTGGGCGAAGGTGCAGGTGAAAGGTGTTAGCAATGAGGAGCTTGGCTCCGGTCGCTGCTACTTGCTCGGAAGTTAAGGTCTTAACCACCGCCTGGGTAGCCACCGGCACCAAGCACGGTGTCTCCACTACACCGTGCGGAGTTTCTAAAAGCCCCAGTCGCGCGCGGCTCCGGCGCGACTGCTTCAGAACTTTAAAGTGTATCATTTGAAGCGAACCTTAACCTGGTAGCTCTTATCAAGCTGTGGCAAACCTGATGGGTTGTCGTTCTTCACTACCAGGTACCCGGTGCCACTGGCAGGCGGTGTAAAGGTCAAGCTGGTGCGAAACTCAACTGGTGTGGTCACCATCCAGTCGCTCTGGGCCTGAGCTGGCTGGTGCGCGAGCTCCTTACCGGTTTCGTCAGTCAGGACCACCGGGAGCGACGCTTCAAAGAACCAATTTCCGGGCGCGCGGCCGTAAACCGCCAGCGGGCTCACAACTACGGCGTTAGCCGTAGGCTCAAACACCTGCACCTCACTTGGTGGTGGCTGGTTGGTAGATACAGGTGGTGCTACCACGGTACGCGGCAAAGTGTACCACACTACTCCTGCTACCACGGCTATGACGAACAATCCACCGAGCCATAAACCAAGATATTTATTCATAGATACATTCTAGCACAGGGCCCCTTGAGGCTTCTAGCAGAAAACGTACGCAGGACGTGGCAGCAGAAATGCTATACTATATACCTACCATGGAATACACAAATGGCCACAGCCCAAACTTCTTGAACCCAGGAAAAACAACTGCCCCGTCGCGTGAAGCTACACATACACCACCGCACGTGCTCTGGTCGACTCCAGTTGAACCCAAAAAACGGTGGCGCCTGAGGTACGTAATCGTCCTCGGGGTCCTATTAGCCGGTGGTGCCGCGGCTGCCTACTACCTCCCGCACGAGCAACCTACTAAACCGGCTACGGCACAACCGACTACGCCAGCTGCGACCGGCAACAGCCGAGTTGATTTCTTGCTAGAAATTTTTGACCAGGTTAAACAGCGCTACTGGGACAAAATAGATGAAGCCACCTTAGGCGGTATCTACCAGCGGGGCTTGGCAAAACTTACGAATAGTACGGTGGAACTCAACCCACCAACAAGGGTTGGGCTTGAGGCATTGCTCACCAAAACCATGCAGCCTATGAGTGAGGCTGAACAAAAAACTCTGGCGGTAAGCTTAGGCGACGTTGTGCTGGCCAACCTAAACCCGTTCAGCCGGAGCCGCCTCTACAGCACCAAGAACGAGCAAGCGCTCCAGAACGAGGTCAACAACACTGACCCTACCACCGACCTCTACCACACCTTAGGCGTGAGTAAAACTGCTACCTCGGCTGAAATCACTAAAGCGTTTGAGCAGAGATCAAGCGAGCTAAAACAGAGCAAGGCTACTGATGCCGCCGACAAGTTGGCCCAGGTAGGGCGTGCCTACAGCGCGGTGGGTACTGCTCAAGCTAGAACGCAGTACGACAAGAGCGGCGTGGAGCCAACGGTGACAGGGCACATCGTACAGAGAAAAACGCTTGCTCTCAAAATCACGCGCATCTCCCCACCTACCGTGCAAGAGCTAGCACAGGTAGCAGACAGTTTTGCTAAACACGCGGAGCTTACGTACCTGGTACTAGATATCCGCGGCAACATCGGCGGTGATATCGACATACTCCCCTACTTCCTCGGGCTCTTCTTAGGTCCCGACGCCTACGCCTACGAATTCTACCACCAGGGTGACACCACACCGTACAAAACCAAAGTTGCCTGGCTCCCGAGCCTCAGTCGGTTCAAACAGGTAGTGGTGTTAATCGATGAGAACACGCAGTCCTCAGCCGAGGTTATTGCTGATACGTTAAAGAAGTACCACATTGGCGTGCTGGTTGGTACGAAATCAAAAGGCTGGGGTACGGTGGAAAGCGTGGTACCTCTCCAAACAGTTATTGACCCTACACAAACCTACTCCATGCTCTTGGTGCACAGCGTGACCGTCAGGAACGACGGCCAAGCTATCGAAGGCCGCGGTGTCGAGCCGCAGGTTAAGCTCACGGACAAGAACTGGCCAAGCGAGCTCTTGAGCTACTACAACTTCCCGGATTTTGTGGCAGCAGTGCGCGAGCTAATAGGTAAACTACCTGCACCTCCAGCCATTAAAAAGTAACACCAAACCTAAGAAAACCTGCGTAAAATTACGAGGGGTTTTCTTAGGTAACAGCGAAACAAACCCTAAAATTATACGTATATATTAGGTGTGTACCCGGGTACGCCTGGGTATATCTAAGTATAACTATTAACCCATGCTTGTATGAAGAAATTTTCATCTCTGGTGGCGCTGTTGCAGCTGGCGCTGTTTGTGCCAGTAGCCAACGCCACGGTCACGGTTACCACCGGACCAGTTTCCCTGGTTACCTCGCCACAGGTCGCACCCGCCTCAAGTGCTCCTCTGGCGCTGTTTAAGTTTTCTTTGGGACAAGACGCTGGTGAAACGCTCTCTAGTGTCAACGTCACCCTCACCAAGGTGAGCGGCAGTACGCTGGCAGGCTCTGACCTCGCCTCGGTCGCCGTATATAAAGACAACGGCGATGGCAGCTTTAACGCCGGCTCAGACTTGCTGGCTGGTTCGCAGAGCACGGTGAACGTCGATTCAGCTACGACTATTACCACGGGCAGCAACAACACCATTGGTACTGGTGCCACGTTCTTTGTGACGGTGGCCACCGGCTCAACCTGGAGCGACACTGCCACGGCTGACGGTTTCACGGCCCAGCTCGCCACCGACGCCATTGTCACCTCTGCCAACTCTCCAACCACTACGGCGGTTACCACAGCCATGATCACGGCCGACACTACTGGCCCACACCTTACGAGCGCTGTAGCCATGAACACTGGCGGCACCAGTGCTAAGGAAGCTGGTGACAGCGTGGTGTTGACGTTCAATGAAGCTACCAACAAACCAGTCATAACAGTTGGAAGCCTGCCGAGTGTGTTTGGTCTCTCCAGCGGACACTCGTTCCTCGACGGCTTGGGTGTGCTCATGTCAGCGAGCTGGAACGCCGCTGGTACTGCTTACACCATCACGCTAAGCGGCAACGGTAGCCTACCTACGGTGGAGCCCGGCGACACCGTAACGGTTATGGGCAGCGTTATTACCGACGGCTCTGGTAACAGCGCTAGCGGCAGCATGGCTATCACCGGCAGCTTCACCAGTGATGTCACCGGCCCAGTGCTCACGAGCGCGGTAGCAGCTAACACTGGCGGTACCATTGCCAAGGAAGCGGGCGACAGCGTAGCAGTAACGTTTAACGAGGCTACCAACAAGCCTGCTATTACCGACAGCAACATCAACACTACCTTCACCTTGAACAACAGCCACAGCTGGCTCGATGGGGCTGGCCATATTGGTTCAGCGGTATGGAATGCGGCTGGCACTATCATTACCATCACACTGAGCGGTGCAACCTCTGTTCCTACCGTAGCTGTGGGTGACACCGTAACTATGGCTGGTTCAGTGGTGCAGGATGCGAGTGGCAACAGCGCCACAGGCAGCAGCGCTATCACCGGCACCTTCACTACCACTGACACTACTGGCCCGGTGCTTACAAGCGCAGTAGCCCAGAACACTGGCGGCACGAACGCTACAGAAGCTGGTGACAGCGTGGTGCTCACCTTTGGTGAGGCTACCAACAAGCCCACTATTACGGACAGTAACATCAACTCAACTCTCATGCTAAATAACAGCCACAGCTGGCTCGATGGCGCTGGACACATTGGCAGCGCGGCCTGGGACCTCGGCGGCACCATGCTCACCATTACCCTGTCAGCCGGCACTTCCCTGCCTACGGTAACAGTTGGTGACACGGTAACTATGGCTGGCTCAGTCATTAAAGATGCAGCTGGTAACAACGCCACCGGCAGCCATGCGATAACCGGTAGCTTCTCAGGCGAGAACGAGAACCGTCAGGGTAAGGTGTGTGCCAACGGCCTTATCAACGGTCGCCTGTACCAGGTAACTGGCTCTACCACGGTGTACCTCGCTGCTAACTGTAACCTCAAGGTGTTTAAGGGCAGGGCAGTCGGGCACGCCAAGGGTAAAAAGTTCAAGAACATCATCAGCTTGCAATCGCTCACTGGCTTAACGGTTTCAGCTAAACCGCAGGGGCACAAGTCAGAGAACGGACAGGGCCAGGGTGAAAACGATAACGAACATGGCAAGTCTGGTACCCAGGGCCTCAGTAACCAAGACAGCCAGGGGAACCACGACAAGTCAGAAGGTAAGGGCAACGGCAAGCACGACGACTAGTTAGCCCAACAACTCACAGCGGCCACCACCCAGGTGGCCGCTGTGTGCTATACGTGCTGAGCCCGGCGGTGCTATCTACATTTCGGACGACAAAGCTGGCCCTATCTACCGCGTAAGCTACCAGCCAAAATAAATACCCTCTTCCCCTACCATTTTGGTAGAAGAAGAGGGTTGTGTTCAGGCGTCCAACGCTGCGCACTCGTTAGTGCAGTAGATCGCTACCTGGCTTGGTGGAATTGGGTTGCCACAACCTTCCCGTTCGCACCTACGGCCCTTTGGATGGTTGCTGGGTGTAAGCCAGCCCTTGTTGTTGCAGGTGGTGCAACCATGCCCACCACAGCCGTTGCACTGCACCGAATCAGCTGGGTAACTTTTGTCCTTAGGGATATCCATGAGCCTTCTCCAGAAATGACGTTGGTTATATACTGACGAATTCATCAACGATTTTTTTTACCTCATCTTCCTGTGAGGTTGCGAGTTCATGAACCGAACCCATGGTGAACGTGGCGTTTTGAAACCCGGCCTCGTACGCCTCGTTCAGGGCATCTTCAAAAATTTTTCTACCCTCTGCCGAGAGATCTAGTTTGTCCATAATTAAACTCCTCTATAATAGTTGATGGAAAGGAACGACGTTTTTAATCAGCCCAATCTTAAGCTATCATGCTAACCGTGTCAAGCATAAAAACTACCCTAATATAGAGTAGTTTGAATTTTATCCCTTTTGGTACCACTATCGGGATTTGTCCGCCCAGGGGGTCACCGTGACCCCGCAGAAGAAAACTACTGAAGTGGTAGCCCTATGTCGAAAAAATACAAAACCGTTGATTGAGTTAATTTCTAGACTTTTTCAGTTTGGAAATACTGTAAATATTTCACCGCAAAGCCCCAGGGTTCGTTCTTATCGCCGTTTTGGGTTACTCCCTTTCGGTTTATCAAACTAGACTTTAGTAGCGGGAGCCCAATCTTGTTCAAATCGTTTTTCGAAAATTTGCATTATATGACTATCCACGGAGCATAGGGTGGATGATTTTTGCCCTCCAAGGGAGTGTAGAGATGTCCCTGATAAGTAACATTTTCCATCAATTATAAAAAACCTATCATGCACGGTTGATAATTTTTTAACCTCTATAGAGTGTTCTTTTTCAAATAGCCTCAACTCTCTTGTAAAGTTTCCATATGTATTATTTGTTAAAATTCTTATTGATGCAGATTTAGGCAATGAACCTAATATTTCTAGGGTTTTTTCCTCAACGTAACCATCATAAATCAGTACCCTGTTTTGTGCATTAGCAAAAAATTCTCGTAGGGTCTGGTAGGCGGTAAACGGTTTATTAGGATCGAACGACCAGATACCCAGTGAGGATTCTTTTGTTTGCTCTAATATTTCCATTTTCTTTTTAAGTGCTTTTAATTTTTTTAGCCAGCTACTTTTATCTAAACGTTGGTTATGGACAGTACGGCCGATGTAGTGGAGTTTATCGAGGTCGTTTGGGCCACTAAAAACAGTATCGAGTGTGTGGCTATAATTTTTAACCCAAGCCCGAGCCTGTGTTAGTAAGGCTTTTTCGGAAATTTCTTTTCCCGACCTTTGAGATAGGTTAGAGATGAGAGCTTCTGTATCTTGAATAAAGTCTGGCATATAGAATTATGCTTGATGTACGTTGGTACTTCCACCTTCGATTAACTCTTTGACGCGCCTCTCTCCCAATGATGTAAGGCGGTATTCGTAGGAACTTCCAGCTGGATATGGTGTGGTAAAATTCCTGAGCTTTGGTAGATCGCGACTAATATTTGAAGAGTACAATTTCGGCAATTTGAGCGGGGCCTCGTTAAGTAAGTATTGAATCTCACTAGAGGTTAGTCCATCTATTGCCATTTTATCTTTTGCGATGTAGATAGCTAATAAGTATTTATCACTGTGCCTGGACTTTTCCAGAATAGGTAGGATGGTTTCAACGTATTGAGGCTCCATGTGGTGTTCCTTAATTGCTTTAATTATATCTGGGCGCCCACTGGGGCGGTTGCGAGTCACTTTGCCAGCCGTATTACTCGTCTTATTTGTGTGACTGCGATTTTTGTCCGCATCAATTAGAGCGGGTAGCTGGAGGATGCCCCTATTTGTTATGCTGTACTTCCCTTTGCTCGATATTGCCAAACGGTCGTCGTTAAATTTTTTCATTACTGGGTAAATTGTGTTTAGCGGTAGCCCAGTGGCACCTTCAATTTCTGAGGCAGTAGTTGGGTGTGGAGTTTTCGATATCATTTCCCAAGCCTTTTTAGCTGCCAAGATGAGGAGGACTTTGGTAGCAGCAGTGAATTTTGAAACTGCGGGCATTAACCTGACCCCGCTGTCCTCTTTAATTAGCTCAACATTTCCTTTGAGTAGGTTTTCAATCATTTCTTCGCTGATTTGCCTTTGGTCAACAATTAAGTCACTGAGCCCCATAAAGTTATGAGATTAAGTTGTAAGACAGTATCATTTTAGGCAATCTATAAAGGCCTGTCAAGGGGATTTATAAAATTTCTATTCTTAGACATACATTATTTAAGTTTTATAGAATGTTATAAATATAAAAAAATGGCTAAAATAAGCCATTTTTCTTAAAAAATAAAATTCTTTTTTATAAGTTAATTTAAAAAGCGGTAAGTTTACAAAAGATTTATTCTATATGACCTAGTTTATATAGCGGGCAGGTGTTGTAGAGGTCGGTATATCCGAGTGAATAAAGCTCGTAATGGTGAAAAAGTATACTGTGTGACGGGGAAGCTTGGTTTGAGACATAAGTACTGGCGTGTGGTTATTATTGATACTTGGCTAGCTGCACGGCCTGGATTATTGGGTTGAGTTGATGATCGGTGCCCATTTTTTGTGTTACTTCGTTGAATATTTTTTCAAATGGGATGACAGTGATTCCTGAGCGCTTTCGTAATTTTATATATTCAGGTCTTATGTCCTTGCCTTTCAGTGCCATTTTGCCCCTAACCTCGATCTTATGGTAACTCTTGCCGATGAGTCGCTGGATGTAGGCCTGAACCTTTTTATCGTTAAACTTGCCGTCGTAGCGGGTCGCTATCTGCTTCACAGTCTCTTTAAAATTTGTATAGTTGATTGAAACTTGTACCTCCACGTGAACCGCCTCCTGAATCGAGTTGTCTTTCTCTTTTAACTTTATGGCAAGCAGGTCGATTTCTCTTCGCCCAACCTTAATTGATTCCATGCAAAAATAACCTTGCTGTTCATACCAGTATTTCACAATTTCTTCGGCGGCGTTCATAATTTTGGTTTAAGGTAAAACAAAAGAAATTTTGGAGTTGGTTCTTGGCAAAACACAAAGCCCTACGCCAGCTAGGTTCTTTCGAACCCCATACCCCTTTCGGGATATGGCCCAATGACGAGTTGCTGAACGTAGAGCTCAGTATCGTCATTGGGTCTTTTAGCCATGCCTGGCAAATACCAAGTTTAGGCCATTAAGTTGTATCATTAAATTAACATAAATCAACATTTTTCGCTATAATTAAGTCATATGGAAGATAGCAATCCCTCGCCCATCGCCGAAGCGATACAAATGTCCTTCAAGCTGGTATCTGAGCATTACGTGAGTTCACAGTATGCTATCTCTGAAAGCCGTCTGCCTCTGCTTAATGAGACCGGAGCTATGGAAGCTTCCTTGGTAAAGCTGAGGAAACGTCACCATATTCCTCGCCTGAAGCCTGAGGAAGATTTTTATGAATTCACTGAGGACAATGATATAAATTTGTACAATAGCTCACCCTGGTTTCACTCATTATCTCAGCAGGAGGATTTCGCACTATTGGCTGATGTGGTGGAAGAGCTGCGAAAATTTGAACTCCCGTTAACTTTAATAGAAAATTACACCGCGGCTCTGGTGTACCGCGTGCCTGTGCTAAGTACAATGTTGCCGACCACATTCTTGGGAAACCTGCTGTTGATTGCTGGCAACCTGGACGAAATTCCTCTCTCAACTGAAGATAAGGAGTACGCCCTGGCCGAATTCCGTCATGCCTTTGGTATTCGGTTTAGGGGCAGAGTGCCGAAGCTCAAAAAAGAAGTTTGGGATGCCTTTCAAAAGCTAGTTATCAGCTGTGGTGTGAACAAAGTTCGGAGGTTAAGGAGTAGTGCCAACGTGGCTGCCGTCGTTAAAAAAGGTAAAGTGATGGAAGTTGTAGAGCAGCGCTTGGAACAAGAAAATGACCTTAGTCTAGTCGCTGAATATATGCCACAAGATCCTAATGACCCGATGGATAGGAAAGCGCTTATGCGCCTGAGAAAACAACGCGAAAGGATGAGGCGAAGGAATATAGGAAAATAAGGTCATCTTACTAGTTTACTCATATTTTATGCTGACTCCATGGTACGGGGTCAGCTTTTTAATGAAAGAAGAGCGCAAATTATAGCGGAGTGGCTTAGGGCTAAGTATTCTGCCTTGACCGACGATGAGTTGGATGCGCTCGCGCAGCAAATTTTTGATTTGGCCCATTTCCTCGTCCGTCGTTGGCTTAAGGAACGGGGCCAAGGTGTTGCATTTTTAGAAAGGCCTAAAAAAGAGGGGTTATAGTGGTTGCTTGTAATAGCCTGTATCCCCAGTGTTTATTTAAACCCATATGAAATCTATAGAGCGTAGGTACAAACAATTAGTTACAAGGCGTCCTGGCTGGAGCTCGTACTTATGTTTTTCCACCGCCATTACAGGACAGCGCTTTAGCAGCCGCGTGGTTCATTACTGGTTCAACAAGTTGGTGGATAAGGACGACTATGACAAACAGGAGCGATTTGAGATTCTTGCCTACCTCGACCAGCTCTCTAACCCCCCATGAGGATGGTCGCTAGGGATGTAAATTTGGCCCAGGCGTGGTTATTCTCCGTTTCGTGGCCGATTACCCCATTCGGTGATTTGCGACTCTAATTTGCCGAGCTTGACCAAACGAGCAAAGCTTACCTTAATCATTCATAACCTATGAAAGCAAAATTAGGCAACCAACCAGTTTTGACAGCCGTCATCTACATCAGGGTCTCCTCGAAGGATCAGCTTGATGGCTATAGCCTGGAAAGCCAAGAGAAGGTTTGTCGAGCCTATGCCGACAAGCAAGGGCTGGCAGTACTCAAGCTATTCAGGGAAGAGGGTGAATCTGCAAAAACAGCCGACCGAACCGAATTGCAAAATTTGCTCCGCTACTGCGGTAAAAATCAGGGGAGGGTGGGAAACGTGATCGTCTACAAGCTTGACCGCTTCGCTCGTAATCTGGAGGATCACTATGCCCTAAAGGTAATATTGCGTAAGTGTGGTGTAACAATTTTATCTGCCACGGAGGCAATAGCAAGCGACCCGCAGGGACAACTGATGGAAGGGATTTTATCTGCCATGGCTCAGTTCGATAACAACATTAGAGCGCAACGAACGGCCGAGGGAATGAGGACAGCGCTGAACGCTGGTAACTGGGCGTTCAAGGCCAACTTCGGTTACGTTAATACTAGAGATGCCGCTAACAACAAAGTCATTGTGCCTGAACGGAAACGCGAGCCTATTGTGCGTTTCATTTTTGAGGAGTATGCCAAGGGCATTTATACGTTTCGGGAACTGGCGCAAAAGGCCATGAAACTCGACCCGACGCTCCGTCTAGACATTTCGCCCCAGTTGTTAGTGAAGATTTTGACCAACCCACTGTACTGCGGTTGGATTAGTGTTCCTAAGTGGGACATTTGCGTGCCAGGCAAGCATGAGCCGATCGTGAGCAAGGAGCTGTTCGACAAGGTGCAGTTTTTACTGACCGGCGGCGACCCGAAGAAAGTCATTCGGAACCTCAACAACCCCGACTTCCCGTTGCGTGGTGTGAAGTGCGGTGCCTGCGGCCATTCCATAACTGGCGGTTGGACAAGGGGCAAGACTGGCAGACGCTATGCCTACTACAACTGTGGCAAGGTTGGCTGCGAAATGCGCCATTCGATTTCGAAGGATGACTTTGAGGGCGAATTTACAGGGTTCTTGACCCAACTTGTGCCAGTGGAGGACACACTCGATATTTTAAAAGAGGCCGTAGCCTGCGCTTATGAGACTGAGCTGGCGGAGGTGTCTAAACAGAACTCCAAGATCGAGACCGAGCTCAAGAGGTTGGGTGAGCAACGAGACAGTCTGCTAGAGCTGAAGCTCAAGGGTGACCTCATCTCTGACGAAGAGTTTAAGGAACATCGAGGTAAGTTTGAGGAAAGGATACGAGCGCTACAGATGTCCCGAAGCAATAGCGGTTACGATGGCCTGGATGTCAGCAAGGCAATTGATTTCTCATTCGGATATATCAAAAACCTTCCGCATGAGTGGAAGGCTCTTGACCCCGCTGACTTAAAGGTTTTGCGAAAGATTCTGTTTCCGCAAAATGTCTTCTACAATTACCCTGGATTTCAAACCCCAGAAGCGTGCCCTATTTTCGGCCTAATTCCAGTGCTACCTGCTCAAAAAGAAACGTTGGTAGCCTCATGGGGATTCGAACCCCAGTTTTCTCCGTGAGAGGGAGACGTCCTGGACCGGGCTAGACGATGAGGCCTCGGGGGTGGAACTGGTGCTACAGTCGCCCATGACCAAGGGGCAAGGGCGAACTTAAGATTACCCGCAAGACCAAAATAAATCAAGGTCGAGAAGCGTATCCTCATTCTCAAATTCTTAAGAATTTGAGAATGAGGATACCGATGTACTTTTCAAACCCACGGCTTGCACTGGCGTACCAGTAGCTCGTGAGCCTGGTCTGGATTACGAAGTAATGCCCGGGTCACCCGTTCACACCGTACACCTTGCGACCCTTTAATAAGCAGTGCATCACCAGCGCGCAAACGCGAAGCTATGGCCCGTGCCACTTCTGGGCTCGCGGCAAAGTGCCACACGTGCTGCGGATTAAATCCGGCGGCGAGCGCGGCCTGATGTACCTCTTGCGACTCTTTTCCAACTGTAACTAGGTAGTCGATACCAGAAGCGGCCACTTGCTTGCCCACCTCACGGTGCAGCTCCGCGCTCTGCTTGCCAAGTTCCAACATATCACCCAGAATGGCCCAGCGCCTGCCCCCGCCTGGCACGGCCAGCTCTCGCAACACACGGAGGGCCTCGTACACAGCGCGCGGAGACGAATTGTACGTATCATCAATCAAAACGGTCTCTCCGGCTCCGGGCAGAACTCTAAGCCTACCCGCTGGCCAGGCTACGTGCTGCAGTGCGTTCACCATGTTTATGAGCGGCAGACCTAGTGCTTCCCCAACGGCGGCAGCGGCCAGCGCCGCAGCCACGGACGGGTGGCCAACTACACCCACCAAGTTTACCGGTACACTACTGCCTGCCAAGCTCAGTTTGAACGTAGTACCAGCGCGGCTACCGTCGCCCGCAACGCTGAACGACACCGCCTCCGCCTTAACCTCAGCGCTAGGCGCTAGACCAAACGTGACTACCCTACCCTTCAGCCCTTCAGCAAAACCAGCTACCACGGGGTCATCGGCCGAGAGCACGGCCACACCCGAAGCATCAAGTGAAGCTACCAGCTGGCGCTTTTCCTTAGCGACGCCAGCCACGGTTTTTAAAAACTCTAGGTGGGTGGGGGCAACGGCCGTAACCACTGCCACGTTTGGCTTAGCTACCGAAAGCAAATAAGCCATGTCACCAGGGTGGTCAACGCCGTACTCTAGCACCAACACCTCAGGGTAGTTGGTGTTGCCGCTCGTAAGCTGGCGCAGGGCTCGCCAGAAAATAGCTGCCCAAGCAAAGAGATTGCTATAGCCTGAGTCAGCCTCACCTAAAACCGCCAGCGGTAACCCGAGCTCGTTGTTCAAGTTCTTAGGGCTCTGGAACACGCGGTACTTCAACCCTAAAACTTGCGCCACAGCTTCTTTGGTGGAGGATTTCCCAACTGAACCAGTAATACCAACAATGCGCGGGTGGTAACGCCTGAGCGTCGCTCGCGCTAAAACTTTAAGCAGTACTCTAATGACCAGCCTCATATATAATTACCGGCCTCCGCTACTTCAAGGGCCTTACGGGCGGGACCTGGTAGTACTGTAGCAAGAACTTAGCCACCTCACCAAACACAGGCGCGGCCGAACTCTCAGCAAACACCACATCCTGCGGCTCGTTCACCCTGACCACCATGGCGAACTTCGGATCATCAACTGGTGCAAAACCAGCAAAGGTACCAATGGTTTTGTGTGGGTCGTACTTACCACTGCCAGGAATAGGCACCTGCGCGGTGCCCGTTTTGCCAGCCACATAGTAACCCGGTACGCCCGCGCGCTTGCCGTGCCCCAGCTCCACCACCGAAACCAGCATGGCCGAGAGCGTCCGCGCTACCTCGGGCGTTACCACCTGCCGCACAAACGTTGGCGTGGTGTCTTCAGTACGGCCGTCAGGGTGCGTTACCTGTTGTACTACATAGGGCTGCATTAGCTTACCCTTGTTGCCCATAGCCGCAAACGCCGCCGCCAGCTGCAGTACCGTAGCGGTAATACCTTGACCGAATGAGGCGGTGGCGGGGTAAATCTCACCGCGTTTCTGAAGTGTACTCAAGTTACCTGCGCTCTCGTGGGGCATTTCAATGCCCGTCAGAGCTCCAAAGCCAAAACGTTTCACATAATCAACAAACGTAGCGGCCCCGGTCTGACGCATAGCAAAAATGGCGCCCGTGTTTAAAGACTCATCCAACACCTGTGTCATAGTCTGCACCCCATGTGCCTTGTTGTCTGAGTTCTTTATGGTGTTGGGGCCTATGGTCACCTCGCCAGTGTCTTGGTAGGTGGTGTCGGGCGTGAGTTTGCCCTCGTTCAGAGCTGACGCCATGGTGATAGCTTTAAACACCGAGCCAGGTTCGTAAGCCGAGGACACGGCGGCGTCAGCAAACTGCGACAAATCTTTTACCTCGGCGTAGGTGTTAGGGTCAAAGCCTGGCGCATTACAGAGCGCGCGCACGGCGCCCGTGGCAGGGTCCAACACTACTAGGCTCCCGCTCTGCGCCCCATGCTTCGCTACCGCGCGTTCGAGCGCACCACAAGCTACGGTTTGCACGTTCTTGTCGAGGGTTAATGCCAAGTCGTCGCCATCAACAGCTGGTACCAGGTCGTGCTGGCCTAGGGCTATGAGGCTCCCGGCTGGGTCTTTCTCAGACCTCAGCTCCCCCACCGTCCCGGCGAGCTCGCGGTCCCAGTACCCCTCCACGCCATACTGTCCCTGCCGCTGACCCAAACTATTATAACCCACAAACCCCACGGCCTGACCAAAGAGGGCCCCAGCTGGGTACAGCCTGGTTTCTTCTGGTGTAACGTACACACCTGGCAGTGCCAGTTTGGTAACTCCTGCGGCCACCTCGTCACTCACCCCGTGTGCTAGAGGCTCCCACGGGTCCCCTACCTTGCCTAAGGTGAGTTCTAGTACGCCAGGTTCAAGCCCTAGGAGTGGGGCCAGGGCAGTGGCCTCGGCTTTGGCATTACCGACACGCTTTGGGGAAGCGTACACAAAGTTGAGGGCCTGGTTCACCGCCACCGGAAAGGTGGCGCGTTGCAACAGCGGGTCTTGCACGTAGATCTGCCCGCGCGAAGGCGCAAGCTCCGCTACCAGATCGTGCTGCCCGGAGGCCAAGGCCTCGTAGGTGCCATGGTTTATAACCTGCAGGTTAAAGAGCTGGAGGGTAATAACGCCGAACAAAACAAAAAAGACTAGTCTCACTAAGGCTAGCCTGCGTAACGACCGAGCTACCGGCTGGCTGCGGGGCATGTAAGCTGCACCTTACCGTACCGCTACGCCGACGCTGCTCCCGGGCTCGCTCGCCAGGTACTCAATGTGCTCTACCGCCACCAAGTCTGCCTGCCCCGCGCTCGGCTGGGCCGCTTCAGCTGCCTGCAGCTCAGCTGACTGTACCTCCAAACGCTGGTTGTCTTGGCGGAGGGTGGTGAGCTGCCTACTCAGTGCTTTAATTTCATACCCCTTAGTGGCCACGGCGTTCGTTTGCCAAAGGTAGCACACACCCAGGAGGAGTACTGCCATGAACAACAGCAAACCATAGGTACGTCGCCGCTGCTGCGATAGTATCCGCGAAGACGCTCGGGGCATGGGTCGTGTAACGACTACGGTAGCGGCGAAAGCCATAGCGGTTTGGTGTTAGGGTTTCAGTTTAACTTAGGATTAAATTTTTTGCGCTAAGCGGAGCTTGGCGCTCCGGGCACGTGAGTTACGCTTAAGTTCGGCTGCACTCGCGGTAATGGGCTTGCGCGTGAGAACGGTGAGCTGCGCCTTATGGCCGCAGACACACTTTGGTACCTCAGGAGAACAGATGCAATCGCGCGACTCGGTGCGGAAGAACTCTTTCACGAGGCGATCTTCGCCGGAGTGAAAACTGATAACAGCCAGCTTACCGCCTGAACCAAGTACGCTGAGCGCGGCCCGAAGACCAAGCGGCAGTTCTTCGAGCTCGTGGTTCACGGCTAGGCGGAGCGCCTGCCAAACTAGGGTGGCGGGGTGAAAGGAGCGACGGCCACCCCCGTGCGTAACCCTGGTGACGATGGCAAGGAGATCACCAGTGGTGCACACAGGGTGTGTGCGTCGTGCCTCTACAATGGCGCGGGCCAGGGCGCGGGCTCTAGGCTCGTCCCCGTAGTCGCGGAAGATGCGCGCCAGCGTTTCGGCCGGCTCGTGTTGTAAAATGTCGGCGGCGGTTCTACCGCCTGAGGTGTCAAAGCGTAGGTCTAGGGGGCTGTCGGCGCTGTAGGAAAACCCACGGCTCTCGTCGCTGAGCTGGGCTGAAGAAAGTCCTAAGTCCAACAGCACACCGCTCGGTTTGGGAAACTGTAAACGTTCTACCTGCTTAGCCAGCGTACGGTAGGCAGCGTGCACAAAGGTTACACGCTCACCAAACGTTTTTAAGTTCTGCTGCGCGGCCAGGAGTGCGGCCTGGTCGAGGTCAAAGGCGAGCAGTCGGCCGTCGGGCGAGGTGCGTTCGAGAATTGCCCGGGCGTGTCCCCCACCCCCCACCGTGCCATCAGCAAAGTGCTGACCCGGTTGGGGGTTAAGACCACCTACTACTTCTTCTAAAAGAACTGGTTCGTGCTGGTAGCGCATGTGTGTTCGCTACCGTGGGGCGCTAAACACCCAGCTCGCCTAAGGCTTCGGCAATGTCACCACTCTTTTTCTCGGTCCCACGCTTGTACGCCGCCCACCGTTTCTCGTCCCAGAGTTCCAGGCGGTTGTAGAGCCCGGCAATAACCAGCTGCCGCTTAATGCCAGCGTAGTCCCTGAGGTAGTCAGGCAGTAGGAGCCTGCCCTGGCTGTCGATATCTACGTCCATAGCCCCAGCCAGCATCAGCCTGGCAAACGCACGAGTGTTGGCCCGCGCTATCGGCAGTTTAGCTAACCGTTCAGCAAGTTCTGTCCAGGCCTTACGTGTATAAAGGAACAAACAGTTGTCCAAACCCCTCGTAACCACGGCCCCAGCCTTTAAATCGGGCCTAAACTTGGTTGGTACGGCCAAACGCCCTTTGTCATCTAGCGCGTGCTGGTACTCACCTATAAACATAAAGAATTTGCCTGGGCGTCAAGAAAGTTACAAAGTTATACACAGTGGAATTAACTTATCCCCATATTTATCCACTTTCCACCACTTGTATTCCATTTTACTCCACTGCTGTCCACTTGTCAAACCACTGTCAAGCCCTCCTGCTACGGCATTCTCCCGCTCCCCTGTCAAAGTTAAGCTACACACCCACATAGACCCAACAAAAACACTGAGCGAGCCTTGACAATCATAGTAACTAGTAGTAAGATATTTCGAACAAACAAAATCCTTTAACAGAAACTAGAAGAAAGGGCTATACATGGACGCAACCCATGCACTGGCCCTCACAGCAGGGGGCCTAAATATCTTAGCGTTCATCCTTTACAACAAGGATGCATTCACGGGCAGCACGCGCCCCAACGCTGCCACTTGGTTTCTCTGGGCACTAGTCACCATCGTTAACGCAGCAAGCTACCACGGAATGGGTGTGGACTGGGCCACGCTTGTGGTCATGGTATCTGATACCTCGCTCTGCACGATAACGTTCCTGTTCCTGCTCGTAACCGGAAAATTCGGGCGCCTGAACAGAAGTAGCTGGATTATCGTTATGCTAAGCACCGCCGCAATAGCGCTTTGGGTAACGAGTTCTGCCGAAGGGGGAAATATATTGGCTCAGATACCTATGGTACTCTCATTCATTCCGATCCTCAGTGACATACGAATCGGTAAAACTATCGAGAATCCTTGGGTGTGGGTACTCTTCACCGCCTCGTTCGTGATTAACCTCCTTCTTGTATACCTTACCTGGTCAGGCCGTTTTACAGACTTCGTCTACCCTATAGTTGCAGTCGTGATGCATGGCGCAGTACTGTACTATGCGTTCCGTGGAGTACGCTTATACAAGAATAAAATGAAATGAAGCGTCGTTCTATACGAACGGCGCTTTTTATATACAAAACTAAATATGAAAGCAATTAGTGTAACTACCTTACCCCTGGCCCGCTGTACTGTGGCAGTATCAGTCTTTGCCAGCGGAGCTTAGATAGCTTCCCTATCAGCTGCTCGGGAGAAAGCTTAGACGAAACGCCAACCACCTTTACACCCCAACCATAAGCTAGCGCGTTCGCGACCGTACAGATGATCCGCGTTTGTGAAAAACTTCCGCCGCCCTGCGCCACCATAATGCCAGCCACTCCCCTATTTTTAAGGAAGGTTGCCACGGCTGGCAACAGCTTTTCTGTGCGCGTACCATCGCGCACCACCCTTTCTCTTACCACTCCCCGCCGCGACAAGAGCGCAAGTTCAAGGTGGCGACTCGTAACACCGTTAAGGTAGAGGTAGGTGGCTAGGTGTGAGCCAGGTCGGAGCATACCACACGAGGGACAGGCGACTGCCGCAGGGCATAGAGCTACTCAGCGCTATCGAGCTCATCTACCACCACAATCTTGGGGTTGTTGAGAATGGTGAGCAAAAACTTATCGCCTAACGAGCGGCGCTCGTTGAACTCACGGGTGGAGAGCAGGGTGTAGTTAAGCTCGCGCCCCACCTCACGCTGAAACCGTTCAATGGTGCGCAGGAGCAGTGAGCGGTCAACTCTGCCAACCAAAATAATGTCCGTGGCGGCCTGCTTGGCGCCAGTGAACGAACCGGTTAACGCGAGGTAGCGAATTTTCCCGGACTCACGGATCCTGCGAACCAGGTCTTCCTCCAGCAAGAGCTGAGACTTAAGGAGGACCGCCTTGAGCTCGTCGGCCAGAACAAACTTGGTGTTCAGCTGGTAGAACTTTTTGTCGTCGTGGGCAGCACTGGCGACTACCCCCAACACCATCAAGTTAGCGAGCTCACGCCGCACCGAGTTCAGCTGCTCCCCTACCTTGCGGCTGATTTCACGTACGTAGAAGGCCGTGCTCTGATTGGTGAGAAAGAGCCTGAGCAACTTAACACGTGTCCGTGAACCAAAGAGTCGTTCGAGCATGGGCTAAAGTGTCACTAGCGGCACGGCTGGTAGTAGCCAACAACTCGCGCACACCTAGTGCAGAACTGAACACCTATAGTATACTGAAAGCGTATACGGCGGTAAAGCGCTATGCCCCAAGAACCCTCTCCCCACCTCCCCACGAAAATTGCTAGCCTGGCGCTGCCGACGCGCGAGGCACACGTGGTGGCCTCCGTCTGGCCACACGCGGACGGTACCCTGTTCTTTTTGGCGGAGGTAAACTTGGCACAACCAGCCCGACAACAGCTCACCCAGAGCCTCACCCAAGGTATTGAGCAGGCCTGGCAGAGCTGTAACCGTAGTGCCGGCGCCGAGGACGTGCTGGAAGAACTCCTCCAGCACCTGAACCCAGTACTGAAAGGTTACGAACGACTGCTCGGTAACCCCCTGGCACCGCGCTTCCACCTCTGCCTCGCGCTCGTACAGTCACAGACCCTGGCCCTGTCACACCTGGGGCACCTGGCAGCTCTGGTCCTCAACGGTCAGCAGGTCACGAGTATCTTCGGCCAGGGCAAACCCAGACCAAGCCATGCCGTGTTTGAACACCTGATCGGCGGTAACCTTGAACCTGGCGAAACCTTACTGCTCGCCACCACTTCTCTGCTGGACTACCTCTCGGTAGAAAAGCTTACCCGCGTATTCGCGCTGCACTCGCCCGGGGTGGCGCTCAGGGATATCGAGCACGGCCTTACCACGCTCGAGCACCACCCACCCTTGGGGGCCATTGCGCTCCAGCTGGGTGAGCTTGCCGAACAGGCCGTAGGCACCGCCACGTCACTCAAGCAACTGCTGGCTACCCAAGACCACACCAGCTCGCTCCTCAAGCCCAGCCTGTGGCCTACGCTGTGGTCGTGGCTCAGAGCACACGTCCCCTTCTCCCGCTCAGGCCAAGTGCACCGCGCACCCCAGCCCGCACCCAGCGACCTCACCACACCAGAGCCCAGGCTCCGTCAACCTCGCCGCACGTGGTGGAGGCACGTTACGGCGGTACCAGCCAAGCTGGCGTGGCTCAAAAACCGTGAGTCCACTGAGGCCACCATTACCTGGTGGCTCGAGAGCAAACTCAACACCTGGCGGGCGCTGCCCACGGCCAAGCGAGTGTTCTTGGTCTTGGCAGTCTTGGTGTTAGTGGCGTTTTCCCAGAGCGTGGTCAGCATGGGGAAGGCCAAGCTACTTGGACTAGACAGTGAACACTACAACCAGCAGGTTACCACCATTACGGAAAACCAAGCCGCCATTGAGGGCGCGCTCATCTACCGTGATGACGCTAAGGCACAAGAAATACTCGCGACCACCAAAACACTCCTCCAGTCCCTGCCACGTAACACGCGGTCTCGTGAACAGCAGTACCAGGCTTTAAGCAGCTCACTCGCTCTGGTTGAGCGCAGGCTAAACCGCACGAGCGAACTTGAACTCAAAGACGCCTGGACGCAGCTACCAGCGCTCCCCGAGGGCAACACCTGGACTACCACAACCTTAGTTGCAACTACCTTGGTTAGTACGGGCTCAGGCGGACAGGTAGCGCTCGTAGGCGCTGATGGTAAAGTCCAAGGTACGCTTACCCTACCAACCGGTTTCGGCACACCCACAAAGGCTCTGGCGCTCGACACTACACTCCTTGCTTCTGGTTCAAGTGGCAAACAAGCCTTGATCGATGTAAAAACCAAGAGTGTAGAACTAGTTACCACGCCGCTTCAACTTACCGACGGCGCCTTTTACCAGGGCAGGTTCTACTATCTTGGTGGCAACCCGCAAACTATATTTAGCACCACCCGAACAGGCGCTAGCTTTAGCAGTGGAGTACGCTGGCTGAGGAGTGGCCAGGCAGACCCAACTTCTGCCCGTTCGCTCACCGTTGATGGTGTAATTTTTCTAACTGACGGTTCCAATATACAAAAGTACGTCCGCGGCCTGAAACGTGACTTCACGCTGCAACCTACCACTCCCCCACTCCAAAATATAGATACCATTCGCACAACGAGTGATACTGACTACCTATACCTAATCTCACACAGCGATAAACGGATTGTGGTGTACGATAAACAGGGCAAGCTGGTGCTACAGCTCACCTTCCCTAAAGTCCCGCAGCTTACCGATGTAGCTTTTGACGGCCCAAACAAGTACATCTACATACTGAACGGCGAATCTCTATACCAAGTACGACTGTCTGACGTAAAAACCTAAACTGGCTGCTCGCTTCCTGACTTACGCGTAACAAAACTCCCCCTGTGAACACAGGGGGAGTTTTTCTACTAGAACTACTATTTCAACGTTACCTTGGCACCAGCCTCGGTCAACTTCTTTTTCATCGTCTCGGCCTCTTCTTTGGTAGCGCCTTCCTTTACCATCTTCGGAGCACCATCTACCAAGTCCTTAGCCTCCTTGAGCCCGAGGGTGGTCACCTCGCGGAGCACCTTAATGACGCCGATCTTGTTGGCACCAGACTCGGTGAGCTCAACGTTGAATGAAGTCTTCTCCTCGGCGGCTGGGGCGCTGCCTGCAGCGGCGGGAGCACCCGCGGCTGCCATCATCATAGGCGCGGCGGCGGAAACACCAAACTTTTCCTCGAGCACGTGCACCAGTTCGGAAAGGTCGAGTACGGAGAGTTTTTCAATTTCCCCTACGAGCTTTTCGAACTTGGCCGGCACGGCTACTGCCTTCTTTTCGTCGGACATACGGTATGAGAATAAAGAATTAAGAATTTAGAATTAAGATAATGTAAATATAACTACTGACTACTTACTACTGGCTACTTGCGACAGTACCTGCACCAACCCTCGCAAGTTGCCCTGCAGCACGTTAACAAAGCCGGACAGCGGAGCGCTCAACGTCCCCACAAACTTTCCAAGGAGTTCTTGCTTCCCTGGCAGCTTAGCGAGCGCTGCCACCTTGGCCTTGTCCACAAACGAAGCTTCCAGCACGCCACCCAACACCTTCAGCTTCTCGTGTGTCTTGGCAAATTCAACCAGCTGCTTAGCTGCCTCTACCTCGTCCGTGCCGCTCACGGCCACGCTCACCATGCCTTGCAGGGCTGCGGCATCAACCGATGCTAACCCCGCTGCCTTGAGCGCCCGCGCCAGCAAGGTTTTCTTAATAACCTCATAGGCTACGCCCTTGGCGCGCAAAGCACGCCTGAGCTCTTGCATGTCCTTAACCGTAAGGCCGGCGTAGTCTGCGAACACCACCCCGCGGGCGTCCTTAAGGAGCGAGGTTACCTCGGTCAGCGATTGCTCTTTCTTTTGTCGGGATTTAGCCATAAGTGTAAAATTAAACAAAAATCTGTGGACACGCCACAGACGAGAAATTCCCTAACACTAGGGTCTTTTGCCTCGGTAGGCTCTTGTGGACTTAACCCCTCGATTACACTCGGGGACCTACGGTCTGTGGCGCAAGTTGTAAAAGCAGTATAGCAGGCCTAACAACAGTGTCAAGAGCTCGGATAAAACAAAAAGGTACCCCGTACTGGCGGTACCTGAGATGGTTCTTGGTATGTACTAGTTCATCGGCCGAGGTATATTGACCACGTAAGAACGTGGTGGTAACGGATCTGCCAACAGCTGCCCGTTGTAGAGGGTGAATACATCGGCCAAGCGAGCGTCCAGTTTAAGTAGTTTTGTTACTTCACTCAGTGGAAGCCGCTTTTTTACTCGTAGCAGCACCGTAGAGACAGCGTACGTCGGATAGGCAGCGATACGACGTAAGGAGGGTATGAAACGATCCTGGTCTGAAAAAGCCATGGTAACCGCGCAAGCGCTAAATAGGTAGCGTCGTGTTTCCTTAGACCAGCGAATAGCAAACGGATCGTTCCCGTACCGTTTTACCAAGGCGCGTGTTTTACCCATACCACAGTTGTACGAAGCGAGCACGAGCAGTGGGTTGTGAAATTCGGCATAGGCCTCTTCCAGGTACTGACAAAAGGCCGCCAGCGATTTTACGAAATCGGCACGCTCGTCGTATTTACCCAGGGTGACTACTAAGCCATGGTCCTGCGCCGCGGCTTTGATAAATTGAAACATGCCGAAGGCGCGCTTAGGCGATAGTGCATCTGGCTGCAAGCCGCTTTCAATCAGAACCGCGTAGAAGAAGTTTTGATGCACATGGTGGCGTGCCAGCTCTCGCTCAATCAGCGGCCGATAACGCCCGGCTCGTAGGTGCCACGCAATCATGAGCTGTGGTACACCCTGCAACCGCAGCAAAGCGTCTTGCAAATTATCGTGCACCAGCAGCTGATCGGTGGGAATGGGCATGCTGGCGAACGTCGGCCGATCGTCGTGGCGCAAGATAAATCCGGTAAAAGGGTACTGGCTGTGCTTAAGTTCAGCCACGGTAGCTGAATCGTGCGCTAGGTGGAGCGAGAAGGCGCGCTGCAGGGCAACGATTGAATCAGTAGCTACTACCAACTGCTGCTGTAGGTTAGTAACTGAATCGCGAACTTGAGACAACGGTGGCTCGGGTTTAGGAGCGCAGGCGTACTTCGCGAGCGCAATCACTAGAAATGTTACCGCGCCGGCAACAAAACTGAACAAAGTTTTCAAGGTAGTGCCCTTTCATAATTTTGGTGTTACGTGTATTGTTTTACTCTACCATAACCAGTCTCAGGCGAACTGTCAACCAGGCTCCCTGTGCTCTTAGTTTTGGGTAAATACAGCTACGGCGCAACTGCACTGGCTGACACTGTGCCGCTAACGGGGGTCGGGGAAGTAGCGGTGCCAGCGGTGTCGCTCGTGCTCGGACTGGCTGGTGTAGTCGTGTCGCCTGAAGTAGTGGGTGGAGTACTAGGCGACGATGTACCACTACCCGTGGTATCAGTTGGCGTGCTGCCTGAAGTGGTACTACCAGGTGCTCCTGCGCTGGTGTCGGTGGAGCTACTGGTAGGAGCTGTGTCGGCGTTGGTTGGGGATGAGGGTGACGTCCCGCTGCTAGAAGAATTAGTCGTTGGAGCAGGCGGCGGAGTGGTTGTGGTGGCTGGAGGTGAGCCGGTGCCTCCGGTGGTAGCGCTGCCTGGAACGCTGCCGGTGCTGGCTACGGTTGAGCTGGTGGTAAGCGCCGGGTTGGTAACGTCCACCAGCCACCAATCAAAGGGCACGTCCGAAGCGCTGGCAAAGGCCAACGAGACCGTGAAGCTACCGTCTTGCACGTTAGTAACTGCGAGCGACTGGGAAATGGGCAGCTTGGGGGTGAGGAAAACCTTCATGCCGGGCCTGACCTCGGGAGCAGTGATGGTCACGACGGTAGCGCCTGATGGAACTAAGCTCGAACCGATAGTGGCACGTGGTTCATCGGCGTTATCGATAACGATCGCACGAGCCTTGAGGGTGTCTGTTTCAAGCAAACCAGTGCCCGAAACAGCGAACAGGGTTTTACCTGCTGAACTGGTGAACTTCAACAGGTCACCGGTAAAGCTATCCCTCACCTTACCAGCTACCAGTGTGCCGGTGAGCAGGTTGTCGCCACCAACTACCACACTGTCCGAAAGTTCTAAGCTCTTGGCCTTTACCTTACCCTCATACGTAACCTGGAACGGCTCGCTCCAAATAAGGTAATCGGTTGATGAGCTGCCGGTGGTTGCAAGCGCCAGTGCCGCGCGGGTGGCAGTTACGGGATCGGCCGAGGTTTGCGCTACCGACACCGCCGCCCCCACGGAAGTAGCCGGAATGTTGCCCGGCGTTACCGTGCCGTCGGCGTTCACGCTCGAGGTAACGACGAGCGAGGTAATGTTTTTGAGGTTGCCCTGCCGATCAAGCCTTACCTTCCCACCAAGGTTCAAATCGCCAGTGACGTTCAAGGTACCGCCAACTTGGACATCGGCAATAGTTGTCAAGCTCCCGACCCCGAGGTTTCCCGACAGCGTAGCATCGCCGGTCTCCAGCACCTTGAACTTGCTTTCACCATTCAGCTTAGCGTCAAAGATGCTGCGCAGGGCATTGACATTGGTAGTACCCGTGAGATCAAGCTCCAGTGGTGTATCAGCAGCGGTAACCTTAACCATGCCCGCTACCTCACCACCCGAAGTTGATAAGTACTGTCCGGCCTGTGGGTTAAAGTACCCGCGGTTGATAAAGGCCAAAACCTTACCTAGGCCACTATCTGAGTAGCTTTGCAATGCAATACCAATCGTCGGGCCAGCCTGGATCGCCTTTATCGCCACGCCCGGAGTTGAAGAAGTAGTTAGGTAATCGCCAACAGCGATGGGGCCGTTTTCTAAGCTGACCTTGACTGGTATTTGACCTAAGAGACCAACCACGGCGCGCGGCCCACTACCCGCCGTGGGCTCCTCGAGCACATTCCCGGTAAACCCAGCGTGGTCAGACACCACGCCGACAACCGATTGGCCAGTAACGGCTTTCACATTCCCGCCTGGTGTAACCGCAATTACATCACCAGGCTCCACCGCTTGTAGCACTGGTAGCTCTTCGGCAAAGTCGCCGGCCGCCGTAGCGTAGTTGGTGGCGTTGTTGTTGATGTTAATGTGCCCAACTATTGAGCCAGCCGTGTTCTCGGCCGTCACGCCGGCGACGAAGTTAACAAAACGGTAGGCGGTGCCGGTTGTTGCTACACCAGTCGTAACACGCAAGGTCACGTTAGTCGCCGAGTCGCTGGTGGTAAGGTTAGCGATCTGCCCGACTGATCCACTCGTGACTGTATTGACGGCAGAGAAACGGTAACTTGGTGCCGTGGTACCAAGACCAAAGTTGCCGCCACTTTGAAACGTTACACGGTCAGAACCATCGTTCAAGCGCAAATCATTACTGTTGGCCGGCGCGTACTGAACCCACTTTTGAGTTCCACCCTTGTCCCAAATAAAGCCGGCTTCTTTGGTGGACGCCGTGTCCGTATCAACCGCGATATAGCCGTGGTCGCTAATGCCCTTAACATACAGGGAGCCCTTGGCTGCCACATAGGTACCATCAATCTCTAAGTTAGTGCCCGGGGCGGTGGTCATATTAATAGCTACCTTACCGCGGGCCGTACCGCTCAAACCGGTGGAAGCTAAGTAAATATTACCGTCAGTCCCCGAACCATTAAGAGCACCGCCGGCAATGTTAACGTCGCCGCCGTTCTTGTTCAAGCTCGCCGTACCGGCGGTCAAGCTAATAGCGCCACCATTGACACCGGTACCCGCGCCGCTCGGGGCACCGCTGTTACCCGCGGTTAAGGTAATAGCGCCCCCCGCGCCGCCAGTACCCGTGGTGGTGGTGCCGCCGTTACCAGCCGTAAGCGAAAAGCTGCTGCCCGCCCCACCAGCACCAGTACCAATACCGTTACCACCGGCGCTAGCATTTATGGTTAAGGCGCCAGCGGCGCCACCGGCCGCGTTACCTGTACCAGCGTTACCACCTGCACCAGGGGTGATGCTTATGCCGCCTGAGGCGCCCCCAGCACCGGCTGAACCCGAGGCTGCCCCGCCCGCGCCGGCTGAAATGGTAACTAAGCCGGACGCGCCACCGGTGCCGGTATCAGTGGTGCCACCGGCTTGCGAGCGCAGGGTAACTGCACCCGAAGCTGCCCCGTTGGTGCCGCCAGTACTGTTGGCACCCGAGGCACTCTGCACCGTCAGCGCACCCGAGGCGCTGGTGGCGAGCGAGCTGGTGCCGCCCACGCCCTGTCCCGAAGTAATAGTTACTATGCCACCAACGCCCGACGTGTTACCAGCTGAACCACCGTTACCAGACGTAAAGCTTAAATCGCCACCAGCACCCCCGGTGCGGGTACCCGAGGAGCCTGTTTCACCACCGCCGTTGCCGGCGGTAAAGGTCAACGTTCCGCCACCGCCGCCACCGCCGCCATTCGCGCTGTTAGCACCGCCGCCACCGCCACTAATAGAAACTGTGCCCCCAGCGCCGCTGGTAATGCCGGTATTTGTACCTGTTTGAGCGCCGCCGGCTGAAGCCGTAAGCGTAATATTGCCGCCGCGGCCAGGGTTACTAGAACCACTGCTCGCGGCCCGTGCACCACCAGTACCGGTGGTAAGGCTAAAATCGCCACCCGCGCCACCCACGCCCGCGGTAGCGTTACCAGCACCACCGTTCCCTAAGGTAACGGTGAGGGCGCCGCCAGCACCCGAAGTAGTACTAGAGTTACCAACTGAACCAACCCCGGTATTCACGGTCAGGGTACCCCCCGTGCGAGCGGCGGTGGAAGCCGTGCCACCAGCGCCAGTAGTAAGCGTAATGCCGCCGCCCGGGCCGTCAGTATCGGCCGCGCCAGCAGTGACCGAAACCAAACCTGGGGTACCGGTACCGGTAGCCGTGCCCGACTGCAGCGTAGCGGTACCCGAGGCTACGTTGGTGCCGGTCGCATTGGCACTTTTAAGTATCACGTTGCCGCTGGCGCCATTCGTAGTAGTGCCCGACGCAATCGTCACCCCACCTGAGGCACCTGACGAGGTGCCGCCCGCACCTGAGGTAATAGAAATAGCACCACCCGTACCCGTGGAACCGCCCACGCCGGCGGTTAAGGTGATGGCGCCACCGGTGGTAGCGAGTGCGCCGTTGCCGGCGGTTAAGGTGATGGCGCCCGCGGCACCGCCGGTTTGGGAGTTGCCATTGGTGGCCGTACCGCCGTTACCAGCCGAGATAGAAATAGCTCCACCCGCGCCGCCGGTGTGCCCAGCTGAGGTGTCTGCCCCGCTAGCTGCCGTGCCATTCTGGGCCGTAAGCGTAAGGCCACCACCGGCGCCGCCGGTTTGGGCGTAGGCGCCGTCCACGGTGAGGCCACCCGTGCCGCCGGTAAAGGTAATGCCACCACCGGCGCCAGAAGCGTTAGAGTTGTTGCTGGCACCACCCGTGCCGCCGGTAATTGAGAACGCGCCACCGGTGCCGGTGGTACCGCTGGTGCCGGTGGTAGTGCCACCGGTACCCAACGTCCAGGCCACGCCACCGCCGTTACCAGCCGTGCCGGTGGTGGTAGCACCGCCGTTGCCGAACGTCACGGCCAAAGCGCCGCCCGCGCCAGAATTTTGCGCGGCGGCCGAGGTGCTGCCGTTGCCGGTGGTAAGCGTAATAGCACCCCCGGCAAGGGCTGACGTAGCAGCGGACGAACTGGCCGCCCCCGCGGTAATATTGACGGCCCCCCCAGCCGCACCGGTGGAGCTGGTGCCGGCTGCGCCGGCTTGCACGGTAACCGTGCCCGGTGTTCCCGTGCCCACCGCATTGCCCGACTTAACCGACACCGCACCCGAGGTATTGTTACCGCCAACCCCGGCCACGCTCTCAAAGCGCATAGCACCGCTATTGCCACTGGTCGGCGTGCCGGACAGTATAGTAACGGCTCCTGAAGCACCTGAGGTAGAACCGCCCGCACCAGAGGTGAGGGTAATGGCGCCACCCGTGCTGGCAGCACTGTCGCCACCCTGTCCAGCGGTAATAGTTATGGCTCCGCCGGTACCTGGTGTATTAGCCCCGGTGCCGCCCTTACCACCAGTAAGGGTAACCCCACCGCCGTTACCGCCATTATTCGTGGTACCACCAGAGCCGGTGCCACCCTGTCCACCGCTAATGGTGAAGGTTCCGCCGGCACCACCGGCGCGTGTCGTGCCGATAGTGGTAGCATCACCACCAGCACCAGTGGTAAACGTTATAGCGCCGCCGGCACCGCTAGTGGATGATGTAGCAGCCGAGCTCGCTACACCACCGGTGCCGCCCGTAAGGGAAATAGCCGCACCAATACCCCCGACTGCAGTGCTGTTCAGCGTGGTCGTACCACCAGTACCACCGCTAATGGTCAAGGTATTCGTGGCAGCTGTGCCTGGTGTAGTGCCCACGCTCGCCGGCTGCACACCGCTCACGGTAAGAATTGAGCCAGGCGTGGTAGTGCCAATACCTACATTGCCGGCATTACTGTCGGCGGTAAAAGCATACGCTGTACCGCTCGTCACCGTACCACCGGTAATCTTGATACCGGTAGAGGTTAACGTACCGGACGACTGGGTGATAGCTGGCATGGTAAGGTCAAGCCCAGTCCAGGTGGAGGTGCCAGCCGAGTTGGTTACCGCACCTGGGCTGGGGAGAGTAATACCCTTAATGGTAGTAGTGGAAGCCGCGCTGGCGCCGGGCAGGGTGAGCGAGTACCCAGTGACTGATTGGGCGGCGTTCGTCACGGTAGTTTTTAAGTCTAAAGCTTCACCGGTGAGGCTGCCTGCTAGGGTAGCGGTGCTATAGGCTGTATTAATAAGGGTGCCTGAGGTGTTCTTAGCACTTACGTTAATTAGGTTAGCTGAGGTTATGTTGGTACCGGTAAGTGTAAGGGCGGCCGTGTTCGAGCTCGGCGTAGTGCTGACCGCACCGGTGGAAGCGACTTGGAACAGATCGTTATTACCCACGGTGAGGAGAGCAAGCGGGGTGGTATCGCCAATACCCACGTTGCCGCCCCTAAAAATAGCAGCGTAGTTGATAGAGGCAGACTGGCTGGTGGTAACATCGTCATACAAGCCAATGTAGGTTGGGCTGGTAACGTTATCGGCGGCTGAAAACGAAATGTACTGGCCATAGATGGTGCCCTCGCCAGTAGTGGTATCGGTGACGAGTATCTTTTGACCGTAGTAGGTAGGGGCTGAAACACCACCAGCCGTGGTCACCGCCACCGACACGCCAGCGGTGCCGGAAGTTGTCAGGTTGGAAGAGGTGAGTGAGAGCACGGGTGTACCTGCCGCGTTCGATGAGATGGACACTACGTCGTTAGCCGTGGCCGGTGACAAGCTGGTGCCGCTCCTGGTCCAGTACCCCACCGTACCCGCACTAGCGCCGATGATGTTGCCGGAGCAGGTAAAGTTGCCGGTAGCGCCAGCTAAGGTGCAGCCCGTGTCAGCTGAGCCGCCAGCCATAACAATGGAGGTGGCCACGGTGCCAGCCGTGCCGATGTTAATGGTGTCGGCCCCAGTGGCGCCGGTGCCGATGTTAATGGTGTCGGCCCCAGTGGCGCCGGTGCCAGCCAGGTTGATGGTATTGCCACCCGTGCCGCTACCAATGTTAATGGTGGTGGCGCGGTTGCCGTTCCCCAAGTTGAGCTGCTGGGTGCCGCCACTGGCATTGCCTGAGAGAATGGACACCGTTTGCGTACCGGCGGAAGGCGCGCCGTTTAGAATGTTCACGGTGTCGTTCTGCGCCGAGTTGCCGCCGGCAATGGTGATGGTGCGGGCCGCCGCCGGAGCGACGTTGCCAAGGTCGATGGTGGCGACACGGGTGTTGTTGCCCAGCGACAGCGTACCCGTACCCGCAGTACCACTCCCCGACAGAATGGAAACCGTCGAATCCGCCCCGCTGGCCCCGTTAGCAATACTCACGGTTTGGGCACTACTGTTAGCCCCGTTGGCCACTGCCACCGTCACCCCACCGGTTGAGTTACCAAGGTTAATAACGTCTGCCCCACCAGCACCCGAAGAAATGCCAATGTTAATCGTATCGGCCCCCGTACCGGTGCCAATGGCAATGGTGCGCGTGAGCGAGCCACCGGCGCCTACGTTTATGGCCGTGGCAGCAGTGGAACCAATGCTCACCGTGGTAGCGTTGGTATTGCCCAGCGAGACAGTGCCCACCGTGCCGCCGCCTGAGGCCGCACCGGCGTCCACCGACACTGCACCAGTGTTGGCTCCGCTTGCGGCCGTGCCAGAAATGATTGTCACCGCGCCTGAGGCGCCGGAGCTTGCCCCCCCCGCACCCGAGGTAATATTCACCGCACCGCCAGCGCTCGTGGTACCCCCGGTGCCGGCGGTGATGGTGACCGTGCCAGCCGCGGCGGCCACCGTGGCGTTCCCGGCGGTGATACTCACCGTGCCGCCGGCACCACCAGTGCCGCCGTTGGCGGCACCCGCGTTGCCAGACACCAAGCTAATGTTACCGCCGCGACCGGCCGTGCTGTTGGCGTTGGTACCAGCACCACCGGCCGCCGCTGTCATGGTAAGGTCGCCACCCGCGCCGCCGGTGCCGGTGCTGCTCGCACCAACTACAGCCCCGCCGGCACCCGGCACCAACGAAATACCACCGGCCGCGCCGCCGTTGTTGTTGCCTGAGGCGCCGTTGCTGCCGGCGCCGCCAGTGATAGTCACCAAGCCGCCGGCCAAACCAACAGTCGAGGCAGCACCACCCGGTGTAGCTGTGAGGTTGATAGCGCCACCAACTGCCGCGCCCGTGGGGGCGGCAGAGGAACCAATGGTAACAGCGCCCGGGGCTGAAGTGCCGGCGGTGTTGCCCGCTGCCACGGTAACGGTGCCCGAGGCGTTATTGCCAGCCGACGTACCCGAGGTGAAGGAAACATTGCCCGACACGGCGGCCGAATTACCCGACTGCAGGGTAAGGCTGCCGGTGGTGCCCGAGGTCGTACTGGCGCCCGAGCGCACGGTAACTGCGCCCGTGGCTTGACCAGTCATGTCGGCCGAGTTTATGAGCAGCGTGCCGGAGGCCGCCCCATTGCCCGCGCCCGAGCTTATGGTCAAGTTACCGCCCGCCGTGGTGGCGCTGGTAGAGGTAGCAATGGAAATGGTGTGGTTAATTTCTTTGGCCAAGGAAACTGTGGCGGGGAAAATGGACAGGCTATCGCCCGAGGCGTCCCCTAGCGTGACGTTGCCGTTAGCCGTGAACGTACCGTCCACCGTTACGCTATCATTGGCGGTCGCGGTCGACAGCGTGGTGCCGCTCCTGGTCCAGTAGCCGCTCGTACCGCTCGAAGCGCCAATAATGTGCCCGGTACCGTCGATGACCGTCGTACCCCCCACCACCAAGGCATTGTCCCAGCCGGTACCAAGGCTGACCGCCGTGGAGTTAATGGTGCCAGCTCCAGTTTCGGTCAAGTTGCCAAGGCTTAAGCCCTTAACCGTGTTGGTGCCAGTGGAGTTGTCGGCCGTAAAGCTAGCGGCGTTGAACAGCGTGTAGCTCAAGCCATTGGTGCCACCGGTAAAGGACGGGGTAAGATCGACCACGTTTTTAGACGTGTTTGCCACTGTGCTGTTGAGCACCAGGGCCCCGGTGCCAGCGGCCAGGGTAATGTCCTTGTTGGCTGACACCGAAATGCCGTTGGAAGCGGTGAGGAGCCCAGTGGAGGTGAGGGCATTGTTGACCGTGGTGGTACCGGAACCTGCGCCCACCGAAATGGTAGTGCCTGCACCAGCCACATTCACCGTGGTGGCGCCGGTGTTCACCAGGTTAAAGGTACTGGCGGTAGTGGTGAGGGAGCCGCCATTGACGGCCAGGTTGCCGGCGGTCAGCACATCGCCGTTCGAGCTCGCCACGGTAAACTTGTTGGTGGCGACCGCGATGCCGCCATCAAGGTTTACCAAGGTCGAGGTGGTAGCGCCGCGACCGGTGACGGTGGCCAGCGTAGAGGTGTTAGCAATCGTGACCTTGGGCCCGCTCGCGCCGGTAGTGGTAGTATCGGTACCGGCCTCAATGGTAACGGTGTTGCCCTGGGCGACGGCTTGGTTAGCGCCCGAGCTGCCGGCTAGGGTGAAGAGGGTGCCCGTCAGCTGTGCGGCTACGAGCTGGCCCGAGCCGTTGATCACGGGTGTACCATTTACGCTCAGCACGTTGTCCCAACCAGAACCAATATTGAGCGCAGTTTCGGCCGCGGCCGTACCGGTGAGGGTGCCAACCTTGATAGCGTTCAGGGTCACCTGGGCATCACCCGTCAGGTTGGCGATGTTTATCAAGTTAGCAGTGTTGGTGCCGCCCGTGGCGTCGCCAATGGTGGTGGCGATACTCAAAGCTTGGTGCACGTTGGTGCCAGTGGTGTCGGCTGGCGTGGTAAGGCTAAGCGCCGCCACCGTGTTGGTGGTACCGGAATCAGCCGCGATAGTTTTGCTGAGCGACGCGCCACCGCTGCCGGTAAACAACCCGGCTGAGGTGATGGTGCCGCTGCCCGTGGTGTACATGGCGCCCGAGGTCGTTACATCATCCCCCGCTGTGGCCGGCGACAGCGTGGTGCCCGACCGGGTCCAGTAGCCAGCAGTACCGGTGGTGGCACCGGTGATGTTGCCGGTGCAGGCAAAATCACCGGTGGCGCCGTTCAGGCTGCAGCCGGTGGCGCCGTTGCCGCCGGCCAGGTTGACGGTGGTGGCGGTGGCGCCACCGGGGCCAAGGTTCAGGGTGGTGGCCGCGCCCGCCAAATTAACTGTAGTGGCATTCGTATTCACCAGGTTAAAGGTGGCGGCGGTGGTAGTTAGGTCACCACCATTCACCGCCAGGTCGCCGGCCGAGGTAACGTTCCCCGTGGCGCCGTCAATCGACCAGTTGGTACCCGATAGATCGTTAGCCCCCGCCACCAGCGCGTTCACCAGCTCGGCATCTGACACGTCGATGGCGTTGGTAATGCCGCCCCCCGCCGCCTGAATCTTAAGGCCGGTTGCCACCGCCCGGTTGGTATCGAGGTTATCGAGCAGCAACAGCTGGGCTGGGTCGACCGTGCCCGTGCCGTTGGCGCGAGAAATGGAAACCGTACCCGTAGCGCCGTCGGCAATGACGGTCGTAAAGTTGGCATCGACCGTGGCGCCGTGGGTAAGGGTAAAGGCAATGTCGCGCGCATCGCTCGTGGCAATAGTGTTGCCGGTATCATAGTCGGTTTGCAGAGTGGGACTGGAAGAAACTACGAAGCAGGTAACTACGTGGTTAGAAGCATCGAGGCACAAACCCGTGCCGGTTGATGAGCTTAAGCCCGACAGGGTAACCGTGCTCGACGCACCGAGCGTAGTAAACGCGCCACTTGAAGCCGTAGTAGCACCAATAACCGTACCGTTAATACCAGTCGAGGTGGTGTTGAAGTTACCAGCCGTGAAGGTGATGTTGCTGGCACCAGTGCTTATGGACGAGGCACCCAGGCCTGAGAGTGTAAGGGCGCCGGAGGTGGCGGTGAGGTTCAAGGCGCCGGTCGTAAGCGTGAGCCCGTTCGAGCCCGTAAGCAATCCAGCCGAGGTTATGGCGCCAGAGCCCGAGGTAGAAATGTTACCCGAGGTGGTAACGCTGTCACCCGCGGTGACGGGCGACAGGGTGGTACCACTGCGCTGCCAAAAGCCTACGCTGCCGCCCAGGCTGGTAATGTTACCGGTGCAGGTTAAATTGCCACTCGCATTCGTCACCGTGCAGCCGGTGGCGCCACTACCGCCGGCCAGGTCGACGGTGGTCGCGGTGGTGGTGCCAATGGCGACTGAGGTCGCGGTGGTATCCCCCAGGGCCAGGGCACCGCTGGTATCAAGGCTCGGCGTGGTGACCGAAGTGGCAAAGCTAGGATTGGCCACGGTGGCCACAGTAACCGTGCGGGGCGAGCTCACTGTGGTGGTAAGGTTACTACCAGCCGCCAGCGTAACGGTTTGGCCGGCGGTCACCGCTTCGGGCGTACCGCTGGTAGCCGCCAGGGTAAACAGCGTGCCACTCACCTGCGCCACCGGCACCAAGCCGGTGCTGGTCACTACCGTCGTACCCCCCACCACCAAGGCATTGTCCCAGCCGGTACCAAGGCTGACCGCCGTGGAGTTAATGGTGCCAGCTCCAGTTTCGGTCAAGTTGCCAAGGCTTAAGCCCTTAACCGTGTTGGTGCCAGTGGAGTTGTCGGCCGTAAAGCTAGCGGCGTTGAACAGCGTGTAGCTCAAGCCATTGGTGCCACCGGTAAAGGACGGGGTAAGATCGACCACGTTTTTAGACGTGTTTGCCACTGTGCTGTTGAGCACCAGGGCCCCGGTGCCAGCGGCCAGGGTAATGTCCTTGTTGGCTGACACCGAAATGCCGTTGGAAGCGGTGAGGAGCCCAGTGGAGGTGAGGGCATTGTTGACCGTGGTGGTACCGGAACCTGCGCCCACCGAAATGGTAGTGCCTGCACCAGCCACATTCACCGTGGTGGCGCCGGTGTTCACCAGGTTAAAGGTACTGGCGGTAGTGGTGAGGGAGCCGCCATTGACGGCCAGGTTGCCGGCGGTTGTAATCTGACCGCTGCCAGTCACAGACCACTGAGCATCATTCAAGGCCAAATCACCAGTCGAGCTGTTACCAATGGTAATGGTGCCGGCGTTCGTGCCGGTGCCAATGTTGGTGACGTTTGAGCCTGAGGTGTTGAGGTTGGTAGCACCAGTAGCGGTCAACCCCGCCGAGGCCGTAAGCAACCCAGCCGAGGTTATGGTGCCAGAGCCCGAGGTAGAAATGTTGCCCGAGGTGGTAACGCTGTCACCCGCGGTGGCCGGTGAAAGCGTGGTACCGGCCCTGGTCCAGTAACCAGAAGTTCCGGTAGCGGCAGCGGTAATGTTACCGGTACACGTGAGGTCGCCGGTGGCGTTAGTCACGGTACAGCCGGTGGCTCCGTTGCCGCCAGCCAGGTTCACGTCGCCAGTCGAAACTCCAGCAATGTTCACCACGCCGGTGGTGCCGGCATCAAGCGCTAGGTTCGTACCTGCGCCGGTCGCAATACTACCGGCTCCGGCAAACCCGAGAGAGGTAGCTGAAGTGGTAATAGTGTCAAGTGAGGCCACACCGGTGAGAGCCCCGATGGTCGACACATTCAACCCACCAGCCGAGGTTAGACTAAATGTGCCGGTGGCATTACCAATAGCGACGTTACCTGTGCCAGTCGTACCAATGTTTACATTCGAGGCGCCGGTAGTAGCCAAATTTGTCGCGCCAGCAGCAGTCAGCGCACCAGCGGAGGTAATACTACCTGCGCCAGAAGTCGAGATATCACCCGAGGTGGTAACGCTGTCACCCGCGGTGACGGGCGACAGGGTGGTACCACTGCGCTGCCAAAAGCCTACGCTGCCGCCCAGGCTGGTAATGTTACCGGTGCAGGTTAAATTGCCACTCGCATTCGTCACCGTGCAGCCGGTGGCGCCACTACCGCCGGCCAGGTCGACGGTGGTCGCGGTGGTGGTGCCAAGTGCCAAGCTGCCGGCCGCGTTGGTATCTACCCCCTGCCCCGGGCTCACGGTAATATTACCTGAGGCTGACACATCAAAGTTAGTAAAATCAATGAGCGGCGTGGTGCCGACGAGGCTGTTCGCACCTACGTCGATAGCGTTCACCAAGTTAGTGTCTGACACGTCGAGGCCGGTGTTAATTAAACCGGCGTCGGAAGTAATTTTAAGTCCAACCCCCACGCTCCGTGTCGCACTCGCGTTATTGAGGAGCAAGAGCTGGGTTGGGTCAACCGTACCGGTGCCATTAGCCCGACTAATTGAAACGGTACCAGTTGAACCATCGGCAATGCTCACGCCAAAGTTGCTGTCAGTGGTGGTGTTCGCCAGGGTAAACGTAATGTCTTTGGCGTCGGTGGTCACAATGGTGTTTCCCCCGTCGTAGGCTTCTTGGAGCGTCCCGGCACCGCCCCCGCCAGTACAGAGCACCACCTTACCGGTAGTGTCACGGCACAGATTGGTACCACTGCCGGTCGTTACGTTTGGCAGGGTCACCGGGCCGCTGAAGGTTGAACTGGCCGCCACCTTCAGCTTGTCGTTCGTACCGCTCCCCACGTAAGCATTTTCAGCTGTCAGGTTGTTAGCACCTAACGAGTTAGCCACGCCTACGTTCTGAAAAATACCCTGTCCCGATACCTGCAGTGCCCCATTCACGTTAGTGTTACTCAGGTTGGTTTGTCCAGTAACAGTCAGAGTTTGCAGGTTATCAATTTTGGTTGGACCGTAGAGGCTGGTGGTACCCCAGACCGAGAGGTCGCCATTAAGTTTCGACGCCCCCCCAACCAGCAAGTCGCCCCCGAGCTGCTCCTGGCCTATGAGTGTTAGGTCACCATTAAAGCGCGACGGGCCCAGGGTATTCACCCCGCCCGTGGTGATGCTGTTCGTAGTCACCGACCCGTTGTCAGTTACAAAATCAAGGTCAAAGTTCCCGGTGGACAGCCCGTTCCAGTACTCGGCGTTTAGGTTCTTAACCACGGTACGGTTGGTGGTTTTGATAGTGCCAGCACCTAAGATAAGGTTGTGGCCAGTTGTCACCACATCTCCACCGGTAACCACGGCCCCCTTCACCTGCGCGTTACCACCTACCGTAACGCTCTGTTTTAAGTCCACCGTACCATCCACAGTCAGGTTGTCGTGCAAGAACGTGTCACCCCACACGCCCAAGCCCCCCTCCACCAGCAAACTGTCGAGCAGCTTGGTAGCACCTTTTACCTCTAGCACCTTGCCTACCTCAACATTACCTTTGAGGTACACATCGTCAGACGTAACGTTACCGTTCTTGGTTACAAAGGCCAACGTAAACTGCGTAGGGTCAAAGCCGTCAACGGTATCAGCGTTCAAGTTTTCTACCTTGGTAGTCGAGTCAACAATGATAGGTGCCACACCGTCCCGCGCGTAGGAGCGGAGCTGGCCTTGGGTTTCAATGTGACCTTTAATCGAAATGTTGCCAGCGTCATTGAGAATCAGAACTTCATTGGCATTGGTACCTGCCTTGTGCCCGTCTAGGGTCCAGGCATTCTTGAGGTTGCGTAAAAACTTTCCATAGAGGTCGTCGGCTAGCCCTCGGGTAAGCCCCAAAAAAATGAGCGGGAACACAATCAATAGCACCAGAACGTAGAACAGCACCGGCCGGTGCGGCTTGTAGTGCTTAGGTGCTGGCGCTGGCTGTGGCTGTACAACTTGGGGTGGTGCCGGAGGTTGGGCTGCTGCCTGGCTGACCTTATCACCCATCTCCCGCAAACCTTCCTGTAAGCTGTCGAACTTGGCGCCCAAGGTTTCACCAAGTACGCTCGCAATTTCCCGCGCCGCGGCAATGGCCGGCCCGGTTGCGTCCGGTGGTGGTGGCAGCAGGGTTTGGGATTCAGCAGTCTTTAAACTAAAGAGTGCCTTTTTCTCGTAGTCAGCTTCGGCCTCTTGAGCCTGCTTAGCCACATACTGGAGCATGGCCTCTTTGGTCGTAAACCAGTTCCTGCCCTGCTTCCACGCCAAAAGCTTCCCCTTACGGGCCAGGAGCGAGACGTACTCTTGGCTATAGGGGGTGAGTTTTGCTGCCTCAGCCAGGGAAATTAACTCTGGCTCAGGCGGCGCTGGAATAGAGCCTATTTCTAAAGAAGATTCAGGCTCTTTATTTACCTCCGGTGGGTTCATGTTAGAATTTTATTACTTCCCCGATATTAAAATATAAAAAGTGTACGACAATTTATTTTTGGCTAATATAAGCCTCCGATATAGTATCCGATATTGTATCGTTATCTATATGTTAGCAAAAAATTGCAATTTTGTCAATGTAAGAATCAATCATTTTTAATACAAACATAGAGCAAATTCTCTCATGAATTCGCTCTAGATTTTTAGCTAAAACTTACCTCTTAAAATTACCTAATGTAACGCTGTTTAGCCCGAAGGTGTTCAGCAAAAGTCTTGGAGTAAATAACCTCCCCACCTGGGGTCGTAAGGAAGTACCAGTAGGGGTTAGGTTTGGGGTAAACAGTGGCCTTAAGTGCCGACACACCGGGGTTAGAAATAGGCCCGGGCGGGAGCCCCCGGTAGCGATAGGTATTGTAGGGCGAGGTGGTGTTTAAGTCCTTGGCGCTCACAGCTGGGTCGGCTTTACCAGTAATGTAATTTATGGTGGAATCAGCTTCCAAACCCTGCCCAGCCTTAAGCCTACGCCAGAAAATATCTGCGACCATCGCCCTGTCTTCATCAGTTTTGACCTCACGCTCCACAATACTGGCCATAGTAACTGCTTGGCTCAGCGTTATGCCCCTACGCCCGAGCTCCGTACCCCAGGTAGGGTCAAACCGCTGTACAAAGGTCATGAGCATTTTGAGCACCAAGTCCTCGGCCGTGGCAGTTCGAAACAGCCGGTAGGTGTCAGGAAACAGGTAACCCTCCAGTGTAGGGGGAGCTAGCCCAGGTTGTAGTGTGGTTACACCTGAGTGCTGGAGCAGAGGTGTAAAGCGCTTGGGTGTGGCAACCAGCTCACGAAAAGCGCTGCTGCCGGTGAACTGCTCACCCTTGAGGTAATCAGCCATTTGCGTAAACCGCCACCCTTCAATAAGGGTAAGCGTGACTTCATTAGTAGGCTCGGCTGCACCCGTGAGTAAGCGGACGAGGTTTATGGTGTTTACCTGTGGCGGGAGGTAGTACTCCCCGGCCTGGAACTTCCCCTCGGTGCCGGTGAGCCAGACCCAGGTCTCAAACCAGAACTGGCTGCGAACAAGGTGCTGGGCGTAGAGGTTATCGCTCACCTGGTGCACACCCTCACCTGGCGTTATGCGAAACGGCACCAGAGGCCCTGCCTTACCAGCTGGCGCCACGAACTGCCAACCGACCAGGGCACCGCTCGTGAGCACAACCGCACAGGTTGCTAGCCCGAGCCTGAGGTAGCGCTTGAATGACCATGGGGTGTGACCCTTCATACTCATGAAGATGCTCATAGGTAGCGGTGCAACCCTACGCGCGCCAGCTCCTGCACTAACACCCTCACCTCCTGTGCGCGCTCGCGGGGGCAAACCAGCACAGCATCGCCAGTATCGATAATGATGGTGTTGTGCATGCCAACAGTGGTAATGAGCCTACCACTCAGCGAGTACACTAAGTTAGCCCTCGACGCTATGCCAAGGTAGTGCCCACGTACCACATGAGCGCCCCGACCTGACTTTGGCACCAGAATGTCGTAGATGGTACGCCAGTGCCCAACATCGGCCCAGGTAAAATTGCCCTTAAGCACCAAGAGGTTGGTGGCTTTTTCCACCACCGCGTAGTCGATGGACCGGCCTGGTAGCTTAGCAAAGGCAGTTCTGCTGCTGCCCCAAGCCTTACCCTGACGCTTGAGTGGTAAATGTATAAGCCCTCTGTAGAGCTGCGGCGCACTATGACGGTACATATCCAGTAGCGTAGTGGGATAGAACAGGAACAGTCCAGTGTTCCAGAGATAATCTCCCGAGCTTAGGTAGCGCCGAGCTGTCGTAACGTCGGGCTTCTCCTTAAACGCTGCCACCGAAAAGAGCTGCCCGACCTGGTAACGGCCAACCTTAATATAGCCATAGCCGGTTTCAGGGTAGGTGGGCCTAAGTCCAATTAGTATGAGGTGCTTAGGGTGACGCTTCAGGCCACGCTCCCCCGCCTTAAGCAGCGCCACAAACTTCGAAGCCTCAGCCACGTAGTGGTCGCTACTAATGGTGGCAACCGCTTCGCCAGAGTAGAGCCTGTCAATGACACGAGCGGCCAAACCAATGGCTGGCGCGGTGTTACGTGCCAGAGGCTCGACGATGAGGTGCGCGGGTAGAAGTTCTGGCAACTGCCGGCGGACGAGTGCTGCCTGTGCCTGACTCGTAGCCACAAAAATATCAGACGGTTTGAACCCAGCACGCAGGCGCAACCAGGTGTGCTGCAGCAGCGTGCGGTTATCTAAGAATGGCTGCACCTGCTTAGGGCTAGCCGCGCGCGACAGGGGCCACAGCCTGGTACCACTACCGCCGGCCAGAATGAGGAGCTTCATAAGCTCATTGTAGTATAGCAAAAGCTCCCCTACTGCCACGAGCCGTGGGGCACAGCTAGCGAACAACAGACCGGGGGCGCCGAAAGGCAACTTCGAGCCTACGCGTGGCAAAACCAAACGTGGTGCCAATGAGGGCGCCCGCCAGGACATCGCTGGGGTAGTGCACGCCGACTGCTACCCTAGCTACGGCAACAGCGCCTGCTAGTAAGTATGCCACCACAGCGTAAACGTGGGCCCTAGGTCGCGACGCGGCCTTTACGGGCCAGTGCCAATAATGGATAGCGAGCAGGGTGGCTAAGAAGAACGCAAACATAGCGTGGCCGGATGGGAACGATTGCGCTCCCCACGGCGGAGCTATCATAAGTTTGGCCAGGCCAGCCGCAAACGGACGCGCCCGAAACCACCAGAACCCTAAAACCGCTTTCACGAGGTTAGCGAGTACTGCTCCCATGGCGAGCGCACCGAGCTCGGTAAGCCCCCCACGCTTATGCCAAACAAAGACGACCGCATACCAGGCCTCAAGCAGCCAGAGCAGTGGCACGGCGGCAAACAAAGCAAGCGGAAAAAAGACGGACGATTGCTGCGTGAGTTGGTTAAGCGTGGTAAGAATCGCGAGGTCGAAGGACATAAGCTACAGCACTACTATACCATAGCGCTCACCGTACTGTCGTGCAGCGTTAGAATCATACTAGTCGACCCCACCTTACTACTTGACACAACCATATATTTTGGTAAGGTCTTAGCAATCAAACTGAACTTTAAAAAAGTAAACACGGAAAGGTAAACAATGTATACACAACGGAGTACGGAACTTGCGGTTGCTAAAATCCAGTGGCTCCACCGTGCAGGCAGGAAGCTTGATTTAAAGCTTAATGTTTCTATTGCTAAACCTGTTCTACGACGAGCGTTAGCTACTGGAATAATTTCACCCCAAGAAATAGTCGAGATGCTACCGCTCAAAATAAGAACGGATCGGCAAAAATTACAGGAAACTTCCAGCTGGTTATCTCGCGTACTACAGAGCTTAAACATTGTGATGGTCGAACATAGGCTTATAAAACGAGCGCGGCGTGACCTATATCGACGGTGGCGCCTTGAGAGCCACCCTAGTATTGGTACGCTTGACGACTGGCGACGCTTATTTGCTGACCCGTCAGTGCGCTTTAGTGAAATTGCCGAAAAAGTTGGCTTGACTCTTGAACGAGTACGGCAAATCTATCAGGATCATTTTAGATTAGGACTACCGTATGCGAATGGGCGCCAACGATGGAGCGTGCACGCCAAAGAACAAGCCAAGTATCGCTTAAGGCAAGAGATGGCCAACCCACACAATAAATACCTCCGTAGTATCGTCAAAAAAGCACGGGATCACAAACTTGAGGTAGAGCTTATTCCGCGCCAAAATGCCTATCCTCCAAGGTGTGTCCGGGGATGCATCTTGCTTAACGGAAAGGTCTGTTTAATCTCTATACGACACAGAGGAACGAACTCTAAAGCACGTTGGGTTGGAGCATCAGCAGACGTATCTTATGATCCAAAAACGGCTTTTAAGATTTTCCTCATTGAAACTAGCCGAACAAAACTCTACTACGTGATTCCGGCCAAATACTGTCGTAAGGGCGCCAAAATAATTTACCTGCCATTGCGAAAGTTAACCTATCCGAAACTGAAGCCGAAAATAGATTGGTGGCAGTTCAAAGATGCCTGGCATCTACTGTCACAGCCTTAGTAAGGCTATCAGCCAACCTGACATTCCGAGAATGTCAGGTTTTTTAATACGAAATTTAACGTTGGCAGTGGGGACACCAGGTGGTACCGCGGCCGGCCACCACCGCTTTCTGCAGAAGCTGCCCACAGCGGGGGCAGGGTAAACCTGCACGACCGTACACCAAACGCTTGGCCCAGTACGTGCCGGCTCTACCTAGACCATCAACGTAAGAATTAAAGGACGTACCGCGAGCTTTAACCGCGCGCCTAAGCACACGCTTGATACTCTGGTAGAGCTGCTTAACTTCGGCACGGTTCAGCGTACGGACTTTACGCGAAGGCTTTACCTTGGCTACGAATAACGTTTCGTCAGCGTAGATGTTGCCTATGCCAGCCACCACACTTTGGTCTAAGAGTGCTGCCTTAATGCTGGTGCGCGGCCGGCGCTTGAGCTCCACGGTAAAACGTTCCAGTGTGAACTCCTGGGTTAGTGGCTCAGGGCCAAGTGCAGCAAAAACCTGTGTTAGCTCGCCCCGTGGCACGAGCTTCCAGTAGCCAAACTGTCTAACATCGTTAAAGTAAAGCTTGCTCCCTCCCCTGAACGACAGCGTGATGTAGGTATAGCGGTTTGGTACGCCGGTAACCCCAGCGATAGGGTGTCCACCAACCACGTAAAGCGGACTACGTCCGCCACGTGGCAAGCGCCCCAGCTTATGGCGAGCGTTTAGCTCGTGGCGCGCGAAACGCGCTTTACGAGCCCACACCAACTGACCTGTCATTTTAAGGTGGATGAGGAGCACGTAGCCAGAGGACAGCTCGAGCGCAAGCTGCTTAGCGCGACGTGAGACCGCCATAACCCTGGCGCCCACTAGGTAGCGGGTAAAATCACGCCGAGAACCTCGAAGAAGCTTAGGGCGCTTGACCCTGAGGCTCACAATCTGCTGACCTCTGAGGACGGAGCCCAGATCACGGCGTATGGTTTCAACCTCTGGCAGCTCGGGCATAAGAGCCGCTAGAGTAAGCTCTGCCCGGTCATGTCAGCAGGTTTCCGAATGCCCAAAACTTTCAGAATGGTAGGCGCCACGTCGGAGAGTAACCCAGCTGAGGTAAGTTGCGACAGGTCCTCAGTCACCGTGCTACCGGCGGCCACCTTGTGTTCGTACCCTTGGCCTACAATGATGAGTGGTACGGGGGAAGCGGAGTGTTCCTTATCTATGGCGCCGGTTTGTAAATTGATAAGTCCTTCAGCGTTACCGTGGTCAGCGGTGATGAAAACCATGCCGCCCGCCTCGAGCACTGACGCCACCACCTCACCGAGCATTTGGTCAAGGAGCTCGATGGCTTTAACCGTGGCCGGGAGGTTGCCGGTGTGGGCTACCATGTCAGCATTGGCGTAGTTCACCACGTAGATGTCGTAGTTGCCGGCTCGAACCTCTTGCGCAAGCCGATCGGTAATACCACGCGCTGACATCTGCGGCTTTTGGTCGTAGGACGGCACCACGGGTGAGGGTATAAGCACGTGGTCCTCACCTGGGTAGGCAGCTTCTCGGCCGCCGTTAAAAAAGTAGGTCACATGGGCGTACTTTTCGGTTTCCGCCAGGTGCAGCTGCTTGAGGCCGGCATCGGACAGTACGCGGGCCAGTGGGTACTCAGCCACCTCAGGCGGAAACGCCACCTGCACCGGTAAACCCTTTTCGTACTCGGTCATGGTCACCACCTCACACGTGCCGGGGCTGCCGCGGGGGAACTTATCAAACTCCGTGCGTGCAAGTGCCTCGGTCAGTTGACGGGCGCGGTCGCTGCGGAAGTTGAAAAAGATAACGACGTCGCCCTGAGCCACGGTGGCCACCGGTTGGTCCCCTTCGGTGATAACGGTTGGCACCACCTCCTCGTCGTAGATCTTCGCTTCGTAGGAGGCCTTAATAGCTTCGGCCACGGAGGCAGCTGGCTTCCCCTTACCGTGCACTATGCAATCGTACGCGGCCTGCGTACGTTCCCAGTGGTTGTCCCGGTCCATACTATAGAACCGGCCCATGAGCGTGGCCACCTTACCTACACCTAGTTTTTTTATGGTGCTGCCGAGCTCCCTGAGGTAGCCCTGGCCAGAGTTGTAGGGCGTATCACGCCCGTCTAACATCGCGTGCACAAAAACGCGCGTCAAGTTCTGCTTGGCTGCCAGCTCTAAGAGTGCGTAGAGGTGCTCAGATGAACTGTGCACCCCGCCCGGGGAAACCATGCCCAGGAGGTGTAGCTGGCTGCCGCGCTCTTTCACCAGGGCACAAGCCTTCAGGAAGGCCGGGTTACTGAAGAACGATTGGTCAACAATAGCCCGGGTGATGCGCGGCAGGTCTTGGTAGAGTATTTTACCGGCGCCCATGGTGAGGTGGCCAACTTCGCTGTTCCCCATTTCGCCCCACGGTAGCCCGACGGCCTCCCCGGCCGCCTGGAGCGTGAAGGTGGGGTAGCTTACGATGAGCTTGTGGAAAATCGGGGTGACCGCCTGGGTAATAGCGTTACCACGCGAGGGTGGGGCCACGCCCCAGCCATCGAGAATAACGAGTACCACCGGACGCGGCCTGAGTCCCTCCGTCATAGCTTGTGAAATAGGCTAGCCCGCGTCATCTCAGCTGGCTTGGGCAGCCCCAAGAGGTCGAGCACCGTGGGAGCCACATCACCTAAGATGCCGCGGCGGCGCACGAACGCCTTACCGCGGAACTCCGGACGGTACAAGAGGCACGGCACGGGATTGATGGAGTGCTCAGTATCAATTTCACCGGTTTTCTGGTTTATGGTTTCCTCGATGTTGCCGTGGTCAGCCGTAACGAGCAGAGTTCCCCCCCGAGCGATCACACCACGCCCCAGCCGCTTGAGGCAGGCGTCCACCACCTCGAGCGCCTTCACACAGGCCGTGAAGTTGCCGGTGTGCCCCACCATGTCGAGGTTAGCAAAGTTCATGCCAATAAAGTCAGCTTTGTGCTGCTTCAACGCAGCCAGCGCAGCTTGGGTAAGTTTTACGGCGGCCATGGCCGGCGCCCGGTCGTAAGAGGTAACGTTGGGCGAGGGCACCATCAGCCGGCGCTCACCCGCCACCGGGTGGTCGTAGCCGCCGTTGAAGAAGTAGGTAATGTGGGCAAACTTCTCACTTTCCGCCAGGTACAGCTGCTTCATGCCAGCAAGGGCCATGGGTAGGCTGTGCTGCACATCGCGCGAGGGGTAGGCGGTCAGAATGTTGCCAAGGTCCGGGCCAAAGTCAGTGAGTGCCACAAAACACAAATTTTTGAGGACCTTCCAACGCTTAAAGCTGCCTGGATTCTCTTTTTCGAAAGAAGTTTGCACAAACGGCTTGGCGAGCTGCCGCGCGCGGTCACTACGGAGGTTAAAAAAGATAACAGCATCGCCGTCGCGAATGGTGCCTAAGGGCTTGTGGTGGCTATCGGTGATAACGGTGGGGCTTAGGTACTCGTCGCTCTCGCCGCGGTTGTAGGCATGCCGGAGCGCGGTTTCGCCAGACTCCTGGGCTATCCCTGTGCCCCGCGTTAACAGGTTATAGGTTTGCTCGGTACGGGGCCAAAACTTTTTCCGGTCCATAGCGTAGAACCGGCCGGTCAGGGTCGCCACTTTTTCGCCGTGCTTCAAGCGGCGCTGCACCTCGCCTAAGAACTTTACCGCATCGTACTTGGGCGAGTCGCGGCCATCGGTAAAGAAGTGGATAAAGATAGGCCCCACCTTGTGCTCTCGCGCGAGCTTCAGCAGGGCAAAGAAGTGGTCAGGTGAGGCGTGGCCGCTGTTGTAGTTCGAGAGCAGGCCCATGAGGTGGAGTGCGCCTTTGCGCTGCTTAACGTGCTTGAGGGCTGCGAGCAGCGCGTGGTTCTTAAAAAAGCTGCCATCTTTGATGCTCTGAGAAATGTAGACGGCGTCCTGCTCCACAATGCGGCCAGCCCCGAGGTTCAGGTGCCCCGCTTCCGAGTTGCCGTCTTGCCCCTTGGGTAGTCCTACATCAACCCCACTCGCGCCCAGGGTGGCGCTGGGGAAATGTGCCTCGAGCTCCCGGAGGAAGGGCGTGCGAGCGCGCCGTGTTGGGTCGTCGGGACTGACCGCCCCCGGGCGCTTACCCCAACCGTCGAGAATGGCGAGCACAAACGGCGTACGGCTCTTGGATACTTTTCGCACCATAAGCTACAAGCAAAGGAGAGGCTAACCTCTCCCACAGTATAGCGCAAACCAGGTTGCCACCTAAGCCCCGAGCTCGGTCGCTATCTCCATCAACCGGTTGTACTTCCCCACCCGCTCCCCGCGCGAGGTAGAGCCAGCTTTCAAGTACTCCGCCCCGACTGCCACCGCTAGGTCAGCAATAAAGGTGTCCATGGTCTCGCCTGAGCGGTGGGAAACCACCACCCTGTAGCCGTGCTCTTGCGCCAGCTTAACAGTGGCTATAGTCTCGGTTAAGGTGCCGACCTGGTTGGGTTTAATGAGCACGGCGTTCGCCGCCTTGAACTGGAATCCTAAGCGCAGCCGCTCTTCGTTAGTTACAAATAGATCATCACCTACCAACATCAGCTTGCCCCCGAGCTCGACAGTGAGCTGGTGCCAACCCTGCCAATCGTCCTGCGCTAAGCCATCTTCCAGTGAGATAATAGGGTAGCTGTCGAGGAGGTCGCGGTAGCGCGCCATAAGCTCGGGCGCGGTGAGGTTCTTACCCTCGAACTGGTAGTGCCCTTGGCGGAAGAACTCGGACGAGGCCACGTCGAGTGCCAATGACACCTGCGTACCCCCCGCATAGCCGGCTTCACCAATCGCTCGCACAATAAGGTCAAGTGCCGCCCGGGTGGTAGCGAGCTCAGGTGCATAACCACCTTCATTACCTACATCGGTATCAAGCTGCTGAGCTTTGAGCACCCGGCCCAAGGCGTGGAACGTTTCCGAACCAGCCCTGACAGTCTCTGCCATGTCTACGGTGCCGTCAGCTGTCCGCACGTCTGGCACCACCATGAACTCTTGCACATCGAGTTCGTTGTCAGCGTGCCGTCCGCCGTTTAGAATGTTCATCATGGGGAGCGGCAGTGTCAGCTTCTCAGGGAACTCCCACGTTTCTTGGAGGTAGCGGTAGAGCGGCTTCCCAACGCTCTCAGCCGCGGCCCGGGCTACGGCGAGCGACACACCCACCATGGCGTTGGCGCCAAGCTCACGCTTGTTGGAGCTACGGTCGAGCGTTTTCATGTGCTCGTCTACCTCAGCCTGCTCAGTCGCCTTCCTACCGCGGAGCGCCTCGCGCAGAGGCCCGTTCACGTTCTCTATGGCCTTCAGCACGCCCTTACCGTCAAAACGTGACCTATCCCCGTCCCGTAGCTCTAGTGCCTCGTGGATGCCAGTGGAAGCACCCGAGGGCACACCCGCTACACCAACGGCTCCGCCCTCAAGGAGCACGGTCACCTCGAGCGTGGGGTCGCCGCGAGAATCTAAAATTTCTCGAGCTCGAATGTCGTGAATAGTCTGCTTAGGCATACCAGGCGACTAATGTTCAAGCGCCGTAAGGCCAGGCAACTTCACACCAGCCAAAAAGTCAAGCAGGGCACTGCCCGCCAGTGAGGCGTGGTCCACCCACAGCTTGTGCTGGTGGAACAGGTTCACGGTATCGCCACCCCCCACCAGCACAAAAGCTGGGCCACGCGCGCGGGCCGAGACCAACCGCGCCAGAGACAGCGTACCGTGGCTCCACTGGTGCTCCTCCACCAGGCCCAACGGACCAGCCCAGAACACCGTATTCGCTTTTTTTAGGAACGAGGCATAGAGCAGCGTGGTCCGCGTACCTACGTCTACCACGCGTTCGCGCGCGCCAACTTCGTCGGGTAACTTCCACTGCGCTTCACCGCGCCGCGTGCGAACGTTATCAACCACCACATCAATCGGCAACACCAACTTCTTGCCACCGCGCTTGAGCAAGGCACGCGCGGCCGCTACCTCGTCCTCATCAACGAGTGATGCACCAAGGCGGTACTTCTTGGCTCGGAGGAAGGTGTTGGCCACTGCCCCACCGACCAAAACCGCTGAGGCGCGCGGCAACAGCTTTGCAATAACCGGAAGCTTGTCTGCTACTTTGGCACCGCCAATCACTACTACCACCGGCTTCTTGCCTGCCTTGCGCACGTGCTCAAGCGCGGTTACCTCAGCTGCCAGCGCCAAGCCAGCATACGAGGGCAGGTGACGTGCTATGCCAACCACTGAGGCCGCCGTACGGTGCGAAACCGAAAAAGCTTCATTCACAAATAGGTTACCGAGCTTACCTAAAGTTTTAGCCAAGGCAGGGTCGTTCGTGTCCTCGCCGCGTTCAAAGCGAATGTTCTCTACCAGTACTACACTGCGCTCGGCCGCGCGCTTTATAGCCTCCGGGCCTTTCGACAGTGGCAGCACGAGTACCTTCTGTCGCAGCAGCTTGCCAAGGGTGTAGCCAATGGGCTTAAGCGAAAGCGCAGCCACCTTCTTGCCCTGCGGCCGCCCCAGGTGCCCCATGAGTACCAGTCGCGCGCCGTGGCGCTCCAGGTACCGTAAGGTCGGCAGCGCCGCTCGGAGCCTGGCATCGTCTTCCACCTTCTTCCCTTTCAACGGCACATTGGTATCGAGCCGCACCACGGCAATTTTACCAGCAAGCTTTCTGGCCTCAGAGATAACCCTGAACGACATATGGCTTAAGTATAGTTGAGAGTACAAAAAACCCCAAGGCGCAGTTGTCAGTACCTATTCTTGGGTTTATACTTTTACTAAATACAACTATAAATGAACATGAGCTTTTTAACATAACAATAGAGGAGAACTAACAATGGTAACCATGAAGGACGATGGCGAGCGCCTGCTCGCTAGCCTACCGTTCAATGGCTTGAAGGATAACCCGAAGCTACCGTATTGGCTAAAGCACGCACCAATAATTGCTGAACGCCTGCGGAGTGGCCCTGCTGCCCTCATTGCCCCACCATCAGCTGGCAAAACTGCCATAGCTATACTGGTGGCTATCATCCTGCGCATGCGCAGTACGTTCATGGAACCACAGAAGATCATAGCTCACCCCATAAACCATCCCCAATTCCTCGATATGATAACAGGGGGCGCCTATCCCTGGACGTGGCAAACTGGTGAAACGCCAGCTGCCAAGAGAACCCTGGACCACAGGTACCAGTTTACCTTTACCACCGCGGACTCAAGTTGGAAAGACGTACGAGCTCATCAGCTTCAGCCCACCGCCCTTGGTTTGCCAATAATGGACGAATTCCAACACGCGCTTGGTAGTAATGTTGAAGCTGTGTTCATGCGGTACTTAAATGAACAGGGCATCCCCTTCCTGGCCCTGTCGGCTTCAACCGGCCGGTCAGACAAGAGTATTGCTAAGCTCAAGGAAACCTTAGGCATACAAAACTTCTACTTTGCCTATGACATACCAGTAGCCGAAATAGAAAAAGTAAAGATTGATATTCCGCTCACCATCAATCTAGCTAAGCTCGACGAGCTACTGGTGCCACTCATCCTAGAGACCGCCCGCGAGCTAGAAGGCTACGGCTATACTATTAACGTCAATCAGCGTCCTAGCCATGAACAGCTCGAGCAGATAGAACTGGAGCTGAAAAAAAGAGAGCTGCTCAGCAAGCAAGGGTACTACGTGCTCACCAAAGATCACTACCGAGCGGTTGAAGCCAGCGCTCGTTGTCGTAAGCTCGACTATGCGCTCAGGCTAGCGTTTAGCGGCTACATTCCCTTCCTAGAGTATGCTGACGAGCTGCGCTGCGATCCCAATCATACCAAATCCAGCCACTGGATAGCCCGCCACCCTTCTTTTGCAGATGCCATCGGCCTAGCAAACCAGCGCCGCCACCCCAAAGTGGGAGCTGTTCTCGAGCGGTTTGCTTGCCAACGCGCCAAGAACATGCACTTACTTTGTTTTGTGAATGATATCAAGGTTGGCCGACACTACGCTGAAGCAGCGCAAGAAGTTATCCCTAACTTACGAATTACTAACTTGTTTGCAGAGCGAGCTAGGGTGAAACAGCTTGCCGCACTACAGGAAAGTCTTCGTCAGGGCAACTTTGATCTCAGTATAGCTACCTCAGTTGCCCAAGAAGGCATATCGATTGAGGAGGTAGATGAGGTAATCCATGGTGATCTACCACTCACCATGGATGATTGGGTGCAACGCTGTGCGCGTACAGGTCGTAAACGTTCCGGCTGTGCGGCTTTCCCAGTCCTAAATCATGAGTACGAGCAGCAACGGTACCTGGGGCTTTCTCGACGAGCAAGTGCTGAAGAAGCTTGGACAGCTGGCAGAGTTGGCTGGTACGAATCAATCGATACTACTCAGCTCGCACTCTCGTTTTCTAGCCTGCGCCAAGTGCCCGAGGTTCTGCCTGTGGTAACTGTTACCTCGACAGCGGGGACCGCTGCGTCAAAGCCAAAACACCGGCGGGGGTGTAAACGTGGTAACGACGAAAAACAGTTGGCCTTCTTTTCAGACCACCCTGCCAGGCTGAAGTTCGCCACGACTGGTAACGGCTTTCATGGACCCGATCACTGTTTCTAGAAAGGAGGTTACATAAAATGAATACCTACCAGTGGTTTATGCTACCGCTCAACAAGCTGACGAACGACGCCCTGGCTCGAGAACTCGATGAAAGTCAAAGCTTGACCCGCAGTTTGGTCACCACTGAGAGCGAACGACTAAGGGCCTGCTGGCAGTGCCCCTACTGGCTGGTGACCTACTTCCAGAGGAGCAAGGCCACTGAGGATTACCGGTTCCGCGTTTTTAAGCGCCCGGGCAACAAGGGGCCAGTGACTGAGTGGTTCTTCCACAAAAAATTAACACAACCAAAAAGAACCGCTCAACCAGCCTGAATGAACAAAAACCTGCACGTAGGCTGCACACGTGCGGGTTTTTTATACCTACCACGCACTACGAACCTGCACCCGTTGCACCAGCCAGCGCAAAAACAATAAACCGAGTAACAATATATGAGGTGAAAATAATCGCGAGCCCTATGGCGCCATTCGCCAGCGTGGTTTTAGCTCGCCTGATTTTTTCCTCATTCCCGAGCGAGGTAAGCCACTGGTACCCGCCCCAGAGCACAACTGCTATGGCAATAACCCCTGCGACACTCAAGACCAAGTTTACAATGCCGGCGATGATAATCGTCGGGCTTGGCTCTGCTGTGGGCAACCCCGAGAGGTCGGCTACAAAGCGAATGTAGTATGGATCTTGACCCACAGTCAAAACTAGCTAGGCCAGCTGCTCCGCCATTTCCACTAACCGGTTAGAGTACCCCCACTCATTGTCGTACCAGCCGACAACTTTCACGAGATTGCCGCCCACAACCTGTGTGAGAGACAAATCAACAATCACCGAAGACGAATTACCAATGATGTCAGACGATACAATTGGTTCAGTAGTCACTTCCATAATCCCCTTGTACCGTTTGCTGCGCGCCGCTTTCCTAAGGGCGGAGTTCACCTGAGCTTTAGTGACCTTCTTGCGCTTCAGGACAAAGGTAAAGTCTGACAGTGAGCCGCAGGGTGTGGGTACACGAATAGCAAGGCCGTCGAAGAGGCCCTTAAGCTCAGGTACGGTTTCCGTGGTAGCTATGGCTGCACCAGTAGTCGTGGGCACAATGTTCTGTGCCGCAGCGCGGGCCCTGCGCATGTCGTGGTGCAGTGAAGGGGGCGGACCGTCTACCAGGTTCTGCTCGGCGGTATAGCTGTGCACGGTCGTCATCATCGCCTTCTCCACGCCAAAGGCCGATACCATCACCTGGGCGATTGGTGAAATGCAGTTGGTGGTGCAGGAAGCATTAGAGATAACAGCCTCTGCGCCTTTCTTGTCAGCATTCACACCCAAGATGAGCGTGGGCACTCCCCCACCCTTAGCTGGAGCGGACAGCACAACCTTTTTAGCGCCGGCCTTAAGATGTGCCCCTGCGTCCTGTTTTTTTGTAAAGCGACCAGTACACTCGAGCACCACGTCCACCCCGAACTTTTTCCATGGGAGTGCCGTAGGGTCTTTTTCAGCCAGCACCGGGTACTTTTTGCCATCAACAATCAGGTTTTTCTTGTCAGACCCTACCTTGCGTCCATACCGGCCGTACACCGTGTCGTACGTCAAGAGGTGTGCCAACGTGTCGGGCGACATAAGGTCGTTAATGGCAACCACGGTAACGCCGGGACGAGCCAAGGCAACTTTGAAGGCCGCGCGGCCAATGCGACCAAAACCGTTTATGGCAACGCGTACGGGGGTAGATGGTTTCTGCATAAGTGAGTAAAGGTAAATGGGTACACCTCTAGTATAGGCGCATTTGGAGTAAAAAAAAAGCCAACCCGCAATGGAGCAGCTCTTTGTTTAGGAAGCCTTGGGCTTCTAGTAACTCTAGCTGCGGGTTGGGCTTGTGATCAGCAATGATCAAGAGGGCGAGGATCTGGTCCCCCTGCCCTGCTCGGGCGGGCCCTGATGATGAGTGTGATCACACTTGAGAATCAGGCGATCCACTTAAGGACCGTGAATTGCATTGCTGTATTCTTTGGTACCGCTCCGGCCGGTCGGCATGATGTTCCGGGGTGCCACCGTCATGGGTGGGAGGTTTCTTACTTTCAGCATGGAACCTCCATGGGGTTTGTTTTTGAAATAGTGAATTGTGTGTTGGGCCAAGGGTTTGGGGATACGAAGTGGTCTTGTTGACCTGCCTGACGCGGCAATACGCTATCCCGTACCTCAGCTTAGCGGCATCTTAAACTTCTATCCGTACGGTTGTCAAGCTCTGTGGATAACTAAACCCCTAAACGTAAGGCGGCGAGCCGTGCTTGACAGCCAGCTTGAACTTTTGCTAAGGTCGGGCCAAGGTAACGAAAAACGCCTTTTAACAAAAAACAATGAGTGGCGTTATCAAGCCTGTCCCACAGTTGTGGGGCATACACCAGTAGCCCATTGCTAATAACAAAAACCGGAGGAAGAAAGGGGGTCTTATGAAGACTCTCACTATATACTTCGCCATGGTTGCAGTTGCAGCCACGCTTGCCTACGGTAGCGAGCCGTACCGCTTCAACCGGTACGGGCTTACAGCCGCCAACCGAGCCGCCCTTAGGCAGTTCGGCATCAAGGGTGAGTACGCTCGTTTCTTTACTGAAATGGGCTACACTCCAGAAACCCTGCGGCAGTTTGAGGCGGCCGACGGGACACGGGTGGCGGCTGACATCGCCAATCGGGCCAACCGTACAGAGTCTACTAAGGCTCTACTCGCGGACTACATTGTGCACGCGACCGTAGAAAAAGTCGAACCTATAGTAATCGGACCGTTCCACGGCGTCGCCACGCTGAAGGTCAGTCAATTTTATAGGAACGACTACGGAGATACCTCCAACGTGGTGCAAGTCCTGCTGTTCAATGGACCAAGCGAGAGCAACCAAGCCACCACCGATAACGTGGACGACCTTCAGGAAGGAAATGAGGTCTGGGTATTCTTATCTGCAGCTAGTTTGTACATGGATATGCAGAGAAACTATCCACGGGCGCTGCAGCAATTGCAGAGCTCAAGCACCTTGTACTACCAAATCCAGGGCTTGCTCGGAGGCGTGTACCGCCCGAGTAACGGCAGGCTAGCGACCGTGACTGGCCGCAGCGTCACCGTTGAAGCATGGGAGAGCTCTGTTACCAAAACCGTTAAGGTTTTGGGGAAGTAAGGAGGTGAGCCATGAAACGGTTACTTCTCCTTATCGCACTGAGTTCGTGGTTTATTTCAACCACCAAAGCTCAGCCCTGCTACAGCAGTCCACAGGGGTGCTTCTGGCACAGTGCCCATGTGACGTTTTACATAAACGATAACATGGGCACCAATTCCGCCAGCCACGCAGAGTTCGTGAATGGGACTCTGGATGCAGCACAAACGCTAACGTACGTTCCGGGCTCGTCGTTCTGGTTCTCGTATGCAAGTGAACGAGCTGAGAACTATACCGGTACGGAACAGGGGTTCAACATCGTCGGTTGGCAACTCTTAACCGATGTGACGGTGCTGGCCCGCACGACTACGTTTTGGAACCCTGTCGATGGCATGGTTGAAGCACAAACGTGCTTCAACCAGGTTGATGGCATAGAGTGGAGCATTAGTCCCAGTGTATCTCAGTGGGACATTCAGTCCACCATCACCCATGAGCTGGGTCACTGGCTGAAACTAATGGATGAGTACGACGACCACTGTAGCGGCAACACCATGTACTACGGGCAAACCGCTGGCTCCACCAGCAAACGGTACCTGTCACAGGACGATGAAGATGGGATACGCTGGCTGTACGGCAATCCCACGGCCGTGGCAACGGGCCCCGGCTCTGTTCCAGCGACGTACCGGCTGCTGCAGAACTACCCCAACCCGTTCAACCCCTCGACGACCATCCAGTACGAGCTACCAACCGAAAGCTACGTCAGGCTGGCGGTGTACAACATGCTCGGCCAAAAGGTCGCCACCCTGGTCGATGGCACGCAGCCAGGCGGGTACTACGCTGTTAGCTTCCAGGCAGCGGCTAACGTGCCTAGCGGTATGTACATCTACCGCCTGCAGGCTAGCGCCACCAGCGACGTTCGTGCCTATGTGGAGGTGGGGAAAATGGCACTACTAAAATAATAAGCTGGCGAGACCTTTAGAGGACAGTCTCGCTTGGCGCACAGCCGTTCCGATTTCTTTCGGAGCGGCTGTCTTATTTTTCTGTAAACCTGGTTAATCTAAACGCTACGTTGTTACTAGTGTGCCAACCTGCTGCCCGCGTAGCACTCGACTGAGCACCCCCCGCTGCCAGCGGCAAACCAGGACAGGCATGTTAGCCTCCAGACACAGCTTGAGTGCTGCTCTGTCCATAAACCCCAACCGGTACCTCAGGGCCTGGCGCAGGGTAATGGTGGCTAGCTTTTTTGCCCGGCGAACCTTAGCCGGATCAGCGCTGTAGACGCCGTCAGCTGGGCCGAGCTTCACAATAACGTCGGCCCTGAGTTCCACCGCCCGCTCCGCGGCAGCAGTGTCAGTGGTACAGAACGGCTTACCCGTACCACCAGCAAACACTACTACCTCACCACGCTTAAGCGCTGCCCGCGCCCGAGCGGAGTGTAGCGGCTCAACCACAGGCACACCCGAGGCGACGGCGGACTGTACTGCTACCCGCACCCCAGCACGCTGCAGCGCTTGCCGGAGAGCGAGCGCATTCATAACGGTAGCAATGATACCCAGGTAGTCGGCGGTTACCGGGTCCATGTGGCTGCCCTGGTTGCGCTTACGCCAGATGTTCCCGGCGCCTATCACCATAGCGAGCTCTACGCCCAAACGGCGCAAGCTCCTGACCTCGCGCACTACCTCAGCTAGTTTGTGTGGGTCAATCCCCTGGCCCGAGGCACCTAAGGCCTCACCCGAGAGCTTCAGCAGTACTCGGTGGTAGGCTAACCGGTCCATACAGCCGACCCCCCAGTCAAGCTGAACCGCGCAAACCGTTTCACCTTTATGTTCTCACCCAAGGTGGCAATTGCAGCCACCATCACCTCACCTACGGTCTTGGTGTCGTCCCGGAAAAACGGCTGCTTCATGAGACAAACCTCTTGGTAGAACTTTTCCAACTTACCCTCAATAATCTTCTCTACCATGGGGCCCTCTTTCCCCTGTTGTTTGAGCTGGTCAACGTAGACAGCTTTCTCGCGCGCCACAACCTCAGCCGGCACCTGGTCAGGGCTTACGTACTGGGGATTGCTGGCGGCCACGTGGAGTGCTAGATCGTGTGCTAAGGCCTTGAACGTGTCGGTACGTGCTACAAAGTCAGTTTCGCACGCTACCTCCACCAGCACGCCCAAAGTCCCTTCGCCGTGGATATAAGCTTCCACCAAACCTTGGCTGGTGGTACGGTCGCCTTTGCTGGCCGCAACCTTAGCCCCACGCTTGCGTAACAAATCAATGGCTTTCTCAAAGTCACCACCGGCTTCGGTGAGCGCTTTCTTGGCGTCCATCATGCCTGCGCCACTCGCCGCGCGGAGCTGCTGTACATCTTGGGTAGTAACTGCTGTCATAGGTGTAAGTTTATGCAGCTGGCACTGGCGCCTTAGGGCCTTCGGCCTCGGCCTTTGTTCCCTCGAGGGCAATTTTCTGGCCTTCCATAACCGCCTCAGCGGCCAACTTTACCATCATCTCTATAGCGTGCATGGCGTCGTCGTTCGCAGGAATGGGGTAGGTAACTTGCTCAGGGTTCGTGTTGGTATCAACCAACGCTGCCACTGGCACGCCGACCTTCTTGGCCTCGCGAATGGCGTTCTTAGCCTCGCGTGTACCAACGAGGAAGATGGCCTGCGGCAGCTTAGTCAGGTTGCGAATACCACCAACCGTTTCCTGGAGCTTGTCAAAATCACGCTGCAGCTCAAGCTGCTCCTTCTTAGAGTACTTCTGCTCCCAGATGCCGCCCTTCTGTTCGGCTTCTAACGAGTCAAGGCGCCTCAAGAGCTTGCCAATAACACTAAAGTTGGTGAACACACCGCCGAGCCAGCGGCCTACAATGTAGGGCTGGTTGGTACGCTCGGCCGCCTCGCGAATTGGCTTATCAGCCTGCTCCTTGAGGCTTACGAACAGCACCGTGCCACCACCGGCAGCAACGTCCCTGAGAAAATTGAGCGCGCGCTCTAGAGCGGCCGAGGTTTTCTCGAGGTCTAAAATGTGGATGCCATGGCGCACGGTGTAAATGTAGTCGCGCATCTTGGGGTGCCACTTGGACTTCTGGTGGCCAAAGTGCACGCCGGCCTTCAGCATCTCGAGTAGTGTGGGGAGTTGGGGCATACCCGGTAGTAGAACTTTGACTTAAGAGTTAATAGTGAATAGGTAATCTTTGATACGACGTTTGAGGAGCCGCCTGCCTTGATTGGTCTTGAAGTAGTGCTCTCGACGCTTAGCGTCGCTCTCAGACAAACAAGCTTCGTAGTATATGAGCTCCCAGGGACGGTATGGCTTGGTCGAAATCACTAGACCTTGGTTATGTTCCCTAAGCCGTTTCTTGAAATCGGTAGTCTGCCCGTGGTAAAGCACTCCTTATGACCGAGCTTCGAAGTACGTATACGTAATGGAACATAACCTGTCAAAGTTTCACTACCGGGCATAAAAAAACTGCTTCCTTTACCCCTCCCCAAAGTATTACGGGGAGAGCTGCTACCGCCTGCTTTGAAAGGCTGGAGAATCCGCCCAGGGCGGACAAGGGTACAGCCAGCAAATGGTATGGAGATTAAGTGCAGGTAGTATAGGCTAAACCTAGGAACTTGGCAAGTCTTGGCCTCTAACCAATAAAAACACCCCTCATGTTCATAGCATTTGAACATGAGGGGTACAGGTTTTACGTTAGCCTTGGCTCAACGCACAAGGCCAACGTACTCGCCTCGCGTTAGGCGGCGACGAGAACAGCCGAAGGCTGGTTGGGGTACCAGACGTCCTTAAGCCATTTTAGGCCCCAGCCGCACTCGTCGCCCCAGCAGCTCAGGCACATCACACCACAGCCGGCGCGCGGGTGCTGGAGGACAGTGCCGTCGAAACAGATGTCCTTACCCCTCCAGCTCTTAGGAATAAGCTCTTCGTTATTCCAGATCGCCAGACAGAACCTAGCATCGAGGAGAATGTGACCCGCCTGTTTCAGGCGCTTCAGTCTTTCCTGGCCCTTGATACGGGCCTCACCTTTTTTGAGGCAGGTTACAAGCTTAACCGTGGACAGGTTAACTTCAGCTAGCGCCAGGGAGCGCTCGTCCTGCTCGTAGATAGAACAGTTCCCACCAGGGAACCACTTGGGTTCGAACGAAGCGGGGCGAACTGAGCCCTGGGGCCACGGACTTTCCTTTGACATGGCATCTCCTTTGATTTGTTTATAGTTATGTCCCTGTTAGCAGGGACTGTTGTTAATGTCCGTACTGGTAGTAACAAATTAGTGTAGGGCAAAACGGCTATGTTGTCAAACCCTAAGCCCTTGCCAGGCCTTCGGAAAGGTGGTAAACTGCATTTTGCTTATGAAAGCCAATGTACACCCCACCTACTACCCAAACGCCAAGGTCATTTGCGCCTGCGGCAACACTTTTACCACCGGCTCTACCGTTCCCGAGCTGCACGTGGAAATTTGCTCTGCCTGCCACCCGTTCTTCACTGGCAAGCAAAACCTGGTAGATACCGCCGGCCGCGTCGATAGGTTCAAGAAGCGAGCCACCAAAGCCCAAGAGGTTACCAAGAAACGCCTGAGCAAAACCTCTAAAGCTCAGTAACAGGTCCTCCCTGACCCCGCGGCGGCAGTTTCCCCGTGGGGTTTTTGTATAGCACTATGAACATCACCGACCACATCACCAAGCTTACAGCCCGTAAGGCCGAACTGGAGCAAAAACTCCAGGACGCTGCGGTATTGGCTAACCCCGAAGAGCTGGGGCGCTTGGGCGCAGAGTACAAAGCGGTCAGCACAGTGCTGGAGCTAGCCCACAAGCGTGAGCAACTTGGTGAAGAGCTTAAGCACCTCCAAACAACCCTCAAGAACGAGGCCGATGGCGAGCTCCGGGCTATGGCCGAGACAGAGATTGAAACAGTAAAACTGAAACTCGCCGCGACCGAGGCTGAGCTCAAAGAGCGGTTGGAGCCTAGCGACCCGCTTGACGTTAAGAATACTATTGTGGAAATTCGTGCGGGCACCGGCGGCGACGAAGCCGCGCTCTTTGCCGCCGAGCTCTACCGCATGTACGCACACTACGCCGAGAGCAAGGGCTGGCACGTGCAGGTGATGTCAGAAAGCCGCAGTTCTTTAGGTGGCTACAAAGAAATTATTTTCGAAGTTACCGGCACCCGCGTGTACTCACACCTCAAGTACGAGAGTGGCGTGCACCGCGTACAGCGCATTCCCGAAACTGAGAAGCAAGGCCGCGTGCACACTTCCACCGTGACGGTGGCGGTGATGCCAGAGGCCGAGGCGGTTGAGGTTGAGCTTAAACCTGAGGAGTTAAAAATTGAAGCCACCACCTCTTCCGGCCACGGCGGGCAGAGTGTGAACACCACCTACTCCGCCATTCGCGTGGTACACATCCCCACTGGCCTTACGGTTATTTGCCAAGACGAACGCTCACAGAAACAGAATAAAGAAAAAGCGCTCACGGTTTTGCGCACGAGGTTGCTAGCGCTCCGAACCGAAAAAGCTCGCGCTGAACGCGACAGTGCCCGAAGAGAGCAGATAGGCAGTGGCGACCGTTCAGAAAAAATCCGCACCTACAACTTTCCCCAAGACAGACTCACCGACCACCGCGTCAAGGTAAACTGGCACAACCTGCCCGGAATTATGGAAGGCGCACTGGACCCTGTAATTTCCGAGCTCAAGCGCCTGAACCAATGACCTACGGAACGCTCCTTGAGTCAGGGGGCCGACGGTTACAACGTAGCACTTCACCTGAGCTCGACGCTGAGGTGCTCTTGGCCTATGTAACCAAGGAGCCGCGCGCCAGCCTGCTCGCCCACCCTAAAACCCCTGTTTCCTTAGGTAAAACCCTACACTACCTCTACCTCAGCTGGCGCGCTCGGCGCGGCGTACCCATTGCCTACCTCACCCATGCCCGCCAGTTCTATGGCCGCACGTTCGGCGTCACTGCCGCCGTGCTTGTTCCCCGCCCCGACACAGAAATTTTAGTTGAACAAGCAATCAAAACCATTCGCACAAACAACTCCATAACTCAGGTGGTAGACATTGGTACGGGCAGTGGCTGCATAGCAGTAACACTAGCAGTCGAGCTACCCCGCCTCCACGCTTACGCCACTGACACCTCACGCGCTGCGCTCCAAGTTGCAGAGCAGAATGCAGCTACCCACGGAGTTGCCTCGCGAGTTAGGTTTCTGCAAGGCAACCTGCTTGAACCAGTGGTGGCAGGCGGAATCTTAAACTCAAACACTCTCGTGGTGGCGAACCTCCCCTACCTCCAGACCCATGAGTACACCAGAGTGTTACACTTCGAACCGCGAGGCGCACTGGTCGGTGGTAGCGACGGCTTAGAATTGTACCAGGCGCTGCTCCACCAACTCCAACACCTACCTGCCCGCGAGCGCCCTCAGTTGGTACTGCTTGAGCTTCACCCACCAACCGCAGCCCAGGTTACCGCGCTAGCAAAAAATATTTTCCCTGATTGTCAAGCCACTACTACACCCGACCTTGCCGGGTTGCCAAGGGTGCTAAGCCTCACGTTAGCCTAAGCTAGTGAACACTTCATGTGTTCATCATGACAACTTCACCAGCTTAACAGATGCTACGTCAAGTTGACAGCACCTAAGGGAAGGTGCATACACTGCTAGGGAGGCACCACAAAACAATCCTTGAAAGGGGGAAACGTTGTGTCAAACAAAATCATTAACAAAAAAACACAGCTGCGCGACTACTGGGTTAAGGTGGCCCCAACCATTAAGGGCCAAAACGTTATGCTTATCCATAGCGACTCGGGCATTACCTGGGGGAGGTTCTTCATTGAAGACTGCGTACTCAGTCTGAACGGAGAATTCGAACTCGTACTCATCACCAACAGTACACAAACCCCTCGTATTACCGTAAACGAAGACAACCCCTGGCTCCTAGAAGTCAACAGCTGATAAGCATAAGGGAGAAGCCATGACCATCGCCCAGCGTGTAACCAAAAAACCTCAAGCACCGGTGCACTAAGCAACGCTTGAGGTTTTTATGTACTCCGAGCTAAGCTTTGTCCTTGGGCTCCTTCTTAGGCACTTCAGCAGTAGCAGCTTCAACCTCCCCCTCCTCAGGTTTCTTTTCCACCTTCTCCACCGCGCTGACGTCTTCCTTGACCTCGGCCTTAAGCTCAGCCAGTTCCGCCTCAGAGCGAGGTGGTGCCACAATAACGGCTACCTCATCAGCTGGGGTCAGGAGCTCGAGTCCAGCGGGAATGGTGATTTCCTTAACCAGCAACCCGTGGTTGAGCTCGCTTAACCCAGAAATGTCAACCGTAATTTCGTGCACCAGGGCACTCGGCAAGCACTCCACCTTGAGGTGGTCCAAGTTTTTGATCAGAATACCCCCCAGGTCCTTAACCGCCTTGGGCTCACCCACAAAGTTCAAAGGGATGTCGGCCGTGAGTTTTTCGTCCATTCTGACCTGGTGAAAATCAACGTGCACTGGTGCCCCGCTCGTCGGGTTGTGCTGCACTTCCTGCACCAGCACCTTAACGGGTTTGCTATCGTCAAGCACTAAATCAACCAGCGTGCTCTCACCCACCTGGCGGTACACCTTTTCAAACTCAGAACGGTTAATGGTAACGGCCGAGGGCTTAACACCGTGGCCGTAGATAACACCGGGAATAGCGCCCCGGTGCCTGAGTGAACGCACCAGCTTTCCGGTGATAGAGCGTGAGGTAACAGCCAGCGTAGTCATAGGATAAAATAAAAAACGGTTACGACAAGAGGTTGTGGAGTTCTAAAACTTCATCGGCGCTCACCTGACCAACGTCTTTAAAGTGGAGCACGTCGTCACCGGTGAGGTCGGTAATAAGCCCGACCGAGGTTAGGCCTACACTGGAGCTCAAAATAAGGGCCACAATAGAGCTCCCGCAGGCGGCGCACTGCATGTGTACGAGGTGGGCGTCATCGCGCTCCTCTAAGACCCTGGCCTTGAGCGGGTTGTAGGACCGCTCGCACAGTGGACAGTATGAAATAAGCCGCAAGCCGTCGCCTGAAAAGTGGTGTGGTTTTCGCCTGGGCTGCATAGGAATGTGCCTTAACCTACCGCGCTAGTGTAGCACCACTTCCGCTCCCCTGTCAATACTCCCGACCGCTTCCTGAGGTGCCATGCGGCCATAGGTACGCGCCAGGTTCTCGAGCACGCCTACGGCGGCCAGACTCACCACGAGAGACGAGCTGCCAAAGCTTAAAAACGGCAAGGTTAACCCTACCACTGGAGCCACGCCTAAGTTCATGCCAATGTTCAAGGCTACCTGTACCGCCAAGGTAGTAAAAATGCCAATGGCTATGAACACGGCGTAGTCGTCCCGGAGGCGGCGGATGAGCCAGGTGAGGCGCAGGAAGAACGCTAGCCACAGGGCAATCACCAGGCCAGCACCTAAAAACCCAAGTTCCTCAGCCAGGGAAGCAAAAATAAAGTCAGTCTGCTGCTCCGGCAAAAAGTGGAGCTGGCTCTGGGTGCCAAGCCCCAGGCCCCTCCCCCAGAAACCACCGGCGCCCACTGCCACTACCGACTGGGTGACGTTGTAGCCGCTGCCTAAGACGTCGGCCCTGGGGTTAAAGAACGTGCGCAGGCGCGCGCGCTGGTAGTCTTTCAGGAAAACACTGCCGGCGCCGGCGGCCAGCACGAGGAGCACTGCCATCCCCAACCACCAGCGCTTGGGCTTAGGCATAGCGACGAGCATAGCAAAACCGGCCATAGCCAGTACCGCAGCCGAACCAAAATCGGGTTGCAGCAGCACGAGGATAAAGAGCGGCGCTAAGAGTAGGCCGCTGACCAAGGTTTTCCGCCAGGTCAGCGGTGGGCCAACGTGCGCCAGGTAGCTGCCCAAGCTCATAACCCACAACAGCTTCACCACCTCCACTGGTTGCAAGCCGAACGCGCCAACCCGCAGCCAGCCGGTGGTGCCACGAACCGTGTGCCCCAACAGCAGCACTACTACCAAGAGCCCGAGCGCCACCACGTAGATGAGCCTCGACCAAGCACGGTAGTGGCGGTAGTCAAAGCTGGCGCACGCCACCAGAGCTACCACCCCCACCGCCACACCCACGAGCTGGCGGGCCAAGAGGCTAGAGAGCTCAGGCTGCGACAGTGAGCTGGAGTAAATGGCGGCTAGCCCCAAGGCCAGGAGCGAGGCGGTGAGGGCTAAGAGCGTGCCGTCCAGGCTACGCCACAGCTCAATGAGCTTACGCCACATGCCCGAGCTGCCAACTTCGCTCAACCACCCGAGCGCGAGTAGGAGTAAGCGAATGGTTAGTCAATAAAGTCTGTGTACGAAGCATAGGGTTGTGGTGGTTGAAGCGAGCGCTAGCGAAGTTGTTAGCTCGGGCATAAACTTACTGCACCGGCTTCAGCACCTCAGGGTCAAACACGTTTACCTCTGGCTTCACCACCACGTGGTCCACCGGCGGGAGCCCTCGCGGCCAGGAAAACTCAACCGGGTACGTGCGCGCACTCTCGATGTTGGTAAGCTGCTGCTGTCCCACCGCCTGAGGCACGTTACCGTTCATGAGCACCACCACCACGTTCATACGCCAGAAGCTCAGCGCGCTGTCGTTGGTGAGGTCAAAGCGCAGGCGGGCCACCGGACTGCCCCCGGGCGTCAGCGGTGAGAGCTGCTCCAGTTTTTGGTTCGCCACCGTAAACGTTGGTACCGTAAAATCAGTCACGTTCCTGACGCGCTGCCACGCCAGGCCAGCGGCGGCAAAACTCACCTGGGCAGGCTGCGCCGCCAGCTTAGCACCTAAGCTCACGAGGTAGCTATCCTCGAGCGGCAGCAGGAACCCAGAGCCGCTAAACACCTGGCCATCGGCGGTAAGGGTATAGCTCAAGGCTTTCAGCCCCCAGGTGGGGTTGGGGTTCCTAACCTCAGCTAGCAGATCGTACCGGCCGTTACCGCTCGGCACGGCGGTGGCAGTGCCAACCTCCAGGGGTAGGGGTTGGTGGCGCTTGAGGTAGTCTTGGCTATTCACCGTGGTCGAGGTTAGCTGCTGCACCAACTCATCATCAGCGCGCTTACCTGCTAGCCAATCCACGAGCTGCCAACCAGCATACCCCCACAGAGCCGCGATAGCTACCACGAACAAACCAATCAGTGCTCGCCGTAGGGTGGCACGGTGCAGGAAGTACCAGTAGCCAAATTTAAGTTGTTGGTCCGAGAGCTCGGGCATAGCTTTACCTGGTGGTAGTGTAGCACAGCTCAACGCCTCAGCACATAACCCAGCATCGCCATCGAGCCATAGGCAGCTCTGGTAGTACGTCGAGACATATTCAGCTATTACTACATTTTAGTGTAGCAAAAGAACACCCATGCCCACTACTGTGGACACGGGTGTAAAACTACGAAAGCTCTGAGGACTTAGTGTCTAAGGCAAAAAACCAAAGACCAAAGTTCAAAGAACTAACTTGCCTGCCCCGCATTATGCGGCGGCGAGAACAGCGGAGGGCCTGCGGGAGCTCCAGCCGCGCTCAAGCCAGCCGTAGTCCCAGATCCACTCGCCATCGCGCCAGCACAGGCCAAGGACGCGGGGGTAACCGCCCGGGCTGCCCAGAACAGTGCCGTCGAAGTAGATGTACGTAGTATTACCGTTCGTTTTCTCCTTCCAGCTTTCGGGGATAAGCTTTTTGTTATTCCAAAGAGCCATAAGGAACCTGGCATCAAGGCGGATGTCACCGCTTGCTTTTGCGCGGTTGAGCTTTTCTTCGCCCGTGATGCTGACTTCACCTTTCCGAAGGTAGGTTTTGAGCTTGACCTTACTAAGGTCAACTTCGGTGAGGGCCAGGGAGCGCTCGTCCTGCTCTTCCTTTTCGATAGACCAGCCTTGACCTAAGAAGGCAACGGGGTCGAACGGGACGGCGTGAATGATGTCGGTAGGCCAGGGGTTTTGCCTCTGGAGGAAGCGTTTGGCTTCTCCACGGGAAATGTTCCCAGTCCGTAGCTTATTTGCGAAGTCGATGACCAGGCCGAGGTTGTCCTCTCCTGATCTGCCGAGTGTGTCATTATCTGACATGGTCAGCTCCTTTACTTTATTGTGTGAGTGTTTTCCGCCTTACTTGGCGGGTTGATTGGTAATGTACGTAACTGATACAGTAACAAGCTAGTTATGGGGCAAGCTGGCTATTTTGTCAAGGGCTAGGGGGCCGTGCTATGCTACCACTAGCTACTGGCCTACCTCTCCTATGTACCTCGAAACCAGCAAAGATATTCTGAACCTGGCTTTAGCCCTGTCAGTTTTTGGCCTGGCGTTCCTCCTGGGGTGGATACTGGTGTATGTTATTATCACGGTCCGCAGGCTAGTCCGCATATTCAGCCGCGTAGAAGAGAGCCTGCAAAAGGTAGAGAGTTTTATGGCCGCGGCTCGGGAAAAACTTGAGCACTCAAGCTCGTACCTTTCGATACTAGCAACTGGTGCTAAGGAACTCCTTGCCTATTTCATGGCCAAACGCGCGAGCGGCACTGGGGCCAGGAAAAAGAAGAGCATGGAACTGTAGTTTAAGCTATCACTGAAGACTTCTCACAGCCCGCCTTTCGGCGGGCTGTTTTAAATCCAGGGAACAACTTCCATCTCGAGGATGGGCATGCTAGAGTTAACCTAAACAGGGCAGCGTGTTCCGTGCCCAACTCTATCAGGCAACGCTCTACTACCTAATGGTGTAGGGCAAGCCTCCACTTCTATGTCAAAATTTGCACACCTCCACGTCCACTCGCACTACTCCCTGCTCGACGGGTTACCGAAAATTCCGGACCTGGTTAGTTTTGCTAAAGCACAGGGCTTCGGCAGCCTAGCGCTCACCGACCACGGCGTCATGTACGGCACCGTGGAGTTTTACAAGGCGGCGGTGGCGGCTGGCCTCAAACCAATTTTGGGGGTGGAGGCGTACGTGGCCCCACGGAAGCTTACGGACAAGCAGGCGCGGCTCGACGACTCAGCCGCCCACCTCGTGCTCTTGGCGCGGAACCTCGCCGGCTACCAGAACCTCCTGAAGCTTACCACGCTCGCCCACCTGCAGGGGTTCTACTACAAACCGAGAATCGACCACGAGGCGCTGGAACGGTACCACGAGGGCCTGGTGGCACTGTCAGCCTGCCTGAAAGGCGAAATTCCACAGGCCCTGATGCAGGGCGACCAGGCAGGGGCCGGGGAACTTACTGACTTTTACCTGCGCACGTTTGGCGAAGGTAACTTCTTTTTGGAAGTTCAAGCACACCCTGAGCTGCCGGAGCAAGTTGAACTCAACCAGCGCCTCCGGCGCCTCTCTAGCGAGCGCTCGGTCCCGCTGGTTGCTACCAACGACAGCCACTACCTAGAGCCCGCTGACCAAGAGGTGCAAGACATTTTAGTCTGCATTCAAACCGGCAAAAAGGTAACCGACGAAAAACGGCTCGACATGCGCGGGGTAAACACGTCGTTAAAGAACGAGCCCACCATGCGGCAAGACCTGCCTGACTTTGGCGACGCTATCGACCGGGCCGGCCAGCTAGCCGACGAACTTACGACCGAGCTCCCCCTTGCGGAACGCCACTTCCCGCGCTTTCCTACCCCACGGGGTGAAACGCCGGAGGCCTACTTGAGGCTCCAGGCCGAGCAGGGGCTAGTAGAACACTACAGCCAAGAGGTCGGCGAAGAAGTGAGGAAGCGCCTTGAGTACGAACTCGGCATTATTATGAAAAAAGGTTTTGCGAGCTACTTCTTGGTAGTGGCTGACTTTGTGAACTGGGCCCGTTCCAACGGCATCATCGCCACTACGCGCGGGAGTGCGGCCGGTAGCTTGGTCTCCTACCTTATTGGCGTCACTACGGTAAACCCACTCACCTACCGTCTGCCGTTCGAGCGGTTCCTCAACGACTTCCGGCCCACCCCACCTGATATTGATATGGACTTTGCCGATAACCGCCGCGACGAGGTAATAGCCTACGTCACGGCCAAGTACGGCGTGGACCAAGTAGCGCAAATTGTAACCTTCGGCACCATGGCGGCCCGGGCTGCGGTACGAGACGTTGGCCGTGCCCTAGGACTCCCCTACAGCCTCTGCGACCAGGTGGCGAAGCTCATACCGTTTGGGAGCCAAGGCTTCCACATGACTATTGAGCGCGCGCTCAAAGAAACGCCGGAGCTCAAAGCGCTGTACCAAGCTGACCCGCAGGTTATGAGGCTCCTTAGTTTAGCCGAACGGCTCGAGGGTTGCGCGCGGCACGCCTCGGTGCACGCTGCGGGTGTGGTGATAGCGCCCGACGCCCTAACCAACTACCTGCCCCTGCAGTACGACGTAGATGGCAAGCACGTCATAACCCAGTACGACATGTGGGCCTGTGAGGATGTTGGCTTAGTCAAAATGGATTTCCTCGGGATCCGCAACCTCTCCATCATGGGGAGCACGGTCAACATTATCAAGAAAACCAAGGGCCTAGAGGTTGACCTCGAGAACCTGCCCCTTACTGACCAGAAAACCTTCGCCCTCATGGCCAAGGGTGAAACCATGGGCATGTTCCAGCTCGGCGGCAGCGGCATGACCCGCTACCTCAAAGAGCTCAAACCCTCAAGCATTACCGACATCATGGCTATGGTAGCGCTGTTTAGGCCTGGGCCCATGAACTCTATCCCTGACTTTATCAAGCGTAAGCACAACCCGCAGAGTGTAGCCTACCTCGACCCCAGGCTCAAAGATATTCTCAAAGATTCCTACGGCATTATTACCTACCAAGACGATGTGCTCCTTATAGCCATTGACATCGCCGGCTACACCTGGGAAGAAGCGGACAAGCTGCGCAAGGCTATGGGGAAGAAGATCCCTAAAGAAATGGGCCGGCAGAAAGAAAAGTTTGTGTCTGGGTGCATCACCCACGGTGGCTTGAAGGAAGACAAAGCCCTCAAGCTGTGGGAGCTCATCGAACCGTTTGCCGCCTACGGCTTCAACAAAGCCCACGCCGCTTCCTACGGCATTGTGGCCTACCAAACTGCCTACCTCAAGGCCAACTACCCCACCGAGTTCATGGCCGCGCTCATGACGGCCGAAGCTGGCGACCTCGACACTATTGCCCAGGCTGTGGGCGAGTGTTCACGCATGGGTATAACCGTGCTGCCGCCCGACGTTAACGAATCGCTGGCAACCTTTACCGTAGTCGACGACACCAAGATACGGTTCGGCCTCAGCGCTATTAAGAACTTAGGTGAACAGGTTATAGAGAGCATTATCGCGGAGCGTAAGACCAGCGGCCCGTTCCTGGGACTAGACAGCTTCCTGCAGCGTACCGCTGGCCGCGAGCTCAACAAGAAATCGCTAGAGAGCCTCATCAAATCAGGCGCGCTCGACAGTTTCAGTATGGAACGCGGGCAGCTGCTTGGCGGTATGGATACCCTGCTCGGCTTTGCCCGCAGCGCCGCCCAAGCTAAAGCCGCCCAGCAGTCCAGCCTATTTGGTAGCGAGGCCACCGCCTTAAGCCAGCTTAGGCTACCCCCTACCGCACCAGCTAGTAAAACCGAGCGCCTGGCCTGGGAGCGCGAGCTCTTAGGGCTCTACGTTACCGAGCACCCCTTCGCTGACTACGCCACCACCCTCCAAGGCGCGGTGGTGCCGCTCAAGGACCTGGGCCAGCTCGCTGGCGAACCCTTGGTCACCAGCGCGGGGCTTGTTACCAACGTTAAACCAATTACGACTAAGAAGGGGGAGCCCATGGCCTTTGTCACCCTGGAAGATGTTGGTGGCAGCACTGAGGTGGTGGTGTTTCCTGAAACCTTCCGGCAGTTCCGCGGGGAACTTGTGCCCGACGCGCTGGTAGCCCTGCGCGGGCGGCTATCAGAAAAAAACGGCGAGCGCAAGCTCATTGCTCAAAGCGTTGTCCGGCTGTCCGCCGCGGCTACCGCCGCTCAGGTGGTAGCCGCCTGGGCCACCGGCAAACTACCGGCCGGAGAACGCGGCCAGCCGCCAACGAGTTCGAGTAAGCGCGAGGTCACCATAACGCTGCCACCCCACACCACTGCCCAAACCATGGCCGCGCTCAAGGCGCTGCTCGAACGCTCACCCGGTGACGCCGCGGTACGGCTCATGGTTACCGAAGGTTCGACCCCAAAACGTATCACCACCCCGTACCGGGTCAACTGTACCCCCGACTTCGAAGCTGCCTGTCGGAGCATCATAGGCCCAAGGGGCCAGGTCCAGTACTCGACCTGAGTTCCCACTTCTGGTATAGTAGAGGCAACATAAACCTATCTCGTAACCCTCTATCCTCTATATATGCCTCGTCGCACTCACTCCGCCGCTGGTACCGCGCGGCCAGAACCTGAGCGCTACCAGTACAAGCGCATTGTCATAAGCTTCTTGGTGGCTGTAGTTGCCATTGTCAGCCTGGTGCTCTACTACAGCCTGGCGCAAGCTACCATCACCTTAGAAACCGGTACCTCGCAAGCCGTCCGGGAAACTACCGTAGGGGTAACCGGCTCGGGTGAAGGTGGTGCGGTCGCGGGCGCTATTACCCAAACCGAGGTTGAGCAAACTAAAACGTTCACGGCTTCGGCCTCAGGCGAGAAAGAGGACAAGGCCTCGGGCGTGGTCACCATCACCAACACTACGGGTGCTGGCCAAACGTTAATCGCTACCACCAGGCTCCTTAGTCCGCAGAACGCACTGTTTCGTCTGAAGGAAACAGTGAATGTGCCAGCACGCGGCAAGGTCGCGAACATCCCCGTAGTAGCCGACAAGCCAGGTGATGGCAGCGAAATTGGCCCAACCAAGTTCACCTTCCCGGGGCTTCGCCCCAACCTACAGGACAAAATCTACGCTGAATCAAGCGAGCCTATGCGGCGAGCCGAGAAGCCGGGCAACAAGGTAACCTCGCTTGACTTCGAACAAGCCCGCAAAGCTCTGGCTGACCTCCTCATACCGCAAGCTCTAGCCAAGCTCAGGGAGCAGCTACCACCGGCCAAGCGCGCCTGGTCAGTAGTCTACCAGAGCGACACTGCCCAGGGCAGCCCGTCGGTGCCGGCTGGTACCGCGCAACCCAACTTTGCCTACACCCTCAAAGCCAAAGTTACCGCGGTGTTCTACGACCCCGCTACGCTGCACGCGGCACTGCTCGCTACCCTGCAGGGGGACACCTCAACCGGCCACAAAATTGTTAGCCTAGAGGACCAAAGCATTGCTACTTCACTCGACAGCGTAAGCCAAGACCTTACAACGGCCAGTCTTAAGGTGAAGCTGTTAACCCAGGAAACTATTACCGACCCCGACCTAGCGTTTAGCAAAGCTGCCCTCGTAGGCCGCACGCCGGCCGAAGTTAAGAACTACTTCAGTAACGTGCCGGGGGTAGTGAACGCCACCGTTGTGCTGTCCCCGTTCTGGGTCAAGACCGTGCCCACCATCGAGAGCCACATCACCATAGTCCTGAAGCAGTAAGGCGCGGGCAGCGCGGCACATGTTCTATAATTGCTTAGGAACCTTTCGCGCGAAAGGTTCCTAAAGTTATTTAGCTATAAAACAACGCTGGCAGATTCCTCTGTCGGCGTTTGAAAATAAAAAGACCCTTCTTCGTTCCACATGGTGTGAAAGTTCAAAGGGTCTAAAGTTCAAAGGTACAATTTTTTAAGCAAGGGCCAAAGAATCAGCGACCGAACATCTGGCAGACAGGGTGCCACCTGAACGGGTGCTCAACCGAGAACGCATTCACGTTCCAACCACCGTCGTGCCAGTCGACCCCCACGGCCCAGAGAGTGCCTTCCGTATCCCGAATATAGAAAATGTTTATCCACCAACTCGTGCGTAAGGGTCCAACTTCGCCATTCGGCTGCTTGGTAAGCAGCTCCCAGAGGTGGGCCAGGGCTGTTTCGTGCCCGCTTCCGAGCTCAGTAATAATGGGCGGATCGAGCGAAGCTTTTTTCAGCCTAAACGATTTCAAGGTAGCGCTGGCAACGTCACGCTCGACCTTATTTAGGAAGTGCTGCTTGAAATTATCCCTAACGGAAGCGACGGTCACACCAGTGGAGTTGCCGACCTGAAAACAGTTTTTGGCAATGAACTCCTTGACGGCATTGACTGTAGTGACACTGATTGGTTCGAGCAAGCGCTGCACGGCTGCTTGTGTTTCCACGAGCATGATTTCCTGGTCGTTTAGGAGGCCGGTGAACACGAGGCGAAGAAACCGGGTCAACGTTTCACCCTTTTGGGTGACGACGTTTAAGAGGTCGGCAATGGAGAAACCCTCCACGGCCGTTGCTACCGCGGTCGTAACCGCATTCAGCAGCTTCACGAACTGGGTAGTCAAGGGTGTGCCATGTTTAGACATGGGTGTTCCTTTCCTTTTATGTGTGTATGATTTTCCCCGTTATTCGGGGTTAGTAATGTACCTACTCAACAACAGTAACCATTCACTGTACGCCAGATTGACAAACTTGTCAAGCGTTGGTAGGCTACACCTGTACGCGATTGCGGCAGCTACCACCTGCTTGCCCCGAGCTTGTCGAGGGGCTCCCGTCTAGGCGGAACTAAGCGTACAGACAACTTGAGAGTGCCCCGTAAAGCCTTACGGCCACGGGGAATATGGGTGGAACCTCCCGTGGTGAGCTAAAGCAAATTTTACGGGACCCAAACGACACGTATCGTTTGGGTTGTTTGTTAATTAAGCTAACACTATGTCGCAATCCTCTATCGAAGCAAAACGCCACTCGCTAGCACACCTGCTGGCGGCTGCTGTGGCCGAACTTTACCCCAAAGCCCTACGCACCATCGGCCCAGCGGTTGATGATGGCTTTTACTACGACTTTGATTTCGGTAAGGAGAAAATCACCGAAAGTGCCCTAGCTGCTATCGAGTCAAAAATGCGCGAACTCGCCCCCTCCTGGAAAGGCTTCGCCCGGAGCGAGCACTCAGCTGCCGAGCTTAAAAAAACCTTCAAGGCCAACCCCTACAAGCTCGAACTGATTGAGGAATTTTCTAAAGACGGCGAACAGCTCACCTGCTACACCTCGGGCGAGTTTACTGACCTGTGTCGCGGCGGCCACGTTGAGAGCATGGGTGATGCGCAGGGCAACTCGTGGAAACTCGACCGGCTCGCCGGCGCCTACTGGCGTGGCGACGAGAAGAATAAAATGTTAACGCGCATCTATGGTCTGGCGTTTGATAGTAAGAAAGAGCTCGACGAGTACCTAACCCAGCGCGAGGAGGGCCTAAAGCGCGACCACCGCAAACTTGGGAAAGAGCTCAAGCTCTTCACCTTTTCCGACTACGTGGGCCCAGGGCTGCCCCTGTGGTTACCAAATGGCACGGTAATTGCCGACGAGCTTGAAAAGCTAGCTCAGGAAACCGAGTTCAAGGTCGGCTACCTTCACGTGCGCACACCGCACATTGCCAAAGAGAGCATGTACAAAACCTCGGGCCACCTCCCCTACTACGCCGAGAGCATGTTCCCGCCTATGGTGATGGACGAAGAGGGCACCAAAACCACCTACTACCTCAAGGCTATGAACTGCCCTCACCACCACCAAATTTACGCCGCCGAGCCTAGGAGCTACCGCGACCTGCCCTTAAGGCTCGCCGAGTACGGCACGTGCTACCGCTACGAAAAATCGGGCGAGCTGTTTGGCCTCATGCGCACGCGACAGCTCTCTATGAACGACGCCCACCTCTACTTAACCCCTGAACAATTTGCCAACGAATTTCTGGCGGTCAATGAAATATATCTAAAATACTTTAAGCTCTTTGGCATAGCCAAGTACGTCATGCGCTTTTCAACTCATGACCCTAAAGAGCTCGGTAAAAAGTACGTGGATGAACCGGCGCTCTGGAAGCAGACCGAGGACATGGTGCGCAAAGTAATGCAAGAGAGCGGCATTAACTTTGTGGAGGTGCCGAACGAGGCTGCCTTCTATGGTCCCAAAATCGACGTACAGGTATGGAGCTCAATTGGCCGCGAGTTCACGCTCGCTACCAACCAGGTGGACTTTGCTCAGCCCAAACGCTTCGGCCTAACGTATGTAGACAAGGGCGGTGCTGCCAAAACCCCACTCATTATCCACCGGGCCCCTTTGGGTACCCATGAACGGTTTATTGGCTTCTTGATTGAGCACTACGCAGGCAACTTCCCCACCTGGCTGGCGCCTGTGCAGGTAAAGCTCCTACCAGTTGGCGAGGCACATCGCGACTTCTGCCACAAGTTTGCTGGAGAGCTTAGAGACCAGATGGTCCGCGTGGAGGTGGACGATGCTAACGAAACCATTGGCAAGAAAATCCGCCAAGCTGAAAAAGAGAAAATACCCTACGCCCTAGTTATCGGCGATAAAGAAATTGCTTCTGGCCAGCTCGCCGTGCGCCAGCGCGGGCAGAAAGATTTGCTTGCGCTAAACAAAAAAGCATTCTTGGAAAAGCTCGAGCAGGAAATTACCACTCGCCAGAGCTAATAAAAAACCCGTTGCCGCTAGTATCAGCAGCAACGGGGTGAATCTTTGGTGCGCAGGAGCGCACTATAACGTTTGTGGCACGGCCCGAGGCAGGTATTTCCTGACACAGGTCAGGAGGTCTTCGGCGTCGTACGGCTTCCGTAAGGTAGCCACGGCGCCAAGGTGTACCACCTCGTCGGTGCTTGCATCACCACCTTCCGCAAAGGTACCTGACGTAACAATGGTGGGAATGCTCCCCTGCAAGTGATCGAGCAAGCCCTTGCCGTCCATGCGCGGCATCCGGAGATCGGTGACGATGAGGTTGAACGGCTCTGGCTGAGCCAGAATTTTGTCCAGCGCCTCTTGACCATCGGAAGCTTCGATCACATTATACCCTTCGTCGCGAAGGGTATTCGCCGTTAAAAAACGAATTGACTCTTCATCGTCGACGAGTAATATTCGCTGTTCCATTGTATAACTCCTTTGTTGTTTGTGTTACTGTGATTATTGAATATCCTTACTTTTTATTTCAACCAACCATAGCAATGCCTCAAGAAAAAGTCAAGAGAGGCCTACTCATAGCTAGTACTAGCGCCACGGCTAGCGGCACAAGCACTCAATGATGGTTGGTTGGGGATGCAGCTGCCACTTGGCTGGCAGCTGCCGTAATCTGAATCTCTCGCTCAAAGTCTTGCGGCGCGGGGTTAATGAGTATGTTGTTAACTCCCGCGTCTACCAGCTTGTGCAACATGGCCAGTGAGGGCTGGTAATTGCATATAACAATCACCCGGCCATGGCTAACGTCGCGCAGGTTGTTGTAGGCTTCGTGGATAGCGTGAATGATATCACTTTCTGCCTCGCGATCCAAGAATATGACGTCCATAGGAAAACTTGGGAATTTTTGCAGCGCCTCGGCGACACACTGAGCCTCCACCGTAGTGGTCGTTTTGCCCGGGAACACTTTGCGCAGGGCGTTTTTAACAACCAGCTGCAATTCCAGCTGTCCGCTCACAACCATACATTTCATTGGTAAACTCCTTTCTTTATTCTTGGTTTTTTGCTAGTTTGTTTATTGATTTCCTTTTTTTTATTGTAACGTTACACTATAGCAATGCCTACTAAAACTGTCAAGCTGCGGCCGCTGCTAGCTATTGTCGGCCCTACCGCCAGCGGCAAGAGTAGGCTGGCGGTAAGCTTAGCCAAACGGTTCAATGGGGAGGTTATTTCGGCTGACTCGCGCCAGGTGTACCGCGGGCTTGATATTGGCAGTGGCAAAATCACGCGTCGCGCCATGCAGGGTGTACCCCACCACCTGCTCAACGTAGCGAGCCCCCGGCGTACGTTCAGCGTAGCGCAGTACCAACGCCTGGCGCTCAAAGCACTCAAGGGGATTTGGCAGCGCGGCAAGCTGCCCATACTCTGCGGGGGCACCGGGTTCTACATTGACTCGGTTCTCAAGGGCACTGCTCTGCCAAATGTAAAACCGAACCTAGCGCTCCGCCAAACACTTGAACACAAAACCACCGCCGAGTTGGTAAAAATGCTGCGGCGGCTAGACTCAAAACGCGCCAAGGGTATAGACATCCATAATCGCCGCCGCTTAGTACGGGCCATCGAAATCGCCACCGCCACTGGAAAGGTAAAAACAGTAAGCTATCATCCGCCGACGACCAACGTTCTTATCCTAAGCCTTAAGCCCAGAGCTTCTACGCTCCGTCGGCTCATAACCAAACGCCTCAAAAGCCGCCTGCACCAAGGGCTCATTGCCGAAGTTCGCACGCTACACCACAGCGGCCTCTCGTGGGACAGGCTAGCGAGCTTGGGGCTTGAGTACCGCTACGTGAGCTACTACCTTCAAGGTAAAATTACAAAAGCCGAGCTTGAGCAGCAGCTGGCTACCAAAATTTGGCAGTTCGCCCGGCGGCAGATGACGTGGTTTAGGAACAGGCCGAACGTAGAGTGGGTGCGTACGAGCGCACAAGCACAAAAGCAAACCGCCCAATTCCTCAACAAAGAAAACAACCCTAGCTTCAAATAGTAGTGGGCTAGGGTTGTTTAGGTTTGTATCGTTTGGCGGGGTTACGGCTGGGAAGTAGTGCCGTAACGATAGATTTCGTAGCCATGGTTTCGCGCCGGAGCTGCTGCTCTACCCGAGAAACGGTAGTACCAAAACGCTGAGCGGCAGCAACCACGGCAGAGATCAAGCAAAGCTCGGGCGAGGCGCTATCGTTATTGATAGCAGTCCTAACGAGCTTCAAGAACTCGGCCACATCTTCAGCCGGGATGCACTGAGTAATGGCTTGCCACTCCCTGCGGAGCAGTGCGAAGTCACGTTTGCACAGGTGGTTAGCGTGCCGTTCGGCGCACACGGGGCAGATAGACGTAGCGTCGATAAAGACGACACAGGGGTGCCTGCGTTCACAAATGAATGAACGACCGGCGCTGCATGTACCACAGAGTGACTGCCCTTCATGCGCACTACCATCGGCATCTATGAACGTCACCAGCTGAAACTTCCCTCTCGGTTTTCCGCAAACTGCACACGACGTTCTCTTAGGCATAACGTTCCTTTCTGTTTGACAAAGAGCACTGTACTGCCGAGCAATTATAACCTACAGCAAACGGCACGTCAATACTAAACACCCTGCATCAGTAGGTGCAGCGCGACGAGTGAACTACTACAAACCTGAGCTACGTTTAAGTTGAGCCTCAGCCTCTATGGGGTTAACCTTACCCTTGGTTTCTTTCATCACTAGTCCGACAAAGAACTTGAGCAGAGCCTGCTTACCGGCCTTAAGTTCGGCCGCTGGCGCAGGGTTAGCCGCGAGCACACGCGCTACTACCTCTGCCAGCTCCTCTCCCCCACCCTGGGCCAAGTCTTCTTCTGCCAATACGGCCTGCGGATCCTTACCGGTTTCCACCATGCGCTTGAGCAGCACTTGCGCATTGGTGGAATTGACCTTTCCACCAGCTACAACCTGCAAAAAGTTTCCAAACTGAACGGCGTTGAGTGGTGCGTCGACAAAAGCCTTGCCCACCTCTTCCAAAACGCTGGGGTACTTGTTCACTATCCAGTTGGTCGCAAGCTTAGCTGCGGTAGCGGCATCGCCCTCAACGGCGGGCAAAATTTCATCAATCACCTGCTCAGCAAATGTGCCGAAGTTCTGATTCTCAAGTAAAAACTCAGCGACTTTCGATGCAAGCTGCCAGTCTTCGCGGTAGTGCCTGCGCCGTGCTGCCGGCAGCTCTGGTAACGAGGCGCGCCACTCATCGATCTGCTTCTTAGCCAGCTCCAGCGGCGGAATATCGGGCTCGGGGAAATAGCGGTAGTCGTGCACCGCTTCTTTCTCGCGTTGCGCCACGGTCTCGCCTTTCTTTTCGTCCCAGCCGCGGGTGGAGCCCACGGTCGGTGCCTTACCCTGCTCCCAGAGCTTACCCTGCCGTTCCACCTCGTAGGCCAGCGCCCGCTCAACGGCGCGGAATGAGTTCAGGTTCTTTACCTCGGTCTTAGGGTAGAGCTTACTGTCACCGACCGGCCGCAAAGAGATGTTGGCGTCACACCGTAGGTGCCCCTTTTCCATATCCGCGTCCGACACCCCCAGGTAGCGCATGGTAAGCCTAAGCTCTTGCAGGAATGCTTTGGCTTCAGCCGGGCTCTTGATTTCCGGCTTGGTCACAATTTCCATCAGCGGCGTGCCCGCGCGGTTGTAATCGAGGAGCGAGCTTGCTTTAACGTGCATGAGTTTGGCCGTGTCTTCTTCCAAATGCAGCCGCTCAATACCGACTTTGCGCACCTCACCACCCACCTCAACCTCTAGGTAGCCGTCGCTCGCGAGTGGCTCGTCGTACTGAGAAATTTGGTACCCTTTCGGCAGATCGGGGTAAAAATAGTTCTTGCGGTCGAACTTTGAGTGGTTGTTGACGTGGAGGTTTAGCGCCAGCGCCGCCAGTGCACTCAAACGAATAGCCTCGGCGTTTGGCACCGGCAGGGTGCCTGGGTGCCCTAGGCAGATGGGGCAAATGGTGGTGTTGGCAGGTTGCAGCTCACCCGTGTTGTCGCACGAGCAGAACATTTTAGACTTGGTTTTTAGCTGGACGTGAATTTCCAGACCGATAACTGGTTCCAGGTTCATACCAGCACATTCTACCATAATAAAATCGGCACAGCACCTGATTATAGATGCTGGGACTGACAGAACTGCAGCTTATATCAAACACTCAAGGTAAAACACCTCATCAGCGACCACACAGGTAATGGGGCCAATAGCATCATCGGCGGCGCCCCTGAGCACAGCCGCTACGGCAGGAACCAGATCATCACCCGTCGTTAGCCTGGTATTGCCAAACCGCGCGTTCTCCTCCATGAGGAGGCGCTGGCGGAGCATTTGCTCGAGTGTGGCTACGTCTGGGTTACCAAACGCTTTCACCAGCCGGTCGTCTACATTTCCTTGACGACGGCTAAGCTGCCTGAACGTTGCTAGCTTCACACCCCGCAGCGACTTACTATCGAAGCCGCCGGATTTTATGACGTACCGCCCCACTGCCTTGGTGGCAGTTTGCGGCCAGTGGTCAATCTGAACCTTGCCCTGAACCATACTGCCGTACACCAGCTGAGAAATGTCAAGCTCGTGGAACGAGCTAAACCCAACCAGGTTTTTAAAACGGCCACTGGCTTCCATATCGAGCAGGGGTTGGAGGCTAGCCCGCAAAGCTCGCGCCTGCTGCTCATGAGTAGCCTCGTCGGCGGGGAACCCAACCTCGCCTTGAGCAAAAGCCAGAAACCCAAACTCATAAACCCCGGGCTCGGCTGAGAGTACGCTGTCAAGCCAGTTTGATGTGGTGACGTCCACACCGCCAACCAGTACATCGACATGGGGGCATGGCCTGCTGAACGCGTCGACTGCTTTCTTCCGTGTTCCTACTACGCGGTAGCCTGCGGCTGCGGCAGCGGCGGCCGCTGCCATACCACCGACGCCGGTGACTCCTACTACCAATACTTTTTTCTTCACGCTCACTCCTTTCTTGTGGTTTTGAATAATTTGAATGAAACGTTATCTGTTGTGAAATGATAATTTTCCAAACTTTGGCACGTACTGCTGCAGTTGTCAAGAGCCTATGTGTAGGCGTGGCTACATTCGTCGCAGAACTACGGCGAGTACTTTTTTATGAATTTCGGCTGGGGTCAAGAGCCGTCCCTTCTCCACACATTCAATAACCGGGGCCCGGTGTGTCTTGGCTAGAGTAAGGTAAGCCTGCTCAGCAGCTTTAAGGTGCGCGAGGTCTGCCTCATGGGCGTCGCGCCGAGCTCCGCCGAGGTGGGCACGCCGGCCTTTTTTATCAACTAGCTGCTGGGCTTGGGCAGCGGGCACGTGCAGCACGACCGTTATATTCGGCCAGGGGATATCGAGCAGGTGGTACTCCAGGCGAAAGAGCCACTTCCAAAACTTTTTTCTGGCTGCCAGTGAGTTAAGCTTGCCGCCCTGGTGGGCGGCATTGCTCCAGGTAAAACGGTTCGCCACCACCGTGTAGCCTTGGGCAAACCACTGGCGCAGCTTGTGGCCGCTGGCAAACCTATCCACGGCGTAAAACAGCGACGCGTCGTACGGGCTAATGCTGCTGGCTAGTCCCATGGCGCCATTTAGGTACCGCTCAACTAATCGGGCTGACGGCTTACCGTACTGCGGAAAGTCAACATACTTAATTTTATACCCAGCTTTTTTTAACGCTCGCACCAACAGCTTAACCTGCGTGGCCTTGCCCGAGCCATCGGTACCTTCGATAACAATAAACCTGCCGCGTTGTTTCATAAAAATCTACCTCCGCTTATAGGTAACAAATCTATAGTTCACCCCTTGCTCGGCCGCCGGGTCCGCAGTCTCGGTGCGGTGAAAGTTAGCGGGAACCTCGGGGAAAAACGTATCACACGGAAATTCACTTTCGATCTCTGTTAGGTAAAGTGTTTGGCAGTCGGGGTGGTTTATAGCTTGAGCGTACACACTAGCCCCACCTATAATAAAAACCTCGCGGCCGCCTTGGGCCTTGGTTTGGGCTAGGGCCTCATCAAGCGACCCCGCCTGCAAAACCCCCTGGGGGAGCTCCACCAAGGGCTTACGGCTTAAAACTACGTTTATACGGCCTTCCAGAGGCCTAAAACGGGCCGGTATTGAGTCCCAAGTGGTCCGACCCATAATAACCGCGTTCTGCCCTGCTGTAGCCTCTTGGGCCCCTACCGTGACCTCTTTAAAGTGCTTCATATCGCCTCTCAGGTTCCAGGGCAGTTTACCTCCCTGGCCTATGCCGCGGTTTTTATCCAGCGCCGCGATAATTGCGAAACCCATAGCTAAACCGCGATATCAAATTTAATAGCTGGATAGCTCTCGTAGCCAACCAGCTTACTGTCAGTGTACTGCCAATTAAATATGGAGGTGAAATTCTCGGTTTCTATTTTGGGTAATTTATATTTATCCGGGTCTCTAGATAATTGCTCTTTAGCCCCATCAACGTGATTAAGAAATAAATGTATATCAGCCAAAAACCCAATTAGTTTTCCTTCTTGGAGCCCAGTCTCTTTAGCTAGTAAATGCAATAACAAAGCGTAGCTTGCGATATTAAAAGGCAAACCCAATATAATATCAACGGAGCGCTGATTCCATAATAAATTCAACCGACCACGAATCACTGTCACCTGAAATCCATAGTGGCACGGCGGCAGCGCCATGCTGTCGAGCATCAACGGGTTCCAGGCACTAACGATCATGCGCCGATCATTTGGGTTTGATTTTAGCGTATCTATAACCTTTTGCAGCTGGTCGTAGCCCTTGCCAGCATAGTCAGTACCATAGCTCTCGTAGGGATAGTTGAAATGACGCCACTGGTAACCATACACTGCGCCTAGGTCGCGCTCATTAAGCATGCGTTCCTTAGCAGCCTGGTCATGACCATAGGGTGCCTGGCGGGGGTTGGCCCACTCATCCCAAATGTGATTATTCCTATCTTGTAACCATTTTTTATCAGTAATGCCTTTTATAAAAAATTCCAGTTCTGAAGCCACCAGCCGAAGCGGAACTTTTTTCGTTGTCAACAATGGAAAACCGTTGGCCATGTCGTGCTCAAACTTCTCACCAGCAATCGTATAAGCATCGGTACCCTGGCGAGTTGATTTCAACTGACCAGTTTCCAAAACCTTTCTGACTATATCTAAGTAAGCCTTCATAGTTACCTCTCCTTTTCTAGTATTTCCTGAACTAAGCTTAGGTACTGTTGCATAGGGTGATAGAGCTTGACCAAAAAACCGCTCGCTAGTACTATAGCGCCATATAACAACAATAACAAATCAACTATAAAACCAACAATCATGAGGTATTGCCATGGAGCAAAAAATAGATACCGCGCCGGCAGTTGTACCGGAAGATGCCATACCAGTATCCAAACAAATCGTTACCTTACAGCAGCACATACTCTACGCCGCAGCGCAAGCCCAGCGTACCAAGCGGTGGGGCAGGTTCAAACTTGACGAACGCTACCGCGTTCAGAACGTGCTCCAACACCTGTTTGAACAGGTGCGCCTAACTGAAGTTGCTCTCTTTATTGAAGCACAGTTTGGCTCTGGGGAACCTCTGAACATGGCTTCACTCATCATCGCAGCGGGTATACACGACCTAGGTGAAGAGGGGGAACCAAACCACAATGGCGAGGGACACTTCGATGTACCCTGGACGGAAAAACTGGGTGACAAGAAAGCCTACTACGACGAGCTGGAGCGCAAGCGCTTCCGCCACTGGCTGAGCCAGCTCCCCCTCGAGGAACCCTACAAGAGTGCGGTGGTGAGTGCCTACCAAACCCTGTACGAAATCCAGTATGAAAATACACGTGAAGGTAGGTTCTTCAACGCCCTGGAACGCATCGGCTACGTTATGCACATGTTCGAAGAGCTTGAGGCCGGGCACCAGAAGTACGCCTCTGACTTACCCCTGCACCACGATGAACTCGATTGCTACGCTGAGGAGTTCATTTCAATAAAGGTGCTCTACGCTCCCTACCGCCCCAAAATGCTCGCCCTATTGAAGGGCAAAAACGGCGGGTAGCGCGCTACGACATCGCTCAACAAAAAGACGACCAGTTGATTCTAACTGGTCGTCTTTATTTTACCTACTTCCCCGTACTCCCAAACCCGCTCGAGCCGCGGGGTGTTTCAGACAGCTCTTGCACCTCCATAATTTCTGCCTGTTCAACGGGCTGCACCACAAGCTGCATAACTTTGTCCCCTGCCTTAAAGTGGTAATCCTTATCACTGGTGTTGAAGAGCGTGAGTAAAAGCTCGCCGCGGTAGCCAGAATCTATAACCCCCGCCATAACTTTAAGCCCGTACTTAGCAGCCAGGCCCGACTTATCCCAAAACAACCCTACGTAACCCTGGGGTATAGCGATGGCCACGCCAGTGCGAATGTCGGCTTGCCGCTCCCCTGCCCGAACCACGGTGTCCTCCAGCGCAAAAAAGTCCAACCCCGCGTCCCCTGGGTGCACGTAGGAAGGCAGCTTGGCCCTGGGGTCTAACTTTTTCACCTCAAGCTTCATAGGTAAGGCTTAATTACCTTGTCTTCAATCTGCTGGTAGAGCTCAGGCAGTGTGCTACTGTTCACGAGCTTTACCTTAGCCTTACGCCCTAAACCGCGGATAAACACCTCAGTCGGCAGACTCTCCTCACGCTTGAACTCGGCAAGTGTAAAGTTACGCTCCCCTACCTTTTCCCCACGTGCCCTGGCGCGCTTGAACCTGAGCTCTAGGGGCGCAGTAAGGTAGACCAGTAAAAACCCTGGCAGCTTTTTTAAGGCCTCAAACTCTGCGGGGTGGCGCATACCGTCGAGCACTACCCTCTTCTGCTTACGCATCTTAATTTCCGCGGCAATCACCTGCGCCAACACCCCGCCACCAAACCGCTCCCTGAGGCCCCCCACCAGTGCCACCTCATTCACCCGGCTTACGGGCAGGTGGAGCCTGTCTAGAATGTCTACCAAAATTTTAGAAAAGCGGTAGCTCACAAAACCATGGCGCCGCTGTAGGTAGTGAGAGGCCACCTCTTTCCCTGCCAGCTTCTCACCGACAAAGACGACTACCATGGGTTTTGGGTTCCTGCGTTTGGGCATAGGCATGGGTAGTATAAAAAATTACACCCTAAAGCTCAAGGGGGCGCTATTGACTTTCAGGCAGGTCAGCGCTAAGGTTGATTTACAAAAATTCAAAAAACGGGAGGTAAATATTCCACAACCAACAAGGAGATTACTATGAGCGGCATACAAACTGCTCCTGGCCAAGTTACCATAGTGAAAAAAGAACGCGAGTGGCTTGGGCGGCATGCTGTGTATAAAAGGAACAAATGGGTTTGTAAGAAAACCGGCGCTGGCATTATCATGGTGCAGGCAACCCACACGATATGGGAAGATGGTCCTGGGCCATGCGCCGGCTCGGGCACACGTACCGTGTTCCATATGTACTGCCCCAAGCATCAAAAGGAACCACAGTTCAGATACGGCTCACCCATTCATGCCAATGAACTGATGGAAGCAGCGAACGGTTAAAAACCGAGGTTCCCCGAGCAGAAACGGACCTACTACAACACTGTGGTAGGTCTGCTTATATCCGGAAGCTCAGTACCAGAGTTAGGCTAACTCTGGCCCTTAAACCCAGCACCAACCCTTAACACGACTAAGGTCGCCTGAAGATTAGGTACTATCAATATGGTCATACCCGTTCTCACTTACGTGCGTGGAGTTGGGTGGTGCGGGGTAAAGTTCTCGTGCATCTTAGAGGCTTGCGGCTCTGAGGCGCCAAAGTACTTGTGGCTCTTGTCGTAGGGGTGCTCGGCAGGGCTCGAGAGCGGCATAAAAGCTATCTGCGCTATGGGCATGTTGTAGTAGAGCTTCACCGGCAAGTTACCAATGTTGTGGAGCTCGAGCGTGGGCTTGAGTGAATTTCCAGGGTCAATAAAGCCGGCGGTGGCGTGGATGATGATACCAATACGACCTAAGGAAGATTTGCCCTCGAGCCTGGCCACCATATCGTCAGCTAGGGTTATCTTCTCAACGGTTACCCCAAGCGCAAACTCACCAGGGTGGATGATGAACGGCCGGTCCTCGGCAATGACAACCTCCTCCATGAGGTCAGCAATGGGTTGCTTAACGTCTATGAACGCGTGTTCGGTGTTCCGAAAAATGAGGAACTTTTTGTCGAGGTGCAAATCCACCGAGGCGGGCTGCAGAGCGCCCTCATAGAGCGGCTCCACGCCGATCTTGCCCTCCTTGAGAGCTGCTTTGATGTCACGGTCAGAGAGTATCATGTTACTGCAACCAAAGTGAGCTAATTGTTCTGTCGCACCCGCTCTAGCTCAATGACATTAAAGCTATTATGGAGCGTGCTCAAGTCTAGACCTCGACCAAATTTCGAAGTTAAGGTGGAGCTAGAATTCAGATTATCGGGCCCAGCTTGCTTTAGCAGGTTAGCTGTTTCATCACTTAGGGCAATATAAACTTTCTTTTCAGCCTCAACAGAAGGGTCCTTAGGAGAATCATACCTCCTCGGATAGGTAACAGCTGTTGACACCTCCAAAATGTCCTTCCAGCCTTTGCTGTGCGCTACTTCAGAGGCCGATGCGATGTTATCTTGACCTAGTTCCCACCTTGGAAAACGGGAGCCGTTATAAATTCCGACTTCTACGCTATCGGTTCCTTCGCCAATCACAAAAGATTCACCAGCAAAACCTGGGTTATCCATTTTAGGCTTAAAAATATCAATAGCGGCGACTATCCGCGCCCGATCTTCCAAAGATATCCCACGTTCGACTTTCAGCCCCACCATCTCATCAATATAGCCATTGATATCAGCTGTCGAAGCTGGCCAAGGAAGCGCCTCTACTCGTTCACTATACTGTGCCCCAAGCTCTTGTGTAAGCCTTTGCAGCTCTCGTTCGTAAACCTCATAACTTTTTACATACTCATTTGCTTGCTCATGCATTTCGTCTATATGCTCTTGCGCGAGGCGTAAATTTTCCTCATAAGTTTTCCGACTTTCTTGTACTCTCTGTTCAACTTCTCGTCTTTTACCACTAATAGCCGCAATAAACTTACTAACAAAGTCTGATTCGTCCAAAAACTCTTTTTTCTGTTTACTAGAATCCAGTTTCCAAGAAGCGTCGCGATGCTCCTGGTATATTTGCTCACTCAAGTCAGCTCCCATAGACTTTTCAGGCATATGGTTGTCCTCTCCCTTATACGGCTAGCTAACGAGAACCGCTTTAAGAGAAGATAAAGTTAATTAACAGTAACTAAAAATCTAAGATAACAGTAGCACTATTAACAAAACAGGGCTAACCTTAGGCACTCACGTGTACCTTGACTGCCGGGCCCATGGTGGTGGTAAGCGTAGCACTCATAACGTAGGTGCCCTTAGCGCCCGAGGGTTTGGCGCGCTTTACCGCCTCAATAAAGGTGGTGAGGTTCTCCAGGAGTTTGGCTGCCTCAAACGAGAGCTTGCCGATCATTTGGTGCACGTTGCCGGTGTCGTCGGCCTTAAAACTTACCTTGCCCTTGTTCAAGTTCTCAACTGCCTTGGCTACGTCTGGCGTAATGGTCTCAGTTTTAGGGTTAGGCATGAGGCCCTTCTGCCCTAAAATTTTGGCAATGGGGGCCAGGAGCTTCATCATGTCAGGAGTTGCCACCGCGACATCAAAATCGCACTTGCCCGTGGTTTGAATTTCCTTAATGAGTTCTTCACCACCGACCAGGGTGGCGCCAGCGGCCTTGGCCGCCTTCTGCTTGTCCTCGGCGCAGAACACAGCCACGCGCTTAGTCTTCCCTATGCCGTTTGGGAGCACGACACTGCCCCGCACCTGCTGGTTAGCCTGTTTAACATCGACCCCGAGGTGCAGGTGCACCTCCACTGAGGCGTCGAACTTAGCTGCTGGTTCAGCCTTAATAATGTCTACCGCCTCTTTAGGCTCGTAAGCCTTACCTGGCGTGACGGCGGCTTTGGCGGCTTTGTACCGCTTACTGCGCTGTGACATAACGTGGTTCCTTTCGTGGTGCAAACCCTTTGTCCGCCAGCTGGCGGACTCAGGTCCCACAAAATAATAAGTAAGTTTAGTTGATAAATTCGCTAGACGTTCGTGGGCTCTTCAGGAACGGTCCCTGGGCATTGCGGCGGAGCCGCATCGCAATGCCCGCTTAGTGGTTACGCGAGCCAAACTATTGGCTCGCTGAAGGCTTTAGCCTTCAACCACTAAGCCCATCTGGCGGGCCGTACCCTCGATAATCTTCATGGCAGCCGGGATGTCGTTAGCGTTGAGGTCGGGTAGTTTTATCTTGGCGATTTCCTCAATCTGCGCACGTGTAACCTTGCCAACCTTTTCCTGCAGCGGCTTACCGCTCCCCTTCTGAACGCCAGCGGCCTTCTTCAACAGCTCAGCCGCGGGCGGGGTCTTCAAAATAAAGGTGTAAGTACGGTCTTCGTAGACCGTAATTTCCACTGGGGTAATGTCGCCACCCTTGTCCTTAGTGGCGGCGTTAAACTTGGTACAGAACTCCTGAATGTTAAGGCCGTGCTGTCCCAAGGCCGGACCTACTGGCGGGGCGGGGTTCGCCTTGCCAGCTGGAATTTGGAGCTTGATAACTGTTTTTACTTTCTTAGCCATAAAATAGTTAATAGTTATTAGTCAACAGTTCTTAGTACTATGAACTAACGACTAAGAACTATGAACTGGTGCTAGAGTTTTTGAATCTGCAAGCTGTCGAGTTCAACCGGAGTTTCGCGGCCGAACATGGAAACCAAGACCTTAATTTTGCCACGGCCTTCGTCAACTTCTGACACCTTACCCTCAAACTCTTTGAACGGGCCGTCGGTGATGCGCACTGGTGTACCGGGGGTAACGTCGATTTGGTACTTAGGCTCTTCGATACCCATGCGCTTCTGAATAGACTTTATCTCCTCTTCGGAAACTGGAGTCGGCGTGGTGCCAGTGCCGATGAACCCCGTGACGTTAGGGGTGTTGCGCACCACGTACCAGCTGTCGTCCGTCACCAGCATTTCCACCAGCACGTAGCCCGGGAATATTTTTTCCTCGATTACGCGACGCTTACCGTTCTTAATGCGGATTTTCTTTTCGGTGGGAATGAGCACGTTAAAAATCTTATCGCCCATATCCATGGACTCAATACGCTGCCGTAAGTTCCGAGTAACGTTCTCCTCGTAACCTGAGTAGGTGTGAATAGCGTACCAGCGACGGCCAAGTTGTGTAGCTTGCCTGGACATAAGCTTAACGGTTCAAAAGTAGTGACTGCAGCCCGTAGTTCAGGGCGTAGTCAATAGCTCCTAAGAAGAGCGCCAGCCCAAGCGAAAGGCCCACGACTATGAGGGTGTGGGTGGTAGTTTCTTGGCGTGTGGGCCAAACTACCTTCTTAAGCTCTTCGGTAGCCTGTTTTAGGTAATTAGTGAGAACGTTAGGCATAACCTTTAAGGAATTTAGGGTCTTTTAAAAGGCCCGTCGGGGGCCTTGATCTGTAGATAGCCTACCACAAAGAAACCCGAAGTGCAAGGGTTAGCTCTAGGTATAGCAAAACCCCACCTGATGTTGCTTGGGTGGGGCTTGTTTTGGAACTCAATGACTAATGACTAGAGAGGTCGAAATTGTACCCTACTATCACTAGGAAACTCTTGTTGTACTCAGGTTGCCAGCCAGTCGTGCGATCTTCTGTGTTTAAGAAGAGCGCCCTAACCTCCACCGACACGTTTCCGTGGGGAACCCAGAGCCCATCTGTACAGTTATAGCGGACTCCAATGCTCGGTCCGTGGGAACGGCGGTTAATGGCATCACTTAATTGGATGCCATCGTACTTGGCAACCCACGCATAGCCACCGACAATGGCCGAACGGTGCCACACCGTCCACTGCAGCCCAAAAAACAGAGCGTACACGGGGCTGCCAGCAACCTGGTGGGGGTAAGTACCCGCTAGCCCAATAGTAGGCTCAACAACAAACCCCAGGTGATAGCTTGAGTATTGGACAATGTTGAACTGAGCCAACCGGTAGCTTCCCTCGGGTCCGGAGTAATTTCCCAGCCCAAGCCCGAACTGCAAATAGGGCTGGTTAATGTAGTCGACGGTGGTGGTTTGTGCCGAAGCGGTAGCGGCGAATAATACGAGTACGATGAGTAATATAAAGAACGATGTTTTCACTGTGGAACCCTTTCCTAAAAGTTGTGGTTTTGATTTTTATGTAACATACTATGCTAGTACAAAACTATAATTTTGTCAAGAGCAAAAACCCCAAAGCTACTTGGGCACTCTACGTTTCAGCTGCAATGCCTTCCGACCTAAGCCCTAGCTAGTTGGTTTAGCTGATGCTGCTTGCTTACCTACTAGCTCGCCCAAGGTAACGGTGACGGTAAGCTCATTGCCCCCTCGGTTGACGCTTAGGTTCAAGCGTGTGCCGGGTCGGTACTGTTGGAGCAAACTCGAAAGGCTCCGTTCAGCAACGCGCTCGCCGGCCACGGCCACTATGCGATCTCCCACCTGGAGCCCGCCGCCAGGAGCAGCCGTTTTTGGTGCCGGCGTTCTTACGGCTGTAACCAGGGCGCCGTCAGTGGGCACACCGGAGGTCACAAATGGCGCCAGCCAGGCTGACTGCACGTAGGTGATACCCAAGGCAGACCGGTGCACCTCATGGTCGGCGAACAGGCGGTCAATTACGCTGCCGAGAGAGTCCAGCGGCACCACAGCCCTCAGCTCACCGCCATAGTCAGCCACTAAACCAATAACGTCGCCACGGAGTGTGGTTACTGGTGCACCTTGGCTCCCCGGCGGCAGCGGACTGTCGAGCAGGTAGCGGTCGGGCAGAGTTTCTGAGCTCACCGGCACCTCGGCACTCGAGCGTACCAGGTGGGCCGAAAGGTGCGCCAGGTGTCTCAGGTAGAACGCTGGGTCGGCGGACTGCGTGCCGAGCACTGCCACTGCCACTGGCTGATTCACCACTAAACTTACGGCATCCGCAAACGGCGTAGCGGTGAGCCCCACGGCAGAGGTTTTAATGAACGTCAGGGGGGCTACCGGATCAACCAGGAGTAGCTCGCTGGGGTAGAGGTGGCCACTCCCTGACGCCACCTGGTAGGTACGGCCAGTCTGAGCCACCACGCCCTGGGTAGTAACCAACCAGCCATCGCTCGAGAGCGCCAAGCCCTGTCCCACACTGTCCTGCACCAGGTACGGTTGGCCCGTGCTGCCCGAGCCAGCTTTGGCCGGCAGCATGGCAACAACCGACGAAGCCAGCCGATGCTGGAGATCTTCCGAGAGCTCAAGGGCGGGCTGGGCTGGCCGCAGGGTACGCTCAAACGGCAGGAATAGCGACAAGGGTACGGCGTTGAACACACTCAAAGCGGTCAGCAGGCTCACGGAGGCTGCTACTACAACCAAGAGAAAGAGCTGGAGGTACCACCCGCGGCGCGGCGCCAGGTGAGTGGTGGGCGTACGGAAGCTGCTCCGGGCATTACGCTCTTGGTAGAGGGCCCTGAGCTCTTGGTCGTTCCGCACCTGAGGCGGAACTTCTCTGGTGTCGCGATCTGGCATAGGCTACACCCAACGCGCTAAGAGGAGAACCAACACCAGCGAGCCCAGCAGAACCCCAAGTTCACGGCCCAAGGACCGGCGGTTCACAAAGCCTTGCGCCTCTTGCCGCACTACTACTGCCACCACTAGGTAGGTAGCACCAAGTGTAAAACCCGTAACATACAAGCTGGTTGGCCACCAAGTTACCACCGCGAACACCTCGGCTAGTACCACCGCCGCCGTGAGGGGGTAGAGTGGACGAGAGAACGGTGACCAGCCGCTGAGTTGACAGAGGCCGAGGAACGATACCACGAGCGGCCCGTAGCACAGTAGCCACAGCCAGGGCAGCGGCGTATTGAGGTACACCAGAAAGCCCTCGGCCGACACCCCCAAGCTTAAGGTGGTGAGAAACCCCAGGGCCAGGTTGGGGGAACTTGCTACCAGCGGCTCACCAATGAATAACTTCTGCCTGAGCCGTTGCCACTCCGTAAGGTACCACCACGAAAACACCGCCAGCACGAGGAGCCAGACTACCCGGTAGCGTGGGTTCTCCAGGAACAACCAGAACGCAAAACTACTCGACCAGAACAGTGCCAGGGTGGCCGCGCCTGCCAGCCAAGCTCCCACGTGCTCAAGCCCCAACCACTGCCACCAGACCGCTAAACCAATGGTGAAGAAAAGAACACCGATGGCGTAGGGTAAGAGCAAGGGTTCGTACCACGTGGCGACCAGGGGGAGCAGCACTGCCAGCGCCAGGGCGCGTATCAACCACCGACTAAACCACTCACCGCGGCGCGGCGCACGCCACATCAGGCTCACCTTGTGCCACAGCCGAGGTCGACCGGGATGAGGTACGGCGACAACCATAGCTCACCGAACCAGCACTGGCGAACTCACCAGTAGGCGCTTAAGCTCAGCCTGGGTAGAGGCCACGGTCGGCACACCGCGCGAGGCGGCGGTCACCGTACCTGGGGTGAGAAGCTCATGGAGCAGTGACACCTTGAGCACGAGCTTAAGGTGGAAGGCCTGGTCCTCGGGTGGCACACTCAAACCCAACAACGTGTTACGTATGGAAGCTAGGGCTGCCTGGTCCTGGCTAGAGAGCTTGTGATCTAAGAGTGGTTCGAGCTCAGCCACCGCAGCGCGCAAGCCTACCTGGTACTGCTCGGCTACCTGAGCCGGTGTAGCTACTGTTTCGGCTGAGCTAGAGGTGGAGGCAGGTCCACGAGAGTAACTCCTCGTGCCCACGTACACCACCACACCCCCAACTACCAGGAGTATGGCGGCGGTACCAACGACGGCGGCAACCTGGAGGCGCGGCAGCATAGCACCTTACGGCGTAGGCGGTGGTACGCGGTTACCGTTCTGGCGCGATTCCCACCAGCTGGCCCGGCCGCGCTTGCGTTTTAGCAACACAAAACCAAAAATGATGAGTAGCACCGGCCAGAGCACGTCCCAGGTGGCAGCCTGAATTACCCCCAGGTTCTTGAGGAGTAGGAGCACACCCAGCACAATAAGAACAGTTCCTAAAAACATACTCTACGGCTAGCAACTAAGTACCCTTTTAGTATAGCGCACTTTCGCAAGTCTATACATGCCCGGCAAACGCTTCGGGCTTTACCTCTAGCCAATCACCACTTCCCTGGTCTAAGCGATAGGCCTTGAGGGTTAAGGTGTGTTCGTTTTCGTCGTACTTATATTCCACGGTAGTCTGAGAGCCTGCGCGCTTGGAGTAGTAAGTTTTCTTTTCCAACACCCTGGGCCTGACCTCAAGCTCAAGCCGAACCTGACCCATCGGCGTGGTGCACTCCAGAAACTCCACGTGCCCAGGGCCGGGGTTAAGTTCCTCCGTGCCCTCGGCGGAAACTTGGAACTTACCCTTTAGGCTCTCACGCAAGGTTTGCCAACGTTCGTAGGTCATAGGTACTTTTTTCCTTTCAAGCTCGGTGGTAAATAGTCCTGTTCCACCGGCTCACTAAAATCTGGGTTATACTTGTACCCCTTGCCGTACTGTAGATCTTTCATGAGCTTGGTGGGCGCGTTCCTGAGGTGCAGCGGTACGCCCTCGTTGATAGTCTTCTCTATATCTTCCTTTACTTTACCATAAGCGGTGTAGAGTGCGTTAGATTTGGGCGCGCGGGCCAGATACACGGTAGCCTGGGCAAGCGCTAGATTACATTCAGGCATGCCAATATCGTGTGCGGCTTGGTAAGCGGCCACCGCCTGCACCAGCGCCTGCGGGTCAGCCAGGCCAATGTCTTCGCTAGCAAAACGAATGAGCCGGCGGGCAACGTACAAGGGATCCTCGCCTGCTTCGAGCATTCTCCCCAACCAATACAGTGCAGCGTCGGCATCAGAACCCCGCATGGATTTGTGCAACGCGGAAATAATGTTGTAGTGCTCCTCACCGGCTTTATCATACATCAGGTGCGTGCGCTGCAGGCTTTGTTTTAAAACCTCATCTGTCAGGCGCGCCACACCATCCTTCACCTGCGACTTTATCGCGAGCTCTAACGCGTTTAGCGCCACGCGCGCATCGCCGTTCGCCATTACGGAGAGATGGGCAATGGCAGCCGCGGCACCCTCGACGCGAACGGTGCCAAACCCAGCGGCAGGACTTTGCAGTGCCCGCTCTAGAATGCTGGTGATGTTCTCAGGTGCGAGCGGCCGCAGCACCACCACCCGACAACGAGAAAGTAAGGCCGACACCACCTCGAACGACGGGTTTTCGGTGGTGGCGCCAATCAACGTCACCGTGCCGTTCTCTACATAGGGTAAGAGCGCATCTTGCTGTGCTTTGTTCCAGCGGTGAATTTCGTCGATAAAGAGAATGGTACGTGTGTGGTGGAGCTTACGCCGCTCAAGCGCTTCAGCCACAATCTGCCTGAGTTCTGCCAGCCCGGCTTGCACCGCCGACAGCTGCACAAATACGGATTTAGTCAACCGGGCGATCAGCCTGGCGAGCGTGGTTTTGCCGCTCCCGGGCGGGCCCCAAAAAATGAGCGAGGGCACCTGGTCGCGCTCAATAAGCTGCCGGAGGGGCGTGCCAAGCCCAATAACAGATTCTTGGCCAACAAAATCTGTCCAGGTTTCTGGACGTAAGCGCTCAGCCAAAGGCGCCTCGGCACGGAGGTGTTGCTCGAGACCGCTATCGAATAAATCACGCTGCGGCGGGCCTGATTTGGATTTAGGCATAAGCTTAGTTTACACCGAAGAGGCCTTGACAAAAAGCTCAACAACTACACAATCGCATGCTAATCTGAATGTACTACTATTAAGCGTATACATCATATGAGACAGAACGAGCAATCAATTTACGGTGCCGACACAGATGAGGTGCGCAATGAAACGGCCGAACTCGCTCGCGGGCAAACAGCCCAAGAACTTATTGAGCATAGTATTGATGCTATTCGTAATGGCGAAATTGCTGCAGTGCAAGCAGCCTTGACAGAAGCGCTAAAGCTCGCCCGCACTGAGGAAATGGGCGTTGACAACATGAATGCCCTGGCCATTGAACTCATTGGCCGTATTAACCGGCTAGAAGCGCCTCAGCCAGCGAAAGACGAGCTGATTCGTACTATAGAAGCGAGCTGCCGAGGTTTGCTCCAAACAGCCTAATGCTTTACTGCAAACAAAACATTCCTCGTGCCGAGGAATGTTTTGTTTGCTCAGTATGCCTCAACTGCCGAAGCGCCGCTCGCGGCTGTGGTACCAAACTAAAGCCTCGTCTAAATTTTTCTCAGAAAAATCAGGAAACAGCACGGGGGTAAAATAGAGCTCAGCATACGCCAGCTCCCACAACAGAAAATTCGAAATACGTTGCTCACCCGAGGTGCGAATCATTAAGTCAACCGGCGGCACCTGGGCCGTCGTGAGCCCGGCTTTGAGGCCTTCGGGTGTGAGCTCGGCTAAATTCGTTCCCTCGGCCGCAAGTTTGCGCACGCCCTCTACAATCTCCTGCTGCCCGCCGTAGTTGATGCAGGCCACAATAGTGCCCTTGGTGCCAGCCGCGGTCTCAGCTTCGGCCTGGCGCATGAGCTTCTGGGTACGGGGTTTCAGCTCAGTGCGGCTACCAGCAAACCGCAATCTAATGCCATCGCGCACAAAATCTTTAACATCGCGCTCTAACCCATCGTCCAGTAAATTGAACAGGTAGGCCACCTCCTCAGCCGAACGATTCCAGTTCTCGCGCGAGAACAGGTAGAAGCTGGCAAACTTAACCCCACGAGCAAACAGCCAGCGGGCAAGCTCTTTTACCCTTGTATAGCCAGCCCGGTGCCCCTCCAAACTCGGAAGATTTTTTGCTTTCGCCCAGCGGCGGTTGCCATCAACAATCACCGCTACGTGCTTAGGTTGTGACATTTTTGGATCAGCGGAATTCATCAGGGATACAGGACAACCAATAAAAATAGGGAGCTGGTCGGGGTATTGGGCAGCGCCCCTCGACTCACTTCGTTCGCTCAGGGCATTCGACTCGGCTCATCTATAGGTCGTAGACCATGGGCAAGGCCTGAGCTTGTCGAAGGCCGAGTCGAATGGTCGGGGTACTGGGACTCCTTCTCCCCCGCGGCTCGTGGTGCTTACAGCACAACACTCACCGCTCCGCCAAAGCCTGGGTCTTTAGCAACGTAAAACTGTTTACGTTTCTAAAGTACCCTTCGAGTCCCATACTACCAATCAGCAGACAAATGCGCCAGTAACGCTACCGGCGCATTTGTCTGGTCGGGGTACTGGGACTCGAACCCAGAATCTCACGCACCCGAAGCGTGCGCCTTACCAATTAGGCCATACCCCGATAATTACCTCAACATCACATGTTAAGTTTTAATTCTACCATCACGGATAATTTTTTCAATAAAATCTCGTCGTTTCCACTCCTTTACTCGGCGTTCGGCTAGCCTCGCTTCTGCTAGCGAACTAAACTCCTGAGAAAAAACTAACTCAAACTTGCCGAGACGTTTAGTTGTTGCAGTCTGGCCCTGGTGATGTTGAACCAGTCGCCGACGTAAATCATTCGTACTACCGACGTAATAACGTCCCGTTTGCGAGCTCTTCAAAATATACAAATATCCTATCATATAAACCAACTCCGACGAGCTCCGCTGTCGGAGCCCCGATTCCGACGCTTCTGGTGCGGAACGCCGACCGCAGCGTCGGCGCCCAGGCGTCGGGGTTAGGCCATACCCCGTACAACAGGCGTAGTATAGCCAAAGCTCGGTGCTCTGGCAACGCCCACCCGACGATAATCATAATTGCCTCACCTATGAATCGTAGGGTACACTGGGTAAGCTAATCCTTAAACAGAAACGTATGTTCAAACGTTCCCTAGTAACCGTAGGTGCTCTGGCTACGCTAAGCTTGGTTGGTGCCGCCTGCAGCGGAACACCGGCAGCTACACCACCTACCACCACGCCAGTCACCAACACCAATGCTCCGGCAACGGTTACCCCTCCCGCTCATCAGCCAAAAACGGTCGTCATCAGCATGACCGACGATGGCTTCACTCCATCGCAGCTTAGCATTACCGTTGGCGATACGGTGAGGTTTATGAACAACGGCGCACTCCCCCACTGGCCCGCCTCAGCTCCTCACCCCACCCACACCAACTACCCGGAATTTGACCCGCGGCGGGGTATTGCACCTGGGCAAAGCTGGACATTTACCTTCACCAAGTCCGGCGCCTGGGGATTCCACGACCACCTCAACGCCAGCCACTTCGGCAAGGTAACCGTCACGCCGTAACCTCCGGTCTACCAAATACCCTGGCCTTAGGCCAGGGTATTTTTAGTGGAACAGCTGCCCACCAGCCTGCCAGTAGCTAGGGTCGCCGTGCTTCAGCGCGCTATACCACCACTCCGTACCCCAAACCATAGCCTCCGGCAAACCCGTGCGCCGGAAAAAATTTACGTTAGCGTGAAACCGATCGAGGTCAAACGACTTGCGCGCTTCCTCAAGCGAAAGCTGCGCTAGCCCGGCCGGTGCCCACGGTTCCATCTGCAGCTCGCTTACTATTACCTTCTTCACAAACAGGCTAACCAAACCAGCCTTAATACGGTAGTAGAGTGGCGGCCACGGGTAGGTAAAGTACCCCAAAATTGGGTTCCAGGTTACCCGATACATGGTAGCACCCTGTTCATCGGCCAGGGCGGCGGTTTCAAACCACGGTGATAGTTCACCGGAATCAGTTAGCAAGATTGGCCGCGTAGGGTCTAGAGAGCGCAGCAGGTCTCGCTCGGCCACCAGCCGGTGCCACGATGGCGGTGGGCAGTCGCCATAGCCGAACATGGGCTCGTTCTCAAGCTGCCAACGAACAATCGTGGCGTTACCACGGTAGTGCTTCACCACGGTGGAGAGCATACCCAAAATACGCTCATCAAGCTCCCATGGTTTTAAACTCTTAGCCCACAGTGGGTCGTGGCACTCGGGCCAGTGGGGAAGTTTTCTCCCCACCGCCAATGTCACCGTGGCACCATGTGCCTGAGCCCCTGCCACCAGCGCATCAACTTCAGCAAACGTGAACTGACCCGGTTCAGGTTCAACGTCGCGCCAGTTCGCCTGCAGCCTAACGTGAGCCGGTTTGAGCTCGGTGAGTATCGCTTGGTAGGTTTCAGCCGGGTCTAACCCTAGGTAGCGAGCTTGCTCGCTAGAAAACGTCACTACGAACCGGGGCTCAGGTACGAACGGCAAGCTACGTTGGAGCGTTAGCCCAACGGCGACTAAGAGGGCAAGAAACCCTAAGAAGGCCCACAGGTACTTCATACGCTCACGCTACAGCCGCTACCAGCCACAGCCCAACTCCAATGGCCACAGTACCTAGCACCTTACGCGCCAAGGTTCGGCCACTGAACTCGTCGCGGAAAAACTCAGGATACCGCCAGGACACTAGCACCGCTAGCCCGAGTAGAAAAACGTACTGCAAACCCTGGAGCGCGTTCACCAACGTTACGCTCTGCTTGGTAATAGCGTAGGTAATAAAAAGCCCCGACAGCGCCGCTGAAATTTGACCGCCGAGAAACACGAGCTTCAAACCATTGGTACTCTGGCCCATGCTCTGTCGCCAACGCCGGTAAGTCCCTGGAATAGCCAGGAGCAGCAAACTTGCCAGTAGCGCCCCAAGCCTGGACCAGATGAGCCCGGAGATAAAATTAGTGTGCTCAAAGGTGAGTTTTAACGTAACATAGGCCAAGGCAAAAATGGCGGCTGACAGTGCGGCCAGTAGGAGTGGACGGTGCTTGAGCCCGCCGTGACCACCGACCATTAACAATCCACCAAAAACTAGAAACGCGAACGCCACTACCTCTAGCGCACTAAGACGCTCGCCCGAGAGTACAGCGGAAAAGAGAAAAACAAACATGGGGCTTAAACTGCCAATAAAAGCCGGCACGCGTGAGGCCTCACCCACCTTCAGCACCATGAACATGAGCCAGAGTGCTAGGCTAAAACAAAAGCCTGAGGTAAACCCTAAGGCGAGCACTTGGGCACTTGGCCAGGTGAGTCCCCAAGGGGCAAGTACCAGCACCAGCGCGCCGAGTAGAGAAATAGACAACGTGTACACGGCAGGGTCCTTAATCTCCTTGCGCGCAAGGAGCGCCTTATCAACCACCAAGGTTAGGGCGTTCAACAGGTACCCGAGGGTAACCCACCAGAGCCAACTCATACCCTGCAGTATACCACAGGGTAGCTGAATGTATTCTTTGACAGGGCCATGAATAAAAAGGGAGGGCGGTTAGATGGTCTATCATCACCGCCCTTTTTCTCTAACTGGAAGTGTCTTTGGTTACTCAACCCATTACTAGGGTGGATGTCTAAGCCCTCGCCATCATTCCAGGATTTTACGCACCACACCCCATCTGGCTTGCGCAAAGCAGTTCTTGTAGAGGCCTTTTTTCGAGCCCAAAATCTAAGAGTCTGATTTTGTTTCCTCGCAGTTAGGGCACTTGCACTCGCTTCCTTTGCGAATCATGATGCTACCGCATTGATCGCAGGGGGGTTGTACTTTCTCGGCAACCTCCGTCGGCACATCCAGAACTTTCGGATCCTCAACATGGAAGAAGCTCTCAGTAACCGAATGGACGATGCACCTGGCGCAACCATTGTCTGAGCCACTGCGTGAACCCCATGACCCGAACCATAACGGACCGGCTCTTTTGAAAGTATAGAGACTAGTGTAGCCACTCACCTTGTAGGTCTTGAGGAACGACAGCGTATTGTCAGAGATTTCAACTTCACTAAGCGTGGACTCACCGAAATAGTCTGACAATTCACCACCGTACGTGGTTCCATCATCCTTGTGCGGGGCAATTACCCCACTAAAGAGGGAGTACGCTCCAGTATGGCGCGTGACCACGATTTCACCGATACCTGGCTCATGACCTATACCAGGCATAGCACCTTCATAGAAATAAATCCCATGAATCAAGAATATCTGCTGTTTAGTTTTCAAGGTAAATCTCCTTGTGTAGTTTATACATTGGTTTGTTTAACTGTCTGCTGTGGTAAAACCTTAATCTAGTGGAGCTAAAATGTCAACCTCTTAATCGTAAAAAGACAACATACGGCCCTCCGATACCAATCGGAGGGCCGTATGAACACTCAGGCAGTGGGCGACTGCGGAGAGCGAGTTTAACTTAGAGAATACTGTCCTTGGCAGCCTTGGCTACCCGGAACTTAACTACCGTCTTAGCCGGAATTTTGATCTCCTGGCCAGTGGCGGGGTTGCGGCCCATGCGGGCGGCGCGCTGCTTCTTAACGAGCTTGCCGAGGCCTGGAATGGTGAACTCGCCGGAGCGCTTGGTCTCTTTGTAGGCGAGCATCACCATAGCCTCTACCCAAGCCGAAGCCTCTTTCCGGCTGTGGCCGGTAGCTTCAGCCAGAGCGGCGAGCACCTGTGACTTGGTCATACCTTTAGCCATAGGTTGTGGCTGGTTAACGAATTAGTACTCCTCAGTATAGCAAACCCTAAGAAAACCGCACAATCCACAGGTCAAACTGTTCCTGACCAGCGTGAAGCAACCATTAAGCCTAACTCTGCTAATGGGTGAAGACGGCGCTTACCTGACTTATACAGGTTGAGATTTTGCCTCAACGTAGCGCTCAAACCAACGCTTCACCAGCTGGGCCGCGGCGGCGTAGAGCAGCAGCACCCCCAACATGAACAGCCAGTACCGCCCTGGCAGCGGCACAAAGCTTAACGTTTGCGCCAGCGGGGAGAAGGGCAGGTACACGCCTACCGCCACAGCGGCCAGTGTAGTTATAGTGAGGGGCCAGCTCGCTCGGCTCTGGAAGAACGGTAGACGGTTAGTCCGGAGGATGTGGATGATAAGCGTTTGGCTGAGGAGCGATTCCACGAACCAACCCGTATGGAACAAAGCTTGGGCGCCAGTCCAAGCACCAAACAAGAAAATGAGAATAGCATAGGTGGCGAAATCAAACACCGAACTCACCGAACCCATAATTAAGATAAAACGTTCCAGGTGCTTGAGGTTCCACGGCCGCGGGCGGTTGAGGTACTCCACATCAACGCCGTCAGTAGGAATGGCTACTTGGGAAAGGTCGTAGAGCAAGTTGTTGGCGATAACTTGAATGGGGAGCATAGGTAAAAACGGCAAGAACAGGCTGGCCCCTACCACGCTCAGCATGTTGCCAAAGTTTGAACTAGCTGTCATCTTGATGTACTTATCGATGTTGCCGAACACCTTCCTGCCCTCCCTGACCCCGTCCTTGAGTACATAGAGGCTCTTCTCGAGCAGAATAATGTCTGACGACTCTTTCGCAATGTCGACCGCCGAGTCAACGGAGATGCCAACGTCGGCGGCTTTAAGCGCCGGCGCATCGTTGATGCCGTCACCCATAAACCCTACCACGTGCCCACGGCGTTTAAGCGCCTGTATCACGCGCTCTTTATGCGCGGGTTCAAGTTTATCAAACACGGTAGCCTCTTCGGCTGCCTGCTCAAGTTCGGCGTCGCTGAATTTGTCCACCTCACTGCCCAAAAGTATGCGCGTAATCGGCAGCCCCACCTCACTACAGAGCTTGCGGGTTACCACCTCATTGTCACCGGTCAGCACTTTAACCTGCACACCATGGCGTGACAGATCTTTAAGTGCCTGGGCAGCGGTTGGCTTGGCTGGATCTAAGAAAGCTAGAAACCCCACCAGGGTCAGGTTTACCTCGTCGGCGACTGAGTAGACACGCTTCGAAGGTGGCAGCTCGCGAATCGCCAACGCAATCAAACGAAACCCCTGGGCGTTGAGCTTGCCCACCAAGTCCTGTTTGCTCTGGTGGTGCAGCTGGCTTAGGGGCAAGGTGCGCCCAGCAACCTGAACTGCGTTGGACTGGGCTAGCACTTCCTCAACCGCACCTTTGCAGATCAAGAGGTGTTTACCCTTGCCGTCTTCCACCACTACCGACATCCGCCGGCGCACAAAGTCGAACGGCACTTCATCGACCTTCTGGTAGCTATGTTCAACCCTCTGGGCTTGAGCTGTGTCGTGTGCTAGCACAGCTTGGTCAAGCAAGTTCCGTAAGCCCGTTTGGTAAAAGCTGTTGAGGTAGGCGTAGGTCAGGACGTCACTGTTCTCCTTGCCCTCGATATCGACGTGTTTGATAAGTGTTACCTTGCCTTCTGTCAGCGTGCCGGTCTTATCGGTGCAGAGAATATCCATGGCGCCAAAGTTTTGAATAGCGTTGAGGCGCTTCACAATCACCTTCTGCTTCGACATGTTGAGCGCCCCCTTGGACAGGTTTACCGTCACAATCATAGGCAGGAGCTCGGGTGTCAGCCCAACCGCCACAGCCAGGGCAAAGAGGAAGGCTTGGGCCCAGTCACCCTTGCCAAACCAGTTGATGAGGAACACCAGTGGCACCATGACCGCAATAAAGCGGATCATGAGCCAGGTGAAACGAGTCACGCCGCGGTCAAAGTCGGTAACCTCGTCCCGACGTTGTAAACTTAGGGAAAGTCCACCAAAGTAGGTGGCACCTGCCGTGGCCACCACCAGCGCTGTAGCTGTACCGCTCTCTACGTCAGTCCCCATGAAACATAAGTTGGGAATGTCGAACTGAGCTAAAGACTTGTCGGTAACAGCCGGCGCGTGCTTTCCGACTGGCAGTGCCTCACCAGTCAGCGTAGCTTGGTTTACGAACAGATCCCTGGACTCTATGAGCCTAAGGTCGGCCGGGACCATATCGCCAGCTGAAAGCTGCACCACGTCCCCCGGTACCAGCGCGCGGAGAGGCACCTCAAGCGCAGCACCACCCCGTACCACCGTAGCAGTTGTCCGCACCATAGCTTTAAGCTTTTCTGCCGCGTGGTCGGCCTTAAGCTCTTGCAGGAAGCGGAGGCCTACGCTCAGGACCAACATCACCACAATGAGCACGGTGGAACGCTGGTCACCAGTAAAGTATGAAATAACTGCTAACACCAGCAGCAGCCCGCTCAGCGGGTCCCTGAGGTTCGAAAGCAGCATAGTAAACCAGCTGGTCTGTCGCTCAGCCGCAATCGTATTGGGGCCATACGTTGCCAAGCGTTCCCGCGCTCGGGCGGAACTGAGGCCTGAGGCACTACTGCCGAGGCCCTTGACGGCGAGCTCGGGGGTGAGCTGGGCTACGTCTTGCAGGCTCGGGAATTGAGTGAGCAAGCCACCTTGGCCTACCTTGGGTTCAGGAGCCATATACAGCTATTGTAGCTGTACCTGACACACTACGTAAACGGCGGGGACCGTAGGTCCCCGCCGCAGCACAATCCGCTACTCTGCCCAAACCACGAAGGTGAACGCCTTGTTGCCGCCACCCAAGTCCTGCTCGTAGAGGGAGTTCCGGCCCTTGGCGTCTTGGCGCACAGCTTTACCCCACTCGCCCGGCGTGTCGTTCCCCACGCCGAGGCGCTGACCGTTGCCCGGCAGCGCCGCACCAACAGTTGTGGTGCTGTCGAGGTGTGAGTAAATAACGTCGAGCTCGTCGTAGTCATGCTGGTTCGGGCCCACGGTTTCGTTGGTACCAGGCACAAAGTAATCCATACAGGTGTGCGGTACAATTGGCGGGTTGTTGTAGTCCTCATCCTGGTGCGCCAACCCAAAAGTGTGGCCAATTTCCTGACACATCACCAAGCTCTTCCAGCCCTGTGTGTTGTAGCTTGAGCTAGCAAAGTAGGTGTCATTCATCTTCACCGTGCCCTGGGTGATGTGGCTACCGCTCACCCAGATTTGTGCAATCCCCAACCACCCGTTGTTACCGTAAGCTTTGTTGCAGACTTCCACCCGCCCACTCGTTGGCCGACAGTTGGCCTTGGCTTGGCCGGTAACGACGGTAGTGTCGAGCACATCGGACTGGCTCCACTGCGACGAGGCGGTGGTGAGGTAGCTGTCCCAGCCGCTGCTCACGTTATCACCGAGCTTTACGGTAAAGGGGTTACTCTGGCGCGCCCAGTGGTAACCGTTCCACGAGTGGTTGGCCGAAGCTGACGGCACAACAATGGTGCTCATGAGCCCCACCACGCCGGTTGCCAAAACTCGCTTCATAACACGGAACTTGATCATAGGTTGACTCCTTAGTGGTTAAAAATGATACCATCAGTATACTCCACTCAAAAAAAGACGTAATCCACAGGAAAATTTGGCTAAGCTTCGCGCTTCGCCAAACTTGCACGAGCAAGCTACTCCACCACAAGGTTACCCCACATGCCCATAGCCCGGTGGTTCGCGACCGAGCAGTAGTACTGGAAGGTGCCGGTTTTATCGGCCACAAACTGCACGTCAGCGGTTTGCCCTTGGCCAATACGCGGCGTGCGCACGTTGAACTCGTCTATCACCAGGTCGTGGAAGCCGTCTTGGTTCTGGAGCGTAAGCTTAACCGTATCCCCTTTCTTTACTCGAATTTCGCCTGGGGCGAAGGCAAAGTTCTGCGCCACCACGGTAAACTGTTTTACGCCTGCTTGGGTAGTGGTTGGCGCGCTACTCGCCTGCGGCATGGGCATAGCAGGCCGGAGCTGAATACTTTGGGCTGTGACACTGCCGTCGCTATTCGCCATACCCATAACCGTAACCTGCTTCCCCACCGCGAGGTCGGCGGCTGTACCCTCTGCCACCTTCCCGATTGAGGTGGAGCTTGAAAAAAACACTATCTTGGTACTGCCGTCACGCATTTTAACCGTGATGCTCTTGTCGTCCTTGCTTAAAATTTCACCACCCACAAACCCACCGGCGCTGGGGCTCCCGTTTCGGCGTCCACCCTGACCGCCACCAAACTGTTGAAACTGACCGGCTCCTCTACTTGGAGCTTGGGCTTTGGCGTACTGCATGCCAGCGTAGAAAGCTCCACCACCTGCTACCACTGCAGCCACGGCTGCAGTTAGTATCATTTTGTTCATACGTGCTCTAACTAAAAAATAAGCACAGTAAAGTTACACTACTCGTATCTGAGTGCCTCAATTGGGTTCAAGCGTGCCGCTCGCCGCGCTGGGTAGTACCCAAACACAATACCAATAGCAGCCGAAACACCAAACGCCAGTAGCACCGAACTGGCCGACACGGTTGTGGTTATGGCAGCAAACTTGGTTACACCCCACGCCAACAGCCACCCCAAACATACACCTAAACAACCGCCAACCAGCGTCAGCATCACCGCCTCGAGCAAGAACTGAGTACTGATGTCGCCACGGTGTGCGCCAATCGCCTTACGGAGCCCGATCTCCCGCGTGCGCTCGGTTACCGTGGTTAACATCATGTTCATAATGCCAATGCCCCCCACCAGCAAGCTAATGCCGGCGATGGACGCCAGCAGAATGGTAAAGATGCCCGTAGCACTCGATGCAGCAGCCACAATGTCAGACTGGTTCAGCACTTGGAAATCAGCTTGGGTAGGGTCTGAAATCTTGTGACGCTGAAGCAATAGCTCCGTTATCTGCTGCTGAATAGTGCTCATGCTGCCCTGGTCCTGTGCCTCGACGCTTATAGTGGTGACATAGCTGTCACCCGCCAGATAGTGCTCGGCGGTCGTGAGCGGGACAAATACCACGTCGTCAGGATTCGCAAACCCACTACCGCCCTTAGCCCGCGTCACGCCAATAACCCGGAAATCGATACGGTTGATGCGTACGGTTTCACCAATCGGGTCGGCCCCCTCACCAAACAGGTCGCTCACGGTGGTGGGCCCGAGCACGGCTACCTTGGCGCCACTTACTACTTGTTCCTGAGTTATGAACGAGCCACTATCCACCGTAACGTTGCGAACTTCGGGGTACTGGGGCACGGTCCCCACCACCTGGGTGTTGGTGTTCTGGCCGCGCGTGGTCACCTGGTACCGCCGTGAGTTCTCGGGCGCGACCGCGCGAGCCAGCGTGACCTGGGCAGCGATAGCGTCGGCATCGTCTTGGGTCAAGGTGGTGGCGCCGCCGCGGCCGGTCCTCACCTGGCTCCCCACCCCACGCTGAAACCCTGGCACCACAATAATGAGGTTAGAACCAATGGACTGAATGCTGGCTTGAATAGACCCTTGGGCACCTTGACCAATCGCCACCATGGCGATAACCGAGCCAATACCTATCACAATACCCAAAATGGTAAGTCCAGAGCGCACCTTATTGACCGCGATAGCAGCGTAAGTTTCCTCTAGCAAATCGACAAACTTCATAGATGCTGGGTAACCATTTGGTCGTCTACAATGTTGCCATCGCGAATCGAAACTATCCGCCGCGCGTGGCTCGCTACGTCGTGCTCGTGGGTAATGAGCACAATGGTGTGGCCTTGGGCGTTAAGCTCTTGAAAAGTTTTCAGCACCACCTCGCCAGTCTTAGTGTCCAAGTTACCGGTTGGTTCATCAGCCAGCACGAGTTTTGGATTATTAACCAAGGCCCGCGCTATTGCCACACGTTGCATCTGCCCACCGGAGAGCTGGTTTGAAAGGTGGTGGAACCGCTCCTCCTCCATACCCGCCTGTGTCAGAGCCTCACGGGCACGCTGCTCGCGCTCGGCACGGGGAATGTTGGCGTAGACCAGCGGCAAGCTCACGTTCCGTAAAACGCTGGCGCGAGGGAGCAGGTTAAAGGCTTGAAACACAAACCCGATGCTGTTCTTTCTCACTTCCGCCAGATCGTCGTCCGAAAGTGTAGACACGTCCTTGTCATCGAGCACGTAGGTACCGCTCGTTGGCGTGTCGAGCCCGCCTAAAATGTGCATGAGGGTGCTCTTACCGCTGCCCGAAGGGCCCATGATAGCCACAAACTCGCCGTCTCGAACAGTAAACGACACACCTTTAAGCACTGTGGTAGCAGTGCCCCCGCTCTGGTAGACCTTGGTTATGTTCTTGCACTCAATCATGGTGTGGGGAGTAGCTCTAGCGGCCAGGGCCGCCAGTGCCTATACGGAACGTACCACCGCCAAACAGGCCACCACCCACGCCACCGCGCTGTTGAGTGTTCGTGGTGCTTGATGTAGTGGTAGAGGTAATAGTCTGAGTCACCACCTCGTCGCCTTCGCTAATATTCCCCGACACCTCGGTCTCCGTGTCGTTAGCAGCCCCGACCTCCACCGGCCTCCGCTCGGGTGCGCCATTCACCATCACCTGCACGTAGGAACCGGCTGTACCTTGGGTTTTCACAGCCGCATTTGGCACCATGAGCACGTCTTGTTTAACATCGGTGATAATAGCCGCCGCCACACTCATGCCGTCTTTAATTCTGTCGTCTTGCGAATCAAAACCAATTTTAACATCGTACGACACCACCCCTTGGCTCACCGTGCCTAAAGCCGCAATATCATCCACCTGGCCGCTAAGGCTCAGGTCTGGTATAGCATCAAACGTCAACACCGCTTTCAGCCCCAGCTTTACCTTAGCCACGTCTACCTCGTTCAGGGTAACATCGGCCAGGCGTTCGGTAGTTATGAGTGTGCCTAAGGATGTGCCGGTAGAAACCGTGTCCCCGACTCTGGTCGTAACGGCCGCCACTACACCGCCGAACGGTGCCCGCACAGTGTAGTTCGCTAGCGCCTCTTCAGCATCACGTAGAGCGTTTTCACGCTGCGTGATGGCGAGCTGCTGTGACTGAATGTCCAGTGGATCAGTACCGGCTTTGAGCTTCGTGAGCGAAGCAGTTTTTTCCGCAATCGACTGGTCGTCAGCTACTAACGCGTCTTTATCAGTTTGGAGTGTTGTTCTAGCACTCAGTACATTTGTGAGCGCCGAGTTAGTTTGACTAGCGTAAGTGGTAAGGTTTGTAAGGTAGGTAGCAGCACCGGGGTTTGGTTTTAGGCTCCGCTGGGTAAGTGTGTCGTTGTAGAACTGAATTAAGTTGTTAGCATCCTTTACCGCTTGGGCTATGGCCTGCGTAGTGGTGTACGTTTCGGTGAGTAGCGCCTCGATGGTGGCAGGTGGAGCCGAACGGTCAGTTACCTTGTAGTGCTGGAAATTGGCATCGTAGACCATACGCGCTGCTTGGTAGCTCTGGTTGGTATCATCAGCGTACTGGTAGACTTTGTTATCAATCAGCTTAAGAGCGTCGATGTAGTAATCTTTGTTTGTCTGCCCAGCGGTGCCCAGGGAAGTGCCCAAGAGCGTATCTTGTAGCCCCACCATAATGGTTGGCAGGTTAAGGAAGGTGCTGGTTACGGTGTTAAACCCGCTCTCGTAGTCTTGAGCTAAGACGTCGGTGGCTTTTTGCTTGCCCGCCTGAGCTTGCACCAGAGCATTCTGAGCCTGGAGCAGTGAGAGGTCATCAGCCGGCTGCTGCAGTTTGAGCAAAGCGAGCTTAGCCGACTCAATGTTAGTTTGAGCATCGCGAATTGCCTTGTCAGCGTCTCGGGTATTAAGCTGGATCAGTACCTGGCCAGCGGTAACCTTCTGCCCCTGGGTAACGAACACCTTAACCACGTCACCAGACGCCTTAGGCTTAAGGTCAAGCTGGCTCGAAACTGCTACCTGCCCCGTGCCACTCAGTGAAACACTCAATGTACCTCGCGTAACCTGAGCCGTAACGTAGCGCGGGGCGGCACTGGTAGTTTTGCCACGGGCATAAGCATAGTAACCTGCCCCAACAAGTACCACGGTGACAAGCCCCACAAGAGCTTTACGCTGCCACAAACGGGTAAGTATGTTCATAGAAGTACAGTACCGCTGGTCCTAAAACCCCAACGGTTTGAAGTGAAACCCGCTCGGCGGAGGTGGCGGCAGCGCCTGGTCGAATAGTTGATCAAAAATGCGAATGAACTTAGCCGCAATCGAGCCGTCATCTTGCGGCGAGCCTAGGACCACAATTTTATCGTCGACTTTAAGATCACTAAGCTGCACTACTTGTCGCCCGCGCTCCAGGGTTGTGGCAGGGGTGGTACTAATAACTTTCTCTAGACCGTCGGAGCCTTTCACAACTACCGAGGTCCCATCAACTTTTATAACCGTACCGACCAAACCATGGCTGTCCATAAACTCATGATCCTCTACATCACCCCACAGGCCCGCGCGGGGGCCACCGAACGTACGGTGGTAGTTTTCTGCCCAACGGTAGGAAAACCTTGCCTTGTGAAACCCTACCACCACCCCGAGCTGGAACACAGTGAGGAGCACAATCAGGCCACCCAGCCCATAGAGAGCGCGGGTGAACCAGACTGACCTAAAAAATGCTGCTGTATCCATACATTTTGCTTAAATTGAAAGCGGTGCCTCGGCCCCACTCATGAGCGTGCGGCTGTACTCAGCTACGCGCTTAGCCGCAAACAGCACCCCCAACAGCAATACCAAGAGTACCGTTGTACTAAGCAAGGGTAATGACTCAACTAAGCTCAAGAGGTAGTCCTGCCAGGTGGCAGCCACCAGGTTAAAATCGTGGAACCCCAGGCCCACAAAGTCACTGAACCCACTCTGGGCGATGTTCACTTGGAACGAGTGCCAAGCCGGAATGGCAGAGACTAACAAGCCAGCACCCAAGCATAAGGCACCTACCAAACGCTGCCGCACCCGACGCAGGCGCTGCTCCACGTCAAGCCTCAGCAGTACCCGCTCCAGTAAATCAGGAGAAGCTTCAGGCACACGCACGGGAGGTTGATTCATAGCCATACCTAACCTAGTACGACATAAGGATGCACAATGGTGCACCCTTATGTACATTATACCCTAAGGCACGGAGGTAGCACCCTAAGGTAGAGGGGCTGACTAAAGAGCCCTCATGTATGAGTACGACACATGCAGCGAACCTGGTGCACTACGGCTTGATGATGCCCTTAAGTGCCAGCACTGCCCTGCGGTAGCGGCTCTTGATGGTGTTGAGTGGCTCCCTGAGGGACTCGGCAATTTCCCTAAAGCGCAAACCCTTGGTATGGTGGAGGGAGACAACTTCAGCGTACTTAGGTGCAAGTTGCCCTACTGCCGCTGCTAGCTTATCACGTACCAGCGCCTGGTCGGCAGTTCCTTCCAACTGCTGCGATTCGTCAACCAGGGTCTGCTCCAACCAGTTGGTCCCATCGGCCGCGGCAAAGTGCGCAAACGGTAGAGCCGACTTTTTCTTCAGGGCGTCGAGCACGGTATTACGAGCAATTTCGTAGAGCCATGGCCTAAACAGCCTGGCCTGGTCAAACCTGTGCAAATTCCGCCACACTTTCACGAACACGTCTTGGGCAATGTCCTCGGCTGCTTCCCGCGAACGCACCCGAGCATAGGCAAAGCTATAGATACGCTGGAGGTAGCGAGCGACCAACGTTTCCAAGGCCTCGCGGCTACCCTCAGCGCTCAGGCGCACCAGCTCTTCATCTGAGTACGTTTTCATAAGTACTAAGGTAGTATAGTGCCTCTGTGCTCTCCGTACAACCGCGGTACTGTACTCACTAACCTGCACCGCTATGCGACCTCACGCTGTTTACCTAAAACGTTTCCTAAACCTTGCTGTTTCACTGGGGCTCAGTGCGTTGCTGGCTGGCTGTAGCTGGCCTCCAAGTTCTACCTCGAGCACACCTGCACCCCCCGGCACCAGCTCGGCCAGTCAAGCCAGCACACCTCAAACCAAACCTGAGCTCACCGCGCCGTTCGAGCGCGCGCTCGAACGGGTGAGCCTCAAACCCTTTGGCCTCTATGTCTCGCCCACCCATTCACCAGTTAGCCCAGAGCGGTTCCAGGGCTACCATACGGGCGTTGATTTTGAAACATTCCCCGGGGAGCAGGACAGCGCAATCCAGGTCCGTGCCATCTGCAGCGGGAAACTCTTGCTAAAAAAGTGGGCTTCAGGCTACGGTGGTGTGGCTGTTCAGGCTTGTACGCTCCAAGGCCAACCCATCACCGTTGTGTACGGTCACCTCAAGCTCACGAGCATAACTGCCCTAGTGGGTACTGAACTCAAAGCCGGAGCTAGCTTAGGCGTGTTAGGCCGGGGCTACAGTACTGAGACCGACGGTGAGCGCAAGCACCTGCACCTCGGCCTCCACCGCGGCGTGAACCTCAACCTGCGAGGCTACGTACAAAAACCCGCCGACCTCGCTCAGTGGATAAACGTACTCCCCTACCTCAAGTAGCACCCGATGGTTTAGGCAACAGTGCCAGAGCTACGTACGAACCTACTAACGCCGTAAACCAAGCCGCGAGCGCGTAGGTTCCGAGCATACCAACCCTGCGTTCTACCTCACGGAGCGACCGGCCAACGAGCACGTAGCCTGATTGGGTCGGAGCATTGAAGTAGGCCGTGACGGTTGCGATGCGCACCCCTGACCGCGGTTGCCAGGTGAGGCGGTTTTCGCCATGAGCTTTAGTGTACTGTAGTACACCCCAGGGAACCTGGGGCAGCTTACCCTCAAGCTCACCTGAACCTGCCACAACCTTGCCCTGCTCGTCGTAGATAATTACAAACGGCGCCAAGCTAGAACCTAGATCAATGTGCTCCACGGGCACTAAGCTGCTCAGTGCCTCACCGCGGCTAGCGCGGGCAGCCAGGTCTTCAGCCATCTGAATCTGTGGGTCGTTACCGCCTTGCCGCAAGCTCTGTTGTACTGCCACGTACACCAAACCACAGAGCATGGTGACAGCGAAGCCTAGGGGAAGCCAGTAATGCGCGGCCGTGGAGTGTACAAGCATACAGCTAGACAAATCGGGTAACGATAAAAATGAATACCACCCCCAGCACGGTCATGGCTATCGTTTTCCAGGAAGAATCCTCGCTGTGTGCCTCAGGGAGTATGTCCGAGGCGCCTATGTAGAGCAAGAAACCAGCAAAAAACCCGAGGTACAAGAGCAGTGCAGGCTCAGTTAGGGTGAAGAAGAACGTCGAAGCAGCTCCCAGGGTGGGTGTGAGAGCGTCGAGTAGTAAGAGCCCGAGGGCCCTGCGGTCGGTGTTTTTGTTTACTAACATCAGCGACACGGTGTTCATACCGTCGCTGAAATCGTGAGCAACTACCGCTACCACTACGAGTAAGCCCACCGCTGAAGAAACCTGGAACCCAAGCCCTATCCCTACACCATCAAGAAACGAGTGCCCCGACAGGGCTAGAGCCGAGAGCAACCCTACCGAGGGGTGGCGGTGTTTGCCATAGCTCGCCTCTTGGGCATGGTGAATGAGGAGGGCTTTCTCTAAGACGTGGAAAATCAGGAACCCCAACACCAACGCTAACATGGGTTTATGGGCCTGAACCCCAGTTTTCGCGGTGAGCTCAATAACCTCGGGTAGAATATCAAACGCTACTACTGCCAGGAGCACGCCAGCAGTAAACCCCAGAACCAACTTAAGCTTGCCTTTGTAGCGCAGCGCGAGCAAGCCACCAATTAAGGTGGATAGGAACGTGATGAGGGCAGAGATAATTACCATGCAGTTTTGTAGCGAGAGTGTACAAATAGTACCACAACCACCTCACCTCGACCACACAGGCACTAGCTGGTACTGCAAACCACCCCACCGAAGGGGTGGTTTGACCAGGAACGTACAGGGGCTTAGCTTACGGGTACACGAACAGTTGGGCCGCTCCACCACCGTCGCAGGTGATGTAGTACCCCGCAGCCTTCGAGGGGGCAGTTGCAATGACGTACTTATGGCCGCCAATGGTAAACACTTGGCTGCCCAGCGCGATTTTGTGGCTCACATCATCCCCGTTCTCCAGCATGATCTTGGAACCCACCGCGACATTCAAAGACCCCGGCGTACCGTGGCACTGGAGAAAGGTAAAGCGGTACTGGTACTCGTCGCGGGCCGCGGCGTAGCGCTCACCAGCCCTCAGGGTACTGCTGGTAGGAGTTTTACTAGTCGTAGGTGGTGCGGCCGCTCCCGACGTGTTGGTGTTCTGGTTTTCCTGCATAGCCTGCTGGCCACTGGTGGAGGTAGCTTGGTTGGCGCGCGAGGAGAAGTACCAACCGAGGGCCACTACTACCACCCCCACCACCCCCGCAGTAATTATTGATCGGTTAACCATAGAATTAAGGGTAAATGATAAGGCTAACCCCTATACCTATACTATAAACCCCTCCCTAGGCTTCAGGCAACGACCCTGGCTTACCTCCCCCTACTCCTAGTAACGCTCAGGGGCGATGGATGTTCCACTACCGGAACACGAGCGAACTCGCGGCACAAGAAAACCGCGTTCAGGTGGGCGGGGTCCAAACGCGGTTGTGCCGGTGAAGATACCAGAGCGTACGTGCCATGTGCCCTAGGCAGGCTTCCAGTCAGTAGCCTGCATGAGCCCCAGCTTGTTCCCCTCCGTGTCTTTGGCGCTGGCAAACCAACCTACCCCCGGTATCATGTCTTTTTTCCTGGTAATAGTACCACCATTCTGTTGTACATCCGCTATGGCTTTATCGATATCGTCCACCATAATGGTGCAGTCAAAGGTGTGGAGCTGGCCTTCCTTAGGCCGCTGGTACATGCCACCGTTTATGCCCGGGGTACCAGCTGGACCGGTCGTTAAGCCCCAGTAATCCATGCCACCCTTGTCTTTCGACATCATCTGTTGAACCTGCCAACCAAACGTTTGCTCGTAGAACGCGGTGGCGCGGGCCACGTCGTCGGCTTGGATTTCAAAGTGTATAACTCGACTAGGCATAGCGTGTGCAGTTAATAATTATAGATAAATTAATCATAAGGTAACATTTCTGAAAATGGCATGAGGCTTTAGGCTTTAACTTTATCTCCAAAAATAATTTCCATCTGTACCTGATCTATGTACTGATCACCGTCTCTGGAGTTAGTTCTTGTGGCTCGAGTACACGAGGCTCATCACCTTTACTACGTTGATAGCGATCAAACCCGTGAGCAACCAGTAGTCGAGCTGTTCGGTGAACAGCTGCACCAGTACACCCAGGGAGAGCACGACGGTGCCGGCGAGCAGGGCGTAGCGGTTGGCCAGGTAGCGGTGGAACACGGCCCGTTCATCGGTTGGCTTACCTTCCCCCAGGAACGACATACCAACCACGTAGAGCCCCAAGAGCACCGACACCGAGAGCACCTGCCCCATGCTCATGGCCTGTGCTCCACGCTGCAGGAGAAACCCCGTGAGCAGGGCAATGAACACCAGCAGGAACAGGTAGTAGCTAATGAGTTTCATACGTTTACTCTAGACGAAACAGCTCCTCCACTGCAACTTTAAAAAAGTGAGCCAGCTGCAGAGCCAGGGTCAGCGAGGGAGTGTAGTTCCCCTGCTCAATGGCGATGATAGTCTGCCGCGACACCCCTACCACCCGCGCCAACTGCTCTTGCGTGATGTTCTTCACCAAGCGCAATCGCTTAACCTGGTTCCCGAGGCGCATAGGTTTAGCCAAAGGTGAGGGTGAAGGCTTGAAACCCCGGGCCCTGAACTTTGATGTCTATTACGTGGTCGGTGTAGTCAGCTGAGCTAAACAAGGTGTAGAGCTCGGCCTGACTCACCGTAACCGTAGGCTGGGGTTTACCATCAACGGTAATGGTAACTTCGGCTGGTGAAGTTGGGCTCGCGGCCACCAGGTGCACCTTGCCGGCGTGAAACTTTAGCCGTAGCTCACCTCCCTCCCCTGCGAGCGTTAGGCTCTGTGGCGAGAACTGCCAGCTGCCCTCAAGGGCAAAGGTATTAAGCGGTAGATCTTTAGGGAAGGCATAGGCGGTTGCTACAGCTTTCGCAGTTTGTGTGCGTACCAAGTTCTGCAGCCGGTCAGTACCAAAGTACATTTCAGGCGAGCCCACGTTAGTGAGGTTGTCAGCCGAGGCGGCTGCCTCTGCCTCATCGTTTAAGCCAAGCAACTCACGAATAGCGTTCTCGGTGTGGTCGTAGTTCCCCTCACCAAAGTGCACATACCTCACCCTACCCTGCTTGTCCACCAAGTACTCAGCCGGCCAGTACTGGTTGCTGTAGGCTCCCCAGGTGGCGTAGTCATTATCTTGCGCCACGGGGTAGTGAATGCCGAAGTGATCAATCGCCGCTTGCACATTGCCGGTTTCTTTCTCAAAAGCAAACTCTGGTGTGTGTACCCCCACAACCACAAAACCCTTGTCTTGGTACGTATTGTACCACTCGGTTACGTGGGGCAGGGTGCGGATGCAGTTAATGCATGAGTACGTCCAAAAATCGATGAGGACTACCTTACCCCGGAGGCTCTCCATGGTAAGTGGTTCGGTGTTTAGCCAGTGGCTAATGCCGGTAAACTCCGGCGCCGTGCCGTAGTCCTGAAACTCCACCTTGCCCATGGTAGTAGCTGACGCAGAAGGCTCTGTTCCGGTGACGGACGCTGTATTGGTAAGTGGATGTTTGCCCTTTTGGTCAAGGTACAACCCAGCAGCCACGAGTAGTATAACGACAGCGGCAGTAATGAGCACAATAGTTTTGTTAGGCATAGTGCTAGAGCTTAGGGTTAAACGTTGGGTAGTGTTCGAGGAGGACGGCGTAGAGCTTAGTGTCGTAGTTATAGTAGAGCGCTACCGCGAGGGTGATGATGAGCACCCCGAACGTACGCTGTAACACGCCGGTATATCGAGTCAGTACCCTGACTTTAGCCGTCAGGTACTGACCGCCGTAGGCAATAGCCAGCATAGGCAGAGCAGCCCCGATAGCATAGGCGGTAAGCAGTATCCCGGCTGTAGTAAGCTCACGCTGCAGCGCCACCAGCGTGAGTACGGTCCCTAAGACTGGCCCAGCACAGGGCGTCCACACCAACCCCAAGGTCATACCAAGCACAAACCCACTCAAGTTCCCCTGTCCTTGGTTGGCCTCTGCACCCACCTTGGCAAACGTGCCACTAAGACGGCCTGCTATGAGCTCAAACGGCAGTGGCCACAGCAACAGCGCCCCAAACAAAGCCAGTACAACAATAGCAACCAACCTGAGGGTGTTTGGGTTCAGTCCTAATTTCGTGCTTAGTGTTGCCAGCAGCAACCCAGCCAGTGAAAAAACTATAATAAACCCCAGTACTATAAACACAGGCCGGGTCTTGCTGCGGTGCCCAACTGATGTACCCAGCAGCACTGGCAAAAGCGGCAGAATACACGGTGCCGCAATGGTTAGTATTCCGGCTAGCAGTGCAAAGAGAACTTGGAGCATGCTGCGTTACGACTTCTTTGGTTGGAGCCTTAAGCAGGCTGAGTTGATGCAAAACCGCTGCCCCGTGGTGTCTCGTGGACCATCCTCGAAGACATGTCCTAGGTGACTACCACAGCGAGTACAAGTTACCTCCACACGGTGCATGCCGTGGCTGTCATCAGGGTACATTTCTATGGTACCAGGGATAGCTTGGTCAAAGCTTGGCCAGCCTGTGCCGGAATCAAACTTGGCATCGGACGAAAACAACTGCTGTCCACAGGCGGCACAGGCGAACATGCCGGGGCTATGGTCTTGAGCGTACTCGCCCGAAAAAGGTGCCTCAGTCCCCTTCTGCCGCAAAATACGGTACTGCTCAGGGGTGAGGAGCTGTTTCCACTCTTCCTCGGTTTTTACCATTTTGTCTGGCATGGCCTTATTGGTTATAAATTAGGCTCTACTTAGAGTATAAAGTACAAAAATCCCATGTCAAGTTTACTTGACATAGCATAACATAACTATGGCTAACTTTAACCATGGAACCTTTCGTACGAAAGGTTCCATGACGAAATGCGAGTAACCTATCGGAATAACACCAGCGCCAACGCTAAGGCCGCCATGCCAAAATCTTCAACCAAGGTCACGTAGGTAAGCGGCACTTTGAGGAACGTGCCCAGGCAGGCGCACATAAATGGCTCGCGCTTGGCTAGTTTTATAGCCACACCCAAGCCGCTCAGTGCCATAACGCTAAACTCAGTCCACGGTAACCAAGCCTGATGCAAACCAGCGAGCATAAGCAGCCCAAAGGTAAGCTCGATGAAGGGGTAAACGTAACCATAGCCAAACCAGGCCCGGGCCAAAAGATCGTAGGTGGAGTAGCCTTCAGCAAAACCAGGTAGGTCCATGAGCTTGAAGCCGGCAAACACGATAAAGAATCCCGTCATAAAGTAGGCGACCGACTGAAATATGGAGAACCTGCCGAGCATATAATCAGTCCACGAGACTACAATTGTCACGCACAAAATGAGTCCGATGATAACAATCAGGGGGACGTAGCTTTTCCACGTTAACGTTCCTAAGCCGCGATCATCGCTTGGTGCTGACCTTACTGGCACGGCCTCAGCGGGTACGAGCTTCATACCACACCTAGGGCAGCGGCCGGGCACCTCTTGGCGCACTTCCGGATGCATGGGGCAGATGTACATATGTTCTGATGCTTACCAGAATTAGACCTACCAAAAGTTTATCATAGATACATGAAAATGTTATATCGTTATCAGCAAAAAGCAGCTCCATCTTGGAGCTGCTTTTTGCTTCAGAGGCGAGTACTACGCACCACAGATATCCGAGGCGTCCCAGTAGTCGGCAATCTGCTGCGCGTTGAACGTACCGTCCTTAATCATCTTCTTGGCAATGCCTTCGTTCACAAAGTAGTGCCAGCACTTGCAGCAGCAGGGTTTCTCTTTGGAGATAGCATAGGCTTGGTCATACACCTTCTGCTCGTCAGCGGTGAGGGTCGTGGCATGGTCGTAGTCAATCCACTGTTTCGCTAAAGCAATAGGCGTGTGCATGGGGTCGAGCACAATATCGGGCATACTCTTGTAGGCTTGTAGTTTTTCCAGGTTCTCATGGTACTCGGTAGGGTCGGTTATAGTGCTACAGCACTGACCGCTAAGGTACATGCCCTGGGTGCTCTTGAGTGCCGTTGGTCCGGCCGCGCAGCTGCCGCCGGTGGTGGGGTTGCCCCCCAATAAACCATCCACGCTCGGGTCACAGGAGATAACTTGGCTGTCGAGGTCTACGAGTTCGGGGTTAACGGCTTTGGTTAGGCTCCCGCTCTGCCGCATGAAATTCACCTTACCCGCTTCGGTTGGGATACTGTCATAGATGGCCTTATCTGCTGCCAAAGCTTCGGTACTCACTACGTCACCTTGGCCACGAGAGATAAGTAAGAACGAACCAGCTATCAAACTTGCCGTAAGGATGATGGCGCCAATGATAAATGTTGTTATGGAACGCTTAGTCATGGGTGTACAGGTATAACACTTAAATTTTACATAGCACAGGATTGTTAATTTTCTTGGCTGTAAGGTAGATGGAACCTAAGAGCAGGGTTACTCCCGCCAGGCCAAACTCAGCTCCCCTGAGCGGGAGTAACCCTAAGAAGCTCGCGGTGGCGCTAAAGCCGATGAGCAAGGTGAGAATAACCGAACCACACGAAGCGCAGCCAATGCCAAGTACGCCGAGCACCGTACCAAGGAGGCTGGTGCCCACCCCACCTGCTTGGGTCAGCCGGCGCTTGAGGTAGAACACAAGCAGGCTCACGTTAATGCCCGCGAGCACCACCAGCGTTACGGACAATACGAGGCGAGGCAGCGTGGTGTTGAGCCTAAACATGGCGAATGTGCCACTGAGCAGGCTAAACCGAGTGCCCCAACTGAAGGCGGGCGTAGTGAAGACATACCACAGGAACCAGAAGTTGCGTATCCAAGCCACGAGTAAGAACAGTAGCATGGCTACTGTTACGGTCAGCACGATATACCGCCACTGGCGAAATACGGTAGCCAGGGCTCGGCCTATGGCGACTAGTGGAGTGCTCATAGTGGGTGACATACTACCTCTGTGGCTTTTAGACTACTTCAGTAAGCTCTGCACCACCTGCTTCAACTGCTCATAGGGTACCGCGCCTTCAACTGGCTGCCCGTTCACGAACGTAGTGGGGGTGCCGTTCACACCAAAGGCCGTGCCTTCCTGCTCGTCCTGCTGCACGTGGGCCGTAAACTCGCCGCTATCAAGGCAGCTTTGGAACTTACCCTGGGAAACCCCTACTTCTGCCGCCAGCGGCCCTAGTTTATCTAAAGCAAAGCCAGTACCGTTCGAGGTCGTACGTTCAAATATCTTGTTCACATAAGCCCAAAACTTATCATTACCACCGAGCTTACCCACGCACTCTGCGGCCTCAGCCTCTTTCTCGGCGTTCTGGTGGAATGAGAGCGGGAAGTGGCGGTACACCCAGGCCACCTGACCGGAAAACTCCTGCATGAGCTGCTGCATTTGGGGGTGGAAGCGTTTGCAGAAGGGGCACTCAAGGTCAGAGTACTCAACGAGCACTACCTTGGCGTCCTTGGGACCACGGATGTGGTCGTCGGGCTTAAGGGTGACGTTTGCCTTGCCTGGCGCAGCTGGTGGCGAAGTGGGTGAGGGTGCGGCAGAGGGTGTAGGTGTGGTGGTGCCTTGGACTGCTACAGTTGCAGAGCCGAGCGCACTGCTAGCGCGACCGGATAAGCCGTAGCTGGCAGCTAGTACAAAGCCTGCCAGGCTAACGACGGCGATACCGGTCACCAAACCCATGATGAAGGTGAGTTTAGGCGAGGCACCGGCGAACATACTTGGTACAGCACCTTGAGGAACGGAATTGGATTCTGAATATTGGGTTTGAGGAAATGTTTCCATAGAATTTTAGTAAGTAATGTCACGAAAAAACCTGCGTCGGAAGACGCAAGCATAAAGATTGGCTACCAGCTAGTACACTTTAGGATTGAGAATGCCCTGAGAAAATGCTTCCCGTAGCGAAGTGGCGAGAGTCAGGTTGGGGTGATACTTCAGGTACAGTCTGGGGAGAAGTGCCAGTCGTGCCGCCACCCACCTGCGGTATCGTTCGAACCAACGCGGGACTACCAGCAATACCGCTAGAACGAGTACAACGAGCGACAAAGTGTCGGATGTAGTCGGAACGCTAGTGAAAAGGCTGTGCCAAGACGCCACATGTTCACTCAGGGTCATGGGGCAGGGGCCAGCCATGCCCGTGAACCAACAGCCGGTCATTACACCGTGCTCATTCATCGGCATTTCCATAATATGAGCAGCAGCAAAAACTCCCACGGCCAGAAAAGCCAGCAACCCTAGTATAGCTACATACTTTAGTGCCTCTGCTCGCATAGCTCTAGTCTAGCACTCCTAAACGAAAGAGTGTATACCTATAGGCATGACCTTCGATCCCTCGTTAGCCATCAGGAAAAAGCAGTCCCAAGGTGGAACTGTTTTTTCCTGGCAGGGGGTGTAGGAATCCCCCTCGCTCCGACTCGGGGCCTGGGCGCTACACTCAGGCGAGCTCGAGCCAACTCGCTCGCCTATCTCGCGCCCTTCGATTCCTACTCACACAATGAAAAATCCAGTGGAACAATCCACTGAATTTTTCATGGCAGGGGGTGTAGGAATCGAACCCACGTTATCGGTTTTGGAGACCGAAGTCCTACCACTGAACGAACCCCCCAAACGGGAGACGTGGCAGTAGTAAGCTACTTCGTCTCCTTGTGGAGCGTGTGCTTCTTGCACCACGGGCAGTGCTTCATGGTTTCCAGCCGCGCCTTGACCTTCTTCTTGTTGCGGAAGGTGTGGTAGGTAATGCGGTGACACACACTGCACTCAAGCTTAACGAGGTTATCTTGCGACATACGAGGGCAAACAAAAACGGATAAGATGACTTAAGGCTGGAGCCAGCGGTCGGGGTCGAACCGACGACCTACTGTTTACAAAACAGTTGCTCTACCACTGAGCTACGCTGGCCTACGGCTTAAGGCCTAAAAGTAAACGTTCTTTCTTCTCGCGGCGCCAGTTCTTTATCTATATCTCTCTACGCCGTGCAGTTAAATACGTAGCATGTGGCTCTCGATATACTATACGTTCTCCTCCATGTGACTTGGTAAACTTCGCGCCATCACCTCGAATGTGACGAGCTTCTCGTGCCGCGAGGTTGACTGTCATCCCGACGTAGAACGTACCGTCGGAGCAGCGCATCATATAAACGTAGTATAGTGTACCCATAGCACGCTTGTTTTTCAACCCCTCGGCTCGGCTCGGGGCATTCGACTCGCTTGGTTTACCATGAGCGAGCGAAGCGAGCCGAATGGTGGGTGGGGCAGGATTCGAACCCCGAAGAAGGTGCTGACGCACCTCTACGGGGTGCACCACTTACAACTATTTTAATACCACATGGCGAGCTGTGCGAGCTTTACGTGGTGGGTGGGGCAGGATTCGAACCTGCGAAGCCCGAAGGCAACTGATTTACAGTCAGTCTCGTTTGACCACTTCGATACCCACCCGAGACCAAAAACGTAAAAGGAACGTGGAGCCTCGTAAAGGGCCGTGGGCCCGCGAGGGCTTTACGGCCCGTGGCCGGCTTGGCCCGCTGCCTGGAGCCGATGGCCGGAATTGAACCGGCGACCTACTCCTTACCCCAGAAGCAGAATCGCTTTGCAATTCCCTACTGGGCAAGCATGGAGTTGCGCCATTTACCCCACCCCTTCTGGAGCCGTTGGCCGGAATTGAACCGGCGACCTACTCCTTACCATGGAGTTGCTCTACCAGCTGAGCTACAACGGCAAGAGAAGGGGTGGGGCCAGCTCCAGCTACATCGGCACAAGGCAGCGGGTCAAGAAAACCTTCAACCCCATAGTGAAGGAACGTTATCAAAGTACGTGCCAGCTGCTTGTCCGCCGAAGCCGAGAGTGGAGGCGGAAGCTACAACGGCGAGTGAGGAACGAAATGAACCGAGGTTCATTTCTTCCGAACGATGCCGATGTATGAGGGCCTGTAGCCCGATTACAACGGCCTAGGAACTGTTAAGCCTTGCGCCTGGTCGGCACACCAAAGGTTGTGCTCGTGGCCGCGCGCGGCCGCTTGAGCTTCAGCTTGTCCGCCAGCTTACGCACGGCCTGAGCTAGCTCGGGGATCTTCTGGTTCTCGGGGTTTACCTCGCGGAGAGCGTCCAGGGCGCTTTGGGCTTCAATTGGTTGCCCAGTTACTATACTGAGTTCGATGTAAAAGTCAAGGAGCTTAGGGTTCTTGGGTTCTAGCGCTCGAGCCTCTTTGAGGTAGGTAAAGGCCTCAGTGGAGTTGCCGAGCTCTTGGAGCACTTGCGCCAGTTCTATCAGGAGCTGAGGTGACGTGAGGTGGGCCAGCGCCTGCTGGTACTCGGCGCGCGCCAGCTCGAGCTGGCCTTGCCCTAGGCTAGCGCGCGCCAGCCCCAGGTGGGCACTGTCCACGCCCCTCCCCACCAGGTACTCAAACACTTCCCTGGCCTGCTCGTACTCTCGTGCATCCAGGTACACTGCTCCCAAGCCTTCATAAGCTCCTAGGCTATGAGCATCACTACGTAGGACGGCGAGGTACTTAGCCTCAGCCGTCTCGTAGCCACCACTCTTCAGCGCGGCCTCAGCCTGGGCCATGAGGTCGGCCGCGCTGGCAGACGCAGCGGTGTGCCGCTCTAGCTTACGCTCTATTCGACTCGTCACGTCCTGAAAAACCTGATGCACACTACCCATACGGCGGGCGATAAGTTTACCAGCGGCAGGCAGGTTACGGCTCGCTCGTTGCACGAGGCTCTGCACCTTACGCCTCAGGCGCTGCTCGAGGAGCTTCAGCTTGAGCAGGCTCTGATTTACGGAGCTGAGCTGAGCTGTGTCTATCACCCGGAGTACGGGGAGCTTACGTACCACCAAGCCAATAAGCCCCACCACGCTTAAGGTGAGGACTACCCACAGCACCACGTCGATTACCATAGGTGCCCGGAGAGCGCTCGGAGCTTCCGTTCTGCTACACGGCGGACCGCCTCAACTACGGGGCCAAAGATAACCCTGGGGTCATACTCCTTAGGCTGTACTCGAAGTTCACGTCGGAGGCTCGTCAGGTACGCTAAACGCAAATCGGTATCAATATTAACAATGCCAACTCCTAAGCGTCGCGCCTGTCTGAGGTCGGCCGCGGGCACGCCTGAAGCTCCATGCAACACAAGTGGCACCTTAACCAACCGGTGAATGGCTTTCAGGCGTTCAAAATCAATCTTCGGTAAAGGCTGAAAAATTTTGGCTGGGCCATGGAGCGTGCCAACTGCTACACCTAAGGTATCAACGTTTGTGGCGGCCACAAACGTTTTGGCCTGCTCAGGGTCAGTCATGAGGTCAGTGTTGGCCCTGAGCCGTTTACCAACCACCGGCTTCAGCGCCCCGAGCTCGCCCTGCACCAGCACGCCGCGCTGGTGGGCGTAAGCCACCACACGCCGCGTCAGCTTGACGTTTTGAGCGTAGGGCAAGGCCGAACCATCTACCATGACCGAAGAAAACCCAGCTTGAATAGCAGCTCGGCACACGGCAAAGCTGTGGCCGTGGTCAAGGTGTATGGCCAGGGGCACCGTAACGCTCGGGTCGCTGGCCACGGTTTTGGTGAGGGCTACTACGGTGGTGAGGCCTAGGTAGTGAATAGTTTTCTCGCTGATTTCAAACAGCGCTGGCACGCCGACGGAACTCGCGGCCCGAGCAATCGCGAGGCTGGTCTCAGCGTTAATGGTGTTAAACGCCACCACCGCCCGGTGCTTCCGGTAGGCGGGAAAAATAATCTGACGGGCGTGCACGAACATACCTTTACGCGAGCTCCCTGACCAGCGCCAGCAAGGTCTTGGCCTCGAGTGAAGCTCCCCCTACCAGCACACCCGTAAGCTCTCCACCCAAGAACGTCTTGATGTTGCTAGAGTCCACGCTACCGCCGTAGATAATGCGCACCTGGGACTGCCAGGCACGCTCGGGCCACACATCTATGAGCGCCTGGCGAATAACCTTGGCCGTAGCCATGGCCTCCTCGGGCTCTACGGCTTGCCCAGAACCAATCACCCACACCGGCTCATAGGCTACGACCAGGTGGTCGTCTGGCTCAAGGGTAAGACCCTTGAGCGCGGCAGTCACCTGGCGGTCGATGACAACATCTTTTTGTCCAATTTGTCGCTCAGCAAACGTCTCCCCGACGCAGACCACCGGCGTCAAGCCTGCCTGGAGCACCGCCGCCACCTTCTGCTGTACCATGGCGTCGGTTTCCCTAAGGTACTGGCGCCGCTCCGAGTGACCAACCATAACGTACCTCACACCAAGTTCTTTGAGCACTTCAGCGGAAACCTCACCGGTGTATGGCCCCTTGGCTTTCCAGAACACGTTCTGGGCACCCAAGGTAAGTGGCTTACCCTTAAGTACCCCAGCCACAGCCGCCAGGGCTGGAAAACTCGGGCAGAGCACCACCTCAGCAGCCAGGTGGCCACGGCGCGGCGCTAAGCCAGTCACGAGCGCACGCGCTAAGCTTACGCTCTGCCGGATAGACAGGTTCATTTTCCAATTGGCGATGACGAGGGGCTTGACTACTACGGCCATATAGTACACAGCATAGCTCAGGTTTTTGCTTGAAGCCAGCGTATAACCTTGAGCGCATCCGCTGAACGGGCCGTGAGCGACGGCGCGTTCATGAGCACCAGCAGGTACTCACTACCGTTTGGCGCCCTCCACTCCAGCGCCAGGTTGTAGCCGGCCTCGGTAAGGTAGCCGGTCTTGCTAGCGAGTGGCGTTACCCCTGGGGGCGGCTTAGTGACCAGCGCGTTGGTGTTCCGCATGTGGTGCACCTTGCCATCTGAACTGGAAAAGGTAGCCCGCGGCAAGCCCGACACCTGCCGGAGGGTCCGGTTGGTCCAGGCGTAGCGGGCCAGGATAGCGTAGTCGTAGGCGGTGCTGGTGTTAGCCGGGCTTAGGCCCGTGCTCTCGGTAAAGTGGCTAGCGTACATGCCCAACACTTGAGCCCGCGTGTTCATGCGGGCTACAAAATCATCGGCCGAGAGTCCGCTCACCCGGGCCAAGGTAGCTGCTGCGTTGTTGGCTGAACCCACCAGCGCGGCGGTAAGTGCGTCCCGCAGCCGGAGTGTCTGCCCATCAGCTACAAAGAGGTAGCTTATCTTATCCCCTGCGTTCATGTACGGCAGTAGCGAGTCAGTGTTATCAGCACGGGTTACCGTGACAAGCTCATCAAGCTTGGGCCCTACCTCCATCGCCACCACCGCGGTCATGAGCTTGGTGAGCGAAGCCAGCGGCCTTACGTGCTCAGGGTCCAAGGCCCCTACCAGGCGGCCGTCGGGCAGATGCACGACCACCGCTGAGGAGGCTGACAGGTTAAGGCTCGTAAGCGACGGCACCTGCGACCAGTCTATCGGCTCTGGCAGCATGGCCTGCGCCCCTAAGCTCGGCAACCGAGGCGACAGAGCAACCCCAGCGGCTGCAGAGCGCAGGCTCCCTGGCCAGACGCTGAACAACGCGGCCAACCCAACTACGGGCAAGGTGCGGCTAAGCCGTAGCGCTAGGTTTTTCAGTTTGGAGAATGTTGGCAAGGTTGGCATGCTGAGACAGGGTTGCAAAGTGTGGCAGCTCGGTGGCCGACTTTAGCCCAAGGAACCTTAAAAAATCAACCGTGACGTGGTACGTAGGCAGGGCGGCGTCTTCGTCGGTAGTCTCCACCAGCCCGCGGATCATGAGGTTGCGCAAAATCAGGCTGCAGTTCACCCCACGTATCTGCTCTAGCTCGGCCTTACTCACCGACCCGCGGTACGCCACCACGGAGAGGGTTTCGAGCTGCGGCCGGGTCAGCTCCCCCAGCTCCTCTTTTTTCAAGAACTGCCGCACCAGCTCGGCGTGGTCGGGGTGGGTGGCTAGCACTGCCTCACCCTGGTGCTGGATAACTTCCAACCCATGACCGGCTTCCTGGTAGCGCTCTTGCAACTTGGTTAAGGCGTGTTCCACATCGCCCACCGTCACTTCCGTTACCTCAGCGAGCTTCTTAAAACTTAAGGGCTTGCCGGCGGCAAACAGCACGCTCTCCAGTTTTCCAATCAGCTTGTCGGTAGTCGAGGGCATATAGTTTATTTGCTAACGCGCGAGATGGCGATGTCCTGAAAGAGCGCGGGCTGTTCCACTACCACGTGCCGCTGCTTTATAAGCTCGAGCAGTGCCAGGAACGAAACCACCACCTCGGTTTTGTCCTGTGCGCCCTTAACCAGCGTGTGCCAACTCAAGCGAACTTTATCTGTGATTAATTCTTTCAGTGATACTATTTTCTCTTGAATAGAAATAGCGCGGATGAGGGTAACTTCGGGTAGCTTAATAATAGGCTCTATCGCTTTAAGCACTCGCTCAAAAGCCTGGGTTAAAACTTCACGCGTCACACCAACTGGCGGTGTAAAAGCAGCTTCAGCTTTAAGCACCAAGGGTTTTGGCCTGACCCAGGCCACGTGCCCCTGCCGCCACATTCTAGCAATCCCCCGCCCAGCCTCCAAGTACTGCTTGTACATCTTAAGCTGCTCTTCTAAGTCTTTGGCCTCTTCTTCTCCCCCTAGGTTCAGGCTTGGCAACAGGAGCCGCGACTTAATGAGCAAGAGCTTAGCCGCTACTACCAAAAAGTCTGCCACTTCCTCGGGGTTCAGCTCCTCAACTTGTTTTAAATACGTAAGGTACTGGTCAGTTACCTGTGCCAGGCTCACTTCTGAAATATCAAGCTCTTCCTGCTCTATGAGCTGGAGCAGGAGGTTAAGCGGCCCTTGAAATTTTTCGATTTTGATTTCGTACATCTACTTCCTCTTCTTAGCAAAGTTTCCAAGCTTACCCTCTACCACCTTAAGCAGGTCTTTCGTCTTCATGTGCAAAGAGTGCTCAAAGCTTCCAGCCTGCACCACGGCCTTTTGCACTTTCATAACCCCCTTGTCCACATACACCGGCAACTTGTGGAGCGGCCCATGGAACGGGGAAATGGCACCGGGTTTCACTTTGAACAACTTGGTCATCATGTTCTCACGGTCGATGTCTACCTGTTTGGCCCCCACCGCTTTTTTGAATAGTTTAAAATCCACCTGGTGTGAAGCGGGTAGGAGTAAAATAGCGTGACCCTTGTCCACTTTGACCACAATAGTCTTCACCACCTCGCCGAGCTTGCGCCTTAGCGTCTGTGCCAGGTCGTAGGCGGTGAATACCGTGCGATGCTCGAGGATGTCGTACTTTATCTTGGTCTTATTGAGTGCGTTTAAAACTTTCGCCGGAACTTTTGCCATAAATATTCTCAATTAAGGATTAGTAGTTACCTATTTTCTTATTCGCGCGAATTAGAAAGTAGTCTTATCTTTATACTCAAAACCCAGAGAGCCATTGGGCAATGGGGACACCCAGTGAGGAAGCGAGGATGAGTATGGCAATAATGAGTGCGGCCCACATTAAAAACTTGAAGATGGCGTGCGTCACTAATCTAAAAACGAGAATAGCCACAATCACCGCCACCAAACCAAACGCCCACAGCGGCAGCGCGCTAGTGAACGGAGCCCACGAAGCTGGCAGCTTAAGCCAGGAGACAACCACACCGCCGAGCCAGGTAAGAAAATCTGCAATACGGGTAAACGTCATAGGCTAACCCTTAAGCCGCCCTAAGGCGAAACGGCAACGCCTGCTGCTCCCCCAGGAGCTTGCGCGCGGCTTTGCGCCCTGCCGGCATGAGCTTAACCTCTTTAATGTACCACTTTTGCGGCGTCCTGACTCCATAGCCCACCATGAAACCCTTATCTATCAATGATTCCAAACTTTTGGTAATAATATCCACCACATCTTTCGGCTTCTGCTTTTGGTTCTCATAGAATCGCGCAAAGCCGCCTCGCGATACCGCCCGGGCGGGCGTTACATAGGCGGTGCGCATAATGTATTTTTGCAAAGGAGATAGGCGCATACCGTGCTACTTTTTCTTACTGGAAATACCAAGCTCCTCAAGCTGCTGCCGAGAAACTGCGTCGGGTGCGCCCATGAGCAGGTCTTTGGCGTCGGCGGTTTTGGGAAAGGCTATAACCTCGCGAATGTTGGGCTCGTTACAGAGCACCATGAGCAAGCGATCTAGACCCCAGGCGATGCCGCCATGCGGCGGCACGCCGTAGGAAAACGCCTCCAGCATGTGCCCAAAGTTCTGCGTGATGTGGTCGGGTTTGTAACCCATAACCTCAAACACGGCCTGGAGCGCTGCAGCCTGGTGGTTGCGGATGCTACCGCCGCCAATCTCCCAGCCATTGAGCACTACGTCGTACTGTGTGGTGAGTATGTCGCCCACGTTCTGCTTACCCAGCAGGTCAGCCATGTGCTCAGGCTTCGGGGCAGAGAACGGGTTGTGGGTGAACGTCCAACCACCTGATTCGGTTTTCTCGAAAAAGGGAAAGTCTATCACCCAGCAGAACGCCAACAGATTAGGGTCGTTCTTGTCTTTACGTAAATCAGGCCGGTCTGTGCCGTACTTCTCTATGGCTTCTTTGTAAGAGAGCCTAGGAAACGGCAACTCCTGAATTTTTTTCTCAGGCGCCAGCTTGGTCACCAGTGCAATGAGCAGCTCCTCGTTCAAAGCCATAACGTCTTCGCGTTCCACAAAACTCATTTCCAGGTCGAGCTGCGTAAACTCTGGCTGCCGGTCGCCCCGGGTGTCCTCATCGCGGAAGCAGCGCGCAATTTGGAAGTAACGCTCCACACCTGCCACCATCAAGAGCTGTTTAAACTGCTGCGGGCTCTGCGGCAAGGCGTAGAACTTGCCGTGGTATAGCCTGGAGGGTACCAGGTAGTCGCGTGCCCCCTCAGGGGTGGACTTACCCAAAATAGGTGTTTCAATTTCGCGGAAACCGTGCTCGCTCAAGAAGTTACGAATGAATAAGTTCACCTCATGCCTCAACGTCACGTTCTTCTGCAAGCGCTCGTGTCGCAAATCCAGGTAGCGATACTTAAGCCTCAGCTCTTCAGCTGCCTGCCGCTCCTCGTTCTCTATCTCGAACGGCGGCGTTTTAGCCTCGCTGATAATTTCCACTTTAGAAGCAAGAATCTCCACTCCGCCAGTGGCTAAGTTAGCGTTCTCGCGCCCTGGGTCGCGCGCCTGCACCTTGCCGGTTATAGCCACCACGAACTCCGGCCGCATGGCCTTAGCCGCGGCCATAGAAGCCTCGTCCACATTCGCTGGCGCTATCACAACCTGCATGAGGCCGGTTCTATCGCGCAAATCTATAAACACCATTTTCCCTAAGTTCCGGCGCACGTGCACCCAACCTTTTAACAAAACTTCCTCGCCTACCTTACCAACTGCGTCAGTAATGAAAATACGATTCATAAGTTACTGAGAAATGAATTTGAAAGAATTAAGAAGCTGATTCACAGCGTCTCTATCTCCATTCAATACATAGACGTAGCTAGCATGAGGAATAATGGCACTACTCATTTGGTCCCCACCATCAGGGCCATGGTATGTATAGTTAAGTACCACAACATTTTGACCGTTCACTATAACATTTTCTTTCTGAATATCCGGACCGAGATTTTTCTCCTCCTCTTCCAAAGTAGATGTCTTGACGTAAATACCACTGATGAAAGGTGAGGTATCTACACAATCACCACAATCACTCCAAAACTCAATGCCAAAAATTGATTTGCCAAACCAGTCGGTTTTATTCAATTGTAATTTATAATCGGAGGGATACTTCACTTCAAATCCATACTGCTCATTGCGGTAGGTTTGCCAATTTGAAGTGTCAGTCGAACTAGCAGGCGAAATGAATTTGAAGTTTTGCAAAACTTCTTCGCCAGCGGCCTGACTTTCTAGTCTCGTTGCCACCTCTGGATAATCTATACTCAAAGAGTACCAGTAAGTACCGTGGGGTGTAAGATATTCGTCACGACCGCCGTAAATGTTGCCCCTATCTCTTTTTAGAGCCTTAATCCCAGCAAATAAAGTCACCGTACAGTCAGTTCTGAAATCGCATGATGTACCTACGGGAAGCTGCAAGGCCTTATTTAATTTCGTAATATCATAATCGTCAGGAGTTGAAACAATGTCCCCCCGTTCGCCTTCTGGAGAATCCAAAACTCTTTGCCATTCATCTAAACTAGCTTGATCAAATACACCAATAGAAACAGTCGTAGAATTTTCATTAGTCGGGAATGTGACCTCAAAATCTAATCCCAAATTAGAGTCGGCTTTTGGTGGGACACAAGACAAACCTGGCTTGCATGGATACTTCACCTCAAATCCATATTTGTCATTGCGGTAGGTTTGCCAGCCTGCAGTGAGCGAAGTCGAACTGGTTGAGGTATCAATCGCACTAGGGCAAGCGGCGAACTCACAATTCGGGCCGACTCTACCAACGTAAGAACCATCGGGACACCGCTTAGCCGCCATGGTACAAAACCGCGGCTCGGTAGGACGCTTGGCCTCTCTCTGAGTTTCCAAAACTAAATACGTTGAAGCAATAGCCGAAAGCCCAACCAGTACAGCGATTATTATGATGATATTCGCAAAACCTTTTGGCTTCATAAACTATTTTCTTATTCGCGCGAATTAGAAATGGTAGTAAGAAGGAGCTTAGCTGGTCGGGGTAGCTCAGGAGCAAGACTATAGAACACTGTGAGGCTTTCTTGGCGCCGCTCCACTATGTCCAAATTGCGGAGCAGGCTCAGGTGTTTGGATGTAGAGGTGAACGAAAGATGAATACGTTCGGCAATAGTGGCGACTGACAGCTCTTTACTTTGGGTAAGGAGTTTAACAATCACCAGCCGACGTCGGTTAGCTAGACCTTTTAGTATCCGTTCAAGCTGTTTCATAGAATACTGAGAATCGATTTCACCTCATTATAGCATACTTTCTTATTCGCGCGAATAAGAAAGTATCTAACTGTGGTAAACATAAACACCATTATGGTCGGAGGCGATTAATAAGCCTTGAGAACGGAATAGTTTCACTTATAATTACTTTGGCTTATCTGCTGCCCGTAAACTAGTGTTCACCTGATCAACACACCATGAATAGGGGGGCCACTTGCTCTCCTTATAGCGATTACAATAATCTAGATTACCGCTTACCACAGCTTTGCACGCGGTGCGAAACTCGGAAAAAAAATTAAGATCGCCACAGGTATAACCAGTTTCTCTACGCGCCAGCGCTTCTACTATAAGACGATCATGGGTATATTTAGCCTCACTCTCCGCAGCGGAAGGAATAAAAATGTTACCAAAGACATAAAAGGTCCCAATGGCGATAGCGGTCGCTACTAAAGCCATACGCCAACTGCCAACACCTACCCAGCTAGAAATTAAATAAAAACATACTAAATAACCAATCGGCATTAAAAAAAGGACTATAAGTACATATGGGGTAGCACAAATTGGAGAGCCAGGACAAGCATCATGAGGAGCCGCTGCTCTCCCAATTTGAGATACAACGATAGGCCCAGCAAACGCTAAAATAAAACTCAAAATATATTTGAAACCACGAGCTTTTAGAACATTCCTACTTTGTCGTCCATCTATTTTATTACTAGGTGAAAGTGACAGGGGGGTTTCAGTCATACATCTAAGGTCTTAACCGATTAATTAGCCTAGGAAACGGGATAGTTTCGCGCACGTGTTGGAGACCGCAAATCCAGGCTACCACGCGCTCCAGCCCAACCCCAAAGCCTGAATGCGGCACGCTACCGTACTTCCGCGTATCTAAGTACCACTCAAATTCTTTAATGGGCAGCTTGTGTTCTTTCATGCGCGCCAGTAACTCGTCGTAGCTGTCCTCACGCTGGCTGCCGCCGATTATCTCTCCATAACCTTCTGGCGCCAGCAAATCCGCGTTCAGCACGCGGGTGGGGTCACTAGGGTCCCGCTTCATGTAGAACGCCTTCACCACCGCCGGATACTTTTCTACAAACACAGGCTTGTCGTACATTTTGGTGAGCGTGGTTTCGTCATCAGCGCCCAAATCGTCCATGCTACCAATGTCACTCCCCTGGCTATGGAGCTTCTTCACGGCTTCAGCGTGCGTAATACGATAGAACGGCGGCTTTACGTTCTCAAGTAGTTTAGTATCGCGCTCCAGCAGTTTCAGCTCGGCTACGTTTTGCTGCAGCACCTGTTGCACAACGAATGAAATGAGCTCCTCCTGAATTTTCAGGTTGCCCTCGTGTTCTACAAACGCGGCTTCGGCGTCCATCATCCAAAACTCGCTGAGGTGCCGCCTAGTTTTGCTCTTTTCCGCCCGGAACACGGGGCCAAAGTCAAACACCTTGCCCCAGGCGCCAATAGCTGCCTCCAGGTAGAGCTGACCTGATTGAGTCAAGTAGGCTGGCTCGTCAAAGTAGTCTATCTTAAACAACTCCGTAGTACCTTCACATGAAGTGGGAGTTAGAATAGGTGAATCAATTTTTATGTAGCCCTCCTTATTTAGGTACCAGAGCATGGCGTTGAAAATACTGTTACGCACACGCTGAATAGCCCACTGGCGGGAGCTGCGGAGCCAGAGGTGACGGTTGTCGAGTAAAAAATCAGGCCCATGTTCTTTTTTACCTATGGGGTACTCTTCCGAGAGCTCAACCAAAGTAACCTTGGTCGCCTTGAGTTCGTACTCATCGCGCTTGGGATGCTTAGCCACCTCGCCCGTAACTTCAACTGAAGATTCAAGCGTTAGTTTGGTGCAGGTATCAATGGTGACAGCATCCGCCGCTGCAGCATCAACCACTACTTGGGTAAACCCCAAACCATCCCGAAGCTGCACAAACCAAATTTTACCTGAGGAGCGGATGTTGGCTACCCAGCCCTTAAGCATTACCTCTTTACCTACATAGCCTTTGAGCTGGTTGGTGAAAACGTAGTCCATAGCTAACAAACTGTACCATTTTTAGCTAAAGTTTGCAAAAAATACCCCCGATGTATATCACCGGGGGTTGCATAATAGCCGTGGCACGGGCAGGGGCTAGCTCACTGTTGGTGGGCGGGGTGTTTTTCTACGGCGGCGGTAGTGCACCACTAACCCGACGAGCGCTTGCGTAAAACCAGCATAGTCACGGTGAGCTCGTATGAGCTGCTTGACGTTCAGAAAGAATGCGTCTACGTAGCTACGCGGAACGTCGCGACCGTGTTTCAAAACCAGCTCAAGCGACTTGCGTACGTCAACGGCGTTCGTGCTGGCCTGCTCGAGCAAGAACTGCACAAGCTCGTCGTAGCCTACGCGCCCCTGACCAAGGTAGTGCTGTCTGAAGTAGTCTTCAGCCCAGTCAAGAGCGCCTTGAATCAGATCTGCTTCCCGCTCGGCCACCGCCAGGTCCGGCTTAACAGCCGGCAGGCCGCTGGGTACGGGTTTCGGCAGGGAGGCTTGAGCAGCTGGGGGTGAAACCCAGAGGTGGTCGCGCGCAGCCGGCTCCCGTGTTGAAAGTAACAGCTGTTTGTTTCCGACCGGCGGGTCGAAGGCCACCACAACCCTGAACTCATTACCCTGACGGATAACCTGCTGAACCTGGCCAGCGGTGCCGAACACGTCGTGGTACACTCGCTGCCCGACGTACAAATTACGGCTACCTAGCCGTATATAGTTTGATGGTTTGTGCATTTTTTTTCCTATGTATGTTTTTGGTTTGGTAGTACCAAATGGTACAGCGGGACGAATAATTTGTCAACGCAGGGTAGCCAGGGTATGCTGGTGAGACCAGTTCTACCCACGGTATGCCTATTACGTTCTTCGAACGCCTGAAGTCATTACTCTGGCACCTGTTTGAACCGCTCTTCCCCACTACCCGCGACACCTTGATGTTCCTGGGGTTCATGCGGCACGACGACCGCCAGCGGTTTTCTTTAGGCTGGCTGAAACAAGAGGTTACCGACCGCCAGGTGCGGGCTGCCCTTAGAGCAGCGGGGTTTAGTGACGACTACCTGGCCTGGATAGACCCGGACGAAACCCTAAACATGCGCAAACTGGTAGACCAGGTCTACCAGTACCACGTGCGTGTGTTTAACGATGGTGAAGTTAGGGGCCACCGTGAGTTTTCGACCGAGAGCCACCCCATGAAGCACGTCTTCGAACGGGGTATGACGCCGGGGACCGAGTACCTCACGCCTCTGCTGGCACGGCTGATCCAGGCTGAGCCGGTGAAGGTGCGCGTTCGGGCCACACCAAGTCCCAAATAGCGCCCGCCGCGTTGCGCGGCGTACCGCTCAAGGGGTAGTGATGCAAATCGATAAACGGTAAGCTGTTGCACTCTATAACGCCAACGGCGCTTTGGCTGTGCCACGGGTCACGAAGGTGCCTGGCGATGAAATCTATACCGATGATAGGGTCGGCTACTACCTGTGCAATACGCTCGAACAGGGCGACGTTCTCAGGGTGCACCTCAGCCGTAACATCGGTAGTCACGCCGCCAATACCACGGTTTACCTTCGAGCCGAGCATGACGACCTGCTGCTCCTCAGGGACCGAGCCCCAGGTTAGGTTTTGGCGTGTGAGCTCGTCCTTGAGTTCAGTCTCACCGGGCAGCTTATAGAAAATGTCGTGGTCGCGGCCAGGGTGAGCGTTGGCCTGGGCTACCAACTCACCAACGGTGCTTACGCCATCACCTACCACCTGGGGCATGTCGCGGCGGGCTACACCAATTAATTTACCGGCCACCACCGTAGCGCGGAAGACTGGGCCTTGCAGCTCTTCCTCCACCACCACCCAGGGGCAGAGCTGCTGGGCGGAATAAAAAGCTTGCACCAGGCCGCTCCGCGTAGTGATGTGAATGTGCGTGTGCCTGGAGCGCGAGCCCACGCGAGGCTTAACAATAACTGGGCCGCCGAGCTCATCAAAGCACTGGAGCGCGCGCTTCACAAGTACAAACATACCACCGCGTGCAATCGGTATGTTAGCCTCGGTGAACTTCTGTCGCATGATGGCCTTGTCATCCATCCACTCGGCGCCGTCGCCAGGTACTCCGCGCGGCCGAGGTAAACCGTCAAAAGCAAATAGTTCACTACCCCGCTTAGCTACCATAAGGTCAACGGAACGGCCAAAGGGTCTAAACTCGTAGAGCGCTATGCCGCGGCGCTTGGCTTCTTGCCAGAGCACCCGGAGCCTAAGGTTATGGTCGGGTTTAATATCAGTCACTACCTTACCTAGGTGTAGCTTCTCGGCCCAGTGCATGCTACGGAAGGCAATGCGGTCGAGTGGGAGTTTAAGTACCCGCGGCTTACACTTTAGCCAAATGCGCTGGAGGAAGTTAGCGTAGGGTTCAAACACCCAATCCAAAACCGCTGTCCACCAGGCCAGGGCGTGGGAGGTAGGCGTAGGCCCGCAATCAGGGCAACCGTTCTTTACTGGTGTAGCCATAGACGTTGCAACTGTAGCAAACGTAGGAGAAAAAATAAAGCCCTGCGCAAGCTAGGGCTTGTGCCACCAGCTCCTGAGGTAGGCAAGCAATTTCTGCCGCCGCTCTTTTGAACTCATGACCGGCACCAGCGTCGGCAACGTTGAGAGTACCACAATCCCCAGCACGATGGTAATAATGTAGCGATCAGCGTCTGGTATAACGTTACCAAGCAGGTAGCCAAGCGCGGTGAGCCCGATAGCCCACAGCACACCCCCTATGAGGTTGAAACCCAAAAAGGTTAGGTAGTGCATTTCCCCCACTCCAGCCAGTATGGGCGCTAACGTCCGTATGCCTGGCAAGAAGCGGGCCAGAATGATGGTCTTACCGCCGTGACGCTGGTAGAAGCCTTGGGCCCGACTCACGTTGGCCGGATTCAGCCAACGTGACCGCTCATAGACAAAGAAGCGCTTACCAACCCTGCGGCCGAAGGCGTACCCTACACTGTCACCGGCTACGGCAGCCACGAAGCACACCACAATAAGCCAGCCAATGCTGAACAAGCCCTGGCTCGCTAAGAACCCAGCGGTAAAGAGCACGCTGTCGCCCGGGAACACAATGCCAACGAGGAGCCCGGACTCAGCAAAGATGATACTGAAGAGACCAACATAGCCAACGGCTTCAATGATAGCCTTAAGGTCCATACGCTATGCATAGTAGCACACATCGCATGAAGCTAGAGGCACCCGTTGACAGGTAGGGCCCCGGCTGCTACACTCAAGCCCAACTGTCCTTGACCGTTTTCAAGGACGACTCGAGCCTCCGGCAACCTGTCATGAACTTAACGTGACGCGAGCGGCATCGGGTCACGTTAGCTCTAGCACTATGACAGCAGCAGAACCAACCAGCTCAGACTTCTACGGCCTAGGGTTAGCACCTAAGCTACTCCAAGCTATTGAGCGCTTAGGGTTTGTAGAGCCCACACCCATTCAGCGCAAATCCATTCCTCTCCTTATCCAAGGCAAGGACATTATTGGCATTGCCCAAACCGGCACGGGCAAGACCATGGCCTTTGGCCTGCCCATGCTGCAGCGCCTGGCACAGGTGAAGGGCCTGGGGCTGGTAGTGCTGCCCACGCGCGAGCTGGCGCTCCAGGTGGATGAAGCTTTGCGACAGGTGGGCACACCTTTGGGCCTCCGCACTTCGGTGCTCATTGGCGGTGAGGACATAAACAAGCAACTCAAGAGCTTATCGCGTAGACCACACATAATAATCGCCACACCTGGCAGACTCATTGACCACCTCGAGCGCCATAGTGTTAACCTCTCCGCAGTCAAAATACTTGTACTTGACGAAGCTGACCGCATGCTCGACATGGGCTTTGCACCCCAGCTTAAAATAATTTTGCACGCTGTGCCTAAGCCAGCCGACCGACAAACTATGCTATTCTCAGCCACCATGCCCGACGACATTGTCCGCCTGGCCACTCAGCACATGGCGCTTCCCGTGCGCGTGGAAATTGCCCGTGCTGGCACTGCGGCTGAACTCGTAACGCAAGAGCTGTTCGTAGTCAGAAAAGACGCCAAGCGCCGCCTGCTCGACAAGCTCCTGCAACAGTACCAAGGCACGGTGCTGGTATTCTGCCGCACCAAGTTCGGCGCCAAGAACGTCACCCGCGCTGTTAAAGCTATGGGCGTGACGGCAGCAGAAATTCACTCCAACCGCTCGCTTGCTCAACGCCGCGACGCGCTGGACGGGTTTAAAGCCGGCAAGTACCGCGTGCTCATAGCTACCGACATTGCTGCTCGAGGTATAGACGTAATTGGTATTGAACTCGTGATAAACTTTGACCTGCCGGATAATCCGGAGGACTACGTCCACCGTATTGGCCGCACGGGCCGCGCGGGGCACCCCGGGCGCGCTATTTCCTTCGCCACGCCTGAGCAGGGTAACGACGTCAGGAGCATCGAAAAGCTGGTGCGCATTATGCTCCCTATTTCAAAGCTCCCTGAGCTGCCACCTGACCGGCCAGCCCTACCCCACGACCATAGCCACCGCCGTCACGGTCGAGGGCCCAGTCGCAGTAGGCACCCCCACACCTCCTTCCGGAGGCGTTAGTATAAATCAAGCACTCCCGCTATTCAGCGGGAGTGCTTTTACTTATGGCAACAACAGAGCTATTGACACAACGTTAATTTAGTGATAATATATAATGTTCTTTAAAAATTTTAATAAACAAACATACATCACTCTACTCTAAGAGAGGGAACCATGGACCGACAAGAAACGACCTCGGAGTTCCTGAAATTGTTTAGTATGATTGTTAAAGCCATCACAACAATCATTGCTGATTTTGGAACTTCGGAAATAAGCACGCTGATAAGGGCTCTGAAAACAAACAAGAAAAAGGCGCTGATTGGGAATTTACGTCTCGCTCTTACGGCATTGGTGGAAGGCAAGGAACTGACGCTGGTAAAAAAAAGTAACGTAGTCGACGAGGAGCCTGCAGTTACTCCACAACTACCAGGCAACAGTACGGACGACTGGAAAATAAGATCAGTCACTGTGTCAGTGAACTATAATCAGTCGCTTGAGGAAATGCTTCAAGGTGGCAAGTATGGAAAAATTCATGACACGATCAATGCCTCGAATTTTCCAATTTCAGGGAATGGCGAGGTTGACACAGAAATTTTTTTAGTCAACCTAGAAAACCATGAAGTTGGTTATCGGGGCTTAGACCGCCACCAGATTATTGCTGAACTAGATAGGCTGGGATATCGCCCTGCGAATATTGCGGAACTGCTTGCTATCGGTAAGCGCTATCCTGGTCTACAGAGAAAATTCGCAATTATCTCCTTGGATAAAGAGGTAATACAAGGTAGCAGTGGACATTTTTTCCCATATCTTTGCAGCCATGGTGTCCGGACCGTTGGGTTAACCCAAAAAATCAAAAAAAAGGCACAGCCAATTCGTTATGCGGCTGTTGCCAAATAGCATTATTGCTCTATACAACATCCCCTTCTGAAGTAATTAAGGAAGGGGATGTTTTTTGTAGATATTCAAAGTCTACCAAGCCTTGTTTTTGAGATTGGTTAATAATTACTTCATCCAAGCAGTTACGTCGGTCACTATCCCCCACACCAGCGCCAGGCCCGACATGATAAAAATAAAAATATAGTTCCATTTTTCTTTACTACTCTCGAGCGTTTGGAACACGTAGCTCATAGCGGCTTTGTCGTCTTTACTCAGTTCGGAAAGTCCTGAAACCTTCTGCGCCAGTGTGTGCTCATGAATAAGCTTGGCACGGCGCTCAGAAACTTGGTAGCGGTGAACAAAGTAGAGCACAAAGCCAACAGTGCCAACGTACCAGGTGAACTTAAGCCACCCCGGGTAGCCTGTGAGCACAATAATAATGCGGTAAGCAAAGGTGGCTACAATGCCTGCCCAGAAGTAGAACTCGCGCAAACCCTTGCTGTGTACCTTGGGTTGTTCCATATATCTGTAACGATAGTATAGCACCAGGTGACCTTGCGCTAGAACTGGTGTATACTTACACCAACAGTTCATACGTAAGCAAGAAAGGAGGTGCATCTCAATGGACCAAATGATGCCAGGTCAAAAGTGCCCCTGCCCACACCACAAGGTGGTGCCCGGCATGATAACGTTAATCGCCCTCGTGTTCCTGCTGAAGGGCTTAGGCGCCATGACCCACGCCACGGTAGACATTTTGTGGCCCCTGTTCCTCCTGATTGCAGGCGTAACCAAGCTCACCTCGGGCATGTGCAAGTGCTGCAACTCGATGATGTAGTTCTAACAAGAAAAACCATCCGCCGATTGGCGGATGGTTTTGTATTCCCGACTAAATTTCTATTTTTGAAAACAGGTAACTGCCTAGCCCTAAGAACGCAAGTGTAACTAAACTGAGCACCGTTACATCCACCCCTAAACCAAAGTGTGATTGGTTAATGAGTAGCACGCGAAAAGCGTCCACGCCGTAGGACAGCGGATCAAACGCCGCCAGGATGGCGAGCACTTTAGGCGCGCTCTCTAACGGGAACAACGCGCCCGAGAGGAAGAACAAGGGCATCACAATAAAGTTCATAATGAGCTGAAACCCCTGCATGTCCTGGAGCCGGGCAGCAAGCGCCGTGCCAAACGCAGTAAAGAGTAGTGCCACCAGCACCATGAACACTATGGCGAGGGGCACCAGGCCCCACGAGTACGGCCTGAACCCGGCGGCCAGGGCTATCAAAAACACCACTACACCCTGAATGGCGGCAACGGTAGCGCCCCCGAGCGTGCGCCCCAGCATAATATTAAAGCGCGACACTGGCGCCACCATAGTTTCTTTTAAGAACCCAAACTGTCGGTCCCAAATAATTTCAATACCAGAAAATATGGAGGTAAAAATAATCCCCATACCAATAATGCCTGGCGCCAAGAACTGTAAGTAGTTCCCCTGCCCCGCGCGCTGGAACACTGGCCCCAGGCCATAGCCTAGCGCCAGCAGAAAGAGTAGCGGCTGCCCTAAACTGCCAATCATGCGCGACCTGGAACGTAAGTACCGCTTCAACTGCCTCAACCACAAAATGTAGATGGTGTTCATAGCACTAGCGTTTAGTGCCCCGCCATAGCCGGCTCATCTGGCGTAGGGTGTCCATAGGGCCACCCTCTTCTTCGCGAATAGTCTTACCCGTGAGCGCGAGGAACGCGTCCTCGAGCGAAGCTTTGCCCGTTTGCTGTTTGAGCTCTTGAGCTGTGCCGCTCGCCACCACCTTGCCGTGGTCGATAATGGCAATGCGCTGCGCCACACGCTCGGCCTCTTCCATGTAGTGCGTGGTAAAGAACACGGTAATGCCTTCTGTTTTGTTAAGTTCCTGCAGGTAGCTCCACATGTGGTTACGGGTTTGGGGGTCAAGGCCAAGCGTAGGCTCGTCCAGGAACATAACTTTCGGGTGGTGTAAGAGCCCGCGCGCTATTTCCAAACGGCGCTTCATGCCGCCGGAAAACTCTTTCACCAAGCTGTTGCGGCGGTCCCACAGGTCTACAAATTTTAAGAGCTGCTCGGTACGTTCGCGCCGGAGCCGAGGCGGCACGCTATAGAGCACACCGTGGAACTCCATGTTCTCCTGAGCCGTGAGCTCGTCGTCCAGGCTTGGGTCTTGGAACACAATACCAAAGGATTGCCTGACTGCGTTAGCCTGGGTTACCGGACTGTGGCCGTGTACGGCTATGGAGCCGGACGTTGGGTGCAAGAGTGTGGTCAGCATTTTAATAGTGGTGGACTTACCAGCGCCATTAGGCCCTAAAAAGGCAAACAGCTCGCCCGCAGGAACGCTAAACGAAACGTTGTCTACGGCAGTAAAGTCGCCGAACTTCTTGGTTAAGTTTTGAACCTCAATACTATTCATAAGTACTAGACAGTCTACACTAGAAACACAAAACGTAACAGTAGGAACCAATCAGGAATACCCAAGAATCACTTCAGCTGGTTGATGTCGGCCTGGTAGCCTTCGGCCAGTTTGGCCACGTTGTCGCCGTAGAACCGGTAGGCCGGGTTGGTGCTGCCGCTAAAGTAGCGCATAGCCGCATTCCACTCGCCCGTGGGTGTGCCATCGGCTCCATCATTTTTAAGTTTTATAGCCGCAGCTACAAACGCGTCACGAATGTCCCACGGGTTCGCGGTAGCTTTACCGGTAAAGGCAGTCACCTTGCCGCGGTACCCAAGCCAGGTGGAAGGGATAAACTGCGCCGGCCCCATGGCGCCACCCCAGCCCAGCTGGCTGCCGTCTTTGTTGCGCATAGGGCAGGACACCGGGGTAACGTCAGGGTCCATGCCGAGCTCGCGTGTTATCTGCAAAAACGGCTGCTGGTCGCGATCAGGTTTCATAATCGCCTGCCAATGCTTTTCTGGCGGGTCCCCTAAACGGTTGCACGTACCTACGTTCCGCCCTAAGGACGACTCTTGCGTTAAAATAGCAAGCAAGAACGCTGGCCGCACGCCAGTTTGGTCACTAACCCAACTCGCAATTTGGTACGCCTGACCAAAGGTTATCTGGGTACTAACGTCTAAGAGCTGGTAAATGCGGCTGCGGATAGCAGCAGCCTGCGCCTTGGCATTACTGAGGGTGCTCTGGTACGCGCTCTCCCGACCCTTGGTTTCCTGGAGTAAGGTGTTCTGCTCTTTTACCGTGTCAGCAACCTTCTGTTGCTGCAAGGTTTTTATAGAGAGCAAATTTTGCGCTTCGTCTTGCTGGCCCGAGAGCACCTGGTGCTGCACCTCGAGCTGGGCTTTGGTGGCCGTTACCTGCTGCATCAGCTGTTGTAAAGCCCCCACTACCTGCACGTAGCTCTGCACGTTGCTGAATACATCTGACAAGGTAGCGGTGGTGGCCACGCGGTACCAGAGCGGCGTATCGTCTTGCTGCTCAAGCCGTACCACAAACTGCCCGAGCTGTCCGCGCAGTGTCTCCAAACGGGTAGTGGCCTGGTCAATGGCTCCAACCGTATCACCAATTTGCCCTTCCAGCACGCTTATCTTAAGAGCCGTGGCTTTAATCTGTAAGAGTAAAGCGGCTTGCTGGGTCTTAAGTTGTTTTATTTTGTTGGTCAGGGTGTTCTTCTGGGTTTTGGTTACCGCCAGCTGCTGGGCGTACTCAGCAATCTGCTGCTCAATAACCTGGAGCTGCTGCTGCAGCTGCGCCCGCTCAGCCTGAGAGTTCGGCTGGTCAGCTAACACTGGTACAACCCCAAGCTGTACCGCAAACAACATGGCCGTAAGCCACGTGGTAGCTCTGCTAATCCTTGGGGCGCGCATAAAAGCATGATACCACATAGGCTAAGGCGCTATAAGCAACGCTTACGGTTGTGTAACGTTTCTTTGCACCCATCAAAAATCCAGCGGCGTGGTAGGCGCGAGTGACGTACTCTAGGCAGACCTATGTTTTCTTAAATCTGTGAGATTGCCTATTGAGCACTGCCCGCACCGAAGGGCTTATCTGCTTGTCCGTGCGATGAATACAACCCAGCCAACAGCACGGCCGGCGCATACCCTGTTTAAGCTCCTGCACTACACGCGCCACGTGCTCCTTACGCGTTTCTGCTTTCTTGACGTACATAGTCCAGCAGATCCACTCGTTACGCGCTAGTGGTGTGAGGTCTTGCCAGACTACCAAGGCCGCTCTATCGGGAGAGAGGGCTTTTCGTAAATCCGTGGGTAAGGCGTGCGCCACACCACCGGCGATTGCTTTTGGGGCCATACCTATATAGTAACCTCCGGCGATAAGCCTGAGCTATATTGGAATAGTTAGATAATGTCGACTAAAACAGCGCGAGTTTCTGTTGATTCACAGTAGCGGGCTCTCGTAGGCTTATTTTTTCTACTGTAAAACTAGCACCTATATTAAAACTAAGGGACTTCTTCTTTTGCATCAAAAACAGAAACTCCTTATTTCCGATATCTTGCGAAGAGCCACCATTTAACCATTTATTTGTCCAGGCCATTTGCGACATGACGTTTTTCTTATAGTCCATCTCAAAGATGGAGCACTTGAGCTTCAGATTCCTAATTACTTCAAGTATACCATCAAAAGTCGCGCGACCATGATTATTGTATGACAAAATGACGTACTTCGCTTTGGTGTTTTTAATAAGTTTCTCAATTGCATCCATTACTAAATATCTACCTGTACTATCTTTGCGGTATTCTTCAAATATGGAACCGGCAATTAAATCACTTGCATCCTCACGACGGTTAGCCTTGCCAACTAATCTAGGCTCATCATTCAAACATACGGTCTTCCAAAGATGGTAATAAGAAGCATAACGTACTCTGGATGGCGGCATTAACTCATTGGAAGAGCCATACGGAGGATCGTAGTAGGCTAAATCAACTTCAACACCTTCCAACACATTAAAAATATCATCACAGAAAATACGATGATCTTTGTCGTCAATTATTAATTCTGGCACCTTCATCTGCATAGTATTATAAGCCCTTGGTGCCCATTCTCTTAGATAAGAAACGTGATGGCCCACCGAACTATCCACCTTGTCCATGGCTAAAATTAAACTCGTCAACAATACCGACCTTTCAATTTCATTATTGGCTAAATTGTCAATCTCGGATCGAATCGAATCTAACTTCATTGTATTATGCAGCTGCCACATTCTTTTTTTCCCATCCTCATGAACAGCACTACCGCCATTTGACTCTCCACCATAGTGTTTAGAGAACCACCCCGCTCTACCCGGGAGACTGTTTAACTTATCTATTATCTTTTGATAATACGCGGCTGATTTTTTATTCAACAAGTAACAGTAACCAAAAACTTTAGACCAAACTGCAACATCATTCGCATAAACTAAGTAACCAGCCTTTTTAAGAGCTTGCGAAACTCTAGTCGTTCCAGAAAACCCATCAAAAACAGTACGCACACCAAGGGGGCGCATTAATTTAAGCAGTACAGGGATTATCTCCCTTTTTGAACCTGTATATTTAATACCCTCAGTATCCATAATGATTACTTATGATTATAGCATAAATAATGAGGGTCGGATTAACTCAAATTACGGACTTCTCTTTTGAGGCCGGGAAGAGCTTCAAAATTTCTTCATGCTTGCTTTTAGGAGACACGAGAATTTTCGATATCAAATTTATTAGAGGTTCATTAATCTTATATGTACCATGCAAAAGCACCTTAAAATAACCCGGGGCATTCTCGGTGTGAGTCCACATTCCCCTTTGTAATGCATTTGCTTTGGCATCACCATAACGGACTTCAAATATGTATTCGTCTTTAGCATTAAAAAATTTATAAATAGGGAATGTCTGTTTGACCTTGCCATACTTTCTAGGCGGAAGAAATTTTATTTTTCGTACCGATTGATAGGCTTTGCCTAAATTAAATATCACTATCTTAAATGATAGGGCCTTCTCGTTATAAATAAGCGGAAGTACGTTTACATCACTAAAATTTACAAAACATGGCTGACCCAAAACCTCCTCTATTTTAACTGGATCGGTGACCTCATGTTCGCCAATCGATTTTTGCAAACAGCTAAACATTGAACTGTCTTTATTTGTAGAAAGCTGTAACGGCCCGGCGCCATAGGTTTTAATGCTGACAGGTATCTCTACGCCTGTATTTTCTTCTCTAATACGAATATCTTCCTCAAACTCTTTGGCACGAAATTTTTCTTTCCCAGTATGCTTAGCTGAATACCCATCTACGTATTGGTTTACATATTCGGTCAACGCAATTTCTGCCAAATCCCCGTGGGTTTTATTACCAATGATACGCATCGAGAAAACATTTGCCAGAACATTATAAATAGCAGAATCTTTACTATGTAAGCTCTGTTCGAACTTATTTATAAAGCCTTCAAATGGGTTAGCCATAATCTACGGATAAATATATCCTGAATTTTCAGCGATGACAATAATGACGCCGAAGCCTAGGGTTCGACGTTATTAACGACCTCTACAACTGGATATGCCTATGGAAGCGTTCCGGTCGCGTAGAACAGATTGTAATGGCTCCGGGGGCAGGACTCGAACCTGCGGTATCCACGTTAACAGCGTGGCGTTGTACCAACTCAACTACCCCGGAATACAAAACCGGTCCCCCTATTAAAGAGGGACCGGTTGAAAAACAAACAGCAACACCAGTCCCTAGGGCTGGTTATTATTCATGGAGATGTAAACCGTTCGTGTCATACCTACCCCTACCCTAGCGTACTGGCGCACTACTGTCAATACGCAAACGACCTCGCAGGTAGTTGTACTCGTGCCAGGTAAGCCACACTACCACCGCATCCACTACAGTGATAAGCATGAGTAGTACCGAGTGCGTAATACTAAAGCGGTACACCTGGTACACCATGAACAAGCCGAAAACAACTATAGCTGTCGGGTAGTACCACAGCTTTTTTCTGAACAGGCCAACGATGAACCACAGCTTTACTACACCATGAACCAAGAGGTAGAACGCCGCAAAGTGCAACGAGGCGGCGGTTAAGTTCTGCGCCACGCCAATGAGGTGGGTAACCAGGTAGTCGCGCGGGTCTTCTGTTAACTCCTCGTGCGCTAGAGCACTTATAAAATTAAGCAGCGCCTGGCGCGATACCAGGTGGGTAAGCCCTGCCTCCACCAGCGCCACCAGGTACAAAGCCACACCACCCACCAGCTGGAGCAAAGCAACCGCACCTTTCAGCAATAAGCTTAGCTTAAAGAGCCTCGACACTTGACGCTCTTTGGCTTGCACTACCTCCTGTGGTAAAGACGCCATCGGAGCAGCCGCGGTTAATCTATTTTATAGTTCAGGCTCTCCTGAATTATGATCTCCTGGTTGCCTGAGGGCACGACTGGCGTTGGCGCCGCACCGCCTATGCCAGCACCACCCTTGCCATCAGCCGCACCACCGTAGAGCTCTGCGTCAGGCGACTGCACCACGTTCTCCCACCAACCCAAAATTTCACCTAAACGTACCCCGGCCGCTTGAGCCTGCGCACCTGCTTTGCTCTTGGCGTCGGCAATCGCTTGCACCCTCGCCTGCTGCTTTAAGGTCTCCAGGTTCGACACGTCAAAGGCAATGCCGGTTACCTGGTTGGCGCCGGCTTGCGTAGCGGCAGCTACCACCGCCGAAACGTTACTGTTGTTTGCTCCAAGGTTCCGCACCTTTACACTAAGCTGCTGGTTGGCGCTGTAGCCCGCTGGAATTTGCACACCGTTAACGTAGTTGTACTGCGGGTACAAAGTGTAAGCTTCTGTCTCTATATCTTTATCGTCTATGCCGGCTGCCTTAACTGCCGCTACCACCTTACCTACCTTGTCATTCAGCTGCCGCAGAGCGCCGTCAGCCGTGAACACCTTATCAACCTGCACGCCCAAGGTCACGGTAGCTTGGTCAGGCTGGTACGAAACCCTCCCCACACCCGCTACCGACACTTGGGCTTGGGGCTGGTTCACTATGCGGTCGCGGAGAATAGCCACTATCACAATAGCGCCCATGAGCAACAAGCCCACTAGCTTTAAGACATTCCCCTGGGTCCACTGGCTCATTACGCTCTGGTTCTGTTCACCCATAACAATGTTCTCCTGTTAGCTCAGTAACTTGAAACAGAGCAAGTTGCTGGGGCGTTACGTAGAGTAAGAATATGCTCACGTAGTATAGAAAACTGTGAGCAAATGGTCAACGCGGGTGACAAGCATAGCAGCTTTTAGTACACTACCTACACTAACTCTTTAACGCAACGTGCTATGGATACTACGACGGAGAGAAAGTCCTGCTGGGAACACATTCCCCTAGGTGTCAGGGCTGTTATTTCGATACTCTTTATTGCCTGGCTGGCAGCCTTTGGTTTGGACCGTGCCTTCCAAGCGGGTATTGATTGGAAGAACTTGCAACACTGGCAAAGCCCAACTAGCACCAACGACACTATCGCGGTGAGCGCCGAAGGTAAGGTAACGGCTATTCCCGACGTAGGGGTTATTTCCCTATCAGTAGAGAGCCGTGGCCCAAGTGTGGCAGCCGTGCAAGCTGACAACACGAAAAAGATGAACCAGGTGGTGGACTACCTTAAACAACAAAAGATAGAGGACAAAGACGTTCGCACTACACAGTACAACCTCTACCCCACCTACTCCTACGTCCCCCAGACTGGCAAGCAGAACTTAGACGGCTACCAGCTCACCCAGGCGGTGGAAGTTAAAGTCCGCTCCCTAGACAAGGTGGGTGACATTTTAGCTGGCGCGCTGGAGCGCGGTGCCAACCAGGTGGGCCAGCTCAGCTTTACCATAGACGACCCCGACACCTACCAGCAGCAAGCCAGGCTCCAGGCCATAGAGAAAGCCCGCGCCAAGGCCGAGGTGCTCGCTAAGGCCGCGGGGGTACGCTTAGGGAAAGTGCGGTCGTTCTCTGAAAGCGCCAACACGCCACCGCCCTACCCTATTCCCTATGCTGCAGGTATGGGTATGATGAAGACTGACGCGGCTCCCGCACCCGAAGTGCAAGCTGGTAGCCAAGACGTAACGGTGAATGTAAACCTGACGTTTGAAATCTACTAGCTGAAACCACAAAAGTCCTCCCCGTTCGGGGAGGACTTTTTAATACTCAACTAAGCACGGCCAATGTTGGTCTTGCGCCCGCGGCCGGGTGGCTGGTACGGCGGGTTGGTTTTCGCTTTGCCCGGCGCCAAGGTGGCCTTCATCTTAAAGGTTGCCGGCGTGCGGTAGCGAGTAACTTTACGAATACTCTTTGAAGCATAGTTTCTCATAATACCTATAGTACACCTAAACCAGCTTTAAGTGCATGGCCTCATCCAATGCTGTAGGCACAAATTGAGCCCTTTCTTCTTGGGACAAATTTTTAAGTTTATCTATAGCCCAATACTCAAATCCTGTCGCCTTTCCTTTTTCAGCCACTAAACTCTCTCTCTCTTTCAGTTTATAAAAATACACGGCGCGTATAACATTATTAGTTTTTCCTGTTACCTTATCGTGCCCGCTTTTTCTCATCATCCCCACAAACAGCAACTCGTCCTTCGAGGCCTTGATTCCCGTTTCTTCTTCTAACTCTTTGCAAGCGGTTGCAGCGTAATCCATACCAAGGTCAACGTGCCCGCCAACCGAAGCATCGAGCATGTTAGGAAATGTATCTTTGTCTGGACTACGGCGCTGGAAAGCAATTTCACCGCGGTCATTAGCTATCCATACCCAAATTTCTCGGTGAAGGAGTCCTAGCTTGTGGATGTTCTCGCGGGTGTCTCGACCAACAACCTGGTCATTTTCGTCTACTACATCAAGCAACTCGTCGTACGTACGCATAGTCTTAATACGGGTGGTGGGTCCACTGGGGATCGAACCCAGGACACACGGCTTAAAAGGCCGCTGCTCTACCAACTGAGCTATGGACCCGTGTAAAGAACTGCGTGTGAACTATAGTAGCTTTCACTTACTTTTTCAAGTCCGAGACTAAATAAGCACGTACTAATTATTCCTTATAGGCAACGATGGTAAATATTTCCCGCCTTCTCACTACGAAACCATCGACTAAGTGACCCTTGTAAAAAATTTCAAGCTCTTGTAACATATTTGGCTTATCTGCCTCAGAAACTAGATTCCAAATACTCAGTGAACGAATAAGCGTCAAGGCTTCATCAGTAGTATAGCGTTCATCTAGGTAGAAAGACTTTTCCGTAATATTGGTGAATAGTTTAGCTAGAAGACCTGTATTAAAATGATTCTTGGTGCTATCAAAATTTTTACCGGCATACTTTTCAAGTATGGCTTCATAACCAGCCATAAAATCTTTGGTCTCAGCAGTCTTACGGTTACCCTTGAGTGCAGCAAAGAAAACCCCTCCCCGCCTTAACACACGCCTTATTTCCATCAATGATTCTAGATTGTTGAACCAATGGAAAGCGGTGAATGCAACACCAACATCAAATTGCTCTGCTGAAAAAGGTAATGTATCTGCCGGTGCAACCAGATACGAAATGTTACCTCCCCGCTGCCTTGCCGCCTCAAGCATTACAGGGTCTTTATCAACTCCGACAACATTAAAACCATACTGTTGTAACTCACGAGTTGAGATGCCTGTTCCGCAGCCAATGTCAAGAGTATTGGGAGTGACCTGTTGGACTAAAGAGTGAAGGTAGCTATAAAGTTCTCCTGGATACCCACGGCGGGCAGCATTGTAATCAACACTGACTGAGCCAAAATTATTCGGTTCTCCCATAAATTTTCTGGTATTATTTTTTCAAGTCCAGCAACTTAAACAGGAGTTGTCGAGTTACTTCCACATCAGCGAGCGCGCGGTGGGCAGTGGGTTGAGGAATTGCAAAATGCTTAGCTAAGTACCCCAGCGCGTAGCTGGCGACCAGCACTTTCTGCCGCGCGAGGTCGAGTGTGTCGAGCAGTGGGTTACCAAGCGGCGGCAAGCCAAGGGCTTTCAAATGGTGGTTCATGAACCCAAGGTCAAAGCGAATGTTGTGCGCCACCAATGTCGCGCCTTCGCTAAACAGCATGAACGCCGGCACCACCTCTATGAGTGGCTTGCCCTCGGCTGCAATTACGGCGTCGGTTATGCCGTGCACGGCCGCAGCTTCAGGGTCCACCAAGCGGCCAGGGTTTACTATGCTCTGAAATGTATCCACCACGTCCCTACCGCTAACGCGCTGGGCCGCCAATTCCACAATAGCATGGCCCTCCTCGGGCTTCATGCCCGTGGTTTCAACATCGAAAATTACGTAATCGTTGTCCATAAAGGGCAAGACTAGTGTAAATAATTTGCTTCTACTTGTCGAACGAATACACACAACCGGTGTGAACAAATTGTGTATTCAGCAATCTTGCTTTAAGCACACTAAGTACTTACAATAAACCTACTTATGTCAGCTGCACCAAGTAACCGCTCAGTCGACAAGCTACCGCCGCAAAACCTAGAGGCCGAGGCTTCCACCTTAGGCTCACTGCTTATAGACAAAGACGCCATCATAAAAGTGGCGGACATTATAGAGCCTTCGGATTTCTACCGCGATGCGCATGGTATGATTTTTGAAGCCATGCGCGATCTGTATGAAGCACGTGAGCCGATTGACATTTTATCACTCTCCAGCAAGCTGCAGGAAAAAGGCCAGCTGCAACAAATAGGCGGGCACAGCTACCTCACCGAACTTGCCAACGCCGTGCCCACCTCAAGCCACGTAGTGCACTATGCTAAGTTGGTACAGCGCAAGAGCACTCTCCGTAAACTGTTGCAAGCGGCGGCCGATATAACCGGCTTGGGGTACCAAGAAACCGAGGACACCGAAAACCTGCTCGATGAGGCCGAGCGCAAACTCTACGCCGTGAGCCAGAAGTACTACAAGCAGAACTTTATACCCATAAAGTCGGTCCTGAATGAAGCCTTTGACCGTATCGACGAGCTCCACAAAGAGTCAGGCAAGCTCCGCGGACTCCCCACCAGCTTTACCGCGCTCGACAACCTGCTGGCAGGCTTACAGAAGAGCGACCTGGTGGTACTGGCAGCCAGACCATCGGTGGGTAAAACGTCCCTAGCGCTTGACATCGCACGGTCAGTTGCCACCAAGCAAAAGGTACCGGTCGGAATATTCTCCCTGGAAATGTCTAAGGAGCAACTGGTGGATAGGCTCCTCAGCGCCGAGGCTGGGGTAGATATGTGGCGCATGCGCACAGGCAAACTCTCGGAACGCGAAGACGACTTCCCCCGCATTGGCCACGCCATGGGCGTGCTGTCGGAGGCGCCGATATTTATAGACGACTCCGCCACCGCCAACGTTATGGAAATTCGCACCAAAGCCAGGCGGCTGCAGGCTGAACACGGCCTGGGGCTGGTGCTGGTTGATTACCTACAGCTTATGGAAGGCCGGAACAGCGAAAACCGCGTGCAAGAAATTTCGGAAATAACCCGCGGCCTTAAGGCCTTGGCCCGTGAACTCAATGTGCCAGTGCTGGCGCTGTCGCAGCTTTCGCGCGCGGTGGAAATGAGCAAACCGGCTATTCCCAAACTTGCCCACCTTAGGGAGTCAGGCTCTATTGAGCAAGACGCCGACGTGGTGCTGTTCATCTACCGCAAAGCAGCCGACAAGGGCTACCAAATAGACGAGCTCGGGGCGGATGAGCGGAACCTCACGGAAATTCACATTGCCAAACACCGTAACGGCCCCACCGGCGTTATTAAACTCTTCTTTGACCAGGACCGCGTCACCTTCCGCAACTTGGAAAAGTCCATGGCCGCTCCCCCGCCTCAACCACTAGCCTAACTTTTAACTGTTTCTTTACCAAAACCTTATGTCCATGTTTTCCAAACTCAAAGAGATAAAAGACCTCCGGAGCCAAGCTAAAACCATTCAAGGCATGCTCGCTACTGAGCACATAGAAACGAGTGCCGCCTGGGGTAAAGTCAAGGTGAAGATGAGCGGCAATCAAGAAGTAGAGGGTATTGAGATAGACCCTGAGATGCTCCAGCCGGCTAAGAAGACAGAACTTGAAAAGGCACTTAAGGACGCTATTGGCGAGGCCAATAAAAAGGTACAGAAGGTGATGGCAGAAAAGGTGCGCGCGGCCGGTGGCATCAACATGCCGGGGATGAGCAAGTAGAACTCAAAATGGCTTTTAACGACGTAAAAAGCCTCGTGGGTTACGAGGCTTTTTAGGTTGCACTCAAAAATGAAATAGTTTCTACTAGGGCCGCTTCGCCTTCGGGGTACCGTACCTCCAGCAGGCGGGGGCTAGCCTGCAGGCGCTCGAGCGCCCTAATGCATTTCGCCACCACACGCGCTGGGAGTTCGACCTCACGGAGCTGGCGGCACAGGTCTTTTATTTTGAGCTGTGCGTACAGCACCTGGTGTTCATCTTCCGACGTGGCGTAGATGGTGTACTGGTGCTGCAGACGCTTAAGCAGCTGCTCATGCGGGGGGTGTTCATACTTTTTTCGGCTCATGGCAGTCCTCAGTTGTTAGGTGTGTTTGAAAAGAACGCTTATAGCGCTATCCTAGTAGCAGGCACCTCCGCTGTCAATGCGGGCAGCACCCCCTACTATGCTTACGCTAAAACGAACCACTATCTACGGCGCTGGATTTATTGCGGTAGTGCTACTGCTGCTGTGGCAGAGCGGTGTTCAGTTGCCAGCCGGCACGCACCTGCCCCTCGCCGGCCCCAGGCTGCCCGATGGCTACCAGGGCAAGGCTACGGTAGCGCGCGTGGTAGATGGTGATACCGTTGAGCTAACGAGTGGCGACCGTGTGCGCTACATAGGCATAGATACACCAGAAACAGTGGACCCCAGAAAACCAGTCCAGTGCTTTGGCAAAGAAGCATCAAAGCAGAACAAAGAACTGGTAGAGGGTAAAGAGGTTACACTGGTGGCCGACGTCGAGGACCGGGACAAGTATGACCGGTTCCTGCGCTACGTCTACCAGGGTGATGTATTTGTAAACTTAGAGCTGGTGCGCCAGGGCTATGCGTATGCCTACCCCTATCCGCCGGACGTGGCTCATGAAGCCGAGTTCCACGCCGCACAAGAGGAAGCACGAACAAAACACTTAGGCCTGTGGGGCGGATGCACCAGCACAGACATAGCACCACACCTCAAACGCTCTACTCAATAGTGAGCATTAGGCAGCTTGGAAGGCTTGAGCAATACCCCTGGCCCAGGTTTTTATAACCTCTTCTTGTTTCTGGGGCATACCATCTACCCTAAGGCTCGGGCCTACCTGTTCGCCTTTCACATCTTTAACCAGCTGTTCAAGCTTATCAGCTGCCGCACAAAATTCTGTGTAGCGGCTGTCGCCTAAGCCAAACACAGCAAACTTTTTACCCGGAAACTCTTTGCCCTTGAGGCCTTCGGCAAAGTGCTCAAACAGCTCTTGCAGCTGCCCCTGCAGTTCATGGCCGTCGGGTGCGGGTTTGCTCCAGGTGCATGAGCCAAGTACTACCAAATCGTACGGCTCGAGGGTAGCCGCACTGGCCTCGCTGGCTGGCACCACCGTAACCTCAAAACCTCCCGCCTTCAGCTCGCTGGCTACCAGACCAGCCGTAACGTAGGTGTTGGACGAGTTGGTGCCGTAGACAATGAGGACTTTGGACATAGAGTTAGTATAGCACGCCCTGAAGTATGTGCGTCGCACAACTACAGGGCTTCGCAATGACCAATATTTCCGATATACTTAAGACACTAACCTGCTTTGAATTTTGTTTTCCATGTCCCCTACCCCGCGCGCACTTGAGCAGCTGCTGCAAGAGTTCACCAAGCTACCTGGCATTGGCCCTAAAACCGCTGAACGCCTAGTGTACTACCTCTTGAAACAGCCCAAAGAGGAGCTTGAAGCTATGGCCCAGAGCTTACGGCACGTACAAGAGCAGGTCACAACGTGCTCAGAGTGTCACCGCTTTACGGACCAAAACCCCTGCCCTATTTGCACTGACCAAAGGCGGGACAAAACGACTATTTGCGTAGTGGCCGAGAGCCAGAACATACCGGTCTTAGAGAAAACCGGCGCCTTCCACGGGCGCTACCATGTGCTCGGGGGCTTAGTGAGCCCACTGGAGGGGGTGACACCTGACAAGCTGACGGTGCCAGCCTTGACTCAGCGACTCAAAGCTAACGGGGTTAAGGAAGTTATACTAGCCCTTAACCCCAACCTAGATGGCGAAACCACGGCACTCTACCTGGCGCAGCTGATAAAACCGTTGGGCATTAAGGTCACCCGCCTGGCCCAAGGCCTGCCGGTAGGGGCTGACCTGGAGTACGCTGACGAGGTAACTTTGGAGAGCGCTCTCACCGGCCGGCGGGAAGTGTAACAGGAACATAAAAACAGTCCGCCCCTGTGGGCGGACTGTTTTTTCTAGGACCAAACTAACAAGGGCAGCTCTCGTTGCAGTTGCACTCGCCGCTCGTGTCGCAAGCGCAGCCCTCTTGACCACACTTAGTACATGTCATAAGCGTTTGCAGCTTAATGGTAAGCGCCCTCCTAAGGCTTTTATAGTTTATCGATCTTAACCTCGGTGAATGGCTGACGGTGGCCGTACTTCTTGTGGTACCTCACCTTGGCCTTGTAGTGCACCACCAAAACCTTCTTGGCACGGCCCTGCTTGGTGACGCTGCCGGTTACGGTAGCCTTAACACGCGGTTGCCCGAGCTCTACTGAACTACCATCAGCTGCGGCCTTGAGCAATACATCAGTAAAGACTATTGTACCATCAGCTGCGGCGAGCTTTTCCACCTTCAGCACATCGCCCTCGCGGACCACGTACTGCTTCCCGCCGGTTTTTACTACTGCAATAGTAGACATAAGATTCATGAATAAACTCTGAAACACTGCCCAATTATAGTACTTAATACAGGTAATCCTGTCAATCCTGGGGTCAACCGTGGCCCCTTCGGAACCTTTGCAGTTCATTTCTTGACACCCTTATTTATTTAGTATATAGTGAAAAGAATTTGAAAATAAGTTTTTTAAGTAACAAACATAACTAATTAACATAACCCCATCCACCATACACAGGAGATGCCATGAAAGAACTGCACGTTTTTCCCGACCTCATCCTACGGTTGAACGCCCAGAGCCGCAACGGGTCAAGAACCCCGATCAAGGTAACTACCCCTGGTGGCCACCGGGTGGCGGACGACCAGACGCCTGACCCAATCCACGATAACTGCCTGCACCTACAGGACACTAACGGATGCGTCAAGGAGACCCTCGAGGCCATGAGCGACGCGATCATCAAGTACGACTGGATCCACTTCGACACTCTTGTCCACAAACTCGTGAAACTCAAACCCACCGGGGTCAAGATGACCGATTTCTTCCGGGAGCAGGTGGCCGATGCGGTCGCGCGCAACGCCGGGGCCCTTGACCTCGAAGAAATCCGGCGGAAGCTGAGGGAGATCGGCGCGAAGGACACGATCCTCGACCAGGGGTACGAGATTGGCGTCCAGCGGGTCAATCAGCTCCAGAACAAGCAACGCAAGCGCGCCTGATGGTGCGATGGTGAGGTAGAAGTACTAGGCTCCAATGGAAACACGTTGGGGCCTATTTTTTTTGCAAACGAGAAACGGTAACCACGCCTAGCGTAAACATCACACCCAATAACAACCCAAGAGCTACGACCTTACCTGTGGTACCTAAAAATAATGAGGCGACCCCAAAAGTTGTCGCCAAGGCATAGAGGAGTAAAACGGCCTGTTGGTGAGAAAGACCAACGTCGAGCAGGCGGTAGTGCAGGTGTTTCCTGTCGCCTTCCACCAAACTCTTTTTATCCCAAAACAACCGGCGTACTATGACCCAAGCCACGTCAAGGATGGGAATACCCATAACCAAGAGCGCGGTGGCTATTTTAGCGCCGGATATTATGGAGAGCACGCCGAGCATGAAACCTAAGTATAGGCTTCCTCCTTCTCCAAGGAAAATTTTAGCAGGGTGCCAGTTCCAGACTAAAAACCCTAAAGCAGCCCCACCAAGTGCTAGCGCCAGCAAACCAACTGATGGTTGGTAGAACGGTGTGAACTGCGTTAGCCCAAAAATAATAAAGCTACCGATGGCGCTAATGCCGGTAGCCAGGCCGTCCAACCCATCAAGGAGCTTGGTGGTGTACATCATACCCATGAGCCAGGCGAACGCTAGGGCGGCTGAGGCCACTGCGCCAAGGTGCACAAACCCACCCCACGGGCTACTCAACACCTTAGGGCCAATGCCAGCTGCCACCGCGACCAGGGCCGCCAAGATGGGCCACACGAGCTGCCTCCCTGCCGACAAGCCAAAGGCATCGTCGCGCCAGCCGCCGTACATAATAAGCCCACCCCCGAAAGTCACTGCCAGGAGCTGCGCCCAGCTTATGTCTTTACCAATAATCGCATGGGTGGTAAGGGCGAACGTCAAGGCGACCAGGCTGACGCTTACGTAAATAGACACGCCCCCGAGGAGCGCAGTAGCTTGAGTGTGGACTTTCCGCGGCAGGTTAGGTTCATCAACAATGTTACGGCGCCAGGCCCAGTGCCGTACGTAGAACGTGAGCTCCGCCGTGAGTACAAAGGCTAACGTTATGGCTGCAACCGACAGCGCCATAGGTTAGTTACGCTCCAGATAATCCTGCAGCAAGAACATAGCCGCCAGTTCATCGCGCCCGCGCACCTTACCGCCCGAGCCTCCGGCCGCGTCGGCGCGCTGACTGGTAAAGCGCTCGTCAAACAACTCTACAGGCACTGCCACCTGCGCTTTGAGCCCTAGCGCGAACTCGCGAGCGCTTTCAGTTTGAGCAGTGCTACGACCGTCAGTCCCCAACGGTTCACCAACTACAATACGCTCAATACCCTCTTCAGCCACAATCTGTTCCAGCTGCACTATGAGCGTCTCGTCGCTCAGCCGTTCCAGAGTGCCATAAGGCAACGCCAACTTGGTTTCGGTATCCCCCACCGCCAACCCCACCCGCCGCTCACCGTAATCAATACTCAAAATTTTCATACCACAGTCAAAATATCACAACCCTTAGGGGTCACCAGCACGGTGTGCTCGAAGTGGGCTGAAAAGCTCCCGTCAGAGGTTACCACGGTCCAACCGTCGTCCAGGGTTTCCACCTCTGCCTCGCCTTGATTTACCATAGGCTCCACGGCAATCGTCATACCTGCTTCAAGGACAGTGCCAGTTCCCTTGCGGCCAAAGTTAGGCACCTGGGGCTCCTCATGCACCGCACGCCCAACCCCATGCCCCACCAGCTGCCTAACTACTGAAAACCCATTTTTCTCAACGTAAGCCTGTACAGCACTACCAACGTCCCCGGACTTAGCGCCAGCTTTTACCTGTGCTAAGCCAAGTTTAAGCGCTTCTTTGGTAACTGCTATAAGCTTCTGTGCTTCAGCTGATACCTTACCAACCGGTACAGTGACGGCCATATCGGTGCAGAGCCCATCGTACCAGCAGCCTATATCAAGACCTACAATATCCCCTTCCACTAAACGCTGGTAGTCAGAGGGTATACCGTGTACCACCGCGTTGTTAACTGAAGTGCACAACGTAGCCGGGAATGGGTTACCTGCTTCAGCACCGTAGTTTAAAAATGATGGCGTAGCGCCCAGGGCACGAAGCCTTGTCTCCGCCAGCTTATTGAGCTCGCCCGTGGTAACGCCAGGCTGTACCACCGCGGCAACTTCGGCTAAAACTTGGGCTAAAATTTTACCCCCCGCACGCATGGTGGCAACTTCGGCTTTAGTTTTTACTAAACTCGACATACCCAGTAACAATAACTTCACCAAGATGCCAAACTCAGCAATCGAAAACGTCGAAGACGCTTGGCCAGGAACCTACGGCCGGCTGTAGTTTTGAGGTACTTCTCCCGCTGTTTGGCATCTTGTTCACTTCGACACGCTTCATAGTAAACAAGGACTAATGGCACCCGAGGTCTCGTTGCAAAACTCTTACCTGCATTGTGTTCTTCAATCCGACCGCGTAAATCTTTTGTAAAGCCGATATAGTGCTTACCGTCTTTAGCGCTCTGAAGTAGGTAGGTATAGAAGAACATGCGAAGTTTTGTTACTGGGCATACGCTGCTACCCCACCGCCTGCTCGATAAGCTTAGTAACTTCAGAAATAGCGGGAGCGCCGTTCACCGAAGTTAGGGCGCCGTGACTGCGGTAGTACTCGAGTAGCGGCTCGGTAGCGGTGTGGTAGTCCTTAAGCCTACGCCGAACGGAGCTTTCGGTATCGTCTGAGCGTTCCACCAGCTTACCGCCGCACTTGTCACAAACTCCCTGCACCTTTGGCGGATTGAACTCAAGGTGAAAAATAGCCCCGCACTGCTCACAGGTCCTGCGGCCAGCGATGCGCTTAACCGCTTCATCATCTGAGAGCTCAAGGTTAATAGCGCGAACCTCAGGCTGGAGTTTCGTCAAAAACTCAGCTTGCGCCATGTTCCGAGGGAACCCGTCCAGCACAAAACCGTTCCGGGCATCAGGCTGTTTGAGGCGCTCTTCCACCAGTGCATTGGTGAGGTCGTCGGGCACCAGGGTACCATGCTCAATAAGCTCCTTGGCCCTAAGGCCTAAGGAAGTACCACGGGCGATGTTATCGCGGAACATGTCACCAGTAGAAATATGCGGCACGCCCAAGCGTTCTGCTAGAACCTTGGCCTGCGTGCCCTTCCCTGACCCCTGGGGGCCTAATAATGTAAACCGATTTACCATACAGTACAGTTTACCTTACTTGACTGGAAAATAAAAAGAAGGCCACGATGTTCTGTGACCTTCTTTAAATCTATTCACCCGCTTAGGCACAAATTATTACTTCAATTTGAAAATTTTATTGCCTATGCTGATGAGCATGATACCAATGCCCATAAGTAACAGTACATTGTAATCGGCCCATTCCCCAGTGCTAATACGATGGTAGAGGTTCAAGACGACCCCCGCAGTGAAGAGAATCACCCCAATAATAAATTTGGCTTTCACTTTGTTTTTCCTTTCTGTTTATTTTATTTCAATAGTTAATTACTCACCCGCACCATCCTGAAGGTGAACTGGCACACCTTATGCCCGAAGGCTGGTGTACCAGCAGTACGCCATCTGCCCAAGGCCAGACTACTCCAACCCTAAGCAGTTACGTACCGCCTGTTCCTCCACCCCGAACTCGTTACGTAGTTTGGGGCTCCCTGCAGGAGGGTGCGAATGAGCTATTGAGCGCTCCGCGCTCACCCCGATGACTGTCGGGGTGGCTGACGAAGCAGCCATTATTAAAGAACTATTAAACATAGTCCAAAACCGCCAAAAAGTCAAGGGTTGTGGAACAGACTGTAGAACAATAAACAAAAAATCCTTGGCGTTAGCCAAGGATTTCGTGGTCGAAAATGGCAACAACCTACAGCTCGTCGTAGTCGCGCATTACAAGTTGCGCGTTTATCTGCCGCACGGTTTCAATGACTACCGACACCACGATAAGGAGCGAGGTGCCACCAATAACGAGGAGCTGGCTGCCGGTAGCGCCACGCATAACCAAGGGGAGCACGGCAATGAGCCCGAGGAACAAGGCACCAGGGAAAATAATACGGTTCATAACCTGTCCCAGGTACTCAGTGGTACTCCCCCCCGGCCGTATCCCTGGGATAAAGCCGCCTTGCTTCTGCAAATTCTCGGCAATTTGATCAGGTTTGAAAATGACCGCTGTGTAGAAGTAGGTAAAGCCAAAGACGAGCACAAAGTAGGCAATGGCGTAGAACGTCTGATTTTGGAACAAGGTAATGGTGTACTGGGCAGCGCTGGCGAGCCAGGCCGCCTGCGACTTTACCAAAAAGTTTGCCACCATAGGCGGGAACAGTATGACAGAGATGGCGAAGATGATGGGGATAACACCGGCCTGAAGCAACCTGAGCGGCAAGAAGGTGGTGGCGCCGCCGTAGGTACGGGGGCCCTTGACCATGCGAGCGTAGGTTACGGGAATGTTGCGCTGGGCTTCAGTGACTACGACTACGCTAATAACAGTAATGAGCGCCACCGCCATAAACACGATAAGGCTCGGGAGCTGGGACGAGTCGTAGGTCGCCAGAGCCTGCTCCAGGTGCGTGGGGATGGTAGCCACAATGCCGGCAAAAATAATGAGCGAAACGCCGTTCCCCACTTTGCGTTCGGAAATAAGCTCCCCCAGCCACATGAGGAATATGGTACCGGCAGTGATGGTAACAATGCTGGTGCCAAGTTGCCACGGGGTCAGGCTCCCGATAATCTGCCCACCGCCCTGGTTCTTAAGGAGCACGATGAAGCTATAGGCTTGGAGAGCAGCTAGGGGCACGGTGAGCCAGCGCGTGTACTGGTTGATGCGCTGCTGGCCAGCTTCACCGTCTTTGGAAATCTCCTCTAGGCGCGGCACGATCATAGTGAGGAGCTGCATGATGATGGACGCGGTAATGTAGGGCCCCACACCCAACATAACCACCGAGAAGTTCTGTAAGCCCCCGCCCGAGAAGAGGTTCAACAACCCCAGGAGCTGGCTCGAACCAAAAAAGTTCCTAAGCGCTATGGGGTTCACGCCTGGTATGGGCAGGTGAGCCGCCAGGCGGAACACCACTAAACACCCGAGCACGAAGAACAGGTTGTTCCTCAGGTCAGGCGTTTTTACTATCTGCTCAAGCTTGGCCCACATAATTCAGGTTGAAGGCGAAAGTCTACTCCGCTGAAGTAACTGTAGCAGTCTTAGTGGTGGCGGCAAGGGGTTTAAGCTCCAGCGTGCCACCAGCGGCCGCCACGGCTGCGCGCACACCCTCGGTAGCTGCCTGTACGGTAATGGTGAGCTTGGGCAACTTAGCACTGCCAATGAGTTTTACCGCCACACGGTGGTCGCGAATCAAGCCTAAACTTACCAACACGCGGGCGTCCACAGTGCTATCGGGGGTAACCTTGGTAAGGTCGGCAATGTTTACCACCTGGGGTTTAGCCTTAAAGCTCTGGAACCCGCGAACTTTGGGCAGGTGGGAAATAAAGTGCTTGGCCCCCAGCTGGGTTAAGCCCTTACGCCCGCCTTGGCGAGCGCGCTGACCCTTGATACCGCGGGTAGAGTAGGCACCATGGCCTGAGGCGTTACCTCGGCCCAAGCGCTTGCGGTTGCGTTGCGACCCGTGAGCGGGTTTGAGGTTTTGGAGGGTAAGTGACATACCTAGCAGAGCAACTTCGCTCGGCCACTAGGGAGCGAGCGGAGCTGCATATTAATGGTAGTACTGAAGTTTAACTTATAGAGCATAAGAATTTCTTTACCTGCCGTGGCCGAAGCGAGCTCCAGCGAAGTTGTCATGCCGGGCATAGGGTTAGGCGGCCTTAATAGGCTTCATCTGCGAGAAGGCCTTAAACACAGCCCGAATGTTGTTAATCTTATTGGGGGAACCCAACGTCTTGCTGACCACGTTCGGCACACCCGCCATTTCTAGCACCACACGTACCGGGCCGCCGGCGATAATACCCGTACCAACCCTGGCTGGTTTCAACATCACGCGAGCGCTCTTGTACTTAACCGTAATTTCGTGCGGGAACGTACCCTCTTTCAGGGGCACTTGCACCAGACTCTTGCGGGCTTTAGTAGCGGCCTTCTCGACGGCGAGGCTCACGTCAGCTCCCTTAGCCAAACCAACGCCGACACGGCCCTTTTTGTTGCCCAAAACCACCAAGGCCCTAAAGCGCATGCGCTTACCACCGGCCATCACGCGGGTGACGCGTGCTAGCTCTACAACGCGCTGGTCAAACTCATCCTCCACCCGGTCACGGCGTGGCCCACGGCCACCGCGACCACCAAAACCACCGCGGCCGCCCGCGCCCTGACCCCTACCTCGCTGTTGTCCCATGTTCTGTGGCATACGAATATAATGTGTTAGAACTGTAAACCGCCCTCACGCGCACCCTGAGCTAGCGCCTTTACGCGGCCGTGGTACGCCTGGCCACCGCGGTCAAACACCACCGTTGTGACACCTTTGGCCTTAGCGCGCTCGGCGATCATCTTCCCTACTGCCATAGCTTGCTCCACCGGCTTAGCCTTCTTGGCCGCGCCCGTGAGCTCTTGGCTTGAAGCCGCAGCGAGCGTACGGCGAGTGTCGTCGTTAATGAGCTGGGCAGTAATGCGCCGGAGGCTCCGCCAAACAGCTAGGCGTGGCCGCTTTGCTGTGCCCGCCAAGTGCGAACGCAGACGGCGGTGGCGAATGGTACGTGGTTTGAGAATAGACTTAGGCATACCCGGCAGAGCAACTTCGCTCAACCACCCAAGCGCGAGTGGGAGTAAGTTGGTGGTTAGTGAATAAGGTCTGTGTACGAAGCATAAGGTTCTGGCACATAGTGGTTGGTAGGAGCGCTAGCGAAGTTGTCATGCTGGGCATAGGTGGTTACTTTGCGCCAGCGGCCTTAACGACCTTACCAGCCTTGCGGCGAATGGTCTCATCGGCGTACTTAATGCCCTTACCCTTGTAGGGCTCTGGCTTCTTGAGTGAACGAATTTCTGCGGCTACCTGCCCCACCTGCTGCTTAGAAGCGCCGGTAACGGTGATGAGGTTGTTCTTTTCCACGGTGATAGCAACGCCCTGGGGCACCGCAAAGCGGACCGGGTGAGAAAAGCCAAGGTTAAGCACGAGGTCTTTACCCTCTACTGCAGCCTTAAACCCAATACCCGAGAGCTCAAGCTTTTTGGTAAAGCCTTGAGCCACACCGGTAACCGCATTCTGGAGGAGCTGCCGAGCCAGGCCCCACAGCGCCCTGGCCTCGCTTGAATCTGAGGCTGGAGCGAGCACGGTCAAGGTGGTGCCTTCCAGGGCAACCTTAACCTGTGGCGGCAGAGCTTGCACAAACTCACCCTTAGGGCCTTTGAAGGCGACCTCGGTTTCTTTAGGCGTTACCTGAACGCCGGAGGGTATGGTGATGGGGAGCTTACCTAAGCGTGACATACCTGGGCTAGCAACTTCGCTCGTCCGCTTGGGAGCGAGCCAGGCTGCGTGTTAATGGTAATACGAATGACAGAAGTATTGTACATAGTAGTGTTACTGAATACTGCGGCCGCGAGCTCCAGCGAAGTTGTCATGCCGGGCATACTAGTAGATTTCGCAAATAACCTCACCACCAAGCTTCTTGGCTCGGGCATCGCGGTTCGTCATGAGGCCTTGGGAGGTAGAAATAATGGCAATACCAAGTCCAGAGAGCACGCGTGGCAGCTCAGGCGCCTTGGCGTACGTTCTGCGGCCTGGGGTGGAAACGCGCTTCAAATTCCGGATGGCTGACTGACCAGCTTGGTAGGAGAGTTTGAGCTTCAGGGAGCGGAACGGAGCCTCTACCTCGCTCACCGACTCGAGGTACCCTTCGTGCACCAAAATCTGTGCCAAGTTAGCTTTGAGCCTGGAGTACGGCACCACCACCTCGGGCTTTTTCACGAGGATAGCGTTCCTGATACGTGTGAGCATGTCGCTAATGGGGTCTGTCATAGGAGTGGAAAGTTGGGCTACCAGCTGGCCTTGGTAATGCCTGGAATTTCACCGTTGTTCGCGAGTTCCCGGAAACAAATACGGCAGAGGTTGAACTTCCGCATGTAGCCGTGCTTACGGCCACAGCGCCAACACCGACGCACGATGCGCGTGGAGTACTTCGGGTTCGTGAGGGAGGCGCGTGATTTGTTCTCTTGAGCAGTAGTAGACATACAACTTAGGCGTTGGGTTGGCTAAAAGGGAAACCGAGGAGTTCAAACAGCCGCTTACCAGGGTTTTTGCTGCCGGCCGTGGTTGAAATGGAAACTTCTAGGCCGTGCAAACCTTCCAACTCGTCAGCACGGATTTCGGGGAACACCGTGTGCTCACGGAAACCAATGGAGAGGTTACCCCGGGCATCAACTGAATTGGGCGGCAAGCCGCGGAAGTCCCTCACGCGAGGCAACGCCACACGGGTAAGCTTAGTTAAAAAGTCGTACATGCGTTTGCCCCTGAGTGTTACCATGGCCCCGACCGGCATACCCTGGCGGATTTTGAAATTGGAAATGGATTTACGGGCCAGCGTGACCACTGGCTTTTGGCCGGTGATGCGACCTAAAGTCTTAACCGCCACTTCTTGGAGCTTTGGGTCGCGCGCCACTTGGCCAAAGCCAACGTTGAGGCTCACCTTAAGGAGCTTCGGCACGGCCATGGTGTTCTTGTAGCCAAACTCTTGCTTGAGCTGAGGCACAACCTTACTCTGGTATTCGGCTTTGAGATCAACCTGTTTCGTAGTCATAAGGCAACAGTTAGGCAGCGCTCGTTAGTGGTTGCTGGCAGCGGTGGCAGCTCCGGATTATCCGACCGTCTTCGGCTTTCAGCATCCTCACGCGCGTAGGTTTAGAGCACTGGGGGCAGACCACCATAACCTTGGCGGCACTGATTGGGGCAGCGTACTGCACCTTGTTGCCACTCTGGCTGCCCGAGCGAGCCTTGAGGTGTTTCACCCGGAGGTTGATACCTTCAGCCACTACCATGGCCTCACGCGGGAACACCTGGGTAACCTTACCCTGCTTGCCCTTATCACGGCCAGAGATAACTACTACGGTGTCGTTCTTTTTTACCTTGAGGTTCATAAACGGGGCGTTACAGCACTTCAGGCGCTAGGGAAATAATCTTCTGAAAACCCTTGGCCCTGAGCTCCCTGGCCACCGGGCCGAAGATGCGAGTACCTTTGGGTTCTTTGGTCTTCTTGTCGATAATAACCACAGCGTTGTCGTCAAAGCGAATGTAGGAGCCGTCGGGGCGGCGGTACTCTTTGTGTGTGCGTACGAGCACAGCGTGGAGCACGTCGCTCTTCTTCACCATGCCGTGGGGTTGAGCGTCTTTCACCACCACGGTAATAATATCGCTGAGCTTAGCGTAGCGCTTCTGGTAGCCGCCTAACACCTTAATGCACTGCACCTTGCGGGCGCCAGTGTTGTCGGCCACTTTGAGCATGGAACGGAGTTGGACCATAGGGATCTAAACAGTATTACGCCTTAACCTTTGAAATAATGCGGAACCGCTTGGTCCTGGAGTACGGCCGGGTTTCCTCAATCACTACCCTGTCCCCCACCTTGTAGGTGTTCTGTTCGTCGTGTGCCTGGTAGCGCTCTGAGGTGCGGAACCGTTTGCCGTACTTGGGGTGCACCTGCACACGAGAAACCAACACCACGCGTGTTTTGTTGGCGCGGTCGGACACTACTTCACCTTCGAGCTGACGTTTAATGGGTTTGGTAGTCATACCTGAGCTGGCAACTTTGCTCGGCCCCAATGGAGCGAGCTTGGCTGCGAGTCGTTAATGGTAATTGTATGAGCAGTAGAGTACATAGGGGTGGTAGTGTTAGCCGTGGCCGCGAGCTCTAGCAAAGTTGTCATGCTGGGCATAGGAGTTACTTGGTAGCTTGAAGCTGCTTGAGGCGTGTAGCTAAACGGGCAATGGTGGTGCGAACCTTACGGATAGCGCGGACGTTCTTAAGGTCTGACCCAGCGGCCTTAGCGCGGAGACTCTGCAGCTCCAGGCGGGCAGCCATAAGCTGCTCTGTGGCTTGGGGCGCCTCGAGGGCAAAGAGCTGTTTCTTCTGCTCGGACTTCTGGTTCGACATAGGTAAGGTTTAGGCTGACTGGCGGCTAATGAGAGTGGTCTTCACGGGCATCTTGTGGGCAGCGAGCCTTAGGGCTTCGCGCGCCAGCTCGTGGGTTACGCCGTCCATTTCAAACAGCACAGTACCGGGCTTCACGGGAGCCACGTAGTGGTCCACAGCGCCCTTACCACCGCCCATGCGAATTTCATTACCCTTCACCGTTACCGACTTGTCGGGGAAAATGCGGATCCACACTTTACCCCGGCGCTGGAGGTGGCCAGTAATGGCGCGCCTGGCGGCCTCGATCTGGCGGGAGGTTATCCAACCAGCTTCTAAGGTTTTGAGGCCAAAGCTACCAAAGCTTAACGTCGCTTTGCGAAGTGCTACCCCGCGGATCTGGTCACCCCGGTGGGTCTTACGGTATTTAACTTTCTTCGGTATCAACATAAAAGTGTTCCTTAGCGATCACGGCTAGCGGCGCGCACCTGAGCGACCGTAATAGGACGGCTGGGAGCAAACACCTCACCGCGATTTATCCAGACCTTCACACCCAAAACCCCATAGGTCATGTGCGCAGTGGTGCGAGAGTAGTCCACTTCGGCGCGAATGGTGTGGAGCGGCACCTTACCGATGCTGAGTTTTTCGCTGCGGGCGATTTCTGAACCGTTCAGGCGCCCACCGATCATAACCTTGACCCCTAAAGCCCCGGCCTTCATCACCTGGTCCATAGCCTGTTTCATCACGCGCCTAAATGGCAAGCGCTTCTCGAGCTCCAGGGCCATGTTCTCAGCCACAATTTCTGCCGACATCATGGGGTTAGCCACTTCCTGAATATTGAGTTGGAAGTTCTGTCCGGGTTTCATGAACTTGGCCTTAAGCTCTTTCTTCAGCTCTTCCACCTGCGCGCCACCACGACCGATAACCAACCCTGGTTTAGCCGTGTAGATGGTAACGGTCAGCGTTGAAGCACCGCGCTCCACCTCGATTTGCGAAACAGAAGAACCACGGAGCTTTTTCTTGAGCCAACGCCTCAGGCGGACATCGGCTTCTAACAGCTCGCGGTAGTCACGACGGCCGACCCACTTGGACTTCCAGGTGTAGACGGTACCGAGACGGAATACTTTAGGATGAACTTTGTGACCCATAGGTGTATAAATTAGCGCGTCCGAATAACCTTAGCCTTCTCGTCGCTCAGGACTACCTTGAGGTGCGAGGTGGGGCGGTGTATAGGTGTAGCACGACCCATAGCCCGTGGCCGCCAGCGCTTAAGCCGAGGACCCTGGCCTACGGTAATCTGCTTCACCCACAAGGCGCTGCGATCGAGCTTTAAGTTATTAGTAGCATTGGCGGCGGCCGAAGCGAGCAACTTGGCCACGGGCTTAGCTGCCGCCTGCGGCAGCACGCTGAGCTGCTGTAGAGCCTTACCCAAAGGCATACGGCGCACGGTGTCTATCACCAACTTCACCTTGCGGGGCGAGGCCCTAAAGAACATGAGTTTAGCTGAAACGTCCATAAAAGTTTACTTCTTAGCTGGTTCTTTCTTAGCCTCGGCCGCTGGCGCCTGAGCAGCTGCTTTGGCAGCATCGGCTGCGGCGGCAGCTGCCAGAGCCTGCTCTTTAGCCATCTTACCGCCATGGCCCTGGAACTTACGAGTTGGAGAAAACTCCCCGAGCTTATGCCCGACCATGTTCTCCACTACGAGCACGGCCACGTGGGTTTTGCCATTATGCACACCAAAGGTGAACCCAACCATTTCAGGAGTGATGGTGGAATCCCGTGACCAGGTTTTGATGACGGTTTTATCACCCACCTTTACCTTGGCCATTTTCTGGAGGAGCTTGGGGTCTACAAACGGACCTTTCTTTAAGCTACGTGACATAGGAATTACTTAGTCCGCTTGGGGCGGCGAGAAATAATGAAACGGTTGGAAGCCTTGGTTCGCTTGCGTGTCGGCACGCCGAGTGCGGGTTTACCCCAGGGTGTCTTGGGGTGCTTCATACCAATGGGGTTGTGCCCTTCACCGCCACCATGTGGGTGGTCCACCGGGTTCATAGCTTTACCACGAACTGACGGACGGAAGCCGAGGTGGCGACGGCGCCCAGCTTTGCCCAGGCGCACGTTGGCATGATCAATGTTCCCCACTTGCCCAATGGTCGCGAGACAATCCACCGACACGCTGCGTACTTCACCCGAGGGGAGCTTCAACCTGGCCTGATCACCTTCGATAGACATAAACGTAGCCCAACTTCCTGCCGAGCGCACCATGGCGCCACCCTGACCAGGCGTCAGTTCAATGTCGTGCACTTGTAACCCGGCGGGAATAAACTTAAAGGGCAAGCGGTTGCCGACTTTAGCCTCCACCGCTGTTTTGGCCGAAACCACTTCCTGGCCCACGCGCAAACCTTCCGGCGCCAAAATGTAGCGCTTTTCGCCATCGCGGTAACTGAGGAGCGCCAAGTTGGCTGTTCGGCCGGGGTCGTACTCAAGGGCTACGACGCGTGCAGTCACGCCGTACTTGTCGCGGCGGCTGTCGAGCATTCTGAGCAAGCGCTTCACACCACCACCACGATGACGGGTGGTTATTTTACCCTGGAAATTGCGCCCGGCCTTAGACCTGCCCCCGCGTACCAGAGAACGCTCCGGCCGCTTGTTGGTAAGCTCGGCGGTCAGAATGCCGGCGTGCCGGCGGCCTGGGGTTGTTGGTCGGTAGAGTTTAACTGGCATACCCGGCAGAGCAACTTCGCTCAACCACCCAAGCGCGAGTGGGAGTAAGTTGGTGGTTAGTGAATAAGGTCTGTGTACGAAGCATAAGGTTCTGGCACATAGTGGTTGGTAGGAGCGCTAGCGAAGTTGTCATGCTGGGCATACGGCTTAAACTTTAACGGCGATAGACTCACCTGTCTTTAAGCGAACTACAAAGTGCTTGCGGATTTTAGTTGTGCCTTGGCTGCGGCCGCGGCGTACAAACTTACGAGGCAGCCTGACACTGTTTACTCCTACTACGTGCACGTTGTAAGCGCGCTCCACCATTTTCTTAACCATCACCTTAGTCGCAGTTGGCGCGGTGGCAAAGGTGTACTGTCCTTGCGCCTGCAAACGGCTGCTCTTTTCCGAAACGAGCGGCACTAAGGTAACCCCCAGCATGGGCTTGCCGGTTGAGGCGGTGGTAGCTGTACCTGCAACTGACTTTTTGCGTCCGAGTAATGCCATACAAGTTAGCGAATTGCTTTGAGAAGTTCAGTGAGCCCGAGTTGCGATACCACCCAGCGCGGGAAGCTTAAGCCATCATAAGCGTTAAGCTGTTTAACGGCCATCACACCAGTGTTGGGTAAGTTTTGTAGGCCGCGCCTCATCTCGCGTTCCCCTTCCGTAAGAAGTACGAGGGAGCGCTTGGTGCCAGCTGGCTGCACCGCTTTAAGAAAAGCCGCGAACACTTTGGTCTTTGGTTCAGTCGGGAACGAATCTACCACCGTAACATTGCCAGAGCGAAGCGCGTCAGCTACAACCATGGCGAGGGCTGAGTGTTTCAGCTCATCAGTCAGCCGGTGGCTGTAGTTACGGGTATTGCGTGGGCCAAACACAACTCCACCGCCCACCCACTGAGGTGCGCGAATAGAGCCCTGGCGAGCCCGCCCAGTCCCCTTCTGCTTCCACGGCTTCTTACCACCACCCGACACTTCACTGCGGTCTTTGGTGTGTGCCGTACCGGCGCGACGGTTGGCAGCATACCCGACCACCACCTGGTGTACCACGGAAGGTTTGACCTTGCGCTCAAGCACCGTGGAGGGCAGCTCCACCTGTTTGACCGCCTGGCCTTTGCTATCTACCACTTGGAGAGACGACGTTGCCATAAAACTACTTTACGCTAGTTACCATAAGCAAACCGTGCCTGGCCCCTGGCACGGCACCTTTTAAGGTGAGCTCGTGCTTCTCGGGCGCTACGGCTACTACCTCCAGGTTGTGCACGGTAATGCGATCACCACCCATGCGGCCGGCCATGCGCATACCCTTGCGCACGTGTTGTAAACCACCAGCGCCAATAGAGCCTGACCTGCGCTCCTGATCTTTGTGACCGTGGGTTGGCGGGTGACCGTGGAACCCGTGACGCCTCACCACACCCTGGAACCCCTTACCTTTGGAAACACCAACTACGTTCACCTTATCCCCTGGTGCAAATTGCGTAAGGTCGACACTCTGGCCAACCTGGAACTCTCCTATCATCCGGAACTCTTTCAGGCGACGGAACGTTTTGCCTGTAGGTTTCACGTGACCAGCCACGCTCTTTGAAACCTTGCGCCGAGAGCCAGCCCCCACCTGCACGGCTTGGTAGCCGTCTTTGTCTGCAGTTTTCACCTGGGTCACCACCATAGGCTCAGCCTTAAGCGTCGTCACAGCCACAGACGTACCATCGGCTTTGAAGGTACGTGACATGCTGACTTTGGTGGCGAGGATGAACTTAGACATACCCAGCAGAGCAACTTCGCTCAACCACCTCAGTGCGAGGAGAAGTAAGCGAATGGTTAGTGAATAAAGACTTTATACGAAACATAAGGTTGTTATACATGGTGGTTGAATCGAGCACTAGCGAAGTTGTCATGCTGGGCATAAGCTCTAAACAAAAACCGTTTACCTACCCACAACTCCAAAACTCCGGTAAACGGTTGTCATACAAGAATGTCGGGGTAAGGTGGTGAGAAGTGAGAGGAACTCCGTAGGTGTGGGCTTTGGCAGCTGTAGGTGTGGTCTTTAGGGCCACCGTCGCAGTGCTAAGGCTACACGTAGGGGAAGTTTTAGAAGGATTTCAAGAACGTTGTAACTCTACTACATCTTAATCTCTAGGTCAACCCCTGCTGGTAAGCTGAGGTTGGTTAGAGCGTCGATGGTCTTGGGGGTTGGGTCTACGATGTCTAAGAGCCGCTTGTGCACCCGCATTTCGTACTGCTCGCGAGCGTTCTTATCGATGAACGAGGAGCTGTTCACGGTGAAGCGGGTTTTCTCCGTCGGAAGCGGTATAGGTCCCATCACCTTGGCGCCGGACCGGAGGACGGTGTCGAGAATGGTCCGGACGGACTGGTCGATAATCTTGTGGTCGTAGGCGCGGATGCGGATACGAAGACGCGAGCGTGACTCTTCCTCTTCCGGGGCCTGCGTGTGGGCCACCTTGGCGTGGGTTGTGTCTGCTCGCGTCGTCATGGACTGTAGACTTTAGGAAAGAACGGGGAACGGAAACCGAGTAAGGGTTACTTGGTGATCTTGGCTACCACCCCAGCGCCCACCGTGCGGCCACCCTCGCGAATGGCGAAACGCATCTTCTCTTCCAGAGCCACGGGGGTAATAAGCTTCACGGTAATGTTCACGCGGTCACCAGGCATAACCATTTCGGCACCAGCCGGCAGGCCAACTTCACCAGTCACGTCGGTGGTGCGGATGTAGAACTGGGGCTTGTAACCTTTAAGGAACGGCGTGTGGCGGCCACCTTCCTCCTTGGTGAGGATGTAGACCTCAGCCTCGAACTCGGTGTGCGGGGTCACACTCCCTGGCTTGGCGAGCACCTGCCCGCGCTCCACGTCTTCTTTCTTGGTACCACGGAGCAAGAGCCCAGCGTTGTCACCGGCGCGGCCCTCGTCGAGCTGCTTGTTGAACATTTCAATACCGGTGATAACGGTCTTCTGCGTAGCGCGGAGACCCACAATTTCTACTTCGTCGTTCAGTTTCACTAACCCACGCTCAATACGACCAGTCACCACGGTACCACGGCCTTCGATAGAGAAAATGTCCTCAATCGGCATCAGGAACGGCTTGTCAGTGTCGCGCACTGGCTCAGGGATGTACTCATCCAGTGCCTTCACCAGGTCGAGTACAGGCTGGAGTGCCGGGTCGTCCTTCTTACCAGCAGCAGCTGCCTCGAGCGCCTTAAGAGCGGACCCGCGGATAATGGGGGTCTTGTCGCCAGGGAACTCGTACTTCTTCAAAAGGTCCCTGACTTCCTCTTCTACCAGGTCCACTAGGTCTTTTTCGTCGACCATGTCTACCTTGTTCAAGAACACCACAATGTACGGCACGCCTACCTGCCTCGCGAGCAGGATGTGCTCGCGAGTCTGGGGCATGGGGCCGTCAGCGGCCGACACCACCAAAATAGCACCGTCCATCTGCGCGGCACCGGTTATCATGTTCTTCACGTAGTCAGCGTGGCCAGGACAGTCGACGTGCGCGTAGTGGCGCTTGTCGCTCTCGTACTCCACGTGAGCAGTGTTGATGGTAATACCACGTGCCTTTTCCTCAGGCGCGTTGTCAATCTGGTCCACGCTCTTGTCTTGCGACTTGTGGCCAGTAACTTTGAGCACCTGCAGCAAAGCTGCGGTGAGGGTGGTCTTGCCGTGGTCGACGTGGCCAATAGTACCAACGTTGACGTGCGGCTTGCTGCGATCGAACTTATCTGCCATAGGGGTTGGCTTAAAGCTTAGGTTTCGAGAGGTTAAACGCCTCAACGAAACGTAAATAATTAGGGTTAAAGTTTTGGTAAAGTGGCCCTTTTAGGCCAAGAATGCTTGTTCACTCTAGCACGGGGGTAAAACTTTGACAAGTCCCGCTGGGCCGGAGCCTATTCCAGAGGCTCGGGGAAGTACTGGTCGTCATCGGAGAGACCCCCCTGCAGCGGATCTATAGACTCTGGAGATTCTGACTTAGTCTGGGCTGGCATTGGCTCAATGGGTTTAGGGGCTGGCCGACGGCCTGGGCTGCGGCGAGGCTGTGCTTCGAGGGTAACTGGTTTGGCTTGGGCACGTGTACCACCGACCAGCTGTTCGTACTCTGACAAGGGCACCAGCACTACGCTGTCACCACTCGGCAGTACCAGCACCACGCGCTCACCTTGTCGCCCAAAAATACGTGCCAGCTGATCTAGGTCCACCAGTACTGCCATGGCTCTACTTTTTACCCTGACCAATGATAGCCTCAGCCACGTGCCGCGGTACCTCGGCGTAGTGGTCAAACTCCATGGTGTAGCTGCCGCGGCCTTGCGTCATGGAGCGGAGATTGGTGGCGTAGCCGAACATCTCGCTCAAAGGCACTTCAGCATCTACCACCTTGAGGCCCGTGCGATCGCGCATTTCCCGTATCTGCCCGCGCTTGGAGTTAAGGTCGCCAATCACATCACCCATGTTGGCCTCAGGCGTTATCACTTCCACTTTCATAATCGGCTCAAGTATGGCTGGCCCCGCTAGCTTAAAGGCAGCTTGGAATGCCATGGAGCCGGCGATCTTGAAGGCGGCCTCCGAAGAGTCGACATCGTGGTAGCTACCGTCGTACACGGCCACCTTAACGTCGACTATGGGGTAGCCAGCCAGCACACCGTTGTCCATGGCCTCTTCCACGCCTTTTTGAATCGGCTTGATGAACTCGCGCGGAACAGTGCCCCCCTTAATTTCGTCCAAGAACTCAAAGCCCTTACCCTTTTCCGTCTGTGGCTCCACGCGAATCCAGCAGTGGCCGTACTGACCATGACCACCAGTTTGCCGAATGTACTTACCTTCGGCCTGAGCAGTACGGGTGATGGTTTCTTTGTACGCCACCTGCGGCTTACCCACGTTAGCCTCTACCTTGAACTCGCGTTTCATGCGGTCGACAATAATGTCGAGGTGCAGCTCGCCCATACCCCAAATAATGAGCTGTCCAGTTTCCTCGTTCGAGCGCACGCGGAAGGTGGGGTCCTCTTCAGCGAGCTTCTGCAGCGCCACACCCATTTTCTCCTGATCCACCTTGGTCTTGGGTTCAATAGCGAGCGAAATAACTGGCTCGGGGAAGACAATGGACTCGAGCAGCACTGGGCTTTCAGGATCACAGAGCGTATTGCCGGTGGTGGTGGCCTTAAGCCCGACCGCGGCAGCGATTTCACCAGCGTAAACCTCCGCTACGTCCTCACGCGAGTTGGCGTGGAGTCGAACGATTCTTGAAATGCGCTCTTTCTCGCCAGTTGATGAATTCAAAACATAAGAACCAGCTTTAAGCACACCAGAGTATACGCGGAAGAAGGCGAGCTTCCCCACAAACGGGTCAGTGGCAATTTTAAACGCCAAGGCGGTAAAGGGTTCAGTGTCTGAGGCGTGGCGCTCTATAGGCTCACCGGTTTTAGGATTAGTAGCTTTAACTGCCGGAATGTCCAAAGGAGAGGGCAGATAGTCAGCCACACCGTCGAGTAAGAACTGCACACCCTTGTTCTTCAAAGCACTCCCGCAGAAAATAGGCACGATGCTGTTGGCTATGCAGGCCTGACGCAGCACGCGCTTAAGATCGGCTACAGGAATTTCCTCGGCCTTACCTTCGAGGTAGAGGTGCAACAACTTGTCGTCGTGCTCGGCAATCGCCTCCACCAGCTTGTGGCGCCACTCTTCAACTTTAGCCTTCATGTCTTCTGGCACGTCGGTTTCGTCCCACTCCTTGCCCAGGTCGTCTTTGTAGATAACAGCTTTGCGCGTCAGCAGGTCGATAATGCCAGCAAATGTCTCAGCGGCACCAATAGGGAGCTGCACCGGGTAAGCACGCTTGGTCAGACGCTCGTGAATGCTAGCCACATCAGCGTAAAAGTCCGCACCCATGCGGTCCATTTTGTTTATAAAACAAATGCGCGGCACCTTGTAGTCATCAGCGTAGCGCCAGTTGGTTTCTGACTGTGGCTCCACGCCAGCTACACCGTCGAACACCACCACACCACCATCGAGCACACGCAAACTGCGCTTTACCTCGACCGTGAAGTCAATGTGCCCTGGCGTGTCGATAAGGTTTATGCGCGTGTTCTTCCAAAAGCAGGTCGTAGCCGCCGCGGTGATGGTGATGCCGCGCTCGCGCTCTTGCTCCATCCAGTCCATGGTGGTGTCACCTTCGTGCACCTCACCAATCTTGTGCTTTTTACCGGTGTAGAACAAAATGCGCTCGCTGACGGTGGTTTTGCCAGCGTCGATGTGAGCGATAACGCCTATGTTACGGGTGTTCTCGAGAGAGTATTCACGAGGCATAAAAAATTCAGTACGAATGTCTGACTGATAAAACCTATTACTTTTCTAAGTAAGATTCCAAATACCCGCACTTGGTACAGGCAAAAGCTTGGATCCTTTGACCATGCTTTACATCTGCTGGTTCTGAACCATTAAACCACCTTTGACTGCCAACGGTCGCTGAACCAACGAGTAAACCTGGAACTTGACTCACTGGTTTAATCTTACCTTGTTCCATCACTCCCCCACACTTCGGACAAACCTTCGTCTCAGCCGGCGCGTCTGGCATAAAAGTTTAGGCAAAGTGCGCGAAGGCGCGGTTGGCCTCGGCCATGCGGTGCACGTCGAGTTTCTTCTTTATGGCTTCGCCCTCGTTCTGCGAGGCGGCCATGAGCTCTTCAGCCAACTTCTGGTGCATGGGCCTGCCCTTCTTGGCGCTGGCTGCGTCGATTATCCAGCGCATAGCGAGCATCTGCTTGCGGTCGCCCCTAACTTCCACCGGCACCTGGTAGTTACCACCGCCAACACGGCGGCTCCGCACCTCTACCTGCGGGGCCACGTTCTTCATGGCTAAATCAAAAATGTCCCTGGGGTCTTGCTTGGTCTTTTGTGCCAAAATATCGAACGCACTGTACACAATCTTACGGGCCACGGTTTTCTTACCGCGCTCCATAATATTGTTCACAAACTTCGCCACGACCACACTCTGGTACCGTGGGTCAGGCAAAATGGCGCGCTTAGGTGCTTGTTTCTTACCACGCATAGAGTTTAGGAAGGTTTCTTAACACCGTACACCGAGCGACCCTGCTTGCGACCTTCCACACCCGAGGTGTCATACACACCACGTACAATATGGTAGCGAACACCTGGCAAGTCCTTTACCCTGCCACCGCGGATCATAACAATAGAGTGCTCTTGCAAGTTGTGGCCAATGCCAGGAATGTAGGCCGTAACTTCCATACCATTGGAGAGGCGGACACGGGCAATCTTGCGAAGCGCCGAGTTCGGTTTCTTTGGGGTAGTTGTGGTTACCTTTACACACACACCACGCTTAAACGGGCTACCTTTTTGTAGCATGGTGCGCTTGCGCTTAAGCGTATTGAAGACAGGCTCCAGCGCTGGCGTCTTGGATTTTCGCTTTAAGCTCTGCCTAGAGCGGCGAACGAGCTGGTTGATAGTCGGCATACCTTAACTATTTCGAGCGGTAAAAAAAATAAACTGCTAATGCAAGCTCAATTCCTCCGCCCGTAGCATACCAGGAGGCTCTACTGTCGTCAAGCCCCCAGGCCTTGGAACAGTATCAGCTCACCTACGCGGCCAGCGGCCAACTGGAACAACCAGTGGATAACAGGCGAAAGCACAGCGGAAAAAAGGAAGAAGATAAAAAAGATAAGTATAAAGTACCCGTACCGCTCCAGCCACACCTTGGCCGCGTAGTAGCGGTCCGGCAGCAGGGTGTAGAGAATCTTAGAGCCGTCGAGCGGCGGAATAGGCACTAGGTTAAACACCGCCAGCATAATGTTGGCGTAGGTTATTATGACTAGAAGCACGCTCCAGTTACTTAAGGGGGCCACCTGGAGCAACGTGCCGCAAATAAACGCCACGGCCAAATTAGTAAGCGGGCCGGCCATGGCCACCGCCGCGCTCCCCCATCGCTGCCATCGGAGAGCCAGCGGGTTAAACGGCACGGGCTTAGCGTAGGCGAAGAGAAAGCTGCCGCGAGTCAAGAGGAACAGACCTAAGGGCAAAAGCAGGGTACCCATAGGGTCTATGTGCGGCAACGGGTTCAGCGTCAGCCGGCCACTGAGCCTCGGGGTAGGGTCGCCAAGCTTATCCGCCACCCAACCGTGCGCGTACTCGTGCAAAATGGAGGACGGAATAATGATGAAGAAGAAAAACAGTAGGGGGAGGGTGAAGTCCATACCCGGTAGAGCAACTTTAGCCTGGCACGCTTACGCGAGCCAAGTGGTTTGGGTTAGCACTAAACAATAACCTTGACATAGAAAACTAATGCTTTGTCGGTAAATCGGGCCAGAATGGTGAGCGTAGCTAAAGTTGTCATACCGGGCATACTTGACTAAGTTAGCAAAGGTGCTAGACTACGTGGGACGTAAGTAATACTACCATACCTATGGCACGAATTTGTGAACGCTGTGGCCGAGGCTACAACAAGGCCAACTCCCGCAGCCACTCCAACATCTCCACCATCAAGCGCCAGCACTTGAACCTCCAGTACAAAACGGTTGGCGGCAAGCGCCTGTGGATGTGCACCCGCTGCATCAAAACACTGGCCAAGGCTATAGCATAGCTCTACTATCCTTCTAACCCATACGAGACGAGCGCCACCAACCTGGCGTTTTTTGGTTGACAAACACAAGCTACTATGCTAAGGTCGTGGCAAATATAACCGCCACATAGTCCCTTAAATTAGGCCTGAAAAGGAGGTCAAAATGTTGAAAGAATTCTTTGCGGTAACAAAAACTTCTGTTTACCATGCCAAAGCTCAGGGCAAGAATGGGTACCCTTCGGTCAAGAAAATCGCCGTTCACGGAGACAGCAATTCTCCTCCTGTGGGGTACCAGCTGCAGGGTGGCACAATGGTAGCGATTTGCAAACAGCTTATTGTATTCTTCCCAGAAAAATACGCGATGACCAGCCCACTTGCTGGCATCGAACGCAACATTGAAAAGGTAAACACTCGCTACTGGGGAGATGGTACATTTGCCATCATCGCACTTTTCAAAACTAAGACCGAAGCGCTTGAATGCTTTAAAGTTACCAACGCTAAACCCTGCGACTCGCGTTGGCGAAAACAGACCGAAGAGGTCTTACGTGAAATTGGCGAGAAACACCCCGCCTTCAGCATCTGTCACTCCCAAGGCCTGGCTCTGGTACCGAGCTAAAAAGCACTAACTTCAAACAACGAAACCCGGCTTGCGATGCGAGTCGGGTTTCATCATATCTATGATCTCTGGTCGGGGTGGAGGGAGCCCCGCAGGAGATACTTCGTATCCCTACGGGGTAAATCGAACCTCCTAGAGGGCGTGGCCCCCGACGTAAAGTCGCGTGGCGACCACGTCGCTTTACGCGAGGGCTTTACGCCCCTCTGTCTCCTAAACGAATGTGCTTAGTCGGGGTAGTGGGAGTCGAACCCACCGTCACACCCTCCTGGGCAATGCCCGCTGTCTTCCAAATATCCATGGTCGGGGTGGCGGGAGTCGAACCCGCTGTCACACCCACCCCAAGGGTGCATGTTACCGGTACACCACACCCCGACCATGGATACTTTTTCAATGTAACTGCCCGCGAGAGCTACGCCAGCTCGCTCTCGCCCCCTCGGGTGCATGCCTGCCCCGTAAATCCGCCGACTGGCGGATTCTTCGGGGTACACCACACCCCGACCAGAGTGCTCAATACGGGTATTGAGCTCTGGCACTGTAGCAATATTTGGGCAAAATTAAAAGCCCTACCAGGGCTTGATACGAATTGGAGTTCCTAGACTCCAGTTGGGCTGGGCTTAGGGAAGCTGGGTGCGGATGAGAGCGTGTTCCTCACTCCCATCAAACGTCCCGTTACTCCCCTACCACACTGCCGCGTGGCGTTCTCAGCTGTCGCCCGGAGGCGTTAGCTATGCGAACCCCATGGCATATATGTATAGAGCTCAATTGGTATCAAGCATGTGGAAGAGCTACTACCAGTGTAGCGCAAGTGAAGTGTTTTGTCAATCGCGAAAAATGAATCTGGTGGCTAACGTTAGCCATTTTTTTATACACAAGCTGGAACTTAGCGAAAAAATAAAAAGGGACAAAACTTTGTCCCTTTTTTCGCTGGTTTTTCCTCCTTTCTTTGAATAAAGATTCGTTTTTTGTTTGCCCTCACCTTGAGCCAACGAACACTTCAGTACAAGCATGAATGTTTGATGAACCGTGGAGTTTAAAAGAACCAAGAAAATAAAAGGCTTCCACGTTGTGGAAACCTTTTTAAAAAAATGAGTGATAATGGGTTGGTGTTAAGCGTAGCCGTCCCAGTACAGTCCGCCGCTGCGGCCGTAGTTAGAATCCGGACTTTTCGAAAGTACAATTGGCTTCATTTGCTGTTCAGCCGGCGACGGCTCTGGTTCAGGCTGCGGGGCGGTGAGAACGAGTAGGGTGCTAACCCAGGTGCCAATGGTGCCCGAGCCGAGCGTGGCTTCGATGGTTCGGCAGAGCCGGCGGTGGGTACGAATGTGCTGCTGGTAGCTGGCCGTATGGTTATCGATGCTCTGCCTGAGCTCGGCTGTGCGAACCCTGAGCAGTTCCTGCTCTGCTTTGCTACGCGAGCGAAGGGCAATGAGCTCTTGGCTGAGCACGCACTGCTTCTTGGCGAGCACCTGCTTGTCGGCCCGCAACTGCCGAAGTGCATTGCATGATGCTTTCCAGAGCTGGTACAGCTCAGCCGTCCGGGCGGTGGTGCTTTCCATGTACTAGTTCCTTTCTGCGGAGCTAGACCCCGCGGGTTGGTGGTGGGTGATTGGGCTATTCGGTGACTTCGGGTTCAGCGAGCTGCTGGCGGAGTGAGCGGTGCTCTAAGACGTTCATCCACCTAAACTCGGTGGCGAGCGGGTGGGCTGCTGTACACTGGCCGTTACCTCGTGAAAAACGCGGGTGGGCGCACTGGGTGCAAACTTCGTAGAGCTCTTCAGCGCGCCTATCGGGTACAAAACCGGTGTACCGCTCGCAGTGTTGGCAGTAGTTGGTCTCAAGATTGGTTGGTGAACGCTTGCAGGTGCGGCATATCTTTCTTATGCACGTGGTCATTGTTTACTCCTTTTAGGTTCGGGTTGAACAGTAGGGGGGTGAAGCGGGTCAGATGCAGCCAACGTAGCGGGGCAACTCATTCTCGTGGGGCGGCCGCGGTGGCGGGTTGGGTTCGTGTGGAATGTCAGGACACTCCACGTCGAGTGGGCGGGTGCCTTGCGGGTGGCCGCAGTAGGCACAGGTTTCAACCGCGTCGTCGATAGGAAAGTTACAACTGGCACAGTGCTTATCCGCTTTCATGGTGGCTCCTTTCAAGGTCGAACGTTTCCCCAGCTGTCACGCGTTTCTTCGTCGCCGCGACGGCGCTGGCAGGGCTGCAAAAGAAAGTTTTTCAGGTTATCAACCGTTCCGGTTACAGCACAGTGCATGTAGAAGCACACTACTTGGTCGGTGCCGCCAATATTCACAACACAGTGGCGACCAATTTCATGGGGACTGGTGTAGCCGGGGGCTGATAGCTGGCGCGGAGCTGCTAACGTGCGCTCTGGCATCGCTTGGGTCACAAGCTCTCCGTTCGGGTGTGGCATGTACTGCTCCTTTCTTGAGTGGCTCTGCCACTCAGCGTTGGTGGTGATGTAGTGAATAGCTGGGTTGGCTCGTTTGGGCATGTAGTGCCCTTCGTGCTCCTCCTTTCTCTAACAGTAGCCTGATTGAGTTGATGATTTAGTTGTTAAAAAGCGCTGTTACAACACGTGAGCCGCTCCGGTAAGGGGCGGCTCAGGAATTTGCGTGAGGGTTTTGCTTTCGAAATCTACCTCATAGTTCCAAGCCGCTCCAGGCACAGGCAAAGCACCAGGCTAAAGCAAACAACCTGGGTAGTGCGGACCGACTTGTGGCTGAAGTTAGCCATAAACCTATAAGGTATTGGGGTATAGTAGCACAACTACTCGGGCTGTCAAACGGTAAACCAAAACGTGCCCCCGCAGGGGCACGTTGAACCACACCATAGTTTAAACCATCATGTCTCTTCGACGTGCATGCCCAGCTTATCTTTTTCAAACTGTGCCAACTGGCCTAGAGCCTCAGCTACCTTCTGCTGGAGCCGGGCGTGCTCATTATTAAGCTCTACCGCTTCAGCCTCCCCCGCTTCAAGAACTTGAGCACGTTTGGCCTCCGCTTGGTAGATTTGCCCAACTTCAAGATTAGTTCGCAGAATGTTTAAGTTCATGGCATGCTTCAAGTAGCCTCGTACGCCATGTTCCTCTATATCCCGCTGAATTTCCGCAGCTAGCTGCTGGCCCCTCTCTTCCAGGCTATGAACTTTGCCCTCGGCCTGCTCATACATTTCTCGGCTATACTCTTTACCCATAGTACATAAACGTTAACTGCTAAGGTAGCTATAGTGTAGCACGTTTCACACTAGAACACCATGTCTTCTCGGCACGCTTGTAGCTGATAGGTGCTGTGGGTTAACGAGGGCTACTTATGGCCTCGATATATAGAATTTACCTTGTACGTAATTTTCTATGACCTCAAAACTAGGAAAATACCTGGGCTGAGGCAAGCTGTTGAGGCCAAACCATTCCCACTGCACTATTTCATCTGGTTCCATTACCCGGGCTTCTCCCTGCCACGTATGAGTCACGAGCCCAACGGTCATAAAGTGGGCGTGCTCGTTCTTACAATTGTGAACCGAGATAACCTTAGGGTTTTCGATGGTAATGCTAGTTTCTTCTTTGACCTCGCGGGCCGCACCGGCCTCAAAACTTTCTCCCCATTCCAACTTCCCGCCGGGCAACCACCACTCGCCGGCGCTACGGAAAGCTGAATCAGCCTTGTCGGGGTCGGGGTGCCGCAGACCTAAAAGAATTTTGCCGTCGCGTTCTAGGATAACACCAAAGCCTGCCCCTACGCGCTTCTTCTCATCTGTCGCCATATAAAACTACCTTAGACCAAGTGCCTTGGTCATCTGCTTCACCAGTGCTACCACAATCGGCGGGGGTAGCAAGCTATAGCTGTCCCGCCCCTCGTCATCTTTAATCACCCAGCGTGACTCGTTAATCTTTACTGAGCCATCAGATGCTTGTTCATAGCTGTAGCCGGGGGTGATTTCGTAGTCATCAACCTTATCAGCTGCCTCGTCCACCGGAATAGCGTTCCTGAGGTACACCTTAGGAATACCGTGGAGCTTCAGAAGGTGGCGCATGATCTTATCATCGAGCTCTAACCGCTCCCGAATAGGCTCTATACCCAACTCATCACCCTCTTTTGGTACCATACGCGCGCCATTACAGCTGGGGTTATCACACATAAGATAGAACTGCTTGGTAGCCTCATCATACCCAGCCTGGCGCGTGGCCATGAGCTTCAGATTCCGAGGTGTTTTACAGATGGGACAGATGACGCGGTATTTAATGCGCTCGTTGATAACCGAACTCGGGAGGCTAATGAATACCAACAGGTCGGGGTCGGCACGATAGCCAATTATCTCTTTGAGGTACATGGCGTAGCTCATTTGGTCCAGGGCACGGGGGAAACCATCGATGAACAGGGCCTGCCGAGGCCGCTTGGAAATTTCGTACTTAATAAGGCCAACAATGAGCTCTGAGGAAATGAGCGAGGACTGGTTCCTGCCCAAGATAAGGTCAATGGTTTCCTCTGGTGAGTGAAACCCGCGGTAGTTTTTACGCAAAAATTCAACTAGTTCAGCTTGGCCGGCCTCAGTTTGCGCCATAGCATGAGCATCGCGGACAATGTCACCAATAGAAATGTGACCAATCCTGTCGCTCCCCACTGCTTCCATGAACAACTTGGAGTAGGTACCCTTGCCCGAGTTCTTTTTCCCTAAGAGCAGGGCCACGAACGTTTTACCATCGTCGAGGTACTGCTTCATGGCCTTGAGCTCAGCACCCATTTTGAGTTCAAAGTACTTCTTACGTTCGGCCGGGTCGTTGAGGTTAAAGCGAGGGCTACCCTCTACCTTGGTTTTGAAAACTGGAAAGCTGGCAAAATCATGAATCACTTCGCTCTGAGCAGATTTAGCCATACGGTCTAATGAAAAAATTAAATTATTAGCCACCTCATAATAACACAAAGCAAGGTGCTGACAAGGCGTCTACTTCTTGGCACCCTCAGGTCGCGGCCAGAGCCACCAGGCGCCTACAGCATACAGCATTACTACCGCTATCCAAGCCACAGCACTACCCTGCGTCCAGGCCCAGGGCAAACTGGCGAGCGACTCTACCACTGTAATAACGTAGTAGAGCACGGCAGTGAGCGCCCAAGCTAACGGCGCTGCCAGCCACTGCACCATCCCGAGCACCAAAAGGGGTAAGCCAAGGGCAAACACCAGAACAACCACCGGCCCGAGCAGCACGTTAGCAAACGGACTCACCAGGCTGAGTTGGTCTAGCCGCACGAGAATAATAGGCAGTGTTACAACTGTCGCGGCCATGGTCTGGGCTACCGACTGCCTGAGGCCCCAAACTTCTGGCAGTAAACTGAACTGCTGCTCAAACACCGGCGCCACAAACATCAACCCGGCCATGGCGCCAAAGCTGAGCTGAAAGCCTAGGTCAAGCACCAGCCGCGGGCCAAAGAGCAACATGGCGGCGGCGGTGCCAAGAAGCACATTCACTCGGTCAGGTTTGCGGGCCAAGAGACGCGCGGCAATGAGAAGCGACGCCATAATAGCTGCCCTAACTACTGACGCCTCAGCGCCAGTGAACAAGGTAAACAAAATCAGCACACCAACCACTACCCAGCTCGCCTGCTTGCGCCAAAGGCCTACCGCAATAAGCACGGTGAACAGAATTTCCGACAGCACCATGACGTTGTACCCAGACACGGCCAGGAGGTGTGAGGTGCCAGTCCGGCGAAAGGCGTCGATGGTAGACTGAGGTAGTTTACTGTAGTCGCCCCAGAGCATGCCCGCAGCCAGCGCCGCGTACGGTTCATTGAGCAAGTTCTGCATGTAAGCACCAACTCCGTACTTAAGCTCGAGTAGCGAACCCCGCAAACTCCACCCTGACCTAGCTACTAGCTCCAAATCTGGAAACGTACACTGCCGCCACACGCCTTGATTAGTGTAGCCAGCAAAGTCAACCACCTCCACGTTTTTACAACTCACTCTGAGGCGGTCGCCATAGCGATAGCCTGGGTACGGCAAAGTAACGAGCACCACCTGCCCCACGGCTGACGCTTCAGGCTGCACTACGTAGCGCCGTGAACGCTCAGAAACTTTAGGCTCCTCTACAATTTTAGCTTCAAACTGCTGCGGTCCAACGAAAAACGACGGTGGGGGTGGGGAGGTCAGAAAACTTGTCCTGAGCAACGCCAACAAACATCCAAGCGTCAGCAACCCCACCGCTCTCAGCTGTCGCTGCAGCAAAATAAATGTAACTACCAAGGCCACTGCCAGCACACACATCTGCCAAGGCAAACGTACAACCACACTAGCGGCAAAACCGGCTACCAACCCTAAGGTAACCCAGCGGAACGTTTGTGCTGGGTGAAGAGAAGGTACTCGTGGAATAACAACTTCACCCATAGGTTTAGCTTAGGCGGTCGCCAGCTGCTTAAGCCTGGCTTCTATAAACGGCGTAAGCTCACCGTTGAGTACAACATCAGGGTTGGTGGTTTCAAACTCGGTGCGGTGGTCTTTCACCAACTTGTAAGGGTGCAAAACGTACGACCGAGCCTGGTTCCCCCACTCCGCACTCTTGAACTCTCCCCTGAGTTTTTGCTTTTCAGCTTGCTGCTTACCCCACTCGAGCTGCCACAGCTTGGCCCGCAGGTACTTCATGGCGGTTTCTTTGTTCTGCATTTGTGAACGTTCATTCTGGCAGGTGACCGTGATGCCAGTTGGAATGTGGACAATGCGTACCGCTGAGTACGTGGTGTTTACGCTTTGCCCGCCGTGCCCTGAGGACATGAACGTATCAATACGCAAATCTTTAAGGTCCAGCTCCACCTCGCCCACCTCTGGCAGCTCAGGCAGCACCTCCACGAGCGCGAATGAGGTGTGGCGCATTTTCTCAGCGTCGAACGGGGAAATGCGCACCAGGCGGTGCACACCGGCTTCGCATTTTAAATATCCATAAGCATAACGACCAGTAATTTTGAGGAGAGAGCTCTTGATGCCCGCCTCACCACCTCGCGACTCGTCCACCACTTCAGCGTGCCAGTCCATTTGGTCAGCGTACCGGAGGTACATGCGCCGGAGCATCTCAGCCCAGTCTTGCGCGTCAGTGCCGCCAGCGCCAGCGTGTACAGCGAGTAGCACATTGGCCTCGTCGTACTTTTGCCCGAGCAACTTTTTAAACTCAAAAGCCTCTACTCGCTTGAGTAGAGCGCCGTACACTTTTTCTAAATCATCACGGAGAGAAACCGATTGGTCAGCTTGGTCAGCACTCGCAAGCTCTAGAGCATCACCAACTTCCCGCTGCAACTTCTCCCAGGCTTCAAGCTCAGTTTTAGCGCCGTCGTGCTCAGCGGTTACGGCTCTAGCTCGGTTCTGATCAGCCCAGAACTCAGGGGCTGACATCTCAGCCTCGAGCGCGGCCAACCTGGCCCTTACCCTTTCTGGGTCAAAGCCAGTTCCGCGCATCCTCGACTCTGGTCTTCAGCGCGCGAAGGTTACGAACAAGCTCAGCTTCTTGCATAGTTAGAGCCTAGCAGAATGAGTAAAAAAGAAAAGCCGCTGGGCGAAACCATACGGCGTTCCAACTAACAGTCAACAGAAAATTCACACGGGATCGGGCATGTCAGCCTCAAATTCGAGATTGAACTCGGTTCTGTGCGTTTGAACCAAATTGCCAACTGCCTCGGCAATTGATGCCCCACAACCCCAAATTTCCGGGTGACCTTTGATGCACGCGTGGTAATCAGCACTGCGTCGCGTAACGACAATTTTTGTTGTTTCCATACACCCTCCATTTTTTATTTTGGTACTTGAATTAATTGTCACTACAACCCTGTAGGAGAATGGCTCGCCTTAAGCCCGAAGGCCAGCGTGCCAGGAATATACCTCCGGTTAGAGCCAGTGTAAACCGGCTCTGGCCTTAGCATATCCCCTTGCCCTGAAGTGGCTGAAAGCCTACTTCAGGGTTCTCCCCTCCCAGGGTAGTAGAGACAACTGAGAGCTTCGCTCTCACCCCGACGGTCATCGGGGCGGTTGCGGAGCAACCATTGGTAATGAACACCCCTAAAGTCACCTTCTTACATGAGACTCAGATGAACTTAGGCGCGTGGGGGACAAGTTGTCGATGTCCCCCTATGTAGCGCATACGCTACGTAAACCCGTTGGGAAATTTTTTCATCGCGTTCCGGCGTTGGTTGTTTGACTGTTCGACTAGTATGATCGACGGGAAGAACGACGATGGGTTGTTAAACTAGATGAAACCAGTTGGGTACGAGGCCATTAGGGCACTCTCCTTGTTTGTTTTCCGTAAGGGTTTTCCATCTGGTCAGCCGATTTTCGGCTGCTCCTGGTGCTACTGCGCAGTTTTGCAGTAACTGATTACTATAGCGCAGCCTAAGTAATTTGTCAAGGGATAGCCGCTTATAGGCCTTAAATTTCAGCTAAAACAAGCTAAAATAAACCGCCACCACTACATACAACGAACAAAACCTGCTTGATTTTTCACCTAGAAATGCTAAAGTTGGTTCTTGACGCTGGAACACCAAAAGCGTCACTAAACCTTTACCGTAAACTTATGTCACCAACCACTATTGTTATCGCCATTGTAGTTCTGGTTATCATTTGGGCCATTGCTACCTACAACCGTTTGGTCTCGCTCAAAAACCGCTCGGCCGAAGGTTGGAGCGACATCGACGTGCAGCTCAAGCGCCGCTACGACCTGATACCAAACTTGGTGGAAACGGTAAAAGGGTACGCCACGCACGAGAGCAAAGTGTTTAACGACATAACCGAAGCTCGAACTCGCGCCATGGGTGCGCAAAGCATGAACGATAAGGCTCAAGCTGAGAACATGCTCTCGGGTGCGCTGAAGAGCCTCTTCGCTGTGGCCGAGGCCTACCCCGACCTTAAGGCTTCAGCTAACTTTGGCAAACTCCAGGACGACCTTACCGACACGGAGAACAAAATCCAAGCCGCCCGCCGATTCTACAATGGTATGGTCAGGGACCTCAACACGGCGCTGGAAACGTTCCCCTCCAACATCATCGGCAACTCGTTCGGCTTTCAGAAGCGTGAGTTCTTTGGGGTGGACAGTGACGCTGAGCGGCAGCCAGTGAAGGTGAGCTTCTAGCTAGTCGCTAGCGCGTGGTCTTGGCCACTCGCATAAGTGAAAAACTATGTACAACCAAATTGCTGCCAACAAACGCAAGAGCTGGTTCTTGGTAGTTATTTTCTTTGGCTTGATTGTGGCCCTGGGCTACGTCTGGGGCGCGTGGAACGGTGATTACGTAGGCACCATTACCTTCGCTGCCGTGCTGGCCACGGTGATGGCACTGGTGAGCTACTACCAGGGCGACCGTATAGCCCTCGGGCTGTCGGGTGCGGTACCCATCACTGCTGAATCCGAAAACCCCTATGTCTGGCGGCTGGTGGAAAACCTCTGCATTGCGGAAGGCATCCCCATGCCCAAGGTGTACCTGATACCCGACCAGGCTATGAACGCCTTTGCCTGCGGCCGCAACCCTGAGCACGCCTCTATCGCGCTCACCGAGGGCATAGTCGCGAAACTAGAGAATGAAGAACTGGAAGGGGTAATTGCACACGAACTCAGCCACATTAAAAACTACGACACTCGCCTCGGCACACTGGTTATTGTGCTCGTTGGGCTGGTGAGCATACTCTCTAACCTCTTTATGCGCTCAGGCCGATTCTTAGGCGGCAACCGGGACCGCGAGGGCAACGCCGGGGGCATTCTTATGATTGTGGGTTTTGTGCTCATCCTACTTTCACCCCTCATTGCCAACCTGATAAAGTTAGCCATCTCGCGGCGGCGTGAGTTCCTAGCCGACGCTTCGGGCGCGCTCCTCACGCGCTACCCCGAAGGCCTAGCTCGGGCCTTAGAAAAAATACAAGCTGACGGCACGCCAGTTACCAGACTTTCTGAGGCTACAGCTCACCTGTACTTCTCCTCGCCGTTTGGTGCAGAACCTGGTTTTGTCAGCAGGCTGTTCTCCACTCATCCACCAACTGCCGAACGAGTTACAGCCCTTCGGGCCATGGAAAGCAACCGGTAATAGGCACCTCAGGAATCTGGTATACTATAGGTATACAAGGTTACGTTTACTGTTGAACCAAAGCCGGGCCAGTAACGTTATATAGGTTATAAGGCTCTATGAGCGATATACTCTCAAAATTCACCAGCCACTACCAGAAAATCTTGGCTCGCGCCCGCGGAGGCGCGCTCTCCGCTGGGCGGAGCGAGCTTGAGGTTACCGACCTGGTGCTCGCGCTGGCCGCCGAACGCGGCAGCCTGGCAGCAGAGATTCTAGACAAGCACGGGCTGTCTACCTTAAAACTTCATGAAAAGCTCGGCACCACACCACAGTCTATCCGCACGGTCGAAAAAGTGGCTGAAGTGGTAAACAGTAACCCCGAGCTGGCGGAAGTTTTGGGTGGCAACCTGTCGCCTTTGGTTAAAAAGATTATCGAGCGCTCCGTGCTCACCGCCTGGAAGTACCAGCACCACTACATTGGCACCGAGCACCTGCTCTACGCGCTCACGGTGAGTGACGAGGCAGAGGTGAAAGAACTCTGGGGCAAGCTCGACGTGGAGCTCAAGAGTTTAAAGTCTAACGTCACCTCGGTCCTCCGCTCAACCTCAAAGTTCCCTGACCTCACCGAGGCTTTTGCCGTGGCCGAGGCCAAAGGTGAACGCGCGGACGATGGTGACACGCCAGCTTTAAACTTTTTTGCTACCGACCTCACCTCCAAAGAATCACGCGCTAAGCTGGACCCGGTGGTGGGCCGAGAACGCGAGATCACCAGGGTCATCAACATCCTGGCACGGCGCACCAAGAACAATCCCCTGCTCCTCGGCGACCCCGGGGTGGGCAAGACCGCCATTGTGGAAGGGTTGGCGCGCCGCATAGCTGAGGGCGCGGTGCCTGATTTTCTCCGCGACAAAAAAATCTACGCTCTGGACCTGGGGCTCATGGTGGCAGGCACCATGTACCGCGGTGAGTTTGAGGGCCGCCTCAAACAACTGCTGGAAGAACTCAAGGCTCACCCAGAAATTATTCTGTTTATAGACGAGGTGCACACCATTGTGGGCGCTGGCGGCGCGCCGGGTACGCTTGATCTGGCTAACTTACTTAAACCAGCCTTGGCAAAAGGGCTCATCCGCTGCATTGGTGCCACCACGCAGGAAGAGTACAAAAAGACCATTGAATCCGACGCCGCGCTGGAGCGCAGGTTCCAGGTGGTGCAGGTGGCTGAACCTACACCCGAAGAAACCATGGAAGTACTAAAAGGTGTTCGCGCGAGCTACGAAAACTTCCACCACGTTACCATAACCGACGAGGCGATTGAGGCAGCGGTTCGACTGTCCGAGCGCTACGTGCCAGAAAAGTTCTTGCCTGACAAGGCCATAGACCTGCTGGACGAAGCGGCCTCACACCTTAAAACCTCACAAGCACCAAGCGAACAACTGACGGCCGAACGTGGGCTCAGTGAACGCTTACGGCAGCTCACGGAGGCTAAAGAGCTCGCTATTAAAGAAGAGAACTTCCCGCTGGCTAACGCCTACAAAGAAGAGGAGGCCAAAGTCAAAACTGATTTGGAGCGCCTGCGCAAGGGCCACGGCGGGGAGCAACGTTTAGGCACGGTTGGCCCAGAGCAAATTGCGCAAGTGGTAGCCCAGGTTACTGGCGTGCCGGTGACCGAGCTCATGGCGCCGGAGCGCGAGCGGCTGCAAAAGCTGGAGAGCGTTTTGAGCACGCGTGTGGTGGGGCAAGCTGAAGCTATTACGCACGTGGCCAAGGCCATACGCCGTGGCCGCCTCGGCTTTGGCAACCCCAACCGACCGCTTGGCTCATTCATTTTCCTAGGGCCTTCAGGCGTTGGTAAAACGGAACTCGCTAAAGCAGTAGCCGAGACGGTGTTTGGTGACCCCTCGGCGCTCATACGCCTCGACATGTCAGAGTTTGCCGAAGGGTTCAACATTTCTAAACTCATCGGCGCGCCCGCTGGCTACGTAGGCTACAAAGACTCTAACAAGCTCACTGACCTCATCAAGCGCAAACCCGCCTCAGTGGTGCTGTTTGATGAACTGGAAAAAGCCCACCCCGATGTGTTCAACCTGCTCCTACAAATTTTGGAAGATGGGCACCTAACCGACGCGGCTGGGAAGCAGGTGAACTTCAAAAACTCGCTCATCCTCATGACCTCTAACCTCGGGCTGCAAGAGCTCAGAAACCAAGCCCGCCTCGGCTTTAGCGCTGGGGGCGAGGGTAAAACCGAATTCCAAGAGAGCTTTGCTGAACTCAAGGAGCGTTTAATGGGCGAGGTTAAAAAGTTCTTCCGTCCGGAGTTTTTGAACCGCTTGGACGGCATAGTCATCTTTAACCCCCTCTCTGAGGCTAACCTGGAAGACATTGTGAAGCTGCAGGTGGCAGACTTGAACCAGCGCCTCAAAGCACAAAAACTGAAGCTCGAAGTGACTTTAGGGCGTGGGGTGGCAGCGGCCATTGCCAAAAAAACGTTTTCGCCAGACGAGGGTGCTCGCGGCATCCGCCGCTTCCTGCAGGAACAGGTGGAAGACCCCATAACCCACAAACTGCTCCACCTCCAAAAAACGCCAACCAAGGTAACTATCAAAGCGGCTAAGGACGGTACGATAACCTTGGAGTAAGGGTGAGGTATGCTGACCGGCTGGTGGAACTGGCTCGTAGACGCGCTGTTCCCCCGCCGCTGTTTGGGTTGCGGCCGCTATGGTAGTTACTGCTGCACTGCCTGCCTAGCCAGCCTCCACTTCCCCCGCCAGCTCACCTGCCCCAGCTGTGGCGAGCCCAGCGAGCTTGGCGCATTTTGCGCTGAGTGCAGGGCTGACAAAGCCCTACACGGCGTGTGGGTAGCCCAGTACTACGGTAACCCATTGGTACGAGAGCTGATACACAACCTAAAGTACGACGGCCTGAAAGAACTTACGGTCCCCTTAGGCAATATTCTAACTGCTACGCTTAAGGCCTTTGACCTGCCCCCAGCCTGGCACGGCACCCCACGGAGCGAGTGGCAGCTCGTGCCCGTACCACTTACGGCGCGCAAGCTCCGGCAGCGAAACTTTAACCAAGCTGAACTCTTAGCTCACTTTGTGCATGAGCAGGCTAAACTTCCACTAGTCCGAGTACTTGAGCGGGTGCGTCACACTAAACCACAAAATAAATTGACTAATGAGGAGCGTGCCGAAAATGTACGCGAAGCGTTTACGGTAGTGCCCGGAGCAAACGTAAACGGGAAAACGTTTGTGGTGGTAGACGATGTCTACACCTCAGGCGCCACGCTCGAAGCCTGTGCCCGGGCGCTCAAAGCCGCGGGAGCGCATGAAGTCTGGGGTCTCACGGTAGCTAAGGGGTAGAAAATGAAAAACCACCCGGGGAACCAGGTGGTTATGGCTCAAAGCAATCACCCTCTTAGAGGTTATTGTTATGTACAGGACAATCCTCACTCGCGAGGGGGTTTTCGTTATGTATAGGACACATATTACTGATGTGATAAATACCATCCTGCCCATCCCAGTGAAACGGCGGCGGATTTTGGCAATCGCAGTTCTTTGGACAGGTACAGTCTTTATCGGATGTCGATGTTGCTGACTGTTCCATGGCGGACTCCTTTTGTATTGGCTTTGTAGTATGAAGGGTAAAGCATCTTCTGTTTACCGTCAATAAATGCCTAAGTGGTAACGTTGACACTCCTGACCTTGGTGGCTATACTGGGGTAGCAATTTTTTGGCTAGGGAGGGGTGCGAGAGTGGTTTAATCGGACAGCTTGCCCCGTAGAAGAGCGGTGGGGTCGCATAGTGGTTTAGTGCACCGGTCTTGAAAACCGGAGTCCGCTCAAACGGACCGCGAGTTCGAATCTCGCCCCCACCGCTCTCGTACGGGGTCGCGAAAAACTATTACACCGCAGTAAGGTTCGAATTTTACCCTGAAGTGAGCTATGCTCTACTTCAGGGCCACCCCCCTCCGCCACCATAAACCCCATGCTGCACTCTGCCCTACCTATTGCGCTCGCCGCGCTTGCTACCTACCTGTTGTTCAGCCTCACGGCTGGCAAAGTCGCGGGAGACAACATACACCAATCGCTACGCCTAAGCTTCGGCGCATACTACATTCACCTGCACCACTGGATATGGGCACTAGCACTCGGTGTTACACTTGTACTGAGTCATATCTACAACCCCATAGTGCTAGGGTTCTGCCTCGGCGCTACGGCGCAGGGGCTCAGGTACAAAGACAGGTTCCTGGTATGCTATAAAAAAGACAAATTTAAAAAGCTGTACAGTAAATTGAATTAACGTGGAGAGGTCGCTGAGTGGCTTAAGGCGCTGGTCTTGAAAACCAGTTGGGGCGAGAGCCTCACACAGGTTCGAATCCTGTGCCCTCCGCCACTAGCCCCCGCCTATAAGGTAACTATATGAAAACTATTTTAGTTGATGCCATTGACGGATTCGTAGTTAGGGTAAATGAAGGTTTTGAAATATTTGAAGCAATGCATAGTTTACTCGAAACTCTTCCGAACAAAAAAATAATTTTGACAGGTGCAAATGATGAAGAATTCAAGAAATTCGGCCTGGATAAAATGCCCTACGAGGTGTTCACCTTAAAACACGACCCGGAAAAAACTGACCCTAAATACTTTGAAATATTGTTACAGCGGTATGATTTAAACAAAGACGAAGTCATCTACTTTGAACATAACCCAAATGCGGTAAAAAGTGCTCAATTACTTGGTATCACATCGTACTATTACGACCCAGAGAAAAAAGATCTGGGAGCTCTGAAAAAATTTCTGTCAGAAAATCTTTAAAGCATAGGGAGAGGTGGCCGAGTGGCTTAAGGCAACGGTTTGCTAAACCGTGGCGCCTAAACAGCGCCTCATGGGTTCGAATCCCATCCTCTCCGCCAAGTAGAAATAGACTGCCCCGAAAGGGCGTCTTTTTCGTTATTTGAAGCTGAAAGTGCAAGTTCAAGAGAGGTTCTAATCTCGGAAATTGCAGGTTGTGTTTTTGGCAATGCTTCAAAGATTGTTTGGAACACTGGACGAAGGGTAACTGCTATTTTTCGGTCTTTGACTATGAGGTGCGAACCTATGCAGGCGAATATCGCTCTCTTGGTGTTCATATCGCCCTGGGCAAACCAAGTTCGTGCGTAGCGGGCAAAATTGAAGGTGCGTTCGCTTAATGCAACCCACTCGTCAATTTCCTTGTTTTGAGTAGTGATTCGTGACTCAAGCGCAGATTTCTGCTTTAGCAAGCTCGTGCGCACATCCTGATATTCTGCATCCGACATCAACTGTCCTTCGCTATTCTCTGGTGAAGAATGCTTGAGCAAAAGATTGTGTAACTGCTGCGTAATGCGCAAGTGGTCGCGTTCAGTGCTCTTGAGAGCAGCTTCGTGTGTTTGGGCTTCAGTTTGGCGTATCTGGTGCAAGTCTTTGATTGCCCAATTCTTAAAGCGCTCGGATATAGTGAACTTTCCAATAGCTTCATCAATCTGCGAACTCAATTCTTTCAACTCGATTGCCTTCTCTGGGCATTTTTCATCCTTCTGTTTTGTGCAGCGATAATACACGTAGTGATGGATGTTGCCATTCTTCTGATGTTTTACCTTTTCCTCGGCGGTAATCATTGCGCCGCAGTTACCGCATCTCATCAATCCTGTGAAAGCAAAGCGATGTTTTTGGGCGCGTGGTCTGCCCAGTCGTCCGAGTAACTTCTGTACGATGTCGTACTCCTTTTCTGTAATCATAGGCTCGTGACTGCCTTTGTATAACTGCTTTGAACCTTCCTTGCCGTATTCAAAGTAACCGTAGTAGAACGGATTGGTAAAGATTTTGTAGATGTTGCTGCGCGAAAGTGGCTTGAGTCCTGGGTGACGTTTGGTAGGACGTGTTTTGAACTTCCACTCGTTGTTAGCAATTTGAACAATCTGCGGAGGAGTATAGTTTCCCGTAAGCATCAAGTCCCACATTCGACGAACCGAATCGTAGCGCTCTGTATCTTTGAGAATGAAGTTCTTACCCTTCTCTTCGTAATTCTTTGTGTTGAGGTAACCAAGTGGAGCGCGTGAAGGATACCATCCAGCCATCAATTTTGTCTTAATGCCTCTGGTCACTGCGACACCGTTATCATCAGATGACTTCTTTGCCATACCGAACTCCAACTGTAACCAAAACTTGTCGTCTGGGTTGTTCACGTATGTTTTGGTGGGAGTTTTAATTTCGAGCAACTTACCTTCGTCCATCAACGTGATGACAAGACCGCCATCGAAAGCATTACGGGCAATACGGTTTGGGTGGTACACAATCAGACCGTTCGCTTTTCCTCTCTCAATCTGTTGCATTATGTGATTGAAAATCGGTCGCCCTCTCTTGTGTGCGGACTGGCTTTCACCTTTCACTTTCCCAGTAAAACTTTCAGAGACCTTCAGACCCTCTTTGCTAATTAGCTCATCAAGCTCTCGCTTCTGGTCTTCGAGCGAGAGTGTTTGTCTATCCTCGCCCTCTGTACTTTTGCGGGTGTAGGAGATGTAATTGATTTTGTTGTTTTTAATATCTGTTTTCATAAAGTTGATATTTAAGGTTAGTAAAGCTGTTCTCGCAAAATCTATTCGAGAAGAACTTGATACCCATTGAGTCTTGAATGTTGCAGGCAAGTGGCATAGCAAGCGTGAAAAGGAAGGAGAGACCGATTGCGTAAATAACAATTTTTATGAAAAGTATGTTGATAACCGTGGTCAGTGCGTTTCTGGTTCCGTGACGTTTTATGTCCTCGTCTATCTCCTCTACGATTTTTCGCCATCGAAACGCAAACACCACCGCTATGCTGGCGGCAAGAGTGAGCCAAAAGTTCTCCGTGACTTGAAGGAGTCGAAGTAAAACAACAACCGAAATCAAATACCAGAACCATCCGATCCTTTGGAGGAACTGGCTCTTCTTTGGAGTGATAGGATTGTTTTTGAAGAACACTACTTGAGTGTCTTCTTTTGAGTTGGGGTCGCGGGTCATAGATGTATGCCCGTCGTCCCACTAACGACAAAGAGGGACGACCAGAGCCTGCGTCCCACAAGTCTGAAATGCACAAGGCACCCCAGATGCGGAGGATAGTCGCCCCTCTTTGCTCACCTGGAGCCAAAAAAGGCAAATACCCTGTGCTTATATTCAAACTTGTAGGACGCAATTTAATTATAGCACCCTGTAAAACCCTGACAAGGGGGTATAGGTGCATAATTGTGTTTGATTGGATTTTCATAGTATTCAAAACCGCCCAAGTATTTTGAGCCTGTTATCGCTTAATGCTCCTTCAAGGAAGTGATTGAAGAAGGCGGCGGTGATTCCGATGTCATCAAGATTATTGTCGGCAGCTCGCATTCCTTCTTCGAAGCGCTTGTAGCCTTCCTCTATGACTTCGATGCCACCGTATTTGTGGTAAAGCCTACTCAAGATGTAATCCATATACTCATCGTCGACTTCGATTGCAATTTCATAGCATCGCTTCTCGTTATCGTCCTTCCACTTGAAACCGAGCGTTGGAATCTCTTTCCAAGTCTTCTTTTCTCTTAAAGGCGTCGACGACGAGTAATCTCTATTCTCCTTCTCAATCTCCTTATCGTTCTTATCACCTCGGACAACTACTGCGGGCAAAGCATTGTTTTCAGCTTGTTCTTGCCCGTTCAACTTCGGAGTTTGAGTATCTGACCTCGGAGTAACATCCATTTCAGTACTGTTTGAGGATAGATTTTCACCTCGGAGTTCGTACCTACCTTCATTGCCAAGAGTCCATACTATGCCGCCTTCTCCAAGCCAGTAATCAAAACGGACATCGAACGAACGTCGGTGTCCTTTGCGATCCTGATAACTGATGTACCTCTTCCTTCGCAACGACCTCAAAGTCTTTGTGATGTAATCAACACTTTTGAAATGATGTAAGTCGTCGAGGATTTTGCCCGTACTTATGTCAGCGATGCCAAACTTATTGGCGTGTAGACGCATCCAAAGGTAAAGCTCAAGCTCTCGATATGTTATTTTGTGACCGCGGTAGTGTTCTGTGAGGTAGCGACCAAAAGGAATAAACGGTTCCTTTGTGGAATCGTCTTTTGAACCGACTTCTCGCGGTTCAGGCTTATACCGCTTGAGATTGTCGCTTGTGGATTCCATAGTCATCGTCATTAAGCCATTGCTTCTTGATGGGTCGGTAAATCGCATCAAAGAGCGTCAAAAGCTGCGTAGCTTCTTCCATTGCTTGTTCATCGGAGATTTCAGTACCAATCTCTTCTTTCCAAATCTCCTTAAACTCTTGTAGTGAAGCGTCAGAAATCATCGCTCGTAGATTCGCGCTTTTAAGACTTTGAGTTGGTTGAATAGCGCTTGAGGCTCAACTCTCAAATCTGCTCGCCAATAGCGGCTCACAGCTTCTTGAAGTTCGGTAGTGTCCTGGAAGATGAAGACCGACCTACTGGGACTAACCCTCTCCATCTCTTCAACGACAAAGCCAGAAACGCAAAGAGCCGCAGTCAGCGAAAGGTCTGCAGTGCGAAACTCATCTGTGTTGTATCCAGTCATTGTCATAAACTTTCAAAGCCAAAATAAAACAGGCTTTTCTCAAGCCTATTCCTATGACTATGGAAGCGTACTGACTCAATCCGAGTCAGAATTGCCTATGACTGGGTTATCCAATACGTAGAGTTTCGGTATCCGATAAGTTGCTCAATTCCAAGTTGTTCTTTGCTGCGTTTGTTGATTCGCCTGCGTGCATCGTAAACCCTGGAGGAACTTTCATCACCCCTATTTAGTAAATCAATCTCTTCCTCGATGTCATCTTCTGGCACACGTGTTCCAATCGGTTTAGCATATAAGGTTTTGAAAACGTAGTACTCAACCTGTTTTAGTGGTAGTTCACACTTCTTGCCGTGAAAGTAAATGACACCAGTTACTTCGTCAAACGAAAGTGGCTCATCAGAGTTGACTGGCTCCAATTTCTCTTTGTTGATATGGAGGTAATATACGGGTTTATTGAAGACTTCATCAGAAACAGCCTTGCCTTTCACTTTTGCCTGCGGATCATAGCTTGAAAGTGTAGTGTTTGGCGCGTAGAAGATTTGTACTAAAGCGATGAGACCATCGACACGTAGTTTATTCAAAAGCCGTTCGATATCTTCCTTCGAAAATCCATTCACAAAGAGTGTGTCCTCATAGATTTTAATTAGGTAGCTTCCATCCTCTATGTTTGGTTCCGCATACTGCATTCCTTCGCGGATAAGTTCAGTAAAATTGTCCAGCTTGGTTTTCATAGTCATTTTCATTTATAAGGCACCCTGTCAAAAGTTGCCTTCTCATTGATTCAAGTGTAGAATAAAGACACCAGTAAGTCAAAAGTTTTATGCTAAAAACCTACACATTGAAACAGTTGGAGAAGGTGCTTGGCGTCAAAGAGCGAACGCTATTCAGGTATATGGCAAAAGGCTGGCTCAAAGGTTCAAAACTCGGTAAATGGCGCTTTACCGACCAGGACATAAAGGATTTTCTCAAACAAGGAAGAGATGACGAGAAATCCAAAAAGTAGCTGGCTTCAACACTATGACAATGACCATCACAAAACCAAAATTGAAGAAGAGGACGGCAAAACCATTCGTGAAATGGGTAGGGGGTAAAACACAACTCCTGCCGCAACTTCGTAATTTCTATCCTTTGAAGTTCAATCGTTACTTTGAACCCTTCCTGGGCGGTGGCGCAGTGTTCTTTGATGTACAGCCAAAAGAAGCGGTTTTGAATGACATCAACACTACGCTTATTGCTGCATACAAACACGTTCAGAATAGAACAAACGAATTGGTAAAACTTCTGCGACAAATACAAAACGCTTATCACGCAAAATCAGACGAAGAGCAAAGCGAGTTTTACTATGAGATGCGCAGCAAATACAACTCGTTGAGAGATGGCTCTATCGGCAAAACGGCTCATCTAATCTTCTTGAACAAGACTGGTTTCAACGGACTGTATCGAGAGAGTTCTAATGGTGGTTTCAATGTGCCATTCGGCAGGTATAAGAATCCCGCAATTCTTGATGAGGAGAACTTGTTTGCCACAGCCAACATTCTCGCAAACGCAACCCTCACAGCACTCTCTTTCGAGGAAGCAGTTGCTGATGCAAAGCGCGGTGATTTTGTGTACTTCGACCCACCATATCACCCAACAAACGGTACGGCGAAGTTCACGAATTACCACGAGAAGAAGTTTTTGGAAGATGAACAGGTAAAGCTGCGTGATGTGTTTTCTGAACTCGACAAACGAGGATGCTACGTGATGATGAGCAACTCTCACACAGATTTCATTGCTAAATTATATGGCAAGTTCAACAAACACGTGGTGCTTGCGAATCGTGCAATCAACTGCAAAGCCGAAGGTCGCGGCAAAATCAAAGAATATGTAATAACCAATTACGAAGTATGAGCAAAACTTTTGAACTATGGGACAAAATCTTCGCTGCGAAAAAGTTTGACCCCAAACTTGATTTGCATTTCATAACTGCTGACGAAATCAAAGCGATCGCTGGAGCAGAACCTCGGATAATGGCGAAGATGGATAGTTCCGCAGACTTACCGCCTGTATTCAAACAGAGTGGTTACTTCTTACTGCCCGTTAAAAATGGCAGGTACGCTATTGTACGTGGTAACGGCTTTCATCAGCTTGAGGCAACCAACGAGATCCAAAAGCACGTCTCACGTATCAAGTTTCCTCTAACTACTGCAGGTAGAGGTTCAAGCGAAATGCAGTATCTCGATTACAGCTTTAACTCTGGTGCACTTGAGAGCGTGCTCGGCAAAAAGCCTCTCTATCAATCAATTCGCGGCAGAGAATATAGCAAGGCTTTCAAGTTCTTCGTGGACAAAACAGAGCTTGAAGTTGCATCTGTTCAGCTCGAAGTTGATTCAGGCTTGGAGGGTGAAGATTCTATTGTTTTGATTGAGGCAAAAATTGATAACCCAGAGGATTTCATCATTCGCCAGTTATTTTACCCATACAACCACTTCAAAATTGTTTCTCCTGGTAAAACAATCGTTCCAGTATTTTTCACCTACGAACCAAGAACCAAAACATATAACTTTTGGATTTACGAGATTCCCGACGCTACAAACTACAACTCTATTCGTTTGCGAGAAGTAAAATCGCTCCACATAGTAAGTGAGCACGAAATTGCACTTGAAGACATTAAGCCAAAAGGGGTAGTTACATACAAGGATTTAATACCCCAGGCAAACGATTTGAACAAAGTCATAGAGCTTGTCTTCAAAGTCAGCGAGGGTACAAACAACTACCGCGACATAGCTTTGTATTTTGAGTTTGATGAACGCCAAAGCAGCTACTACCGAGAGGCTGCGGAGGCATTGGGGCTTGTGGTTTCCAGTGATGGAAAATACCAACTTACAGATGTTGGAAAAGAGTTGGTACAACTTCCCACAGACAAACGAAACTTGTTTGTTGCTGAATTACTTTCCGATTTTAGTTTAGTGAAAGACGCATTAAATGTTTTGAAAAAGAACGGCAAACTTTCACAGTCGGACATTGAGAAACTTATAGCAAAAGATTCGAAACTTTCAGGCAGCACAATACCACGAAGAGCTGGCTCTTTGATGGCTTGGTTACGCTGGATGTCAGAGGCAACGGGGTCGTTTGATATTGAGGACGGATTTTTCAAACTGAACAAGCAATGATGACCAAACTTCTTACAGAAAAGTTTGTCCAAGACAGCATTATTGAATACTTATTCCGAAAAGGTTGGAGTAGAAATCTGCGTAGTAGAAGTGTTGATGAGCACGGTGTGGACATCAAGGTAAGAAACAATAACTTTGCTCGCTACTGGCTCATCGAGTGCAAGGGTGATGCTTCAAAATTGGCAAAGTATCCGCGTTCACATAGAGAAGTTTGCTTCAACCTCGCGCTGGGACAAATTGTCACGAGAATGAAAAGTAATGGCAAGCGTGGCTACAAATACGGCTATAAGTACGGTGTGGGTTTCTCTTCTGCTTTTGAGGATTTAGTAATTAGACGCTTGCCCTTCAATGTTGCCGACAAACTAAATCTTTACGTATTCCTCGTTGATTCAAAAGGTAAGGTTACTCTTTACGACTGGCGCAAGCTAAAGCAGCATCAGCTCAAGTAGATATGAGACTCAATGACTATGACACTAACTCCTTCCAAGAAACTGAAAGCCGATGATTACCTTCAAGAACTGGCGAATCAATGCGGCGAAGAATGGCTCAAGTCCCTCATAGGAAGGATTCTTTTGTCGCGTTCTGTACCTGACGAGATATTCCTCGATGACACGTACAAACAATTTCTCACTGCCTACAAACTGCGAGACCAGAAACCTGGCGAAGCCGAACCAGCATCACTCCTCGTACCAGTCACCAAAGTAGCCACAGCGAACAGTTTTAGTCTCAAGAGCTTACGACACGAAAGCGGCGTCAATGCACTTGAACGAGGTGCTACGATTCCGTTTCACCCAAAGCTAACAGTCGTATACGGCAAAAACGGGAGCGGTAAATCTGGTTTTGTCCGCATCCTGAAAAGAATAGCTGGCTCCAGGACGCAGGAAGAGGTTTGGCAAAACGTCCACACGGAAAGAAGTCAAAACCACTGCAATGCAAAAATCACTTACACCAGTGGTGCAAGTGATGTGGTTTGCCAGTGGAACGGCGAGAGCAAACTCCCACCCTTTGACCAGATGGCTGTCTTTGACGGAAAGTGCATTCCCATCTACTTGAACAGGAGTCTCGACTTCTCATATCAGCCCTACGGTTTTGAGCTATTCCAGGCTCTGTCAGCATCACTGCAAAGATTGCAGGAACTACTCGCTGGTGACATTCAAAGTGCCAGCAGTGATAAGCCTCCAGTTGAAGACCTTTTCAATGCCCAGACTTCTATTGGAAAGTTTGTTGCGGTAATCAACGCAACAACCAAACCAGAGGATTTGAACAAACTTCCAATATGGGATACAAAAGCGCAAAAAGCCCTTGCGGAAAAAGTCAAAGAGCGGAGAGGACTACAAAATCTCGACCAGCAGTCCGAACTGTTACGCAATCGGCATCAAAAGCTCAAGGCGCTGGAAGATGCTGTCGTGCAGATTCAATCTGACCTCTCTGCACCAAACATCAGATTGTATTTTGGTTTGGTAAAGAGGTTCAACCAGCTCAAAAAGAAGCAGGCAGCAAAGAAGGGTAAAACTCTTGAGGACTACGACATTGCGAAAAAGGATTCCGACGAATGGGAAAAGTTTATTGATGCTGGTGAGGATTACATACGCGTCGCGGAGCACGGCGAGTATCCGCACGACGATGACCGCTGCATATACTGCCAACAGAAACTTTCAAAGGGGGCACAGAAACTTATTCAGCTTTACCGCGAGCTTTTTCAAGAAGAAGAAACCTCGGACATCGAAGACGTTGAGGGTAGGCTGGATGAAGCAGTAGGTGATCTCGAAGCTACATCCTTCGCCGATTTTCCATACGAGCAGGATGATTTTGAAAAGTTTATGCAGAAGCGAACCGTAGCTGCAGCCTTCGCTGTGCTGGCTGATGCGGATAATCTTGCTCAAAAAGTTGTTTCCGCTTTGAAGAGTAGGAAACCGCAGAAACTTCCCCCAGTCAAAACTTCGAATGTTATCACAAGCATTCGAAAGGCAAAGACTAAAATTGAAGCTGACATCAAAATCGTGCAGGAGACCCAGCAAAACATTTTCAAGAAATCAGAAGAACTCGATAAGGCAATAATGGAACTCCAAGATATTCAAAAGTTTGCCAAGCACCGTGCACAAGTTGAAAAGTACATCGCAATCGAGCGATGGATAGCCAAGGCATTGCCGTTACAGGCAAGCAAGCTCAATACAAAGCAAACAACTGACTTGGGGAAACGAGCCTGGCGTGAACTTGTGTCAGATTCCTTCAAAGCACAGTTCCAGGAAGAAGCCGCTGACCTTGATGCACCAGAAGTCAATCTTGAGTTTCGCGGCGAGTATGGCTCACAGATGCGCGCGAAGAGTATGGAGGGACTGGACGGCATTGATAAGTTCTTGAGCGAGGGTGAGCAAAAGGCAGTAGCCCTTTCCGATTTCTTCGCGGAACTTTCAATGCAACACGAACGCGCCCCAGTTATTTTCGATGACCCTGCGACGAGTTTTGACCACGACAGGAAGGAGCGAATAGCGAAGCGAATTGCACACGAATCAGAAGCTCGACAGATTGTCGTATTCACTCACGATTTGATGTTCGCGAGTTATCTGCACGACCAGATTGAAAATCCTGACGGCAGTATTGACCCTACAAAAGCTGCCTTCCACGACTTGCATTCAGAAACAAGTCGAGTTGGTGTGGTTACAGAGAACTACTATCCTGGCTCGGTAAAGTTCGATGCTTACATCCAAAAAGTTGAATCGAAGGTCGGCGAACTTGAGAGTATGACTGGAGAGGCACAGGCAAACGCCATACGGAACGCTTATAGTATGCTGCGTAGAGCTATTGAAAAGGCGGTGGAGGAGAGAATCTTTGGCAGAGTCATCACGCGCTGGTCTGACCAGATTCAGATGCACAATGTCACACGCGCCAGCTTGAACCGCGAAAAGTTGGATAAGGCGAAGGAGCTTCACGAAGAGTTTAGTAGGTACATAGAGGCGCACAATCAGTCAGATGAGATGGTACAGCACGCGACACCAGAAGTTACCAAGCTCAAAACTGACATTCAGCAGGTAAAGGACATCGCAGTTCGCCAAGCATAGGGACTTTTGGGTAAAATCTTCCTAACTTGGGGAGGGCATCCCCGCCGCGAGCACGAAAGTCGAAAGCAGAACTACGACCACCCTTTCCCATTTTTCATAAAATTGAGGGCAAGAGAGCTGGGGTGTCACCCCGTCTGAACCAGTACATTACTGTTACTGTCTGAAAATGTGTCTCCCGTGATACCACGGGTATAACAAGGCAATTCCCAGTCCTTGCCATTACCCAAAAAAACAACCCTGACACATCAATGACATAGGGCTGTCAAAAGTTGCAAGGGTGATACTGTTGTCATTACGTACCAAGCTATGTACGGAATAGACCAGAATAGACTATACTAAACCTACTGATTCTAATGATAGAGCGGGGATGAAAAATCTATCGGGGCTGGTTTGCCAATAGGTTCTAACGTCATCCACCACTCTCCGCCATACCAAAAACACTCACCCTTTGTGGGTGGGTGGTTTTGGTATATGATGGAAAGTGTTATGGGATTCGAAGGGCGCGAGAAAAAGCCGAGCGTGCGCAGGCTTTGAGTGTAGCGTCCAGGCTCCGAGTCGGAGCGAGGAGGAATCCCATCCTCTCCGCCAGGATTTTTCAGTATCGGGCGTAACCCACGAGCCTTGGGCCATGCGTAGAGTATACATTGAGTCGCAACCTTAGCCTAACGCTTCAAATATGAATGAGTTTGAGGGTGAAAATTTTTTATCAGAAAATCGAATTGAAACAACTGAAGGCCAAGTGTTTTATGCTGACAAGCCCAAATTTGTGGAAGGTTTTGGTGATGTGATAGTTCGTGAGATTGATTTCGATAATGAGTTAAAGGAAAGATTTACGGACCCGGAGCGACTATATAAATTTTTAAATAGTCGAGAAGGTGTGATGGTACTACGTAAATTAACAAATAATCGCTATCCATCTTACAATACTTTTTCTCATGTAATAGGAGGTGGTGACCAGAGGCCTGGTGTTTCTAGAGCTTCATTAGATAGTATGGGGCTCGATATATTAAAAACAGAATTTAACCGTGGTATTAGCGTTGCTTCGCCTGATAACAGTAGATTCGGGGCTGGCTTTACGGTTCCAAACACGTGGTTTGATACATATGGTCACTATTTACCACTTTTTGTATTTGGAACACAAAGTAATGGCTTTAGAAAATTTGTAGAACAAAAGTATCAAAACCTTATTTCTAAGCCTGTTGCTCAGCTAGTTAATGAGGGGGCCATCCTTAAGTTTTCTTTTAATGAACTGAAAGATGAAGTTAAACGTGCAAATGGGTTAATAAGTTCAAACGATGCCGAAAACGAAAAAATTTTAAATGAAAAATTTGTGCTTGGACACCTATTAAACATTTCAGATGGCGAGTCACCTAAGTTTATATATAGTGATGGGTGGTATCTAAAATCAGCCACAAGGAACCCCAGAGTTGAACTTGATTTTATGATTTATCATAAGCTGCCAGTTTATAGTGAGAGTGGTGACGGTTCTCACTTTTCAGTGAATGAAAAAGTTTATGGTTTTGAGGAATTAACCCAACCATCATCTTTACGGTGGGGAGATGCTGAATTGATGATAGATTGGGAAGGACTCGGTGACGGGAAAAAGAAGGTAGTTTTTGCTCAGCCCGACCCACATGCCTAAAACGTCGGCCCCGATTAACTCTTGAAAACCCACTCATCACACTGTACTCTTGGGGTTCTTAACCCAAGTACAGACCAGCAAGAGCGCTCACCTTTCTGGGTGGGCGCTCGTGCTATACTGAAGTTATGACCGCCTACAAACATACTCAAATTGGTTACCTAATGCTCATTGTTACACTAGCGGTGCTGATTCTTTTTGTATGGCTTTATAGTACGGCCGCGGCCGAGCCTGCCTCGGTCGACTCTGGCCCCAATTTTACCATTACCGCCCTAATGGCACTGATTCTGTTTATTCTGGCATCGTTTACAACACTAACAGTGTCCATTGAGGGAAACTATCTTCGGATTACATTTGGCTACGGAATTTTTTCCAAGGCGTTTCCACTTGACCAGATAGCTTCAGCGCAATTAGTAAAGAATCACTGGTACTACGGCTGGGGAGTAAAAGTGTGGTTCTGGCCGTATATGTGGATGTATTCAGTCTCTGGTTTTGGTGCTGTAGAAATAGCTATGAGAAACGGAAAAATGTACCGTATAGGGACAGATGCTCCCCGTGAACTAGAAACCGCCATTAAGCAAGCTATACCCACCTAACTGTACCATTATGAGTACATCTGCCCAAAAAACCTGCAGCCGTGGGCACCACTACCGAGGCAGTGGCCCCTGCCCTACCTGCTGGCCCGGGTACTACAAAAAAACAAGAAAATTGATAAAGACGCGGCGGCCCCAAAAATGAGAGAAATCATGATAACATCATAATCTATGGTAAACTTAACCATATGAGAAAAATAATTGTGCTTTCATTTATATCGCTCGACGGCGTTATGCAGGCGCCGGGCGGACCTGAGGAAGACACCTCGGGCGGCTTTACGTACGGCGGCTGGACATTCCCCTATTTCGACGACTTCTCGGGTAAAGAGATGGGGAAACAGATGGGTCACCCATTCGACCTGCTGCTGGGGAGAAAGACGTACGACATCTTCGCCGCCTACTGGCCCAAGCAAGACGAAAACACTAACCCCGTGGCTGGGCCGTTCAACAAGGCACGCAAGTACGTAGTTTCGCATTCTGGACTGAAGCTTACCTGGCAGAACTCAGAGCTCATTAGCGGCGATGTGCCAACAGAACTTAAGAAGCTTAAGGCTAGTGAAGGCCCTGAGCTGCAGGTGCACGGCAGCGGTAATTTTATCCAGACGCTGCTGAAGCACGACCTGGTAGATGAATTGTGGCTTAAAACTTTTCCGGTAACGCTCAGCATTGGTAAACGCCTGTTTGCCGACGGTACCATTCCAGCGGCCTTCAAACTCATGAGCAGCCAGGTTTCGCCCACAGGAGTTATTTTTGCTAACTATGAACGTGCGGGAGATGTACAAACTGGCTCGTTTGTTTGAGCCAACTTGCCGCCACGTTAAACTGATATGAGCGCACAGTGGAAATACCCCAGCGCCTGGGTACCCATTGCCCTATCCCTTGCCGTGTTAGCTACCATGCTTACCTCGATTGCGCTGTTCGGCCCACCCACTCCTGAACCAGATGAGGGCACGGCCGCACACCTGTTCCAAATTTGGCTAGCACTAGAAGTAGTGCTCATTACCCTATTCGCCGGCAGATGGCTAGCGCGAGCTCCTAAGCAGACATGGTGGATTCTGGCACTGCAAGTTTTAGCCGTAGCGGCGGCCTGCGCGCCAGTAGCCTACTTCCACCTATAATTATCTAGTAAAGCAAAAAACATATGCGTAAGGTAGCAAAGACCGTTGGGGCGTACATTGCCGGGGCACCGAAGCTGGTGCAGAAAAAACTTAAGGAGCTCAGGCGTATTATCAAACACGCCGCGCCGGGGGCAGAGGAAAAACTGAGCTACGGCATGCCGTACTACAGCTACCACGGGCGGCTGGCCTACTTTGCCTACTTCAGGGACCACCTGAGCCTGTTTGCCATGCCGCCTATCCCCGAGTTGTACAAGCGGACCTTAGGACTACACGTAACCGGTAAATCGACCATTCAATTCTCCTTCCATGAAAAACTACCAGCACGCCTCATAACCCAGCTCATCAAAGCGAGGGCACGGCGAAACAAGCAGGCGCGTTAAAAAACGTGCCATCCGCTTTGCGGATGGCACAAGAAAAACGTATGGCTTAGGCCGCCAAGGCCCTGAGCAGCATACACTTCAACACGGGGAGGGTGGTTTTTTTAAACGGGAAGTTTAGCTCAACGTCTGCAAAGTAGGTCGGAAGCTCCTCAAGCTCGGGGAAGCGGCGACTAAACTCGCGCCGCCGGAATTCAACGGGCTGTATAACACGCCCACCCCTAGCCGTGGCCAGGCGTTTGGTAATGAGCTGACGGTAGGGCTCTCCCCCCATAGTATGAGCCGAGGGGGCGTAGCGGTAGAGCTGCCAGCGCGGTGTTCGAGGGTGGAGCACGATGAGGTAGCCTTCTGTACTGTGGCTAGGTGCCCCCTGGAGCTTGGCGAGGTGAATGTGCGCCTGAACAAAATCGAACACCGTGCCGCCTTCGCGGGCCAACTTCGTAACATGGGGCAGCTCCAGCTCCATGAGCTCAACCACACGCCTGAGGTAGGCGTCGTCCTCTTCGTAGGTGGCGCACACGAGCTTGGTGCTCCACGGCACACCGCTGTCTACCGTGAATACGTGGGCAGGCGGTCCAAAAACTGCTGCCGCCTCGTGAGAACAGTTTGCAAGGCTCGATAGAGCTTAACCACGCGCCCAAACTGGGGGTACAGCTTGTTGGCGTGAAAGTAGGAGTAGCAATCTCTGAACATGGCCTGGAGTTCCCAGTGCCTGCGCTCGACATCGTCCAACTTGGTAAAGAATGCATCTGGACTAAGCTTGTCCATGGCCAGCCCTTTCTGATTGTTTGTTAAGGTTTTGGTTTTCAAGTACCAAAACCTTAACAAAAACTGGCAGCAGTAGTCAACTGTGCTCCGGGGCGCTAAACTCTTGGGGGTGGCCGGCGGTCGGGCGGTGGCTGGGCTCAGGTAGCTTCCTCGGTAGTAGCAGTTGACCGAACCGTAAACCGGTACCGCACCCGCTGCCGAACGTGCTGCCACAGCCATAGGCCCAAGGTAAACGTGAGTGCACCTAAACCCGCCACCATCATGTCTTTCTGGGTGTCCCACACATCACCTTGTGCGGCCAAAAAGGTGGCCCCCAGGTGAGCTGGGGTGTGCGTAGCGGTTAGCCACTCACCAACCTCGTAGAGAGCGGAAAGTGCCAGCACCGCATCGAGCGGCAGGTAGTGGGCCCAGAACCCCTGCACGCGGGCAGTGCGCACCATGAGCTCGCGGATGGGGTAGTAGAAGAGCAAACCAAAGGAAAAGTGCACCACGCGGTCGTACATGTTACGCGCGGTGCCCAACCAGTGCCCCACCACGTAGCCAAACGGTACGTGGTCGTAGGTGTAGTAGGCTCCCACGAAGTGGACAGCGAAGTACACCGTCATTAGGCTGTACGACAGGGTAGCAAAGGTAAAACGCCGGTAGGTTGCAGCCAGGGTGGTAAGGCAGATGATATCGAGCGCTGTTTCCAAAAACCAGTTGGCCAGGTTAGCGACGTGAAACGTCCCCCACAGCCACAGTAACACTACCACCAAGAAGAGTACTTTTGGATAATGCTTTGTCATAACCAAGTATTCGCGTAGGTAACGAGGTGTACCTTAGCAGAGACGGCTACCCCGCTCGCTAAGCTATCGTTCGGGGTGTGAAGGCTAAGTGAATCACGGCTACTGTACCCATGCTACCTTAAAACTACTACGACCAAAAGGCTAGTAAAGTTTCAACCCCGCTCAGGCTAAGGTTAGGGCTTGACAAAAACCCAAGTTTCCTCTAGTCTGGAGGCAGTTGTAAGTGTTCTTACACTTGCCTCAGTAAGCCCTCTGGGCTTGAGCTTGGGGCCACAGGTGAGAGATAGGTCGCCTTACAATTGTTTATCAAGCTAACCGCAACCAAATGGCACTTAAGCTCTACGTTGGTGGTCTGCCCTACAGCACTACCGACGACGCTCTCAAACAGGCCTTCGCACAGGCCGGCACCGTGACTAGCGCCTCGATTATCATCGACCGCATGTCCGGCCGCTCCAAGGGTTTCGGCTTCGTGGAAATGTCCACCGAGGCAGAAGCTCAGAAGGCAATTGAGATGTTCCACGGTAAAGATTTCGAAGGCCGCACTCTAACGGTCAACGAAGCTCGCCCGATGGCACCTCGCGCCCCGCGCAGCTACTAACTGTTCGCGAACCAAACCTCTCCCGCCTTAGGCGGGAGAGGTTTTTGGTACACTGCCCGTGGCTTTTTCATTTCTTCACAACGTGATAGTATAGAAAAACGTTGCTATGAAACTCCTCTGGTCCTACATTAAACAGCATAGGGGCATACTGTGGGGTACGCTGGGGCTTGCTACCGTGAACCAGGTGTTCTCGCTCCTCGACCCACAAATTTTCCGCCTCATTGTCGACAACTACGTCGGCCACATTCATGAGCTGCCGCAAGCCACTTTCCTCAGGGGCGTACTGCTCCTGCTCGGGGCTTCGGTGGGCGTAGCGTTTGTTTCACGCGTCGCCAAAAACTTCCAAGACTACTACGTGAACGTTATCACCCAGCGTGTCGGAGCCAGGCTCTACGCGCACAGCGTGGCCCACTCGTTCTCGCTCCCCTACGCCGTGTTCGAGGACCAGCGTTCGGGCGAGCTGCTGCAGAAGCTCAACAAAGCTAGGGCTGACGCCCAGGTGTTCATCACCAGCATTATCAACGTGGCCTTTGTTTCCCTGGTCGGCATGGTATTCGTGCTCGTCTACGCCTTTACCGTGCAGTGGCTCGTTGGCCTTACCTACGTACTCATCATCCCGACGCTTGGGGTAACCAGTTTCGCCATCAGCCGGCGCATCAAGCAGGCCCAAGCCCGAATTGTAGCGCAGACGGCGGAGCTAGCTGGCTCCACTACCGAAACCTTGCGCAACGTAGAGCTCGTAAAGAGCCTGGGGCTCGACGAACAGGAAACCTTGAGGCTCAACCGCGTGAACGAGCAAATCCTCGAGCTGGAACTTAAGAAGGTGAAGCTCATCCGTAAATTGAGCTTTGTGCAGGGCACGGTTATCAACGCACTCCGCTCTAGCATTATGTTGCTCATGCTGTGGTACGTGTTCCAGGGTGGCATCTCCCTGGGGCAGTTCTTTAGCCTGCTGTTCTACTCGTTCTTCCTGTTCCAGCCGCTCAGTGAGTTTGGCACGGTGACCGCCAACTACCAAGAAGCCTCGGCCAGCCTGGACAAGCTGGAGGAAATTCTACAGCTCAAACCTGAGGTTAAACCAGCCAATCCTAAACCAACGGGGACTATTAGCCACTTGAGTTTTACCAACGTAAGCTTTAGCTACGCCAGTGCGGCCAACACCTCACTCGAGGGTGTAAACCTGGAAGTAAACCGCGGAGAGACTGTAGCTTTTGTTGGCCCATCAGGCTCAGGCAAAACGACCCTGGTGAAGCTCTTGGTAAGCTTATACCAACCAACCAGCGGACAGGTAAGCGTGAACGGCATACCGTCGAACACTATTGACGTAGACGAGCTCAGGCGCCACATTGGCTACGTATCCCAGGAAACTCAGCTCTTCGCCGGCACCATCCGCGAGAACCTGCTGTTCGTGCGGCCAGAGGCTACCGACGGTGACTGCCTGAAGGCGCTGGACCAAGCGCAGGCGCAGAGCATTCTGGAGCGCGGCAAACAGGGGCTCGACACGCGCATTGGGGAGGCGGGTATCAAGCTTTCGGGCGGTGAACGCCAGCGCCTGGCGATTGCGCGCGCACTCTTGAGGAACCCTGACCTCATTATTTTTGACGAGGCTACCTCGAGCCTGGACTCTATTACCGAGCGCGCCATCACCGCCACCATCCGCGCCATTTCGAGCACACGTCCGAACCTCATGACGGTTCTGGTTGCCCACCGGCTTTCGACCGTGGCGCACGCGGACCGCATCTACGTGCTAGAGCGGGGCCAGGTGGTTGAGCTGGGTAAGCACGCCGAACTGGTAGCCCAACCTGGGCTCTACGCCGCGCTGTGGCGCGAGCAGAGCAGCACTGAGTAAAACAATCTACTTGCTTGACATAAGCATGGCCAACGTGTTACGTTGACCTGTCTTTCCGTAACCAACACATACAAGGAAAGGCACCCTGCCTCGGGTACAGAGGAAAATACAAACCGCTAAAGCCTCAAAAGGCCAAAGCAAAAAGGAGATTTACAATGCCAAACTCACCAAAAGAAGGAACTGTTTGGACAGTTCCCGTGGGAAAGCATAACACTGCCCTGAGCAAGCTGTTCAATAACCTCGGTAGCCAAGGTGCTGCTATCATCACTCAGCTTGATGATGAGAATGACCCGTTCAACAAAAAGGTCGCCAACTTCATGCTCCGTCGGGGCATCGAACCCTCGCTCGACCAGCGTATTGCCCGTGCCATCATGGGCAAAAACTACTGGGGCCCCGAAGACTGGGTTGCCACCTACGGTGGCATCTACACCAAGAAGCAGCTCAAGGAGCTGGCGCTATTCCCCTGGAACGAGGAGGTGCTGCTGTCCACCTGCCCGCTGTGTGGCAAAACCGTGCGCGATTGCCACTTTGCCCACGTCGGGCTTGAGGAAATCAAGGGCGAGAAGCTCTCCATCGTGAAGTTCAGGGAGTTCTACCCATCCACAGGACAGCCCAAATTCTACACCTACGACAACGCCGGGTACAGTGACCAGAACCTTGCCACGGTAACGATGGAGCTGCGGTGGTACCTGACGCACATTGAGATTGTGCCGAAGTCAGAAAACAAGACCACCCCGGAGCAGCAAGTCATGGTGGGCGCTGACTACGAGCTTCCACTCGCCATCGAGGAAACCGTGAAGTCGTTCCACTACTTCAAGAAAACAGGAGTACGAGCCAACCCCAATCGGTATGCTCGGTGTAAGGACCTTTCTTCGGACGTTTTCCGCTTCGAAGGTGGCTACCTCGGTTCTGATGGGTTCAGCATGAGCTACTCCATGGATAACGTCCGTGGCTGCCACCTTGGCGCTGGTGCCTCCCGGAAGTATCCAAAACCAATCTCGAACCTTGCTCGCCCCGCGTAGAGGAGCGCGGGGAGGACTCGTTCCTCTTGCCTGTCCGCCGTAGTCCCGCTAAGTGGGATGAAGGCGGATACTCTTGAGCCTTCAGCAAAATTTTTTTGCTGGAGGCTCTTTTTTAATTATATCTAGTTAACGCTACCCAAACCAGGGTTGACAGCGCGCGCAATTCCACCTATCATGGCCTAAGGTTGCTTGAGGTAAGCGACTTGCTCCTCGAGCTATTTTTATTCCAACCATGCAGAACATCCGTAATGTTGCTATCATCGCCCACGTCGACCCCACAGTATCCGCTTGGGGCGGAACTACGGGGCAGGCCACGGCAAAACAAGTATGACCTCTAATTCCATTCGTAACGTAGCTATCATTGCACACGTCGATCATGGTAAAACTACCCTGGTCGATGCTTTGCTGCGCCAATCTAAAACCAAGCTCGGTAAGGAAATGGAGAGCAAGGAATTGATCATGGATTCAAATGAGCTGGAGCGTGAGCGCGGTATCACCATTTTCTCTAAGAACGCTTCCATAAACTGGCAAGGGACCAAGATCAATATCATCGACACCCCCGGCCACGCCGACTTTGGCGGCGAGGTAGAGCGCGTACTCACCATGGCCGACGGCTGTCTGCTGCTGGTGGATGCTAAGGAAGGCCCCATGCCCCAAACCAGGTTCGTGCTAAAGCAGGCACTTAAGATGGGGCTTAAGGTTATTGTGGTCATAAACAAAATAGATAAACCAGACGCCCGCATAGACCACGTACACGGACTAACGTTTGACCTGTTTGTGGAACTGGGGGCGAGCGACGAAGCCGCCGACTTCCCCATTGTGTACGCCTCAGCCCGCGACGGCAAAGCTGGCTTTGAGCCGGACTTAAACAAGATGACGGACATCAACCCCATTTTTGAGGCTATCCTCAAGTACGTGCCAGCGCCCAAGGGCGAGGTTGACAAGCCTTTACAAATTTTGGTTACTACCATCAGCGGTGACACGTTCAAGGGCCGCATCGCCACTGGCAAGGTCATGAACGGCACAGTTAAGGCTGGGCAAGAGGTGGCACACATCAACCGCCAAGGCCAGAGCGAAAAGTGTCGCCTAGTTTCTCTGATGACGTTTGAGGGTTTGGGGCGGGTGGAGGTAACCTCCGCCAGCGTTGGGGACATTGTGGCGCTGGCTGGAATTTCCGACGTCACGATTGGTGAAACCGTAGCTGACCCCGTGAACCCGGTAGCACTCCCCTTGTTGAAGATTGAGGAGCCCACGGTAAAAATGACATTCAGTGTTAACAACTCCCCGTTCGCCGGACGCGAGGGCACGTTTGTAACCTCGCGGCAGGTCAGGGACCGGCTCTACAAAGAGCTCGAAACTGACATGGCCCTTCGGGTAGAAGACGACGCTAGTGGACCGCCGCCTGGCGGATGGGTGGTGTCAGGCCGGGGTGAGCTGCACTTGGCTATTTTGATTGAGCGTTTGCGGCGTGAGGGGTATGAGTTCCAGGTCGCCCAGCCCCAGGTAATCAATAAACAAGCAGGCGGTGCTACCCTGACACCGTATGAACTGGTATTTATTGAAGTGCCCGAGGCACACGCTGGTGTAGTCATACAAAAACTGGGCGCTCGGCGCGGCGAACTTAAAGAAATGCGGGTGGAGAACGGCATTACGTTCCTCGAGTTTGCGGTGCCGACCAAGGGTTTGTTTGGCTACCGTACTGAGTTCCTCACCGACACCCGCGGCTTGGGGATTATGAACACCATGTTCTTTGAGTACCAAGCCGATCCCGGGGGCTGGCACGAACGCGAACAGGGCAGCTTGGTGGCGCACGAAAGCGGCACCAGCAACCTCTATGGCCTTCTCAACGTGCAAGACCGCGGCGTTATGTTCATTGGGTCAGGGGTAGAGGTGTACAAGGGCCAAGTGGTCGGGCAGAACTCGCGCCCAGGGGACATTCGCGTGAACGTGTGTAAGGCCAAGCAGCTTTCTAACATGCGCTCCAAGGGTGATGGTTCCGCCGAACACTTCAACACCCCCCACACCATGGACCTGGAAGACTCTCTAGAATACATTGGAGCTGACGAGCTGGTTGAAGTTACACCCAAAAATGTTCGCATTCGTAAACTGATACTGGACGAAAACGAAGCCAAACGCCAAGCTGCACTGGCTAGAAGCTAACACACAGGGTTTGACAGTAGGGGCAACTCGACGTATCCTTGCCTAAAAAGGATACGAAGTTTTTACAAACCAAAATCACCATACAACAACGAGGTTTCTATGACAGCTGCAAGCCACGTGCAGAAAATAACAGTTGAGGCGGCCGCGACTCACCCCATGATTCCTCCCTACAGAGAAATGGTCAAGAAGATTCGCACCCTCACCGGCTTGAATGCCAAGCCACAAGCTTCCGGGCTCCAGGTCACCCCACCCTTCATGCTAGTGTGCGAGGGCACCGACGAACACCTGCAGATTCTGCAGACCAATGGCATCAAAGCCACCATGGAGCCGGGAATTCAACCAGAAATGGCCCTAGCAGTCTAGCGACCTACTCAGTAGTCAACCGTTCAGAGAAGAGCATTGCTCTCTGAACGGTTTTCTTATCTACCGACCTAAGATACCCCTGGTCCACGCACCCCACGTTTCCCCTACCTCGTCCTCATATTTCTGCCACCACTGCCAGAACTGCGCTGGCGTAACAACCCTCACCCCCTCGTACTCCTCTACCTCAAGCAAATGCCGGTCATCGGTAATCAAAAACTCTGCCTTACCACCTACCGCCGCCGCCAGGAGCTTAACGTCCTCCTGGTCCTCGAGCGTAACGGCAACTGATGCTGCCACAACCGGCTGAGCCAAACCTAAAAACTCCACCAGCTCACGCTTAAGCTTAGGGTCGGTGACTAAACGGTCGACTAGGAGTTCGTTCTCGCGCCGCACTGGGTGAGAGGTTACGGCAGCTATCTTCCCCTGCTGCACCAGCTCTACAATACGCTTACCGTAGCTAAACTCGCCACGGTCAGCGTTTATAAGTACGTTGGTATCTAATACTACGCGGGTCATACCGGGCTTCAGTATACCGCAAGGTTTGCTAAAGACAAAAAGTACGCTAGAGTGAAGTGGCTTATGTCATTCCAAGTTGGTATTGTGGGCCTGCCCAACGTTGGCAAGTCGACCCTGTTCAAGGCTCTAACCCGCAAACAGGTAGTGATTGAGAACTACCCCTTTGCCACCATAGACCCTAACGTCGGGGTGGTGGAGGTGCCGGACGAGCGGCTAGCTAAACTCACCGAGCTGTCTAAATCAGCCAAAACTATTCCCACCACCATAGAGTTTGTGGACATTGCTGGTTTAGTGAAAAATGCCCACCAAGGTGAAGGTTTGGGGAACCAATTCCTCAGCAACATTCGCGAGGTGGATGCTATTGTCCAAGTGGTGCGAGCCTTTAAGGACCCCAACATTATCCATGTGGCGAACAAGGTAGACCCCACGGGGGACGCTGAAGTTATAAACCTGGAGCTCGCCATGGCGGACTTAAGCACCGTGCAAAAACGCCTCCAGAGCCTCCGGCCCAAGCTTAAAACCGGACAAGATAAAACTGTTGGCAAACAAATAGCTGCGCTGGAACGAACGGCCCAACACCTGAACCAGGGCAAGCCTGCACGAACCCTAGAACTGAACGAGGAAGAAGCAGAACTCGTGCGCGAGCTACAACTCCTAACAGCCAAGCCGTTACTCTACGTTATAAACTCTGACGAAAACCTACTCGCTACTGACTACTCCCTACTCCCTAACATTCAAATTTCCGCCAAGCTCGAGGCTGAACTGGCTGACCTTGCGCCTAACGAGGCCCGCGACATGCTCAAAGATCTTGGGCTTCAAGAGAGCGGGCTCGACAAACTTATCCACGCCAGCTACAAACTGCTTAACCTCATAACGTACTTCACCACCGGGCCGGAGGAATCACGCGCTTGGACTATAACAGCGGGCACCAAAGCACCCCAAGCCGCTGGTGTTATTCACACCGACTTTGAACAGGGTTTTATTCGTGCTGAGGTAATAGCCTACGCAGATTTTGTAACTGCCGGTGGCGAAAGCGGCGCGCGGGAAGCTGGCAAGCTCCGGCTGGAAGGCAAAGACTACGTGGTGCACGACGGCGACATTTGCCACTTTAGATTCAGCACCTAAAACAGCTCGCGTGTTCCTCACCTATGTGTCACTACGTAGACTAAAATCAATATTTTCGACTAAAACCTGCACATGCGATAATTTTTCGGAGCTTGGCTTAACTTCCCGACTCTTTAACCTCTACTAGACTGGCCGATAGATCTCGAACTACATCTTTTGTACCGGGACGTCTAATGGTTCGCTTATGGTGTAGATACAGCTTTTGTAAATCAAAATTCAACTCTTCAGTAATCTCTTCGGTATCCTCGCTGACACTGTACTCATGCTCAGACCTATCCTCGACATTCATTACATCCCTATCGGTAACGGGTATAATTGTTTCCTGTCCCTCTCTAGCCAACTTACTTCTTATAAGCAGAGTGCCGCTATCGGTAAACGCATAACTGACTTTATAACTCTTATTATTGTAATCAACGGACCCAAATGAGCCTGAGTCCACGCTGCGGTGTACCGTCGCCCGAGCAACTGGTCCTGGTAGCATCTCTTTACTTTTATCAAGCTTTATATTTAGACTTTTTTCTTTTGCACTAATCAGGTCTGGCGTTTCCGTTAAAAGAGTGCCATCGTTACCTAAAATAAAAAAACCAATGTCTTCAATGGCAGATGATGTCCCCCGGTCATTAATTACGGCCGTAATTAAATTGTAATCGGGTTGATTGGGTATAGGTTCACATTGTGTAACTTTCTGCTCATAACTAAAAAATGTGGGGTTGTCAAAATGCCCATCTATTAGTAGACTGGCTTTTTTCAATAGTTCTTTATAGGCTTCGTCTTCTCGATTTAAATCAAGTTCTCCCCTATCCATATATGGTTATCAGTTAATAATTATGACCAGTCCTACTCTACCCCCCCCCGACGACTTTTGTCAAATACCAAATGCTCTACAGAACCACCATGGAACCTTTCGCACGAAAGATTCCTATACTCAACAAAACACGACGGCGACGTAATAGGCCCTACCGTCCACTACCTGGAAGACTAATCCTGCCCTCACCTGAGGAGCAGCCCTGGTTGGGTTTTTATGTCCAGCTGGACATAAAAACCCAGTCTATAAAAACAACAAGCAACACTACCTAACGATAGCTGCCACTTTAGGTTTAGTGTTTAGGGCTTGACAGCATTAGCGATTTGGTATACAAATAAGTGTTAACCAAAAACATTGGTTAATGAATTCCTAGCCGTTATGGTTAGGTGGTCCGCCCCGGGCGGATAACGGGGAAAGCGCCCCCAAAGCGCTGTAAACCAAAGAGAGGGGTTGTCGTCATGGCAACTACGAAGCACGAGGAACTGCTGAAGACCCATTTCTGTTTTTGGACAATTAGTGGCCCATCAAAAATGGAACTTCTCATCGCCTCTGGGTACCCCCAAATACTGATCCAAGAACGGGTGTGGTTTACCATAGAGCCCCAATACGTCACTGGTGAAGAGGCCATCCGTCACCAACAAATGGGTCTCGGCAAGGGTCGGGTGGTGATACTTAAAGATATACACAGCTCAAAAATCAACAAGGACAACTTCGAGATCGAGGCCACAGTATCTCCTGAGAGAATGCCTGAGCTGCAGCTCAAAGCCTATATTGAGGTGAACACGCACAGGCGCAGCGGCTCGGTCTATATCGAAAGAAGATGGTAGGTTTAGACAATCCAAGAGCCGACAATTCGTTGTCGGCTCTATTTTTTATCCTTATAAAATAGACGTGGCATCTTATTGGCACTATCTACGATGTCCACATAACAAAATGATGCAAACTACTACTTGCCGAAAACGAAAATCTCCCGGGCCACGTGTTGGTCCGGCCGCTCGTAGAGCAGCGAGCCGCGTTTGCGATGCCAGGTGTGGGGGGCGCTATCGGGCAGCAGGTTCTGCACCTTAAGGCCTAGGTCGTGAGCGTGAGTCACCAAAGCAAGCAGGTGCTCTTCGCCCCTCCCTCGGACCACCGGCCACACCATAACCAGGCGACCGCCGGCACGCAACGCTTGCGCCAGCACTTTAAGCACTGCACTGTAGAACTCGGTGAGCTCTTGCGCTACTTTCCGAAGCTCACCTTGCTGTTCCTTACCCCGAAGCGGTGGCCCAAGGTAAGGTTCGGTAATAATGGCATCAAACTGTCTGTTCTGAAGGGTGGAGAGGAGTTTGCGAATGTCAGACACCGCAAGCTCGGGCTCGGCTATGTTTGAATAGTGCTGTTTGAGCCAGGCAAAATTCGCTCGCGTGCGCTCGACACCCCGGGCGTCGCTATCGGTACCAATTAAATTCTGATACCCCAACACCGCCGCCTCTTGCAGCACGGTGCCTGACCCACAAAATGGGTCGAGTATTTTCCCCTCGGTTGGAACTTGAGCTAAGTTCACCATCATGTGCGCCAGCTTTGGTGGCAGCATGCCAACTTTAGCATCACGCTCTGGCCGGCCGTAGTCGCGCTCGCCCCAGGCTTCAAACTCTTGCACCCAAAGTGTCCTGGCTACCAAAAGTTCCTCTGACTCCTTGGGAAAAACAACAAACTCGCAACCCTTAGGCGGCAACAGCTTGTTCTTTGCTACCACAACGGAGGAAAGCTCCGCCCCTCGTGCCACAACCAAACGTGCACGCCGACCACCTTCCTTGGCCGCACGCTTCAGCTCCATACCAACAGCAGTTAACCAACGGGGGGGCTGGCCGTACCAGCTAAACCCAAAGTGCCACTGGTCGTAGCCGCTCTCCGTTAACGTATCGTGCGCCAGGGCGAACAGAGCTTCTTTTGTGCTCGGAACAGTGCTTACTACCTGAGCAAGCTTAACCAAACCAGCTAATGGCTTGAGCTCAGCAGCTTCGCAGTCAACCTCAAACACAGCGTAGCGCTGGTTCAGGTCAGCCCAGGTGAGCTTCAGGCCAAGACGCGTGGCGAGTGCCACAACTTCAGCCACGCTAAGTTCTGGCTCTCGCCCTAGCATGGCTACGTAGGTTGGCATAGGTAGCCCCAGTATACCATGCTAGCGCTGTACGTTAGGGGCTTGCCAATGCTTTAGGCCTGTGGTAAGCTTCCCCCCGCTAGCGCTTTTTGAGCGCTCCACCCCCGTAAAATCCCGCACTGCGGGACCACGGGGCCTCACCGGTCCGCCCTTACGGGCGCGACGTACAGGTGAGGGCCAACCTCTTAACTTCAAGCGTTTTTTTGTTAGTCAGACCACCTTTATGACAAACCACTACGAAATCATGTACATTGTCCCGCTGAAGGCAACTGGCGATGAGCCCGGGGCAGTGCAGGACAAGGTACGCGCCACCTTGACCGCGGCCGGCGCCAAGATTACCCACGAGGACTCGTTGGGCAAACGCAAGCTGGCCTACCCTATAAACCACGTACGCCATGGCCACTATGTGGTGCTGGAGTGCGACCTGCCGACTGACAAGGTAAAACAGATTAACGATTGGTTCCGCCTGTCGCCTGACGTACTCAGGGCTATGATAGTAGATAAGAAGGTCAAGTCACCCGAGCAGCTAGAGCGCGAACGGGCACTACAAGCCAAGCTCGCCCGGCTCCACGCTAAGGCTGAGGAAGCGACTAAGGTGGCCGCCTTAGCTCCGGCTGCGCCAGCCGCCGAGGAGCAACCCAAGGTAAACTTGGAAGAGCTCGACAAAAAGCTGGAACAAATTTTGGAAGAAGAAGTTAAGTAACGTAACCTTAACTACTACCCCTATGGACCTCAACAAGGTAATGCTCATCGGCAACTTAACGCGCGATCCGGAGGTGCGCACCACCACCCAGGGCGCTAACGTGGCCACGTTCTCTATTGCCACCAACATGCGCTGGACCAACCCCGCTGGCGAACGGCAAGAGAAAGCCGAGTTCCACAACGTCGTGGCCTGGCGCCGCTTAGCGGATATCGCTGGCCAGTACCTACGGCGCGGTATGAAAATCTATGTGGAGGGCAGGCTCCAAACCCGCAGCTGGGACGACGCCCAAGGAACAAAGCACTGGCGCACCGAGGTAGTGGCAGAAAACTTCATCATGCTCGACCGCGCCAACGGCGGGCCGCAAACTCAGGAGCCGCAGAGCATGCCCGAACCGGCTGCTGCACCAGCCTCAGCCGAAGAACCAACAGTAAACGTGGAAGACATTCCGTTTTAAGCACCTAAGTACCCACCCATGCCAAGTAACCACCGCAAACAAGTTACCACGGTAGCGCCTAAAGTCCGCGTCTGCTACTTCTGCGTCAATGGTTTGAACGATATTGATTATAAAGACACCCGCATTTTACAGAAGTTCACCTCCAGCCACGGCAAATTGCTACCCCGCCGCCGTACCGGCACCTGCCTCAAGCACATGCGCAAGTTTGCCCTGGCGGTCAAACGCGCCCGCACCATGGCCTTGGTACCATTCGTCATGAAGTAATATTAGTTCCCGGTTCCGAGTGGCTGGTTCCTAAACTCTGCCTGAATCTAAATACTATTGGCCATTCGCTAGTTGTTATTTGCTACCTATGTCAGTACTCCCTTCCCTCAACTCCATTAAAGTTGGCCTCAACATTCTGGTGAACGAAGAACCCTACCAGGTTTTGGAGGCTTCGTTCATGCGCACCGCCCAGCGCAAGCCGGTGATGCGCACCAAACTCAGGCACCTCTTTACCGGCCGCGTGCTAGAACAGAGTTTTAAACCCGGCGACAAGGTGGAGGAGGCCGACATGTCGCGCACTAAGGCTAGCTTCCTCTACGCCGATGACACCCACTGCCACTTCATGAACCAGGAGAGTTTTGAGCAATTCGACTTTTCCAAAGAGACCTTGGGCGACCAGCTTAAGTTCCTGAAAGAGGGTTTAGAGGTCAACATTCTGAACTTCAACGGCTCCCCCATTACCGTGGAGCTACCTAAGAAAGTTACGCTCAAGGTAGTGGAGACCCCGCCTGGGGTCAGGGGCGACACTGCTACCGGCGGCACCAAGCAGGCTAAGCTCGAAACTGGCCTCACCGTAAACGTTCCCCTGTTCATAAAAGAGGGCGAACTCGTGGTGGTGAACACTGAAACCAGTACCTACGTAGAGCGAGCCTAAGCTCAATTCCCAGCGCACTGCCTACCCAGCGTGGGCAGTTTTTGTTTGACAAAATAATTGCCTGAGGCTAAGATGAGCTCTCAATACCAAAAAGAAAAATCAAAACCAAAGGAGAATAAACCATGAACGTAACTGTTACGCAAATTAACACCTACCCAGTGAAATCATGCCAAGGGATTTCACAACGGCGAGCGGTGGTAGCTGAGCGTGGCTTACAGTATGACCGAGAGTGGATGGTAATCAATGAAGCTGGCAGGTTCTTGAGCCAGCGCGAAGTCCCCGGGCTCTGCCTGATCCATACCGCTATTACCGCTGAGGTGCTCAAGCTCTCTGCCCCCACCATGCCCAATATCGACGTTCCACTCGAACGACGAGGCGGCAAGGGCCTAGCTGTTACCGTACACGAGGACACCACGGTAGGCGTATACCAGGGCAAAGAGGTGGCTGTATGGCTCAGTGAGTTCCTCGGCCGCCGCTGCCGACTGGTACGCATGCCGAGGGACACTATTCGCCCGGCAAAATCTGCTGTCGTCAGGGTGGCGTACGCCGACGCCTACTCCTTTATGCTCCTCGGTGAAGCCTCGCTCGAAGACCTGAACCGCCGTCTGCGGGAGAAAAATGAGCAACCGCTGCCCATGAACAGGTTTCGGCCGAATATAGTGGTCACTGGCTCAGAACCTTATGCTGAAGACCGGTGGGGCGAAATCGTGGTTAACGGTGTAGGGTTCATCGGCACCACCGGGTGCCAGCGGTGTGTTACTACCACCATAAACCAAGCCACCAGCGAAAAAGGTGCTGAACCTCTCGCTACCTTAAGCACCTACCGCGGGCTCGGAAACACAGTGCTCTTTGGCCGAAATATGAACCACCTATCCGTAGGTGTGATCCACGTAGGTGACGGAGTCACACTATGCTGAACTCCCTTCGTCGTTTTGCAAACAGAGCTGGCTCTACCAAGCTCTGTTTATTTTTATCTCAATGAGTTTTTGATGCTAAGCGGCGCAACGAAAAAAGTAGCGACGTTATGAGCAAGGCAGTAAGTAGCGGGTCGAGTGAAGGGGCAGGCCAGCGAGCTAACAAAACTATACTGCCGAGCACAACCACAGGAAACGTCAGCTTGCCAATCAGTGGCAAGCCCTGCACCCCGCTCCTTGGCTCAGGCAGCATCACAAAAGCAAACGTCAGCACGGTACCATCAAAGAGCAGCGGCCAGGCACCAGCCAGCCCACCTGATTGGCTGAGGTAGGCGGCGTAACCTACCAGGAACGTAAACGGTACCATCCACAGCTTCAGCTTCCACAGTACATCTAGCACACTCAAGGCTAGTGCCAGGCCCAACCATGGGCTCCAAGCCACGCCCCACCACGAGGTGGGCACATTAAGGAGCAGAGCCGCCAGGACTATTGCTAAGGCGGCAGGGTTAAACATGGGCCGCTCTTTCGGGTACAATAACCGTTTTAAAATGATCGCTGCCACCGGCAGCGCCACAGCCAAAACATAGGCCCCCGGGTACACCAAAAGCCCAATGAGAAGCCCGGTGACTAGCGCCGAGTAGTTAAAAATAAAACGCCGCTGGAACAAGGCGTGCCACAACACCTCGGTAGCTTCTGCTACCACAGCACAAACTGCCGGCCACCACAAAAACTGCCCAAAGCCGTAGTGCCAGGCGGCTATGAGCCAGACCAGCGTTAAACTCAGCGCCACCCGCCGCCGCGGGTCAACCAAGAAACGCCTAATATACACAGGCAGCATACGCTTAAAAGTATAGTACCGACTGGTAAACCTAAAAAGCCCCTGAATGGGGCTTTTCGAAAGGTATACTATTTCTCTGCTGCGCGCTGTAGTTTAACCTTCTCTACCACTGCTTCCCTAATCTCCTTAGCCACTTTCGGGTTCTCACGCACGAACTGCTTGGCGGCCTCCCGCCCCACGCCGAGCTTAGTTTCACCAAAAGCGTAGGTATTGCCGGTTTTCTTGACCACCTCCTGAAGTGTGCCAATGTCAAGCAAATCACCGGGGAGCGAAATGCCCTCGTTGTACATAATGTCGAACTCCGCTACCTGGAACGGCGGGGCGACTTTGTTCTTAACTACCTTTACCCGCACGCGGTTTCCGACCATCTGCTCACCTTGCTTGAGCTGACCAATGCGGCGGATTTCCAGGCGTACTGAAGAGTAGAACTTCAAAGCCATGCCGCCAGTCGTGGTTTCCGGGTTACCGAAGAACACACCAATCTTCATGCGGGTTTGGTTGAGGAATATAACTACTGTTTTACTCTTGGAGATTATAGCGGTAAGTTTGCGCAAAGCCTGGCTCATGAGCCTGGCTTGCAGGCCCATGTGGCTGTCACCCATATCGCCCTCAATTTCTGCCTTGGGGGTGAGGGCTGCCACAGAGTCCACCACGATAACGTCCATGCCGTTCGAGCGCACCAGAGTGTCTACAATATCCAGCGCCTGCTCGCCGGTGTCGGGCTGAGAAATGAATAGCTCGTCGATGTTTACCCCGATCTTTTTAGCGTAGACTGGGTCTAGGGCGTGCTCGGCGTCCACAAAGGCTGCCAGGCCACCCATTTTCTGCACCTCGGCAATCACGTGGAGTGTCAGTGTAGTTTTACCTGAAGCTTCGGGCCCGTACACCTCTATCACCCGACCGCGCGGCATACCGCCAACCCCTAGTGCCAGGTCCAGGCTCAGGCAACCGGTAGACACCACCTCCACCGCCATGGCGTGCGCCTCGCCCAGCTTCATAATGGCGCCCTCACCAAAACGCTCTTTAATCTGGTCTATGGCGAGCTGGGCCGCTTTCTCGCGGCCGCTCAGCTCTGGCTGTGCTTTTTTGCCGTCGTCTCGTTTGACTGGTGGCATAGTATGGAGGAATTACGTCGAGCTTAGGGTGTGGTGGGTGTGGCTGCAGGTGCGAGGCCCACCGGGGCTGGGGTGAAGAACACCTGCCGCTGCAGCGTGCTCGCCCGGCTGTAAGCTTTCTGCGCTACTACGGTAATGGTATTGAGGCCGGGTGTCAAGGCCAGTAGCGTACTAAAGTCACCCTGTTCTGAAACCTGAACCGCTTCACCGTTTATGGTTACCTTAGTCCCCGGCTGAGTGAGGCCGCGCACCGTAAAGCTTGAACTGGCGGTAGCAGCATCAGCTGCCGGACTCACCAAGGTGAGCTCAGGTGGGAGAAAGGTGTGCCAAGCAGCCAGCCCCAAGTACAAAAGTAACCCCGCGACAGCCGAAGCCAAGAGCAAACGGCGCAAGGGGTGTGTGAGGGGACGGTCTAGTTTCTGAGTTACCACCGCCGGGCGCACGGCTGCCAGGGTTGGAGACGTTTGAGTTATCTCGCCGTAGTGCACCAAAAGGGGTTGCGGATCCAAACCTAAAAACTCAGCATAGGAACGAATAAAGTAGCGCCCGTAGCTACCTGACGGCAGGTCGTACCAGCGGCTCTCCTCCATGGTCTCAATGTGCTGGCGTCTGAGTTTCAAAACCCGACTCACCTGAGCCACGGTTAGCCTACGTGCAGACCTAGCAGCGGCTAGTGCAGCACCACCGTAGGCGGGTTGCGATAGTTCATGGGTAGAAAAACGGGTCATAGGGTTTCTTCAGGCTCTCCTGCTTCCTCAACTACCGTTGTATCATCCTCCGTTTCTGAGCTCTCGTCAACCTCCGTCTCGTCAGGCATAGTAGCAAAATCTTGTTCAATATCACGGCGGCTCACTAACACATCGCGTGGCTTAGCACCTTCCCCGGGGCCAATAATGCCTCGTTCCTCCAGGAGGTCAAGCAGGCGGGCGGCCCGAGCGTAGCCTACCCTAAGCCTACGCTGCAGGAGCGAGGCCGACGCCTTACCAGCCCTCACTACCTCGGCCTTGGCCTCGTTCAAAAGCTCATCGTCAGAGTCATCATCACTACCCCCGACAACCGCGCTGCCACCGCCGCGCTTCACTACTACCTCAGGGTTGTAGTCTGGCTGGGCGTCTTGCTTCAGCGCCGCCGTTACCCGCTCAATTTCAGCGTCGCTAATGAAGGCACCCTGCAAGCGCTTGGGCTTACTGAGCTCGGCTGATACGAACAAACAGTCACCGCGCCCGAGGAGCTTTTCAGCGCCAGCGGTATCCAAAATGGTCCGTGAGTCAGTGCCCGAGGCCACGGCAAAAGCGATGCGGGAGGTGATGTTAGCCTTAATGAGCCCAGTGATAACGTCCACGCTGGGCCGCTGGGTAGCGACCACCAGGTGAATACCAACTGCCCGGGCCATCTGCGCTAAGCGGATAATGGCCGTTTCTACGTCCGCCGCCGCCACCGCCATAAGATCTGCCAGCTCGTCTACTACTACCACAATGTACGGCAGCTTCTCCCCAGCGCCTTGGTTATAGCTCGCCAGGTTGCGCTTGGCAGCTTGGTTTAGGACCTGGTAGCGCCTATCCATCTCGCCTACCACCCACTTGAGCGCGTTGATGGTTTTGGTGGTATCGGTGATAACAGGGGTTAAGAGATGCGGAATTTCGTTGTAGGGCGTAAGTTCCACGCGCTTCGGGTCCACCAGAATGAGCTTCAAGTCATCTGGCGAGTTCGTGTAGAGCAGGGAGATGATGATGGTATTTATACAGACCGACTTACCCGAGCCAGTGGCGCCAGCAATCAGCAAGTGCGGCATGCGGTCGATGTCCGCCACAAACGCGCCACCCGCCACGTCTTTACCAATAGAAACTGTGAGGTTTGAGGCACGCTTCTTAAATGCCTCCGACGCAAGTATTTCTTTTAGGCCCACCGTGGCCACGGCTTGGTTAGGCACCTCGATACCAACTAACGACTTTCCAGGAATAGGCGCCTCAATGCGAATGGGGTGGGCCGCCAGAGCCAGGGCCAGGTCGTTCGACAGGCTGGTGATTTGCGACAGCTTCACGCCCTCAGCCGGAGCCAGAGTGTACTGGGTTACGGTCGGCCCGACGTTGACACCGCTCATTTCTACCTCAATACCAAAGTTCTGTAGCGTCTTTTGTATTTTCTCCTGGTTAGCCTGAATGTCACCCGAGGTCGGCTTCCCTACCCGGTCTTCCAAAAGGTCGAGCGAAAGCTGAACCGCGGGGCGTCGCGGCGAGGGTTTAAGCTCTAACAGCGGTGGCTGCTCTGGTTTACGTGTGGGAGGAGATGTTGGCGCCTCCACCACCCGACTCTTGAACACCTTACTGAACACGGATGGCCTATCATCGCTACCATCATGTACTTCTGGAGTTTTAGGCAAGTGAACCTCTGGCAGCTTTACCTTGCCACGTACCTGACCAAACACGTTTGATAACCCCTGACCCAAACCTTGGAGCGAAGTTTCAAAGAGTATGAGTATGCCGCCAACTACAAACGCCACTAAAAACACAGCCGCACCGTAGACCCCCAACACCTTCATGAGCGGCGTTAAGCTGATGTACCCTAAGGCGCCGCCGCCGCTCCCAGCTAGCACCGCCGACCACTGCTCCTTAGCTGGTACCGTAGAGTGGAGCAACCCGGTAACCCCCAGGGTAAGGATGATAAGACCAACCACGTGCAGCCAGCGGAAGCTGCGACCTGGGCTAAGCAGCGAGTAGGCCAACACCAAGAATGCCAGTGGCACAGCGTAAGCGGCCCAACCGAGTAAGAACAAAAGCGCCTGCCGTATAGTTTCACCTGCCACACCAGCCAGTCCAAAGAACGCCAGGGCGGTGATAAGCCCCAGGGCGAACAAAAAAACAACTACCAAACCATGCTTAGTGGCTGTTTCCAAACCAGTGACTGAGCTAGAACTTTTGGGCCTTACGTTCTCTTCTTGGTTCTGGCGTAGCATAGCGTGTACCCCTTTAGTATAGCGAAATTTTAGCAAAAGAAAACCCCTCACGCTCGTGCGATACGAACATGAGGGGGTAGAGATTGTTGCGAAGACTGAGGATTAGTGGCCAATGAAGCTTATATTTTTACAAAGTGCTAAGCACTTGCTTGCCCCGCATTATGCGGCGGCGAGAACCGCCGACGGCGCGTTAGAGCCCCAGCCGTACTCAAGCCAGCGGTAGCACCAGTCCAACTGGCCGTCGCGCCAGTACAGGCAGAGGGCGTAACGGCTACCGCGCGGGTTGCGCAGAGGAGTGCCGTCGAAGTAGATGTACGTAGTATTACCGTTCATTTTCTCTTTCCAGGCCCCAGGAATGAGGCTCTGGTTCTCCCAGAGTGTCTGAAAGATCTTAGCATCGAGCCGGATGCGGCCATCCTGTTTGAGGCGCTTCAGCCTCTCCTCGCCACCAACCTGGGCCTCTCCCGGCTTGAGGCAGGTAATGAGTTCGACTTTGGCAAGGTCAACTTTGGTGAGTGCCAGGGAGCGCTGGTCCTGCTCTTGCTCTTCGATGAACCAGCCTGGGCCTATGAATTTAGCCAGGTCAAACGGCTGCGACCGGTCGATGGTGATGATGGTGGGCTGGTTTGAAACCAGGCGGGCGCCCGCTTTAAGGAAAGCGGTAAAGTGCCTGCCGGCTTCGGTGGCGTTTCGAACAACTTGCTCTTGGAGCAAGTCAGGGTTTAACTGCGCCCAATCTACGTTCGTGGCCAGTGCAGCCATAATGGCATGAGATTGGTCCGTACTTACGGATTTACCCATGGTGTATCTCCTTATGTATGTTTATTGTTTGATGGTCCCAAGGTTACGGCCTCGGGCGTTTGTTAAGCTGTTGCCGTACAGCTACGGTAACAAAGTAGTATACGCCTAAACCGCCGATTTATCAATGGCGGCGAGCGAACACCCAACGAGTGCGTTGATCCCAGTAGCCGGCGTCGGTGCAGGCGTGGAGCCAGCAACCAGCGCTATCGCGCTCGACGCAGAACACGTTGAGGTCGCCACCCGAGTCAGCGATTGGTTCAATGGCAATTAGCATCCATTCGCCCATGGGTTGGTCTGGGTACTGTAGCCTGAGCTGTGGGCCCACCTCCGCAGGGCAGAGCACGAGACCCTTCTTAAGGGCACGGTCGTAAATTTGCTCACGAGTAACTAGCAGCTTAACGTCAGGGTAGCCGACGATCAGAGTGTGTCCTTGCTCAAAGCCAAGTTCGCCGACCGCCACCTGCACTAGCTCAAGGCTGGTTTCTGCGCTTGCCACCGTGAAGGCTGGCTTACTGAGAATATTACTGGCCCAATCGCTGATACGGTAGCCCTGCCCTGTAAGGGCCTGGCGAATGGCATCGGCGTTCTTCAGGGTGCCGAGCTTGATGTGCTTGGGTGGCTGGGCGTTAACCTGGCTACCCAGCAGCAGGCCTATAAACCCTACCATGAGAACGCCGTAGGCCAATTTCCTACCCAGCGCCACCAAGTTAGCGACCGAGGGTGGTCGATTTTGTTTTAACATTTTTCCTTACTCCTTCCCTAGATGTGTGAATTGAATATTTTTCCGCGCTATTCAGGGGTTAATTTGTTAATGTCCGTACCGGCACAGTAACAAGTTATGATGGCGTGAAACGGATGTTTTGTCAAGGGCTTTAGGTCGCGCTGCCAGCATAACCAAAACCCCACGGGTGGCCACCCGTGGGGTTTATAACTTCCAGGCTCCCAAACTACACCTCCTCAACGGGTATGGCCGGAGCACTTTCACTCACCACCGGGGCTAGTTCGGCATGAGCAGCTGCAATAGAGGCCGCAAGTTCTGCCTCGCGGCGAGCGTTAGCCGCGGCGCGGGCAGCTGCTTGCTCACGCTCAACCTCTACCATGGCCTCTTTGAGGCGTTCAGCTTGGGGCCCTAAGCCTGTGCCAGCTGGAATCAGGCGGCCGATGATGACGTTCTCCTTAAGCCCGCGGAGCTTGTCTACCTTGCCGGTGACAGCCGCGTCGATAAGCACACGGGCCGTTTCTTGGAAGCTGGCGGCCGAGAGGAAGCTATCGGTAGAGAGCGAGGCCTTGGTAATCCCCAGGAGTAGGTGCTCGGCGGTAGCCCTGGTGCCACCCTCTGCTACCTCGTCGTTGGCCTCGCCAAACTGTGCTACCGTTACCACCTCGCCGGGCAGCAAATCGGTGTCCCCCGGCTCGGTCACGTAGAGCCTAGAGAACAGCTGGCGGATGATAACCTCGATGTGCTTATCGTTGAGCTTCTGGCCTTGGGAGGAGTAGATGTACTGAATTTCCTTTAAGATGTACTTCTGCACCGCGTCCTTACCCTTAAGCGCGTAGAGCTCGTGCAGGTCTAAGGACCCTTCGGTGAGCTGCTGACCCTTCGCTACCAGATCACCGTCCCGCACCCACAGCGCTACACCAATCGGTACGGCAAACTCTTTACTCACCGTACCAGTACCGGCGACCACCACGGCGTCGGCCACTTGGGTGACAGTACCGCCGTGAGTGCTTGAAACTTGGGCTTCGCCCACCTTAAAGAGCGGCGTGCCAGCGGCCACCTTAGCACCCTTTTTCACCAGCACCTTAGCGCCAGCGTACTTTGAGAGCGGGAAGCGCTCTTCGACCGCGTCTTGAAAGCTCAGGGTAATGAACTTCTGGCGGCCGCGGCTCGTTACTGCCGCCTTGCCGTCAGCGGGCGAAAGGAGCCCTGGACGCTTCACGGGCCTGGTTTCGAACACCTCTTCCACGCGCGGCAAACCTTGGGTAATGTCCTCAGCTGAGGCCACACCGCCGGTGTGGAAGGTGCGCATGGTGAGCTGGGTACCTGGTTCACCAATCGACTGCGCGGCGATGATGCCGACCGCAGTACCAATTTCTACCAAGGCATTGCAGCCGAGGTCAAAGCCGTAGCACCGCTGGCAAATACCGCGCCTGGTCTTACAGGTCAGGGCCGAGCGAACTTTAAGCTCTGGTAGCCCTAGCTTGCTTATCTTCTTACCCTGCTCTGGGCTCACCAGCTCGTTCTTCTTCACGACCACCTTCCCGCTGTCGTCTTTCACCTCTTGGAGCAAGAAGCGCCCGACGACGCGGTTGCCCAAGGGGTCGCCCATTTCCTCGCTCTCGACGGTGGTAAACACAATACCCTCTCTGTCGCCACAGTCCTGCTCCACCACCACAATATCGTGGGCTACGTCCACCAAACGGCGCGTTAAGTAGCCGGCGTTCGCAGTGCGGAGCGCAATGTCAGTGAGGCCCTTACGGGTGCCGTGGGTGGAGATAAAGTACTCCAGCACGTCGAAACCTTCCTTGAAGTTTCCCTTGACCGGCAGCTCAATGGTTTCGCCGCCCGGGTTGGTGACCAAACCCTTCATACCCATCATCTGTGTGATCTGGCCCCACGAGCCACGCGCGCCAGACTCGATCATGGAGTAGACCGAACCATGGTTCGGCAAAATTTTTCGTGACAGCTCGGTAACGCGCTCTTTGACCTGCGCCCAAATCTCGATCACCTTAGCATGACGCTCTTCCTCCGTAAGCAGCCCCTGCTGGTACTGGTCATGAATTTCCCCTACCTCAGTTTCAGCCTTGGCGTATACCTCTTCCCGCTCAGGGAGCGAGGGTAAGTCTGACATGCCCCAGGAAAGCCCGGACCGCGTGAGGTACTGGAACCCGATCTCTTTGAGCTTATCGAGGAACTTGGCGGTAGCCAGAATGCCGTAGCGCGACAGTGTCTCGGCGACTAACCCTTTAAGCGCTTTTTTGTCCACCGATTTGTTGAAAAACCTGAGCTCTTCGGGCAGCACCTCGTTGAACAGCAAACGGCCCACGCACGTTACGAGCCGCTCGCCCTCGTAGCGGACACGTATAGGTTGCTGCAAGGTTATGTAACCGTTCTGGTACGCCATCACCGCCTCAGCTGGATCAGCAAACGCCTTGGGCGTAGCCCCCTCAGGCACAGCACCTTGGTTGGTCATGTAGTAGCAACCGAGCACAATGTCTTGTGACGGCGTGGACACTGGCTCGCCCGTGGCAGGCTTAAGCAGGTTCTTGGACGAGAGCATAATGTTGGCCGCCTCCCACTTGGCTTCCTCCGTCAGGGGCACGTGCACGGCCATTTGGTCGCCATCGAAGTCGGCATTAAAGGCTGGGCACACCAGCGGGTGCACCTGAATAGCCTTACCCTCAATGAGTATGGGTTGGAAGGCTTGAATGCCCAGGCGGTGGAGCGTGGGCGCGCGGTTCAAAAGCACGTGAGCGCCCTTAATAATTTCCTCTAGAATGTCCCACACCTCTGGCCGGCCAGACTCAATGAAACGGTTGGCGCTCCTGACGTTGTGTACCAGCTCGCGCGCGATGAGCTTAGAAATAACAAAAGGCTTAAACAGCTCCAAGGCCATGCGCTTGGGTAGCCCGCACTGGTGGAGCTCCAGGGTAGGGCCCACCACAATAACGCTGCGACCCGAGTAGTCAATACGCTTACCCAAAAGGTTCTGGCGGAAGCGCCCCTGCTTACCCTTCAAAATGTCGGCAATAGACTTGAGCATGCGGCGCTGGCCAGTGGAGGCGGTCACTGTTTTGCCGTGACGGGCGCTGTTGTCGATGAGGGCGTCCACCGCTTCCTGCAGCATGCGCTTTTCGTTGCGGCAGATAACCTCTGGCGCATTAAGCTCGAGCAAACGCTTCAGGCGGTTGTTACGGTTAATCACACGCCGGTAGAGGTCGTTAAGGTCGGAAGTTGCAAACCGGCCACCGTCGAGCTGCACCATGGGCCTAAGGTCTGGCGGAATCACCGGCAGCATGGTGAGAATAGTCCACTCAGGCCGCAGGCCCACCGCGGCCAAGCTCTTTAAGAGCTTGAGCCTACGGGTTGCTTTCTTCTGCTTAGCCGCCACGCTCTCACCTTCAGCCTCGAGTGCTTTGATTTCTTTCTTCAGGTCTACCCGCTCCAAGAGGCTCCGAATCGCCTCCGCCCCGATGCTGGCCTCAAACACTGCCCCATACTTGAGGGAGAGGTCTTGGTACTGGCTCTCCGAAATAATCTGGAGCACCTTCAGGTCTTTGAGCTCGCGCCGGGCGATCTCGTACGCCTCGTCGAGTTTCTTGAGCTTATCTTGCTTCAAAGTCTCAATCAACTTACGCTCGCGCTCGAGCTCCTTGCCCGTGTGCCGCTTGGGTGCCTCGCCGAGCTTCTGCGAGGCCTCGGCCTCAATCGACTTACGCTTGGACTTGTACTCGGCCGTCACCTGTTCTAAGAGTGCCTGCTTCTTAGGCTCATCCACCTGGGTTACAATGAACGAGGCAAAGTAGATCACCTTTTCGAGCTCCTGCACCGATAGCCCTAAGGTAAGCCCAATCTTGGAGGGCACACCGCGGAGGAACCAAATGTGGGAGACGGGGGAGGCCAGCTTAATGTGGCCAAAGCGCTCACGCCGCACCACCGAGCGGGTAACCTCCACACCACACTTATCACAGACGATGCCGCGGTAGCGCACGCGCTTGTACTTACCGCAGTAGCACTCCCAGTCTTTGGTGGGACCGAAAATGCGCTCGTCGAACAAGCCGTCCTTCTCGGGCTTCTGCGTACGGTAGTTAATAGTCTCAGGCTTCGTCACCTCGCCGTACGACCACTTGGCAATGCCTTCCGGTGAGGCCAGCTTCAGGCGGATGGAGTCGAAGTCGTTGACGTTGAGGTAGTCGCGTTCAGGAAACATAGGGTTACAATTAGCTCGCTGACTCTGAAGCCCTTGGTCGCTCGGGCTGGTCTATAGGCACCACCTGCTCACCCTTCAAGAGTTCGGCATCAAGCCCTAGGCCTTTGAGTTCACGAATGAGCACGTTGAACGACTCAGGCACGTTAAGCTTCTTAATAGCTTCGCCTTTAATAATGGATTCATAGGCTTTCGAGCGGCCAGGGACGTCATCAGACTTAATGGTCAAAATTTCCTGCAGCGTATGTGCCGCGCCGTAGGCTTCGAGCGCCCACACCTCCATTTCACCAAAGCGCTGACCACCGAACTGCGCCTTGCCGCCAAGGGGCTGCTGCGTTACCAGTGAGTACGGACCAATAGAACGCTGGTGGATTTTGTCCTCCACCAAGTGGTTCAGCTTCAGCATGTAGGTAACACCAACGGTCACCGGCTCGTCGAACGGCTCACCGGTACGGCCGTGGTACAGCTTCAGCTTACCAGTCTCAGGGAACCCTGCCTTCTTGAGCTCAGAGCGAATGGTGGTCTCGGGCACACCGTCCAAAACTGGCGTGGCCACACGGTAGCCTAGTGTCCAGGCCGCCAGCCCCAAGTGCGTTTCCAGAATCTGCCCGATGTTCATACGCGAGGCCACACCTAAGGGGTTCAAAATAATGTCGACTGGCGTGCCATCAGCCAAGAAGGGCATATCCTCAATGGGCACGATCTTCGAAATAACACCTTTGTTACCATGGCGGCCAGCCATTTTGTCGCCTACCTGCACTTTTCTAAGCTGCGCAATAGAAACTTGAATAGATTGGATAACACCAGAGGGCAAGCGGTCGCCGTTCTCGCGTGAAAAAATTTTGATGCCTACCACCTTGCCGTGCTCACCGTGCTCCAGGTAGAGCGAGGAGTCCCGAACATCCTTAGCTTTTTCACCGAAAATGGCGCGGAGCAGCTTTTCCTCAGCTGAGAGCTCGGTTTCACCTTTTGGCGTAATTTTCCCGACCAATATGTCACCCGAGGAGACCTCGGCGCCAATACGGACAATGCCACCCTCGTCCAGGTCTTTGAGCTTTTCCTCACCTACGTTCGGAATGTCGCGGGTCACCACCTCAGGCCCAAGCTTGGTGTCGCGAACGTCGATAGTGTAGTCCTCGATGTGGATAGAGGTGTAGCGGTCGTCCTTCACCAGGCGTTCCGAAATGAGCACCGCGTCTTCGTAGTTACCGCCTTCCCACGGCAAGTAGGCAACTAAAACGTTCTGCCCCAACGCCAGCTCCCCTACCTGGGTCGCGGCACCATCAGCCAACACGTCACCTTTCTTCACGTGTTGTCCTTTGGCCACAATCGGCTTGTGGTTCATACAAGTCGAAGCGTTGGAGCGTACGAATTTTCCTAAATTGTAGACATGCACTTTACCGTTGTCGTCTTTCACCTCAATCCGGTCAGCCTGCACCGCTACCACTTCACCGCTCTGCTCAGCCACCAGCACCTGGCCTGAGTCTTGCGCTGCCTTACCCTCCACACCGGTACCAACCACCGGCGCTTGCGGCTTAATGCACGGCACAGCCTGACGTTGCATGTTGGTGCCCATCAGCGCACGCACGGCGTCGTCGTGCTCCAGGAACGGAATGAGCGACGTGGTCACCGACACAATCTGCTTAGGAGACACGTCCATGTAGTCAATTTTTGCCACTACGTCAATAGTCGGCTCGCCGTGGAGACGAATTTCAGCACGCTCAGTCAAGAAGTAGCCCTTCTCATCAAGCGAAGTGGTGGCGGCCGTAGTTACGTTGCGCTCTTCCTCAAACGCGTCGAGCCACACCACCTCGTCCAGCACGTGCGGCACCACTGGCACGGTCTTCTCGCCACTGGCTTTAAGCGCCTGGGCTAGTGAAGCGTTCACACTCTCCCCCTGCTTACCCAAAACCTTGCCCGAGGAGTCGGTAACGTCTTGCCTCAACTTTTCACCAACCGCGGCCTTGCCGTCGTTGGCTACATCGTGCACTACTGGCCGGAACGGTGTTTCAATAAAGCCGTAGCTGTTTACCCGGGCGTAAGAAGCTAGGTGACCAACCAAACCGATGTTTGGACCTTCTGGCGTAGCAATGGGGCAAATGCGGCCATAGTGGGTGCGGTGAACGTCGCGAACGTCGAACCCGGCGCGTTCGCGCGAAAGACCACCAGGGCCCATAGCGCTAAGCCTACGCTTGTGCTCGAGTTCAGCCAACGGGTTGGTTTGATCCATGAACTGCGAAAGCTGCGAGCTCATAAAGAACTCTTTAATAGCCCCGATGATAGGGCGCGCATTCACGAGTTGGTTTGGCGTCAAAGTCGAAATGTCTAGGGTCGACATGCGGTCCTTGATAATACGCTCTAAGCGCGCCAACCCGACGCGGAACTTGTTCTGCACCAGCTCGCCTACCGCGCGTACGCGGCGGTTTCCCAGGTGGTCAATGTCGTCTGGCTCGGCCTGGGCGTTGTTGAGGCGAATAATCTCCTTCACAATCATGACCAAGTCCTCTGGCCGTAAGACCCTGGTCTCCTTGCTGTTCTCCAGCTTAAAACCAAAGCGCTGGTTCAGTTTGTAGCGGCCTACCCGGCCAAAGTCGTAGCGCGCGAAGTTGAAGAACATGTTGTGGATGAGCTGCTTGGCGTTGTCTACCGTAGCCAGGTCGCCAGGGCGAATGCGCTTGTATACCTCAATCAACCCCTCAGCTTCGTCCTTAGCCGTGTCTTTGGCGAGCGTGGCGGCTATGTACTGCACCTCAGGGCTAGTATCCACATCAGTGAACAGTGGTTTGATGTCGGCGTCTGAGCTGTAGCCAAAAGCACGGAGCAGTGAGGTCACCGCCACCTTGCGCTTACGGTCTATCTTCACCCACAGCACGTGGTTCAAATCAGTTTCAAATTCCAACCAGGCGCCGCGGTTCGGGATTATCTTTGCGCCGTAGTACCTCCGGCCGCGCAGGAACTCCGAGGTAAAGAACACACCCGCCGAGCGAATGAGCTGCGAAACTACCGCGCGCTCAATACCATTCACCACAAACGTACCCCTCGGGGTCATGATCGGGAAGTCGCCGAGGTACACCTGCTGCTCTTTAATTTCACCAGTCTTCTTATTGACCAACCTGGTCTTCACGCGGAGCGCAGCTTCGAAGCTGGTGTTCTTCACACGAGCCGTCACCTCGTCAAACTTTGGCTCATCCAAGTAGTAATCCAAAAAGTAGAGCTCGAGGTCCCGGCCGATAAAATCACGAATCGGCGAAATTTCGTCGAACAGCTCTTTTAAGCCTTCATCAAAAAACCACTTGTACGAGGCCTTCTGAACCTCAATCAGGTCAGGCAAGGGAATAGTATCCTTTATTGGTGTAAAGGATTTACGCTCGTTAAGTGGCGAGGTAGCAGTGCTAATTAATTTGGCAGACATAAAAAATAGCTCTTCCCCATATGGGACTCTTGGGGACGAGATGTCTAATTCTTGCAAAGCTCAAGCAAGAACAATGGGACGCATGCAGGCGTGCGCCAAGCTAAGGGCTAAAGTTAGCTTACAGGTAACAAAACAAAGTATATTGAGTCTAACAGACAGGTTTTCCACTGTCAAACTGTCAAGTGGCAAAACCTGAGGTTTTGATGAAGAACAAGCTTTTCTTTACAAAATTGCCTATTTTAAGCAAAAAGATAATCCCTTGATCAAAGTTATCCACAGATACTAGATCTAGTATGCCATGGGTGGTAGGCCGAACCCCTAGAACTAGGTAACAACTAGGTGTTTATTATAGCCCAGCTTAACGAGCTCAGAGTAAGCATCCCAAACCGCATCCGGTATTTCTTGTGGTATTTGTAACCCACGCTCAGCATATAACCTAAGGCGTTGGGTATCACCAACTAGTACATGTATGAGTCGCCCACGAGATGTAAATGCATCGGGGTATTCTTGATATGTAATTGCGGGAGCAGTCATCATCACCTCCAGCTCAGGCCATTGCTTACGCAGTGCCGCGTAAGCGCGCCTAAGCATATATGGTTTTTGTACCACGATAGCGGTGCGTAGCGTAATATGATTCTCTGCTAAAAGTTTTTTAGTAATTCGAGTCAACCTACCAAAACCGCCAGAAAAAATAATCCTAGGAGCATAACCCTGTAAAAATAACTCTGCACCTCGCCTAGCTACACGTAAATCATGACTACCGAGCACAAAAATACAATCAGCCGGCTTAATAGGCTGCTCAAGGTGATTGTAATCCCAGAGCACTTGAGCTAAAGCATCTATCTGAGTGGGTTGCTCTGGCATACTGCAAAGCGTAACACTACCTCTCCCAAGTTTTAACCTCGGGATGAAAATCAACTTGGTACTCCGGTATGCCTAAACTCATACCATAGCGCTTAGCCTCGTCGTACTGTTGTTTGCTCTGCCTATCAATAGAAAAAACTTTGTCTAGAAAAATTATGTAGTGATGAGTAGTATTCTTAAAATCAGCATACCAAGCGCCACCATGGCTGTAGTCGAGGACTTTGCTCAACGTCGCAGCAACCCCCTCGGCCTGGCTACTAGGTACTTCAATGGCGTGTAGCGTCCACTGTTGCAACCAAGGCGTATGGTGTTTCTCAGTCACCTGTTCCACTTTAGTGGAGACAATCTTCAACTTTCGAAGTATATCTTTGCTTTGAAGCGACTCTTCAATAACTACACCCCTATAGGTATCTTCATCTTGGTGCAAATTTTGTCGTATTACCTCCCGGCTGTCTTGGGCGATTTCTTGTTGTCCCCTAACTTGCCACTTCCAGGGTATATAGGTCCCTTCTAGGTGTGCGTCCTTGGGCCAGGGTAGTATAAGGTCTAGGTAGCACGTATAAACAAAACCTAGGAACGATAGCGCAATAAGGCCCATCGCCCACAACGGACGGTGGATTACCGCTACTAGGACTAGTGAACTCAGCGACCAATAAAATATAATTGCAAAGATAAAAGTATGCCAAAGCTTAGAAGGGCTTAACTCTTGGCTCACTGTGAACTGACCACGTTTGACGGCAATGTACTCAATGAGGAAGGAAACGACAAAGCCTACCACCAGGAGCCCCATGTGCCATCGAGGAAAAGTGTAAAACGTAGAGGCTGCCTTCACAGGCTGCATGACAACAACAGCCATAGCAATGTAAAGCGGGATAAACACCGTATCATTATAGACAAACGTTTTGTAAAGCGTGCGCTGCCAGGGCGGACGACCCTCTAAACACATGAGCAAACAGACCATACCAAAATCTACCACTACCACCACTAGGGCAGCCGCTAGAGGGCGCAGGTTCCAGAGCAACGATAAAATATGAATCATGGTGCAGTTGTAGTCCTAGGAAGCTTTAACTAACTCCTCACGTACCACCTGGCGATCGTCCCAGGGAATTTTTTTGTTACCTGCAACGCACAGCCACTGCTCGGCGCCTTTGCCGGTTATGACCACCGTATCCCCTGCTCGAGCAAGTGACATAGCCCGGCGGATTGCCTCCTTACGCTCTGGCACAATCCAAAAATTTTCTCCTTCTTTTTTTCCGGCCGCTCTGACACCCGTAGCCACGGACTGCATGATGCTTAATGGATCTTCATCGTAGGGATCTTCGTCTGTCACTACTATCAGATCAGCGTAGTACCCAGCCAACTTCCCGAGCGGCTCGCGTTTAGCCTTATCGCGCCCGCCACCGCAAGAGCCTAACACTGCAATCAAACGGGACCGGCCGTTAAGCCCTGTCAAATTTGTCCGGCCGGACAAATTTGACAGGTAGTGATTTGGCGTAGGTTCGGTCGACGGCTTGAGGGTACAGTATACCGCCTCGAGCGACTCTGGTGTGTGGGCGTAGTCCACTACCACGTTAAACGGTTCAGAAGTTACAAACTCCAAACGCCCAGGTGTACCAGAAAAAGTTGCAAGTGCTGCAGCTGATTTTTCTAGCGGGACACCAACAGCTTGTGCTGCAGCCAGAGCAGCCAGGGCATTGTACACATTGAACTCACCACCTACGGACAGCTCAACTGGTATAACACCAAACGTAAACCGGGCCTGCCGTGGTGTCACCTCTTGCACCTGAGCAGCGAATGTTTTAGTCAAACCATCAGGGTGTGCGTCGTGTAATGTGTAACCATAACGTGACTGCGTAGGAAACTGCAGAAAGTACCTGGCCTCAGCATCGTCGAGGTTTACTACATTCGTGCCACCAGACCCCCCTACTAAGCGGAAGAGTTTGCCCTTAGCTGCCCGGTAGGCGGCATAGCTGCCATGTGCTTCCAAGTGCTCAGGGGCCAAGTTTGTGAACACTGCTACACGGTAGTTAATCCCTAAACTGCGCCACTGGGCTAAGCCCTCGGAAGAAGTTTCGACAACTGCATGCGTGCAGCCCGCCAGGACCATGTCTCGCAAAAACCCCTGCAACCAAAACGGCGAGGGCATGGTCATCTTTAGGTCACTAATTCTAGCCTCGCCGCCACTCGAAAGTTGCGCCGTTGAGATAAGGCCGGTTTTGTAACCAGCCGAACGTAAAATATGCCACACCATTGCACAGGTGGTCGACTTCCCTTTAGTACCAGTGATGCCAACCACAACTAAACGCCGCCCGGGAAACCCGTAACGTGCTGCAGCAATAAACGCATAACCTGCATGATAGAGGCCTAAGCCCCACTTGGGTATAACTTTACGAACCGTGGCTTTAATACCAGACATAGCTTACTCAGTATAGAACTCCAGCCCCCGTCTAACCAAGGCGGGGGCTGGACGGAAAATGAACTAATGAAGCCCTACTGCTTGGGAGTGGTCGGGGTAGTGGGAGCTGCTGGAGCGGCACCAGTCTTCAGAGCATCAAGCTGCTGCTGAATTTGCTGGTTGCCGGGGTTAAGGTCCAGCACTTTCTGCATTTCCGCCACCGCCTTGTCCTTGTCCCCCTTCTTTTGGTACACCAGTGAGAGACCGTAGTGAGCGTTGCTGTGGTTCGGGACTAAGCTGGTAATGGTGCTAAAGGCAGAGAGGGCGAGGTCGTAGTTCCCCTTGCTGTAGTACAGGCTCCCCAACTCGTAGAGCACATCTACGTCCGTAGCGTTAAAACTGCGGATGCTCTCGAGCTTGGCAATAGCATCATCAATTTTTCCCTGGAGTTCGTAGGCCAGGGCCTCATTGAAGTGGGCCGGGGTGTACTGCGCCTTAAGCTGTATGGCGACTTTGAACTGCTCTATAGCCAACCCCAAGTTTGTGGCCGTGTCGCTGTCGAGCTTAGCCTTGGCAGCTTGGTCAGTAGTGGTACTGGCCTGCGCCTTGGATTGGCTGGCAGAGAGCAGGTACGCCTTGCCGAGCTCGGTGTGGAGCGCGGGGTTGGAGTACTCAAGCTTAATAGCCTCTTGGAATGAGCTGATGACCCAGGCCTGGGCATCCCGAGCGTAGGGCACCGTGCCGCGATAGATGGAACCCAGCGACTCCCAGTTGAACACGTTCTCGCGGCTGAGGTCGGTGGCGGAGCGGGCGGCGGCGATGGCGCTGCTTATGTACTGCTGAAGCTGTGCGAGTTGCGCTTTACGCTTAGCGTCGGTGTCACCGGCTGGCTGCCTGGCTTGCTGGTTCGCGAGCCCCAGGTACACCTGAGCTAGGCCTACGCGGTAGGTATCGCGCCACGGGTTCAAGCTTACTGCAGTTTGCAACTCACCTTGGGCCTGCTCGAGCTGTGCCGCACCTTGGGCCTTGGCGTAGGCGTAGTCAGCTGACCAGAACCGCACTATACCAACCCACACACCAGCGGCCAGCAGCACCACCACTGCCAAGCCAAACGAAAACAAGAACGATATGCGCGGGCTACCCTTGAGCGTAAGCTCACGGTTACCGGCTGAGCTAAAGCCAGCCAGCAACGCCAGCACCAGCCAGAACATAAACGCCAGCGCGGTGTTAGAAAAGTAGAGCACACTACCAACCGCGAGTACGAGGTAGCTGGTAACCACGGCTGCTCGGAGGTACCAGTCCTCGTGCGCACGATGCGAAATAGTCCGCCAGGCGAGGTACAGGCCGAGCAGGAGAATGCCGAGGTAGCTCGCCAAGCCCAAAATGCCCATGGTGCCAAAAGCCTGGCTAAGCTCGGAGGCAGACTTGTCGAAGCGGTAAGCCCAGAAATCGCTCTGGTTAAACTGGTCCGGCTTGTACTTCGAAAAACCAAAGATAAAGGTCTCGGGTCCAGTGCCAATGAGCGGGTTGGCTTTAATGTTCTGGTTGGCTATCTTCCAGCTCGCGGGCAGAGACAGGTTAACTTCTACGGGAATCGAACGACGCGTGAGCTGGGTAGTAACCACCGGCCAGCCAACTACCACCAAGAGAAGTGCCACGGCCGGCAGAATGGTCCACTGGAACCCAACGGTCTCGTTCTTCCAGAACACAAACCCCAGCCACACTACCGAAGCGGTGAGCAGGGCCACCCAACCGAGCTGGTAGTCAACCAGGAATACCACGGCCAGCACTAGTACACTGAACAGTAAACTGAACATTCGACCAACGGTCGTCCGCGCTGAGTGAGCAAAGAACAGTGCCAAGGGGAAACTGGCTCCAAGGATGAGCGTTAGGGCATTGAGTGACGAGCCCAGCGGTGTAAAGCTACTGGCCTGACCCAACGGGAAAAACCCAAGGGCATGAACGCCGAACAGGTTAAGCGCGAGCACCAACGCCGCCACACCCACGCCCGTGAGCCAGCTGCCAACGAGCCAGCGAACGTTGCCCTCGCGCCGTACTACGTGGAGCACCAGGAAGTAGTACACCACGTACGCTATAACGCTCACTAACCCACCGTTGAACCGACCGTAGAAACCTAAGATAGAGGTAACCTTATCAATAGAAAAAACGGTAGAAACGACCACAACCGCCAGAAACGCCAGCACGGCCCAGTTGAGCACAGACCTCACCCAGCGTACCTCCCGGGCTAGTACCACGCTCCCCACCCACACCGCCAGGAGCGCCACCCCGCCCCCCAGGAGCAAAAACTGCTTGTTGAGCTCAAACGCCTCGAACGTCCACGGTAGAAAAGTGAGAGGTAAGAGTAGGGTAAGTACCCGTAACCCCCAGACCAAGACAGCATCGAGGTAGCGGCTGGCCGGGTGGGCAGTCTTGGGGGCAAAGGTTTCGGCCATGCTTTGGGCGAAATCCATAGGCAGTTTAAGTATAAATGCTCAAGCTCCCAACAAGGAGTGAACGGTAAAGTTCTACCACATAGTATACTACAAACTCCTCCTGGCCGCTAAGGCTAGGTCTAAAAAGCACGTGCCATAATAAGTACCCGCCTTTGCGCCCGGCGGCGGCGTGCCCTCATTTCAGGCCCTATCTGAAGCCCAGTTCTTTGCCCTCGGCAGGAATCGAACCTGCATCTCAAGCTTCGGAGGCCTACGTTCTATCCATTGAACTACGAGGGCGTGTAGGGGAACGTGTACAGGTTAGCGGCCGTGACCAGCTTTGGCAACCACCGCCTCGACTTTAGGGATATCTTCTGGCCGGCCAAAGTCGAGCCAGTAGTCGGCAATGGGGAAAACCCGCACTGGCTCTTGCCTCGCCAGCAGGCTCACGGCATCGGTAAGCTCGTACTCCCCCCGGGGAGACAGTCCGACCTCAGGCAAGACCTGCCACATAGCGCTGCTAAAACCATAGAGTCCGGTGTTGACCAGCCGCGAAGGTGGCGAGGTGGGCTTTTCTATAATCTGCTTCAGTATGCCACTCTCGTGCACCAACACGCCATAGCGCTCCGGGTGTTCGTGCTCAACACCAGCTACTGCACACCCAGAAACAAGCTTAAAAAAATCACTGAGGTCGTGGCTTGAGTAAAGGTTATCACCATTCACTGCCACCACCGGCTGACCCTGGAGTTCAGGAGCAACACTGAGGAGCGGCATCAGCGTACCGTAACGCTCGGAGCCTACCCGTTCAAACTGGTTTACCACGTGTACCGGGTAGCGCTTACGGTAAGCCTCCACGAACTGGTAGGCAGCTTGGGCCTGGTGACCAATGACCAAGTACACCTCTTGGGCTCCGGCCTTGTACAAGTTGTCCAGTACATACCTGAGAAACGGCCGACCAGCCACCGAGATAAGGTGCTTGGGCTTGTCGTGTGTCAGCTCGTTCATGCGTGTGCCCCTGCCCGCCGCCGAAATAACCACCGGAGGTACCATAGGCTACCCCCGAGCTGCTGGCGTAACAGCCTCGAGCTTCTGGCGAAACGCGCGCGCGAATTCTCGGCGACGGTCCGAGAGGTGCATTTTTATGACCTGAGCCGATACCGCCACATCACCTGTACCATCGCCCAGGTGCTCGCCGACATAGCGACGCATGCGTGGAAGCTGCAGCCGCGCTGACAGGTACTCGCACCAGTTGCCAAAACCACCAGAGAAGAGTACTTCAAGCGCACGCTGCACGAACCTCGAGCCAGCTGGCACGGCTGTAGCACTCGCCACGTAGCTCTCAGCCTGGAAGCCTAGGTTACTAAGGCTATCTGCCACCCAAGAGTTCGCACTAAGGAGCCGTCGGTATGTTCCGCTATCGAGGAGTGGTGCCAGGGTCGCTAACCAAAACTTGAGGTAGGGGTCGTCGGGGTAGGCAAATGGCTGCAGGGCTAAGCTGTTCTGATCGAGGTAGAAACTCAGGCAGAGGCGGTCGCGCACTTTGGTACCGTGCCGCCGCCAACCGCAAAGGTGCACGGCCAGAGTTACCCACAACCGCGCTAAGAACAACCGCCCGGGCTGCACCACTATGAGGAGGTCGATGTCGCTCTCTGCTGTCCGCGGTGCACTAAAGGCCACGCTGTTACCGAGAGCTACCAGCCTCACAAAAGGTAGGGAGGCAATAAGCCGCGCGCCCGCTCGAGCACGCTGGTGCTTACCAATACTCCAGCGTGCCCGCTGCTGCCGCTCCGAGAGGTGCGGCGGCGCACTAGCTAGTCGCCAAAAGCCATTGGTAACCCGTAGCACTCCACGCTCGGTTAACCTGGCGAGCGCCACACGCACTTCCCAGGGAGTAACCGTACCTAAGTACTCGCCTTCCTGGTACAAATACTGCCAGCACTCAAACGCGGTGAGCGGGTAGTGCCATAGGTCAAACCAGGTTATGGCCCTGAGAATGGCACACTCCAGAGGTGTCATAATTCAGCAGCTAGACTTGAGCGACGTATAGCTCTACCCAACTTGTAGAGTGTGTAGAGAAAGAGACGGTAACGGTAGTCAAACGCTCCAGCGTAACCAAGGTAGTTACCCCCAAAGCCGAGCTTAAAACGGCTTATGCCCGCCCATGAAGGTTTTGAGTTATCGTGCGGAGCCACACCCCAAAGGTCGTAGCGAGTGAAACCCAGGGCCTTAGCTTCTTGCATTATTCGCCAGTGGTTGAGGTAAGTTGGCATGAGTTCACGTCGGCTGCTGCTTGAAGCACCATGGAGATAGGTAACAACACCGCGGGAAAACAACATGAGGTTAGAAGACAAAACCTCACTCCCCAGCGAAACTTCACTTAAGCGTACTGCCAGTTCAACGTCGGCACTCAGGTGGACTGAACCATAGAGCTCGAGGAGCTTGCGGTAGTGGTGCTCAAGGTGAGGCGAAAACCCGTCACGTTCGGCTGTGGTTTTAAGCAGCTGCCAAAACCCGCCCGCCCCCTCAGCGCCACGGAGGCGCCAGGTTAACTCCTTTTTCTCACTCAGGCGAACGTTATAACGAGTTTTTTCGTGCATCTGGCTCAAGAGCTCCGCTGTTGACTGGGTAAGGTCAATGACTACCGTAGCGCGCGGTTGAACGTCGGGTGCCTGCATAAACCTAAGGAGCTGGTCACCAACCGACTGTGGAGGCTCGAGGCGCAAAAACACCATGCCTTTGTTTCTGTAGTACTCCACCAGCAACTGACTTACTTCTCTATAGTGCGTTAGGCTCACTGGCCCCCGAGCCACGTAGGCATAGCGTAACCCACCAGGCAAGGCCTGGTAGAGGACAACTGCAGTACCCACCAGGTCCCTCACTTCCCAAAACCCTAAGAGCTCAACCTTATGCCCAAGCTCGGCCTGAAACTTTCCCCACGCCGCAGTTTGTAAAAACGAACCCGGGGTTCCGGGCTCACGTGAAACGAACTCGGCGAGTGCCTCAGCACTTATGGAATGCACTTCCATAAGCTATGACCGGCTCAGGGCTTTAAGCGCAGCTTTAACCTTAGCCTCTAGCCCACCAGCAACGCCCTTGGTCGCCTGTAGCGCACTCCGGGCCTCGTTGGTGGAGTACCCTAGGTTCACAATCGCCTCAAGCACAGCTTGGTCGTCACTCATCGTACTGCCGCCCGGCTCTATTGCCTCCAGCTTGTCTTTAAGTTCCACCACCAACTTCTCAGCCGTCTTCTTGCCCAGGCCGTGCAGAGCATGGAGGTTGCCAGCATCTTGCGCCACCACGGCCCGGCGAATGTCATCGGGCTTCGCAACTTCTAGAATGTTAAGCGCTGACTTGGGGCCAATTCCGGAAACACCAAGGAGCAGCTTAAAAAAAGCTAGATCGTTCTGGCTGGCAAAACCATAGAGCTCGAGCGCGTCCTCCCGCACGTTCAGGTAGGTAAACAGCCCTACCTCTTTGCCGTCAGGCAGCCGCGTCAGCAGGTCTTTGGTGCAAAAAATTTCATAGCCCACGCCAGAAGCTTGGACTACCACTGAACGCGGCGTTTTACCAACAACTTTGCCAGCTACCTGAGCTATCATAGCCTCATTATAGAGCTTGGAACTCGTGTTGACAAAGCAGTCTGACCGAGGGCTACTTTATTTTTTTTCTTCGCCAACCGGTCTATACTACCTAAACCTATGCAGTTCAAGCTCAAGGCACCATTTAAGCCCACGGGCGACCCCGAAGGAGAACTCTCCGCCACTAGGCGGACTGTTCCCCACGGGGCAAGTCAGCTCGCATGTCCTACCTTTTATGACACAAAATAAGTTCCGCCTCGTTGCTCCATTTAAACCTACGGGAGACCAACCTCAAGCCATTGCCAAGCTAGTTGAGGGCGTAGAAAAAAACCTGCACCACCAAACCCTAGTTGGCGTTACTGGCTCTGGGAAGACGTTCACCATGGCCTCTGTGGTCGCCAAAGTGCAACGCCCGACACTCGTCATCTCCCACAACAAAACTCTGGCCGCCCAACTCGCCAGTGAATTTCGTAGTTTCTTTCCCGAAAACGCCGTGCACTACTTTGTAAGCTACTACGACTACTACCAGCCTGAAGCCTACATCCCCGCCTCCGACACCTACATTGAAAAAGAAACTCAACTGAACGAGGAAATAGACAGGCTCCGCCACGCTGCCACGCAGAGTGTGCTTTCGAGACCCGACACCCTGATTGTGGCTTCAGTCTCATGCATCTACGGCTTAGGTAGCCCTGAAGAGTACGCTAAAGTGCGCATCACTCTTAAAATCGGTTTAACCTTCCCACGACAAAAGCTCTTGCGAGAGCTCACTAAGCTCCAGTACCAACGGAATGATATGGACTTTCACCGCGGCACGTTCCGCGTGCGCGGCGAAACCGTAGACATTTTCCCCGCCGACTCGCTCGACAGGTACCTGCGCCTAAGCTACGACGGCGACAAACTAACCAACCTGCAGGAGTGCGACAGTTTAACGGGCGATGTGGTGACCACACTCCCCCAGGCCGACGTGTACCCAGCCAGCCACTACGTAGCTCCAGCCGAACGGTTTGAGGGAGCGCTTACCGACATTCGCCGCGACATGGAAAAGCAAATTGCCCTATTCACCAAAGCCGGTAAGCTCTTGGAGGCGCAGCGCCTCAAAGAGCGCACTAACTTTGACCTAGAAATGCTGAAAAACACCGGCTACTGCAACGGCATAGAAAACTACTCGCGCTACTTCGACGGCCGCAAGCCCGGGGAGCCACCCTACACCCTGCTCGACTACTTCCCCAAAAACGCGCTGGTGTTTATTGATGAGTCGCACATGACCATTCCGCAAGTCGGGGGCATGTACGCTGGCGACCGCAGCCGCAAGCAAACACTAGTAGACTACGGCTTCCGCGTGCCTGGCGCACTCGACAACCGGCCCCTGACCTTTGACGAGTTTAACCAGCGCCTGAAGCAGCTTATCTACGTCTCAGCCACCCCAGCGGAGTACGAACGCAAGCTCTCGCAAAACACAGTAGAACAGCTCATTCGCCCCACCGGGCTGTTGGACCCTACGGTGGAAATAAAACCCACTAAGCACCAGGTGGATAACCTGGTGGACGAGGTCAAGGCGCGTATTGCGAAACACCAGCGTGTGCTCATCACCACGCTCACCAAGCGCATGGCCGAGGACCTAGCTGACTACCTGCAGGACGAAGGTATAAAGGTGCAGTACCTACATTCTGATGTCGACACTATGGAACGCTTAGAAATACTCCGCGACTTACGCCTCGGCAAGTACGATGTGTTGGTAGGCATAAACCTGCTGCGCGAAGGGTTAGACCTGCCGGAAGTATCACTAGTCGCTATTCTAGATGCCGATAAGGAAGGGTTCCTACGCTCCCACACCTCGCTCATTCAAACTATGGGCCGGGCTGCTAGACACGCCGAGGGTCACGTTATTATGTACGCCGACACTATCACCGGTTCCATGCGCAGCGCCATTGCTGAGGTGGAACGCCGGCGCAAAGCGCAACAAACCTACAACCAAAAACACAGCATAACACCGCAAACTATCGTTCGCGCCATAGCCGACGATAGGCTCGCTGGCAGTAAAAAAGGTGCCGAGGAAACGTTGGACCTTACCCACCTGGAACTCGGGAAGTTACCGCCAGAAGAACTTAAGCACATAGCAGCGGACCTCACCAACCAAATGGAGCTCGCTGCTCAGAACCTCGAGTTCGAACGCGCGGCTACCTTGCGGGACCAGCTAGCAGAAGTTACCAAACTAACGGGTAAAAAAAGAAAGGCCACCCGGAGAACCAGGTAGCCTTACACCGTATATACCACGGCCTATTTCTTCGTCTTTATCTTTTTCCAGCGCCGCATGGGCACACCTGTGAACACCCGCTTAAACGTATCTTCATCCACCTTCCGTATCCACGGCATTTTACCAGTCGATGGTTCGAAGCTGATCTCGTCCACAAAGTAATCGACCATAAAATCTGAGGATCGCTTACGCCAGATACAGGCTGTTCTAATCTGAAAGCGTTGGCCGTAGTTCTTGCGCAGCCACAGGATAGCGTCCTTGAAAGTATCCCCTTTATCGGTAAGGTCCTCAACGAGGAGGATATCGAGCTGTTCCCCGTTGGTCAATCGTTCCAAACAATCACTGTAGGTGGTAATATGGGGTGCAATATCGGTTTGCTTGTTGGCTCTGTCGGCCTCGTGACCACGCTGCTTGCGGTAGCGCCGAATTGCCCACAGGCCCCAGTCAACCTCCAGCTGGGTTGAAAAACTACTGGCCCATTGGGCGCCCTTAGCCACACCTATGATGAAATCGGGCACATACTCAGCGTCGATCAACTTACAGGCCAGCTTTCTCAAAAGCCCTTCCCACTGGAGCTGGGTCAGGCAGAGGTATGGTTTCCCTCGCTTTATTTCAAGACGGTAGCCAAGCCACCGGCGCGCTGGTTTTACTTGCTTTTTCTTCATAGTTGTCCTTTGCTAGGTAATGTACAGTTGTTTGGTTTTAGTTTGCTTACCTTACCGTAGCTATGCCACAACGTCAACCCAAAAGTAAAAAACCAGCCATAGTCCTTGCCTTTGGCACCTTTGACCTACTCCACCCCGGGCACCGGTGGTTTTTGCGCCAAGCCAAACGTTTGGGCCAGGAACTTATAGTAGTAGTGGCCCGCGACCGCAACGTCTACAAACTCAAAGGCCACTGGCCTATAGACCATGAGCGAACCAGGCTGCGGAATATACGCCGAGTAAAATCTGTTACCCAAGGCCTGCTTGGTCAGCGTGAGTTTAGCCATCGTTACAACCTGGTACACAAACTCAAGCCTGATGTTATTGTCCTGGGCTACGACCAAATGACACGGACACACTCACTGACCAAAGACCTGACAAAACTCGGACTAAAAGTCAGGCTGGTGCGCCTTAAACCGTTCCACCCTGAACGCTACAAGAGCAGTCTTTTAAGGCCGTAACACTGCAGCCCTACCACCAGACAATAAAACACCCGTGCTCACTACGGTGAACACGGGTGTAAAACATTACGAAAGCTCTAAGCACTCAGTGTCTAAGGTCAAAAACCAAAGACCAAAGTTCAAAGAACTAACTTGCCTGCCCCGCATTATGCGGCGGCGAGAACAGCGGAGGGCTCGTCAGCGTGCCAACCGTCCTCAAGCCAGTAGTAGCTCCAGTCCCACTGGTCGTCGAGCCAGTACAGGCAGAGGACGCAACGGCCCCCACTCGGGCTCCGGAGGATGGTGCCATCGAAATAGATGGTCTTACCCTTCCAGCTTTCGGGGATAAGTTTTTTGTTATTCCAGAGGGCCATGAAGAACCTGGCGTCAAGGCGGATGTCACCGCTTGCTTTTGCGCGGTTGAGCTTTTCTTCGCCCGTGATGCTGACTTCACCTTTCCGAAGGTAGGTTTTGAGCTTGACCTTACTAAGGTCAACTTCGGTTAGCGCCAGGGAGCGCTCGTCCTGCTCTTCCCTTTCGATAGACCAGCCTTGACGTAAGAAGGCAACGGGGTCGAACGGTTCGGCCTGAATAATGCTAGACGGAACGATGATGTCAGGATATCCACGACGAACGTAGTTGACCAGCTTTAACGCCTTAGTATTACCAGGGCACTCGGTAATAGCTTGCATGTCCTGGGTAGTTAATCCGGCTTGCTCGAGCTTGAGCAGGAACTCGTGCCCAGCATGGTACGATAAAGGCTCACGATTTGGCATCGCACACCTTCCTTTCTTTATTTGTAAACGAATCCCCATTGCTCTTGGGGTTTATTTGTGTTGAGTACCACCTAAATTAGGTGGTAACAACTAATCATACGCCGTATTGACAGCTTAGTCAAGAGCCGCTACCATAACCTGGCTACTATAATTATTGTATTACTGATTACTGACGACCATGCCGAACAAAGCTGCCGCTGCCAAAGCCTGGCGACAAACCAAGAAACACTTTGCCTACAACCAGGGTGTCCGCACCAAGGTGGAAATAGCCGTACGGGCCGCCCGTAAAGCTATGGCCGCCAAGACCAAAGAAGCCTCCACAGCTGTACAGGCTGCCATTAAGACCTTGGACAAGGCTGCCCAGAAGGGTGTGCTCAAGGCCAACACTGCCGGGCGCCTGAAGTCTCGCCTGATGAAAGCTCTCCACGCTTTGAAGAAGTAAATCACTAGCACGAATTAAGCACCCCGGTGAGGGGTGCTTTTGTTTTGGTATGTGCAGGTTGGGCGGCGAGGCGAGGCAACAGAATTGTGCGTGCTGTGGTAGTTTGTGCATAGCAAATTCGTTTGGCCTCGCCCGGCGCACCCCGGGCGTGCCGGGGGTGGAGGCGGCGGAGGTAGGGGGCGGGCTTCGCAACTCTGAGTCCCCTACCTCCGCCAAGAACTATCTCACCACACTAAGTGTAGCCAGCTTACTCAGGAACAACCCAAACAACACCTGCGGGTCAGTTTGGCTGGTCTTAAGGGCCACGTCGAGGTTCGACAGCTCACCATAGAGCCACGCCAAACGGTCAGCTGAGTAGTAGGGAATCTGCTGCAACGCTTTAGTAACCACAAACGGGTGCAGGCCTAACGTTTCGGCGAGTTCGCGGGCAGTTGGTTTGCCGGTCGCATCATCCAGCGCCAACCGTACACCAGTTAACACCCTGAGGTGCCAGGCCAGCAACCCTACCAGTTGCTGCGCGCTGGTACCCTGGTCAAACTGGCGAGTTAAGGCTGCGGAGGCAGCCTTCATGTCGCGCCTCCCCACTGCCTCCACAAATACAAACACGTCGTCCTGCAACGTTGAGGTGACTAGCAGGTCAAGGTCAGCTGCCCTGACCTCGGCTGCCCCGCGGTAGGCGGTGAGTTTGGCAATTTCTTGGGTGAGCTTTAAAAAGTCATTACCGGTGAGAGCAGCGAGGAGCCGTGCTACTGCTGGTGACACATTGCCACCTTCGGCTTTGGCGCGTGCCACTATCCAACGCTCCAGTTCAGCTGGTGGCAAATTGCTAAACTCTCGCAAGGTTACCTGCTCCGACTTTTTTATCGCCGCGGCCAGAGGTTTGGACCAGGCAACTTTATCAGTTTCAACCAAGAGTAGAAACAACCCCTCGGGCGCTTCGTGTGTAAGCTGCTTCACTAGCTCTGCCACTTCACCCTTAGCCTCAGCCTTAAGCACGTTGTACACTATTACTAACCGCTTATCCACAAACAGCCCACCGCCGTAGGCAGCCTGGTGCAACTTGCCAGAAAATTCTGTAGCCTCACTGGGCTTATACTCTAAACGGGTAATTACTGCCTGTGGGTGGCGCTTGGCAAACTCGTCGCGCCACCTGGCCACCTCTAAGCTGAGGAGTGACTGGTTCTCCCCGTACCACAGCTGCACGGCCGAGACTTTAGCAGCGAGTGGCTTTTCCTTTTTTACAGCAGCGGCACGGCGAGGCATAGGCTACTTTATTTCCAAAGGTTCCATTTCGCTCCAGTTGTCCCCTACTTTCACTTCCACGACAATCGGCACGGTGAGTTCAAGGGCTTGCTCCATTTCATGCTTTACGACCCTCGCCACCTGCTCAACTTCAGCCGCTGGCACTTCAAACACCAGTTCGTCGTGCACTTGCATAATCATGCGCGCCTGTTTGCTAACGCTGGGCAACTTAGCCGCTACGCTCACCATGGCCATTTTCATAAGATCAGCGGCTGTGCCCTGTACAGGCAAGTTTACGGCCATACGCTCAGCCGCTGCCCTGACCTGCGCCATACCAGAGTTCACCTCAGGCAAGTTGCGCCGGCGCCCTAAGATGGTGGTGACGTAGCCTTGGCTGTGCGCCTCGGCCTTGGTCTGCTCTACCCACTCGGCAACTTTGGGGTAGGCCTTAAAGTAGCGATCAATAAAGTCCTGAGCTTCGGTACGCGAGAGGCCAGTGCGCTCGGACAAACCCCAGGCGCCCATGCCGTAGAGTATGCCAAAGTTCACCTCTTTGGCGCTGCGGCGCTGGTCAGGGCTAACTTGGTCAGGGGCGACGTCAAAAATAAACGCCGCTGTAGAGGTGTGAATGTCTTGGCCCTGCTTAAACACCTGTACCATTTTCTTGTCCTTGGCTAGGTGAGCGGCTATGCGGAGCTCGATCTGCGAGTAGTCAGCCGACACTAGCTTGTTGCCTGGCTCGGCTACGAACGCCCGCCGCACGCGACCACCCCACTCCCCGCGTATGGGGATGTTTTGCAGGTTTGGGTCGGAGGATGACAGGCGGCCCGTGGCAGCCACGGTTTGGTTGTAGCTTGTGTGCACCCGACCAGTTTTGGTGTTCACCAGTTCTGGCAGTGCCTGCACGTAAGTCGAAAGCAGTTTCGAAAGTTCGCGCCACTCGAACAGCTGGTCAATAACCGGGTGCAACCCTCGCATTTTCTCTAGTTCCGAGGCGGCCGTAGAAACGCCACTCTTGGTGTGTCGGAGGCCTTCTGGTGACAGCTTGAGCTTATCAAACAGCACTTCTTTAAGCTGCTTAGGAGAGTTGATGTTAAACTCGCTGCCTGCCAGCTTGTGAATTTTCTTCTCCAGCTTAGCTAGGGTGGTAGTTAATTCCTTATCCAAACTCGCAAGGTAGGCCACATCAACTTTAACCCCCGCTGCCTCCATTTGAGCTAGCACCGGCACCAGCGGCATTTCTACCTCGTTGAACAACTCACTCAGGCCCATGGCCTTAAGCTGCGGCTCGAGTTTCTCCTTAAGCCGCAGGGTAAAGTCTGCGTCGGCCGAGGCGTACTGAGCAACGTCAGGAAGCGGCACCTCGGCCATAGTTTTCTGATCTTTCCCGCTGCCAATTAGGGACTCAATAGTCGTCATCTGCACGCCGAACTCTTGAAACACTAGTGATTTCAGATCCAACCCTCGCTCGCCTGAGCGCAAAAGGTAGGCGGCCACTAGGGTATCAAAAGTTAAACCGCTAAGGGGCAGGCCTGCTTGCTCCAGCACCTCCAGGTCGTACTTGGCGTTGTGGGCGGTTTTGCTCACGCGAGAGTTCGCGAGCACGGCCATAAACGCTTTCCACTCTTTAGTTTTCAGGAGCACCGGAGTGGCCGCCACAAAGTAGCCTTCACCGCGCTTTAGGCTGACACTCACCCCAACCAAGCGGCCACCCCAAGGGTTTACGGAGGTGGTTTCGGTATCAACTGCTAACTCCGCGGCGCCCCTAACTGCCTCTACTAACGTGGCAAGCTCAGCCGACTCTTGCACCAGGTGGTACGTACCCAAAGGTGCAGCTGGCTTAGCTGATGCACTCGCGAGTGGCGTCAAGTTGAGCTTAGCCTGAAGCTCGGGAATTTTAGGAAGCAGGGATTTAAACTCCAAACGCTGAAACAGCTCCACCAGCTTGTCAGTCGCAAAACCCTTAAGACGGCAATCCTCCAGCGAAAACTTAAAATCCACATCCCGCACAATAGTGACGAGCTTCTTGGAAAGTTCCGCCTCGGCTGCTGAAGCCTTGAGAAGCTCAACTACCTTGGGTGAAGCTTTAGTGAGCTTACCGGCCTTAAGCTGTTGGTAGATAGCTTCTAGACTACCGTAGTGCTTCAAGAGCTCGAGGGCGGTTTTCTCGCCAATTCCCCTAACCCCTGGCACGTTGTCCGACGGGTCCCCGCGGAGCGCCTTAAAATCTATAAGCTGTTCAGGTTTTAGGCCGTAGCGCTCCTCCACCGCCGCCACATCGTAGGTAACTGTTTCGCCCAAGCCCTTCCTTAAAGTGTACACGCTGGTATGGTCGTCTATCAGTTGCAGCGTGTCGAGATCGCCAGTTACTATAACGGTTTCCAGTGGGGGCTTAAGTTCCCCCGCTCGCGCAGCTATGGACCCAATAACGTCATCAGCCTCGAACCCGACTGCCTCATAGGTTGGCAGGTTAAAAGCTTTGAGTATGTCTTTAATAATAGGAATCTGGTCGTAGAGCTCCTGGGGTTTTTTTATGCGCTGAGCTTTGTACTCCTTAAACGCCTGGTGCCGGAAGGTGGCCTCTTTGCGGTCGAAGGTAACAGCCACGTACGTTGGCCTAAGCTCTTTGAGCACGCGCAAAAAAATGGTCGTGAACCCATAGGCCGCGTTCACCAGAACGCCGTCTTTGGTAGTGAGGGGCGGCAGGGCATGGTAGGCCCGGTGCAGCAACGCGTTACCATCAAACACTACGAGTTTGGCCGAAGTTGCCATACAGGGTAAGTATATCACTCGAGGCAGTAAGCACCCGCGAGGGGTGGTTACTGACTGAAAGACAAAAACGTGGAGGCCTGGGCGAGAATTGCACTCGCGTATAGGGGTTTTGCAGACCCCTGCCTTACTACTTGGCTACCAGGCCCAATGCGTACAAGGCACATCGAACTCTAACAAAAAATAAGCCCTGGAGCAAGGCTACATGCATAAGCAAACCCGCCGTAATTTTGAACTCATGGCGGGCGGCAACTAGGCTACATACTGTCTGAAGCTCAGACAGTCTCTGGGGCCAAACCGTTACAGCACCTCCACGGTAATGTAGCGGGCGCCCCAGGTTACAGCTTGTTCCCTGGTTGGCATCCAAATGTCGAGGCGCTTGGCAAAACGCTGGTTCATTCTATCCTCCACCACAAACATCTGCCCACCGAACTGTTCCGGCAGCCTGACGTGGGTACCAAATGGTAACCAGTTTGCCGCCACCACGCCGGTGTGCACGGTGGTACCGTTAGCCGTGGTGAACGGAGAAGAGTCGGTTTGATCAGGAGTGGACGAATATGCCGTCACCAGCACCTGAACCACCAAACGAGCGGGGCGCGCAGCCGCTACGGGGAGCCTCAGGCCCGCTGGAGTGTAGTCAGGAATGCTCCCTGCCTGTGCTAGCGCCAGGTGCGGAAACAGTGCCTCTAGAGAGAGGCAAATTAACGCAGCTAATAGCACAGGTAGGCGAATAAACTGAATTTTTGCAGTGTGATACATAGGGTTCTGGTATAACAAAAACCCTGCTGTAAGCCGGGTTTTTATCTGGACTAGGTTAGCACTACTGGCCTTTTCTGTCAAGGCCTAGGGACCCTTCAGGTTCCGCTCTCGCTTTGGTGCTCGTGCCTGCAGTCGTCGGCCAGGTGGAGTATTTTCTCTGACACTACACTTGGTCCAGGTACCTGGTGAAAGGTGAAGGTGAGTTCTGATTCCTCGCCAGCGGTTTCGAGCCGCACCTCGCCAAAGTTAAGGAACGTGCTGAGGAGCCCGCGCGTAGTAGCCGAGACATCCTGCACCTTGAGTAACCTGAGCTCGGCCACGGTACGGTTAAACAAACCATCTTGTTCAAACTTAATCACACGCTCATTGGTTACCACCCAGAGGTCAAGGTAGTAGTCCACCCAGGCGCTCCAGAAGAACACCCACACCGCCAAAAAGTACAAACTAACGCCCAAGCGGAACAGCGCCTCCAGCAACCCTCCACTGAAAATAACGTCGAGCACGCCGGGGTAGTAGTTCTGTACCACGTAGCGCACCACCAGGGGTAGCAGCAACAGAACCAGGTAGAACAGCACGATACGGGTAAATACTAACCAGTGCCGCCTGAGCATGAACACAATGTGCTCACCAGGCAGTGGTTGCGGCAAAATTTTAGCTGAGAGCATCGGGGTAAGGGCTAGAACGGTTTGAGGCTCACCGCAAAGTTCACCACATCGAAACTCTGGCTCCAATCAAAGGCAGAAATAAAACGATATGAGGCAAACAAAATACTAATGGTGCCGGCCCAGAGCAGAAAGGTCATAGTGACCGAGGTGGTAGAGAGCACCCCAAACTTCAAGAGGTGATACAGACTGGCCAGCCCGAAGAGGAGCACAATGAACACTGCTAGTAGGTAGAGCCCTAAAAATATAGTGAACGGAATAGCCATAGGTTAGACCAAGCGGTGCTGGTTTTGGTTTGGGACAGGGAGCCCCAGGTGCTCATAGGCCGCCTCGGTCACCACCCTACCCCGCGGAGTTCGGGCCAGAAACCCGAGTTGCATGAGGAAGGGCTCGTAAATCTCTTCAATGGTGCCCATTTCCTCCTGGAGCGCGGCGGCCACTGAGTTTAGCCCCACCGGGCCACCCTTAAACTTCTCTATAATAATCCGCAAGATTTGCCGGTCTAGATCGTCAAGCCCTACCGGGTCCACTGCCAACTGATCGAGCGCGGCAATGGCGAGCTCAGGCGTCACCGCGCCACTACCCTTCACCTGAACGTAGTCCCGCACGCGCTTGAGGAGCCGGTTGGAAACCCGCGGAGTAGCGCGCGAGCGAATAGCCACCGCCTCACTCGCCCCCTTGCCTAAAGGTAGGCTGAGGAGCTTAGCAGAGCGTTCCACGATCTTCGCCATTTCCTCTGGCTGGTAAAAATTCAAGCGGTAGGTAGCACCAAACCGGTTTCGGAGAGGCCCAGAAAGTAGGTGGTAGCGCGTAGTGGCACCAATGAGCGTAAACTTTGGCAAGTCGAGCCGGAGCGTACGCGCTGACGGCCCCTTACCAATTACCAAATCAAGCGCGTACTCCTCCATCGCCGGGTACAGCACCTCCTCAATCACCTTGTTCAGACGGTGAATTTCATCAATAAAGAGAATACTCCCCGGCTCAAGGTTGGTAAGTATGGCCGCCAAGTCCCCCGCACGCTCAATGGCCGGGCCCGAAGTTACCTTGATAGGCGCCTTCATCTCGGCTGCAATAATGTGGGCCAGCGTAGTTTTACCTAACCCCGGTGGGCCATAGAGCAGCACGTGTTCAATCGGTTCGCCGCGCTGGCGAGCGGCCTCCAAGAAAATTTCTAAGTTCGCCTTAACCTGGGTTTGCCCCACGTACTCACGCAAAGACTTTGGCCGGAGCTGGGTGTCGAGCTCGCGGTCTGTAGTTTGTTCCTCGCCAGTTACAAGGCGCGGAGCTGCTTGTTCTTCAGTTGCCATAGCGCACCTTCAGCATACCGTGGCAGAGGGCTGTGCGGCAAGGCACTAGCTATTGACTACGCCTGAAAATAAGGGTACTATAGGTTGTTCCTTAACAAATTATGTTACCCCCGCCAACGTAACTGAAACCAGATAGTTTTAGTTAGGTTGGTAGGGGTAAACGAATATAGATACTACGTAAGGTTTGCACCTGCCATAAACCGCTATTGTTTCACAAACATAAAGAAAGGGGATGATCATGATCAACGGATCAATGACATCTGAAGTTGCAACGGTCGAACCAGCGACCGACGAACAGTGGAAGCAAATCAAACGTTTATTCGAAGACATGGCACCCAAGGTGTACGAGCTTGTTCGCAAGCGCGTGGCGCTCGACAAAACCTACGCCCAGGTCGTGATCAAGAGCGGCGGTAAGCTGCAGAACGCAGCGGTTGACGCGGTTCTGGCAAAAATCGAGAGCCTGACAGTCTCCGACCAGTACGCCGACGAGGAAGTGGCCTCGAGCTACACCTATCCGCCCGAGTACACGTACAAGCCGCTTGCCGAACAAATTGCCATTCTGACGAAGCACTTCCCAGAGCTCAAGGTTGAGCAGACGAACAAATGGATCAAAACCGTTCTGCCGACACTCACGTTACCTGCCGGTGCCGAGGGGTACTTCGCTATTCCGCGACCCGACAAGGTCGCACCGACGTACCACGAGGCGTTGCAGAAAGTTGTCGCCATCATCGGCTCGACCAGGAAGTTCCAGAACTACCGCGAGGGCGAGCTCGGTCCCGAGTACGTTCGTCAGTGCGAACGCACGACGAAGTTCCTGGGCAGGATCGGCGAGCAGCAGCCTGGCGACATGCTCGTCATTCCGTGTCAGTTCGGCTTGAAGTACCGCGGCAAATCTACCCAGCGCAGCCGCGAGCTCATGAACAAGCTCACCGAGTTTGGTCTCGGCGCGTTTCAGGTCGGCTGCATGTTGCTGACGCATCCGGATCGCGCGGTCCGTACCGAGGAACTCGACATGAACTGTGCAGGAGACGAATATTCTCTTGAGGCCGATGGCGATTTCTCGCTCTCGCTGTACTTCCGCTTCTACGACGGTCAGCTGAGGTTCGTCGGCTACTGGGTTGGCTTTGTCGATCGGAACTGCGGCGCGGTGTCCGGCTTCCTACCGCAGTAATCTGTACCTTGATGTTCGAATAATTGAACCTTGTGTTCCGCCCAAGGCGGCTTGGGTCTAGGGTTCGCAACTTAAGAGGCTACTCGCAATATTGCGAGTAGCCTCTATTATTTTTACCTTTTAACGTACTAACCAATGGGCCTTGACAAGGTTCGGCCCCTGTGCTAAGCTGGCATGTTTCGTACCCTTGCCTATGGGCGAAACACTAGAAAAACAGGCCTAAAACAAGGCCTAGTACGGAACAGTGCAGACACTACAGGTACCCCGAGAGGAGGTGGCACGACAAGCATGGGAATCTACTGTCTGGCTAGCCGGGCTCTGGCTCAGCTACGCCAACGAAGATTTTCTTGCCACCCCCTCCTGGGGTATCTTTTGTTTCTCCATAAGTGTAGGGCGCGTGCCCAAACGTGCAAGGGTGCCTGTTTTTTACGAGCTTGACGAACTAAAACGTTATGCTAAGGTACTGTGTTATAAACGTGTAACAGCAGGCAACCAAACCCAAACAACCACCAACAAACATAGGAGGTCTTATGTCCATTAAAATCGCCATTCTTAATGCGACTGAAAACAGCCACGCTAACAGCCGACCAATCCCGGCCGACCAGCTCGCCGGCGTCGCCCTTGGCCCCAGCCAACCTCCCACCCAGCTCCTCGAGGGCTTTAACCTGACGCTCGAACGCGAGCGTAAATCGCCGAACGTGGTTGTCTTCGGCCACAGCGGACGAGAGCGTGGCGACACGCCACTCTACTTCTTGCTCAAAGCGCCTCACAACGTCATCCCGTGTGCGCACCTACAGCTCGAGTTGAGCGACATCAAATTGCCGGTGCGAACCACGGTAAACGAGATACTGCAGTTTATCTCCCCCCACCAACAGATTGGGGCCTGGGAACTCCCCCACCGACCGTGGCTGTGGCGGAAGTTCAACCGTATGACCAGACTCAGCATCACTATTACCAACTCTGGTCGCAGTTCCCCGAAGCGCAGGCGGTAGCGATACGGTAGCTATAACCGTGGCTACTCTGCCCAAAAACCCCGGACTCACTGAGCCGGGGTTTTGTCTATCTACGAGCTAGTTCCCTATGGCCCCCGAGGTGTCAGCGGAAGGCAACACCTCTGGCCCACCAGCGGGCGTGGGCGACAGAGTGCCTTTGGGCACGCCGATAAGGCACACCTCCTGCCACGGCACGTAGTGGCTCTTGAACACCTGGCTCTCTACATGGCCGTCCGCATAGGTTACGGTGTAGGTGAACTTGGCGTCAGCCCCTACATGAGCTTTCTCCGTACACTTCTTGGTGCCAACGGGCAGATCTTCAGTTTGAACCAGCTTCGACGGGTCGGGATGCACAAAGTTAGAGAGCAGGGGTTTTGTCTGCTCCACGGTGCGGCCGTCAGCGGTACCCCAGAATTCGAACGTGAGGGTATCCCCTGTAATAGAGGTTTGAATGAGTATGGCATGGCCCGTGTCGTTCTTAAACCTCAGGTCGGGCTTGGGGTCGTAGATAGTGGCGTCGGTGCCGGCGGGCTCGTAGTACGGCACACGGTACGAGTGGTTACGGCGCTCTAAGATAGGCAGGCCGGTGGCCAGGGCCGCCCGGAAGGTGGTGGTGCCTATTTGGCACAGCCCGCCGCCAAACTCAGGAATGGTTTTGTCCCCTTTGATAACCAGCTCGGGCAGGTAGCCAGCGTCCTGGTTGATATCGCCTAACGTTTTAACAAGTGAAAACTCCTCGTCGGGCTTTATAATGACACCATTGAGCTTAGCTGCCCCGGTACGAATGTTGGCGCGCCGGTTCTTAGGGCTACGGGCAAAATTGGAGACACCAACGCCGATTATTTCGGTAATGCCTAAGCTATTGGCATCAGCGGTGGTAATAGTGGGCTCGGTAGTTCGCACCGTGAGCGGCAACGGTGCGAACTGGCCAGTTTTGAGCAAGGCTTCAGCAGAGGCTAGGGTAGCCGCTACATCAACCGTGCGGCCTTGGCGGCTTGGCGTAAAGGTCGCTACCCTACCCTCGGCAACTTCTACCCGAGCGTCCTGAGTAGGTTGGTTCACCTGCTCACTAATGGCGGTAAAAAACTCAGCCGCCGCCTGCTCACTTAGCCCAACGCCAAGGCCACCTTCCGCCGGCCGCACCTCGAGCCAGCGCTGCCAGGTTCTGGCGGACGCGTGCCAGGTGGTCTGCTCAAAGGTAAACACCAACTCGTTAGGCTGCATGAGCTGGCGAACTTCAGGAAGCTTGGCTAGCACCTCGGCTTCAGTGAGCTGCGGCTTGACTAAGGTGAGCTGCACCTCCAGTGCCTCAAGGGGCGCGCGCAGGGGGGTAAGTGCACCCTCAAGCTCACGAGCAAAACCGGCCACATCAATGGCCAACCCAGGTGCCTCGGGCAGTGCGCTTAAGTTTCCAAAATCATCAATAGCAATACGGGCGGGGTGGGGTGGCTGCTCCAGCTGCGGCAAGTTCTCCCTCAGGTACGTTGCCACCTGATCGGCGTTAATCTCAAACTCAGGCTTAAGCATGGGTTTACGCGCCAGGGCAATAAGCGGCATGAACCAGCGCTGCCACCACTGCCCCTTATGCCCCAGCGCAAAGGCACGCTCGGCATTACGTGCCGCGTCAAAGTGCACCAGCTCGTAGGTGAGGTCAGGGTCAGTAGGCGAGCTCACAATCGGCGTGAGCGTGAGCTCGTAGGGCCCAGCCTTCACCGGTATACCAGCTGAGGTAACCCTATCCCAGGCTTGCTGCAGCTGCCGTTCAGCTTGATCACGGGTTAAACCACTGAGATCCAGCGCGCCCACGTGAACCCGCGGCAGCACCCTACTCTGGTAGGCTGCGGTAACGTAAGCAACCGACGCCCCACCAGCTAGAGCCATAACCAACACTGCCAAACCAAGCCACCCAAGTACACGATGGCGGCTAACCCAAAACCACATACCTTAGGCTTCGTCCTGCGGCTCAATCTTAACCGCCACGGCCTTAGGGTGAAGAGCTTTGGGGAGAACCACGGTTAGCACCCCGTGCCGAAGCCTGGCTTGCACAGCTTCGGCCTTGACCTCCATGGGCAGCACAATGGAACGCGAAAACCCACCCCAGTAGCACTCGCGGTAGAAGTAGTCTTCCGGTGGCACCACCTGCTCAGGCCGACGCTTACCCCGTATGGTCACCACGTCGTTGTTGAGCGTCACCTCTAAGTCCTCCGGATTTACGCCAGCTATGGTGGAGGTAATGACCAGGGCCTCTTCAGTTTGGTATACGTCCACCGAAAGTTGCCCCTCGTACTCAGCCTGGGCCCAGGCGGCTTCAACCGCTTCAGCCGCCACGTTTGGCACCACCTGTTGGGTGTCATCTATTCTGGAGCGCTCAGGCACAAAAAGCTTAGCCATACGCTCTTAGTATAGGTAAGGCAGGGGCCCGGAGCAAGGCTTGGCGCCTTGACGCACGTGTTAGGAGAACCTAGAATGCCTACGCTCACAGCCCTATCGTCCCTGCCCCCGCTTGAGGCGGGGTAATGGTTAGGACATTTACATTCTGCTCACTTTTTTGCCGCCATCGTCTAGGCCGGTCTAGGACGCCAGGTTTTCATCCTGGTAACCCGGGTTCGAATCCCGGTGGCGGTACCAGTACTTCCACACCACTCGATGAGAGTGGTTTTTTATATTATAAAAGCCCCTTGATGTTATCGCGGGGCTCTAATTTTCTTAACGGACATGCACTTAATTAACGAATGCCACCACACCAACAAGGACCACGCCAATCGTAGTTCTCACCACGCTTACTGATTGAAGCCAAGCGTCTTCCTTGGTATTGCTTAAAAACTAAGCTAACCCAATAAGGGCTCCCCGGCTTCTTCCATTGAGTAACCAGCGTACATTCATCAGCGAAGGCGGGATATTTCTCCGCAATGGACCCTAGTTGGTATGAATCAAGCAGCGTTTTATAACCACGCCGCTTACGTTCCAGCTCTAACTGATAACCGACAGTATATGATTCAAGCCGGAACAGCTCTACAACTTGACGTGTACTGCCCGCACGTGGCATGTTGGCTAGATGAGAACCATCGGTACTCGACTCCCTGGAAAAAAATTTCGTCGCTTCAAGCATCTCTTCAGGCGAACGAGAGCGATCAACATCAAGAGTAAGTACTATAGTAGTCGTCGTCCTCGCCACCAGTCGTATTAAGGCATCGGTGATTGCGGTAATGGTTTCTTTAGTTACGTCGGCCGCGTTATGAATCAATAGTTGACGTATCTCATCAGAAAATTGATTCACGTTGGGAAATGCAGCCCTAAGTAAACTAAAGATGCTATCTATTTCTGTCGGCAGCAGCATATTATTCATTTTAGTTTTCCCTCTGTTATGTTATGGTTTGTGATTTACGACTAAAGAACTGGGGATAGAGACCTCCAATCGGAAATCACAAACGTTTGGTAAAGAACAGTGTACTATAGCCCATTAAGAGTAAACTTGTCAAGGGCTATCGGCATACCAAACGAATACGCATAAAATATTAGTGAAAAGAACCCCGGTCCCAAGGGGCTCTTTTCAAATATGTTGCATGTGGGTTTTAGCTACTTACACTTCTTCCATTTTTGATTGCATGAGGGCCATCAGCTGCTTGCCGCTCGTAATAGCGAAGCTGGGGTGCATAGCTTCTACGTGTTGCTGCATTTCATCAACTACCTCTTCTTCAGTTTCCCCGGTAGCCAGAAAGCTGCAGGCTCTACTCCCCACAATGTCAAGGCAAGCTAGTGATTTCATAACCCAGGTGGCTATAGTTTGGTAAGTACCAAAACACTGCCAGGCAGCGGTGAAGCTGGCATGAATAAACTAGCAGGATCTAGGCACTCAAGCTATACCGCGTCCGCCGGTGCACAACCAGTCCCTCAGCGCTGAGTGCCGCCAGCACAGCACTGAGCTGGGCTAGCTCGGGAGCCGTAAGACCTTGCGCTTTGAGGTAGCGCCTGAGCTCGGCACGACTCACCGAGCCGCGTTGGCTCAGGAAAGCTACTACCTTACCCCGTACAAACCGACGGGAGCCTTTAAACGCGGACTGCTTTGTGTAGTGCGCGCTGCGCAGGTTAGGGTTCTGTACCCGACCGTTAAAGTGTGCGGCGCCGTAGTCCATGAGTGCCAAATTCCATTCACGGGGACGCTTAGCGTCGAGTAAATGTTCGGCAATAGCCACTACTTCTCTATCGGTCACCTTTTTACGACGAGGAAAAAAGTGATGCAGAATAACTTTACGAATATTGGTCTCAAGTAGCGCCACTGGTTGGTTAAAAGCTAGATTCGCTACAGCTCGAGCCGTGTACGGCCCCACACCTGGCAGCTGCTCTAGTTCGGCCACGCGCTTAGGCATTGTGCCGTGGTGCGTACCTACCACTGCCTGCACCGCCCTGCGCAGGTTAAGCGCCCGGCGGTTATACCCTAAGCCCTGCCAAACGTTAAGTAGCTTACGGAGTGGCGCTCGCGCGAGCGCTCGCACGTTTGGAAACGAGTGCACAAACTCAGCGTACTTAGGCAGCACGCGTGGCACTTGTGTCTGCTGCAGCATGACTTCTGACACCAGCACGCGGTAGGGGTTCTGCGTTTGGCGCCAGGGTAAACTATGGCGGCCGTGGCTACGGTACCACACCCAAACCTGTTTACGGAATGCGAGCACGCTCACCATAACCTCACGGCTTCCACTGCCGAAGTTTCCCCAGCTTAATTTCAATTGGGTCGGCACGCCGGAGCTTCCGCACCTGCGCTGGGGTCAGTATCGCGGTGTGTGCTACCTTGTCCAAAGCCTCGGGAATGTACCACACGTCCTCTTCGACGGTCATCCATCGCCGCTTGTCAAAACGCCTGAGGTCAAAAGGCTTAGAAAAGTCCCGCAACGTTTTGCGGCCGGTATCTAAAAAGTACTCATGAAAGTACGACATAGCCAACTCGTGAATGTCACGGTAAATGGGTTCGCGGTACCGGAGCACCCCGTAGTTTGTTTTACTCAAAGCTCCCCAGCGGCCCTGGGCACGCCACACCGCCACCACGTGGTCATAGTCTGGTTGCGCAGATCGGAGATCTACAATGAGTGGCGGGTACCCTAAGAACCTCAAGGCTGCAGCCCCTAACAGCGCGCCCTCCACACAGTGCGCCCGGTGTTCTTTAAGGACCAGCCGGGGGCTCCGACAGCGGTCCCCGCCCTTTCCCACAATGGGGATACGGTTCAAAAAGTCCTGAATCAGGGCTGGAGTACGGAGTGACCTAAAAACCTTAAGTTCGCTGGCGGTAAAACCAAACGTTGGCATGCCTCTAGTATACCAAACCCTTAGCTTAGCGGTTTTTTGACGTTAACCAGGGCCCCTCAGGAACATATGCCTAGGGAGGAGAAACTTTATCTGGTAAAATATCGTATAATAGTAGTAACCACCCAAAGGTCGAACGTTTTACTCTATAACCATTAACCACTACCTTATGCACTTGAAGAAAATTTTAGGAGCCTCACTCGCTACCCTGGCCTTAACCGGCGTTTTTGCGCTGGCAGCCCAGGCTAACGACGAGAGCTCCAACTCGAACGCAAATACGAACACCGGCGAACACATGATGACGAAGTCACCAGTTGATCTCGCCTGTATGACGAGCGCAGTCGACAAGCGCGAAGCTGCCACGGTGAGCGCCTGGAACGCCTTTAACACCGCTATGCAGAGCGCACTGTCAGCACGCACCTCGGCCCTCCACACCGCCTGGGGCATGACTGATACCAAGGCACGCCGGGCTGCCATTCGCGCTGCCTGGAGTGCCTTCCGTAAGGCCAAGCGTACCGCGCGCATGGACTATAACAAGGCTGTGAAATCTGCCTGGGGCACGTTCCGTACCGATGCCAAGGCTTGCCACGGCAGCCCTGGTGAAGAAGGCGGCGGCCAAGGCCAGGACAACCTCTAAGTCTTTACATTAGGCTTAACAAAACATCCCGCCGGCCAGCGGGATGTTTTGTTACCTCTGTACACGTTTACTCTAACCACGGGTACCCCCGTACCAACGTGGTACTGCGCCACCAGTTGCCTAAGCCAAGCCACAACCCAGGCCGGGTAACGTGAATACCAAAAAAGACCACGGCATACACAATGTGCTCATCAAACAGCGGGTTGTTGGCGGGTGGGAGCGAGAGGGCGGTAAACATAAGCAGTACCATCAGCACCCCCAGTAAACTCCCCAACCGCACTAGTATGCCGAGTGTTAAGCTTACCCCCACTGCTAGCAACCCTAGCATGAACAACCAATCCACTAGTCCACTACCAGCCAGGTGGTGGTAAAAGCTACCCATGGCGCCAGTGGCAGCAAACTTCAAAAACCAGTAGGTTGGCGAGGCGCCCCCCGCCCAAGCCTTGTCAGGCAGCGTCGCAAACCCTAACCCAAACAGCTTGTCGAAAAAAGCCCAGAGGAACAGCCAACCCATCACGAGTCGGAGTGTTTCCCACACGTACTGCTCTTGGCTGTAGCGCATACTCTTAGTATACACCACAAAACCACTACCGGGCTCGTAAGATTGGTTCGCCCACTTGGTAGTTCACAAAAAACGCATCGGGCACGTCGTCCACCTTAGTAGCCCAAGCGTCGCCGTAGAGCTCAGCAGCTAGAGCCTGCGACCCTACCCAGCCCAAAACCCCACTCTTCCCTACTACGTAGACCTTGGGGTCGGTTTGAATTTTTATCATGCGGTAGCCTGGGCGGTAGGTAACGTTGCCTCCGAGAGGTATGTTGGCCATTTGTGGGGCTGTTAGCACGGTGACACCGGTAAAGTCACGGTACCAGCTGTAGTACACCTTGGTGTTGGGAAACACGTAGCGCTTACCATCGGCTCCGCAGTAGTACACGGCGCGGGAGGTGGCGAGCTTAATCCTGCGGCCTGACACACAAGGTGGCGTTACACCGGGTATAGCCAGTAACCCCTTGTCAGTGTTAATGTCCGGGCTACCTGCCAAGGCCTCGCTCACGCTGTAGCTGCCAACGTTGCGGGCAGCTACTAAGCTTGGGTAGGGGTCAATAGCTGTGCCGTCGGGTAAACGAATTTCAAAGTGCAGGTGAGGTCCCACGTTCTCCGCATTACCACTGTCCCCCATCCAGCCTACGAGCTGCCCCTTGGTAACGGCGGCGCCACGCTCAATACCCGGGGCGTAGGCGTGCTCAGGGCCGCCTAAGCCATCGTCGGTACCTGGGTTGTCGTTGTTTACGTGCAGGTAGTGGTACGTGTAGCCATCAACATCCTCGAGCACTATGGCGTAACCGTAGGAAGCTTCAGGAATAACCACGTACCTCACCCAGCCGTTAACGGCCGAGTACAGGGGGAGCATTTTCCGGCCCAGTATGTCTATGCCCTCGTGCAGGTGCCCAGCACGTAGGTCGCCAAAGTCATCACTAAAGGTGGTTTGGGTAACGTCGGTAGGGAAAACTATTGGCCTAGTTTCTTGGGCCAGGGTAGTAGTCACGGGAAACTGCGCCCACACTACCACTAGAGCTGCGACCAACGTGCTACAGCGTTTCCACATCAACATGCGAAAGAAATAAGAATCCCGTTACCTATATAACGCCCAGTATACCAAACGGTTTCAATTACAGCACAAACAACCCAGGCCGCAGCCTCCGCTGCGGCCTGGGTTAATAATGTACTTAGGCAGAAACTGGTACCTGCTCCTTGATGAGCGAGACCATCTGCTTGGGGTCTGTCTTCAGGAGGTCCGGATGGCTGGGCTTGGCGTGCGACATCATCTTACCAATAACCTCCTGCTCACTCTGACCGCGAGCTACAAAATTACAATCAGCTACGCCGAGGTCAGCACACGATAAGATTTTCATAAACCTTATGCAGGTTAATAGTTAACGCACCTGGACGCAACCTCGGGGCCACGTCCACGCGTAGGTATATAACGCTCATAACTGCACTAGTGTTTCAAACAATGAGCGAAACGTTCACACTTAATTCATTATGCCCAAGCTATGCTGTACTCTGTGTTTACTAGTACTCTTTAAGATGCTGGTAAGCACCCAACAGCGCTCTACGCGCTGTTGGTTTATCAACTAACTACTAACGCTTTATGAAAACGCTTTCCTGTGCCAGCATGGGCATGGCCGACTGCCCCTTTGTGGCGCAAGGTGAAACTGACAAAGAAGTTATGAACGCCATGATGTCCCACGTTAAGGTTGAACATCCCGACATGGCTAAAGGTTTGAGTAATGCAGCTATGCGCGCCAATATCAAAGAGGCGTAGCCCATATACCTCCATGCAATACATAAACGCCAACTGAGGTTGGCGTTTATGGTACTGTCGACACCTGGGACGTAAGCCTACTTGTACACCTGTTCTAGGGTGGCCAGGTCAAACTTTTTCATCTTGAGGAGCGCCTGGGTCACCCTATCAATTTGCTCCGGCGTGCCTTGGCTCATTATTTTTGCCATATCGGCAGGCACAACCTGCCAAGAAAGACCAAACTTGTCTTTGCACCAACCACACTGTTCAGACTCAGGCACGGCCGAAAGCTTGCCCCAGTAGTAGTCAATCTCCTCCTGGTTTTCACATGACACAATGAAGGAAATAGATTCATTAAACTTAAACAACGGTCCAGCGCTCATAGCCATGAACGGTTGGCCCACAAGTTCGAACGAAACAATATCACAGTCACCCGATGGCGTGTTGTGTAGGGTGGTGACGTTGGTAATCTTGGAATTCGGAAACACCGAAACGTAGTACTCAGCGGCCTCTTTTGCCTGCGTGTTGTACCACAGGTGAGGGGTTATTTTTGCCATAGATATAGATATAGATTAGCTCTTCTTAGGTTTAAGCGTTGTTACTTTATACACTTTGCCCTTATGGTCGTACGTTATCCACTCACCAACGTTCTGGCCGTTTTTAAAGTGGCCGGAGCGCATTTTGGTGCCGTCGGTTCTAAACCACTCCCAGTACCCATCAGGTTTACCGTTTCTGAGGTAACCTCTGCCCCACACGCTGCCGTCGCGGTGTTTGACAACGTGCTTCTTAGGCATGGCTACATTCCCTTAGGCTGGAGTAAGCTTACGCGGTTACCCTCGGTGTCGGTAAACGAAACGTAGCTGCCAATGCCCGGTATTTCCATCGGTTCGCCCAGCACCTTACCGCCAGCCTCGGTAACTTTGCTCATAGCAGCTTTAATATCGGCTACCGAAATAACTACCGAGGGGTACTGCGCCGGCCAGTCTGGCTTCTTGGGGAAGAAGCCGCCGTTAATTGCGCCGGGAGTTTTTACCATTCTGTTCTCATCAGTTTCAGCGGTCCAGGCGGTAACGTAGTCGCCCATTTCCTTACCAGTCTTTTGCATGTTCCAGCCAAACGCACTGGAGTAAAACTGTATCAGCCGGTCTTGGTCTTCGTACGGCATTTCAAAGTGCACTACGGGGTTCATAGGTGACCTGTTTAATGCTTAAGTAGTTCTATGGTAGCAGGCGCAGCCGATTTTTCCAAACACCAAATCACCTCGCACTAGGGTGCTACCCGCGGCGGGCTGGTAAGCTGCAAGTGGTAGGGGTTCTTATTGCTCGCTACCAACCCGGACGGCAGGAACACGCCCGACAGTAGATACTTTGGGCCGAACGCTACCAGATCAAGGCCGGAACCAGTAACCGGTAAGTCGTGCAGGGTTACCGGGCCGTGGTTTTCATCAGAAAATAAAAGGTAGCCCACCTCGCGCCTCAGGAGGTACCCCACGATACGAACAGGTTGGTTTACAAACCCCTGGGGGTGCCAGGTAACGTGCCCTACCCGGTACAGAGCCGGCTCAGCCGGGGCGGGCGCGAGGTGAGAAGCCTGGGCTGGGGGCAGGGGGGCTTGGCTGGCTGCCGGGGGGTGGGCGCAAGCGGCACCCAACAGCAGTAGAGCTATGGTGGTAACTAGCACCTTGGCCACAGGCGTAGGAGTTAATCAGCAAACAGCTTATCGCGGTGCACAATTGCGCTCCGACAGGCGGGCTGGTTGCTCACCGCCAGGTGGTCGCACATGTTCTCAGCCAGGTCCAGGTGGTCGTAAAACGTCAAATAGTAACTCACCATACCATCGATGCAGTAGGGGGCCTGCTTGGTTGGTAGCTGGCTGCAGACGTGTTCAGCGTAGCTTGGTTGATCAAGGTGATTTTTCATAACCAGGCTACCCACACCCCGAATGCACGGCAGTACGCCAGCCCGCTCAGCTGTAGTACACCAGGCGAGGGCCTGGCTGTAGTCGTTACCGTGCAGGCTGCGGTAAAAATATGGCACGTAGAAGTAACAGTACGACTTCAACCCGGACGGTTCAGTGGGGCAGGGGTAGAATAACGCTTCCTTACTGCGATAGCTAGAGGGGTGAATGATGTCGTCGGAAATGAAATTCTCCATGAATACGCCCTCAAAGCAGCGGCTCTGCGGGGCACCCTTATACCTGCCGCACAGGTGAATAGCTTGGGGCAGGTCATTGCCAGTAAAGTACATGAGCCCGTGGCCAACCCCGTGGTAGCAGCGTCCGGCGGCTACCACGGCGCTGTGGCATATGGTGCTCATTTCCTTGGCCAAGGCGGTTACGCTCGTGGCGTAGCTAAACCGCTCCTCAATGATACCGTGCAGGTAGCCATCACTACAAACGCTATCCTGGTACTGGAGGGCGATTACAAAATCCCGGTATTTCTTGTACGCCTCATGCCCGATGGTGTGGGCGATGCCGTGGCAATTCTTGAACACTTCGCTGTTCACCTGCATCCGCTTGGCCAGCTCTTGCAGCGCCAAGCGGGGGTTATGGGTATCCACCAACGCCAGGAGTTCGTTAATGTTATGCTGCAGTTGGCTGCGGTTGGCTGGGGCAGCGGCCGGGGTGGCGGGCGGTGGGATTGGCTGGGTTACATATGGCTCATGGACTTGCAGTTGGAACAGCGTAAGAGCAGCCATCGCTAGAACGATGGGTGCAAGCCAGGTGATGAATTGCCTTACGTACCAACTCATGTTTTACCGGGTGGAAGAACATAAATATCCTAGCACGGTCCTAGCTCAAAGGAAAATTAATACGAACGCCAGCATTGCCATGCCAAAACCATCCAGGAGCACCACGTAGGTCAGCGGCACCTTGAGGAAGGTGCCGACACAAACACACCTGAATGGTACACCTTATAACCCGACAAGCTGCTGCATCTTGTGCCGTGTTTTATACCCCACGTAGCCCGAGACGGGGCTAATGGTGTACTTGGCCTGGAACGCCCTTACCGCCTTCCAGGTGTAGGTACTAAAGTAGCCACTGATTATAGCCTCCGCGTAACTACCTTCGTAGATAAGGTACTGTTGCAAATCTTTCACCGCCTCGCCCCTATCCCCAAACTTGAGATCGGTAGTAAACACCACCAGGTCGGTGGGAATATTCAACCTGGTTTCTGACTGCGATACAGTATTCAGCTCCTTCTGTGTAGCGGCGTCGACAATTCCCGTTTGTGGGAGGCCGTGCTTTTTCTGAAAACGCCTGAGCGCTGCCTCGGTGAGTGCCCCGAAGTAGCCGGTGATGTACTGCTCGGGGTATGAATCGCGATCAGCCACCAACAGCTCCTGCAAGTGTTCTATCTCGATGTTCTTGTCACCCCGTTTCCAGCTGCGGACAAAATGGAATACGGGGCCAACGGTGGTCAGTGTTCCGCCTTCATTGAACTGTACTTGCCTGATGTCAGCCTTGGGCGCCAAGGAAACCAATAGCCCTTTTGAGTAGATTTTACTGTGGTTATAGGAGTACAGCGCGTAGAAGTACGTTACACCATTCGTAAGGACGGTATCGGCGTAGGTGGCACCGCGGCCTTCGTAAATAGTTGTGCCGTCGGCCGGCGATGATGGGTACCCACCTACTTTACGCACAATTACCGTACGCACGAAGTTCTGCTCTCCAGGGTTACGCCAGGAAAAAACAATTTGTCCGTCAACCGGTTCGGCTTTTACCATGGTTGGTTCAAAGCTCCCGCTGGACGTACCGCCAGAGCCATCACCGTACGGTGTACTGACTGAGCCACCAAGAGCCCCACCACCAGCACTGCTACCACCACCCACTGCACTAGACCCTACACCAGGCGTAGCTTCTCCTGCTCCTGTATCTACGCTCGTGTTATTGGTAGTAATTGAAACTACGTTTGATATATCGGAGTACGCGCTCGCCTCATGCTTCGACGTAAGCGCAAAATAATACATAGTGTTTGGCTCTAGCCCCGCCACAATGTAGGCGCGCGTGGTGCCCTGTGGACTTACATCACCGTAGTAAATTGGCGTGGCTTGGGCAGGGGAAGCGTTCTCGAAACTTGCGGCAGTAATGGGAGAAGTACTATAGCGAATATCGTAGAGCGCGGCTACGTCGGCGTTAGCGCTCTCAGTGTGCCACACAAGTTCTACCGAGGCGTTGTCGTATCCCCCAACACTTAATCCGGTAATAGCGGCCGGGGTGCTGAGCGCACTGCTACCCCCAGAGGAACCAGACTGTGCGACAGCAGTGGTAAACGTATAATCTTCCGAAAATGTTTCATTCTCTGCCTCGTCAACCGATCTCACGCGGAAATGGTAGGCGGTAGCGGGCTCCAGGTCGGTCAGAGTTATGGCGTGAGATGTCGCGAGTGTTAGGTTGGACGTGGACACAACACCATAGCCTGGCGAAATGCCGTACTCCACGTGCGCTGTGGCAGCTTTGTCAGTTAACCAGGTAATGGTGGCGCTGGTAGCGGTAATTCCACTAGCTGAAACGGCTATAATGTTAGCTGGCGCCACAATCGGTACCTCGTGGCTTAAGGTGGTAAACTCGTAGTAGCCGGGGGTGGTAGCAGTGAGGGCCCCAACTGGTTTCGATTGTACGCGGAACACATAGTTCGTATTCGGTGTAAGGCCAGAAAGTGTAACCGAGTGTGAGGTGGTAAGGGTCAAGCTTAGTTCACTAGCACTACCTAGATTTTCACTGTCACCATAGAACACTTGCGAATCGGCTGGCACATCCGTATGCCAGGTGATGGTTACCTCGGTCTGACTCACAGTACTGGCTTCAACCGCAGTAATAGTGACAGTCGCTAGTTGCCCGCCAGAGCCAGGCACCTCGGGCGTAGGAGTTTGTGGGAGTTGGGGCGGCTCGACCGGTTGTAGGGGTGGCGTAACGGGCACATTCGGCATAGCTTCATACCCCCCTGAGCTAGTAGCCTGGGTAGTGAAGGAGTGCGGACACGAGGTGGTCGAATTTCCGGCGATATCGGTGGCGTGAATGCAGTAGTAGTACGTTGTGCTGGCGGCAAGGCCAGTTAAGGTCGCGCTGTGTGCAAGCAGTGCGCTTAAGGGAAGCGTAGCGTGCGAGCCGTAGTTTGGCGTGGTGCCGTACTCAAGTGTGGAAATGGAAAGCTCATTCGTTTCCCAAACAATGGTAGCGTCGGTGAGCCCGAGGGTAACCGTACCCACGCCCGAAATAACCGGGGGCGTGGTATCAGCAGAACCAACATTGGCTTGTGCGCCCAGGGTAGTGGTGGTAAATGTTTCGTCGGGAGTTATGTTCTCGTTCCCAATTTCATCACTCGTAATAATTCGGTAATGGTACAGCGTGTTCGGCGTGAGACCACTAAGTGTTACGCTGTGCGAGAGCGCAAGGTCGGTATCGAGCGGCGTCGATTGTCCATAGCCAGCAGTTGTTCCGTATTCAACTCGTGCATTCCCTACTTCACTGGTGGTGAAGGTAATGGTTGCTCCTGTGGCAGTGACCGGCGACACGGTTACCAGCGTAACGTCGGGCGGCGTGGTGTCGAGAACAACAGTTTGCGCAGCAGTGGTGAACGTATGGCCACAAGAGTTGGCGGCGTTACCTGCTAAGTCGGCGGCGTGAATACAGTAGTAGTAGGTGGTGCCCGAACTAAGACCAGTAAGAACTGCGGTGTGCGCGAGCAGCGCACTGACGCCTAAGGTGGCCTGCTGCCCGTAACTTGCGCTCGTGCCATACTCAAGTGTCGAAACAGCCAACTCATCAGTGGTCCACACAATCGTGGCATCGTGCTCGGCGAGCGAGAGGTTGGCTACGCCAGAAATTACCGGCGCCGTGGTGTCGGCTGGCGGAGTGACGATTTGGGTAACTGGTTCAGTAGGAGTGGTGACTGTATCAGCTGGCGGCGTTACCACTGTTGGCTCGGCCGGAGTTGAAACTGGCGCTGGTTCTACTGGTGGTGTTACCCCACCCAGCTGAGCCCAGGCTGGGCTAGAGCTTATAAACAGCAAACCAGCTAAGACTATGCTCAACAAAATTCTCATTTTCATATAAAAAACCTTAGTTTTTAGTATTGAAAACGCCGGTTTCATTATAGCAGTTTTTGCCAAAACTTGGCTTTAAGAACAAGCAAGCACCCCACATATACGGAGTGCTCTCGCCCTTCAGGTACCTACGCTCCGCGAGCGGGATTAACCTATCACAAGCTGGAGCATCCCCGATCTCGAACTTTTTGGAATAAGACCGTATCCCGCAGTCTCCGCAAAACAAATGCCCTTGGCCGGCATTTTTGTAGACGCCTTAGAATGTACGCTGGGCGTGCTTAAGCTCTCGCCACAGGTATGCTGCAACGATAAACCCCGAGAGGATGAGGGTGAAATGGAAAGTATACTCAATCTTGAGAAGGCCCGCCATATCCAAGCCGTTTACCCGATGCATATTATCGTGCGGCCACCATGAGGCAATGAGCCAAGCAGTGGCAATAAGGGCCAGGCGCGTAAAAACATCGGTGCGTCCGGAGCGCTGAAGAGCAGCCCAGCCAAAGAGTAAAAACGCAACGCCGATGCCAAACGCGAGCGACTCGAGTGCCGAGAGAAAAATAAAAAATGGCAGCTGCCCGGCGGTGGGCATCATGGCGCCCGGCACATCCGGCCATAAAATACGACCTAACAAAAACGCTGCGACGGCAAGCGGAATCGCTACGAGTGCGAACTTATAAGAGGTTTTCATATTCCTATGCTACTTCAAATCAAAAACGCCCGCAAGGAGAGTTTTAATTGTGGGAACTGCGGGGGTGGGATTCCTGCTCACCTGTCGCGCTCGAAGACTCGCGCTCCTCCTTCACAGCCCGGGTGTTCAAAAACGTAAAGCAGTTTACGTTTTTGAACTACCCTTCGAATCCCGCCACGCCATAGGGCGTTATGATAAAAACCACCAACCTTTTAGGCTGATGGTTTTTATCATGGCTCCGGGTGGTGGAGGAGATTAGAACCCTCGGTTTGGCTAAAGAACTAGCTTTACGGTAAAACCCGTTTACGCCGTTCCGCTCTAGGTACCAAGAAACGAGCCGTAAGTAGTGTAGTGAGCGGTACCGCTATAAGTAGCGCCATGCTGCCAACTAAGGTTCGCACCACCTCCTCCATCACTAACTCACCGTTTACCACGAACCAGAGTGGTTGATCATGATTAGTCGCGAACAAGAGCAGGAGCGGGAACGAGGCGCCAACATAAGCGAGGGCTAGGGTGTTTACCAGAGATGCGATGTGCTCTTTGCCGACAGATAAGCCCCGCTTATACAGCTCCGTGAATGGCAGCTTGGGGTCAGCGTTATGGATTTCGTCTACGGCCGCAGCTTGGCCGGTAGTAACGTCATCCAACACGCCAAGTGCGCCAATTATGATGCCCCCTAGTAAAAGCCCGCGCAGATCAAGACCATGGAGAAAATCCGTTTGTAGGTAAAACGCGTCTTCACTACCCATACCTGAGAGCTTAGCAAACTGAACTGCCAAGCTGGCTAGCCCAACCGAAACTCCAAGGGTCAACAGAGTGCTAAGTAAGGCTATCGACGTCCGCTTGTTGAAGCCGTGGGCTAGGTACAGAGATACCAGCACGATCATGATTGCTCCCAGCACACAGGTCCATAAGGGGTTAGCTCCCGCGACTATCCTCGGTATGACGAACCATATGAGTACCCCAATGCTCAGTGCCAAACCAAGAATAGAGGTAAGTCCTTTGAGCCTGCCGAAAAACACGGTTACAAGCAAAAAAATGGCCACCATGACTAGAACCGCCGGTAGTCGGTATCGATCTGCTATGAAGTACTGCGTCGCCCCCTCCAGGGCGTGGCTTTGGAGCACGACGATGGTATCGCCAACTTTAACTTTTTGCGACTCCCTGATCTCGGAATCCTTTCCGTAGTCGATATCTACCTCCTGACCGGCCTGAGGCCCCGTGAGTAGTTTCACACGTACCTTTTGGTACGGTTGCTTGTAAGCGCCACCAAGGTTAAACGTGCCTTCCTCAAGTATCTTCTCTACTACAGCACGATAGTACTGATCAGGAACTATGGCTGGCTGCTGGTCGCCCTGGGGCGAAGTGAAATCGGGGTTGAAATTGCCAGCGTTACCAAAATCGGTCGGTACATTGTTTTGATTTGGCGCTGCCTTAATGCTACTGACAGCACTCGCCACGGGTGCGAGCACCAGCACCAAGCACGCTACGATTCCAACTCCTAAACAAAACTTAATAAAAGCTTGTTTCATGATATCAAAAATGAGCTAACGATAAAGCTAATGGTACCACGCTAATGTAGGGTATTCAATCGTCTCTTACCTGTTACGATTTAGTGCTAAACTCAGACCGAATATACCTAGAAGAGACGTTTGACTAAAGTTTTTACACCGAGTGTCAAAAGTACTCCGAGCACAATAGCCCCTGCCACCAGAGGTAGTGGTGCCGTGGCGGGCGCACCCGGTGGCGCCGTTCTGGGTTGCACCAAGAAGCCCGTGTTGAGGGTTGCCTTCGTGATAGGGTCGGCGAAGTCTAAATCCAGGTCAAAGTAGTTTTGTTTAGTGAACGTGTAGGCAAATTCGAAATCACCATTTACGTCGCTGATTACCGGCTGGGTGAGTATAACCTTATCCTTGCTTTCATCCCCATAGTAGGTATCGGTGAGCGTAAGCTGCACGGGTAGGTTCACGAGTGCTGCACCCTTGGTGTCTTGCAGAGCAAAAGAGAACTTTACTCGCTCGCCCACCAGGGGCGACAGGGGTTCTTGGTTGAGGTACACCACAGCGTGGCCGATGTTTTTTGATACGCCGCCATGGGCCAAGGCCGGCGACCAGCTTACTAGCAGCAGGCTGAGGAAGGTAGCTACGTAGCTGGTACGTCGTAGGGACATAGTGCTTGATATCATATTTACTGGTGGAGGAACCGTTCCCAGTAGCTCCAATAGTGTACAAGTATGGCGACAATAATAATACCGTAGAGCGCCACCATGCCCAGTACGTGCTGGCCCGGGTTAAGGTTCAAATTCGTGCCTGTTAGGTGTCCTTCACGCAAGTTGTACACCGCGGTGTACCAGAAAATTGGTAATGTCATAGCCCACACTACCATGCAGTAGGGGCACAGTGCTCCAATGCGATAGACGCTTTCAAAAAAGAGCCAGTACACAAAGGCCGCAGCGAGCGTTGTGCCTGCCTGCAACCACAGCCAAAACCAGCGAGGCAGCTTGGTGCCTGTTAGCAGCACCACACCAATGGTGATGAGCGCAGCAAAGCCGGCAATACCAAGGAGTGAATTAGGAAACCCGAATACAGAAGCTTGAGGCGTAGCCATGACCGTGCCACAGCTGATGAAGGGGTTGATGTTGCAGGGTGGAACGTAGTCAGGGTTTTTGAGTAGCTCGATTTTTTCGTTAGTAATGAGGAACGAAAAAACTAGAGCCACGGCCCCACCAAATATGTATATATAGGGCATTGCCTCAGCTACGCCCCAGCTGCGCTTTGTGCCACTCTTGAGCATATACATCACTATAGCCCTAAAAGTAATTTGAAGCTAAGCAATCCTATTTGCATGGCTTCTAAGCCCGTGCTATTATTATAGTAGTTCTTTCCAAAGCACGGGCTGGTACCCCGTTAAGTTCTAAAGAGTTCCCACAGGCAAAACCTGTGTTGAGTCCTGGCGTAGTGTTACCAAAAGTACCAATACGCCTCGTGCGTATTCCCTGAAAAGGGAACTCGCACTACGCCAGAACTCGGTGCAGGTTTTTCATTTGGCTATTGGGGAGAGGTTTACATATTAACTTCCCCTAGGAGCTAAATTACCCTGAAGCCCTAGCTAGTGATGGTCGATGTAGCTAGCTAAATGGGTTAACCGCAAAAACAATGACAAACATTGTTTGTCGGCCATACATTACGCTCCGTAACGGACGGAGGTTGTATGCCCGAGAGGTTGGCAAACGGGCCTTCTGTTTTCCAGCTATCCCAGATTACTGGGAGCGCAGGAAAAACAAAGAAGTCGCCTGTAAAGACGACCTCTAGTTTTCACGAGAAAAGCTTCGTTGTCTCAGAAAAGCGACGGAGCTTTTCTTTATGAAGTAAATCCAAAATGCCCAATGGCTACGGTACCTTAGGTGGATTATGGTTTTTTGTCAACCCTTAGGCATGTAGCTGAGAGGGGGTATTTGAGAGACTGTGGATAAGTATACCCCAAAATAGCCCGAGAGGCTAGTTTTGGTCTTCAGTACCTTTTCGTGGGCTGGACGAGGATTTTTGTGGACTAGAGATAGTATCATAGTATTTTTGTATAGCTCCCATTGTATCAGCTGATACTTTCTCAGCGGTTTTGCCTTTCGTTGAGATGAGGGCAATCAACTTTCTGTCCGCAACGTGCTCGGATTCTCTTACATTAAGGCCCATAGTCTGTGGAGGTCGAGTTGATTTTTTTGTGGAGCGGTACTTACTAGCAATGAACAACCCAAACATCCGCAGGCCGTAAATAATAGCCAGGTAGAAGAGCATGAGCCAGACATCGGTTGACCTATCGCTTAGGAATAGACCAATGCTAGCAGTAACAAACACACCAATACCCATACAGAAGATACCAACTATCGTCCACACTCGACCGAGGGTGACTAGTGATACATACAGATTAACAAGCCAGAGTGCGGCACCAAATGCCCATGAACAGAACACTAGAGTCGAACCCGTGAACTTTCTGAACCGAGGGACGAGTGATGCCACTATGCTGAAAATGACCACCCAAATGCCTATGCCAGGGATGGCAACGAACCAAGGGTAGAAGCTGTCAAAGTGATTTTCGTACCAACCCGCCAGGAAAAAAGGGATGGCCAGGAGCAAAATCATGCCTATTGCCACACCAGCGCCGCCCAAAAACTGAAGAATCTTCTTAAGCATAGTGGTTGAGACTTAGTTTTGACCCTTAAGGAGCTTCACGCATGCTCCAGCCCGCGCATCACTACCAAGTTCCAGACAGTGCATGTACTTCTCCTGGTATGTCTGCGGTCGGAACCAGTCATAGAGATGAGTGCCGTAGTAAAGAATGACGAGCAGCGCAGCCACGGCCAGTAGTAGGTTCAGTGGTGTACTGTAGAGCTGCCCAATCCAGGTTTTGAGACTCATAGGGAGGTAATTAAGGCTTAGGTGTGGGGTACACAAAACCCCACGTCAGCTGGCCTTGCGGCCCATACCCCTTTCGGGACATGACTCATGGTAGAGCTGCTGAACGTGAGGTTCAGTATCTACCATGAGTTTTTGAGCCATGCCTAGGGCTACCTAGGTTTAGGCTATTATACTTGTATACTTGCATGTAAAATTTTACCAGAAGTTACAGCAAAATTCAAGCTCAATTTATTTCTTGATAGGTATCTTGGTAGGTGTGGATAAAGGTTACCTTGGGTACTTTCGGAAACTGTGGTATGACTAAGTTTAGTAAACGAATCCAACCACTAGAGTTCCTTTATTAACCCTATAATGCAGTACGGCGAGCCGGGCCCTTACATACCTGGCCTGTCGCGTACGCGGTAGTAGTGCCTTATCCGGTACGTTCACGCTTCTTTAGCGCGGATACCATACCGTGGGTATGGTCACTGGTTCACTCAGTGGGCATCGGAGGGAAATGACCGGCACTACATCTTGTCGCATTAAGGCAGCACGTGAACTGTTGTCTGCTTTCTGAGGGCCGAGCTTAGCCCTTCCGAGGTCGCAAACGGAGAATAGCCCAAGTGGGGTTGTTTTCTGTTGTCGTCAGTAAATAAACCCCCTTCATCAGAGGGGATTTTTTTATGCACCTATCGGACGAACAAATCGCCGCTTTTCAAAAGTTATACCACGCCCGCTTCGGCCGTGAGATTAGCCGTGAACAGGCGTTGGAGCAGGGCACTAAGCTGGTTCGTTTGATGCAGCTCATATACCAGCCTATTACCGAAGCCGACCTTGCCCAATTACCATTATCACCCCAACCTCATGCGTAAAGCTAGCCAAATAGCCGATGACATCAACGCCGTGCTCGACCACATCAGCGACCTGAGGTGGCAGTTGGCCGAGGCGCAGAACCGCTTCAGGCTGCTGCAGAAGGAGTTCGAACACCACCTTAAGTTCAAAACCATTAACCAAAATGAGTATGACAACCGACGAACAGACTAACCAGTTCCAGCCCTTGAGCGTTGAAGAGCTGGCTCAAATCCTCGGCCTCACCATTAAGCAGGATGAGCAGAACAAGGTGGTAACGTTCCTGTGCGAGCTGTCGGCGTATACCGATAATGCCCAGTTCAACATCAGCTATAACGCCCCTTCCTCAACAGGTAAATCGTACATCCCAACCGAGGTCGCCCGGCTGTTCCCAGCTGAGGACGTTAAGGAGATAGGGTACTGTTCACCCACGGCTTTTTTCCACGACACGGGGGAGTACAACAAAGAACTAGGTGGGTACGTGGTTGACCTGTCGCGCAAGGTGCTCATTTTCCTTGACCAGCCCCACACCCAACTGCTGGAGCGTCTGCGACCGCTCCTGTCGCACGACAAGAAGGAGGTGCGCCTCAAAATCACGGACAAGAACCAAAAGTACGGCCTAAGGACCAAGAACGTGGTCCTGAAGGGGTACCCGGCCGTGATATTCTGCACCGCCGGGCTCAAAATCGACGAACAGGAGGCCACCCGGTTCCTGCTCTTAAGCCCAGAGGTGAACCAGGACAAGCTCAGGCAGGGCATCAGCGAAAAGGTGCGCAAAGAGGCCGACCGCGACGCCTACCTAGCCTGGCTCGCGGCTGACCCGGCCCGTAAGCTGCTACAGGAGCGCATACAAGCCATCAGGGACGCTGGCATAGAGGAAATCAAGCTGAAGTTGCCTGAAGTTATAGCCGAGCGGTTCATGGGGCAAGCCAGGATGCTAAAACCTAGGCACCAGCGCGACATTAGCCGGCTCATCTCGATTATCAAGGCTTTGGCCCTCCTGAACCTGTGGTGGCGGGAACGCTCGGAGTTCACCATTACGGCCAGCGAGCAAGACGTGGCTGACGGCTTTCGCATCTGGGACAGCATTTCAGAAAGCCAGGAACTCAACCTGCCGCCCTACGTGTACCAGCTGTACCGCGAAGTCATCCTCGTGGCCTGGGAAGCGAAGCAGGCTCCCGGGGTGGAAAACCAGGGCCTCACCCGCCAGGAGGTGCTGGAGAAGCACCACGGGGTGTACGGCCGGATGCTCGACAGCCAGCAGCTCAGACAGCAAATCATACCCATGCTGGAGACGGCCGGGCTTATCACCCAGGAAGACGACCCCACCGACAAGCGCAAAAGGCTCATTTACCCCACTGTGCCAACCACTATATCTACGCCAGAAAACAATAGTGGTGGCGAGGGTGGGGTAGCAACTCCAACTGAGTCAAACGAAGCTGGGCAAACCGCCGATTCAGCTAACGGACTGCCTTTTTGGGGGTACAAAGGTAAAGTGGGTGTACCCCAAGCTAACTAGGTCAACACTATGACGTGTAAACAGCTAAAAGACGATGGTGAGCCGTGTGGTGCCAGTCCCATGACGGGGAGTGACTACTGCTTCTACCACAACCCAGCCGTATCGGTGGAAATGAAACATGCGGCTCATGTTAAGGGCGGCCAAGCTAACCGTGCCAGGGTGAAGGAGCCGCTGCCACCTATCACGGCCAACAAGTCCGGCGACGTGGTACAACTGCTGGAGGATACGGTAAACCGCGTGCGGATGGGCAGCCTCGACCTCAGGGTGGCAAACTCCATTGGATTCCTGTCTGGACACCTCCTGAAAGCGTTGGAGCTGTCAGAGCTCGAGGAGCGTTTCGACGCCCTGGAGCAGAAGATTCTTAAACTCAGGCAATAACATATGTCAGTTACTAAGCTAAAGCTGAAAAAGCTCGAAGGCCTCGTTGGCAGCAATGACGCTGACGTTGGCGTCGTCCTGTTCGACAAAACTAGTGGGCTCTACTTGGCAGGCACGAAGAGCTACCCGAGCCTTGAGACCCTAGGGGCAGACATAGCACTCAGTGGGCTCGGAGTGATAATCCTACCGATACGAGATAAACACAGGGTCGCAGCCGGTCGGCTCGTCAACTTAGTCTAACCATACTATAATACCCATGTTGACCCTCCGCATAACTATGTCCCAGAGTTTTTTGCGCTCTGTTGCCTCGAAAGGGGCGGTCTCTGTGCCAACAGAGCATTCCTCTGGGATGTGCGTTGGGTCAACCACAGAGCCGTCCCTTTTGATTATTAACCGACATGAGTATGAGCGAACCAATGGTTAAATACTTCCTGTACGCCCGTAAGTCCTCTGAGGAGGCGGAACGGCAGGTGTTATCAATCGAGTCGCAAAAAGACCAGGCCGAAAAGCTGTTCGGCAACCTAGAGATAGTAGACGTGCTGGAGGAAAGCCGCAGTGCCTTTACGCCCCACAACCGGCCGGTGTTCGCCGCTATGATTGAACGGATCAACAAAGGCGAGGCACAAGGCATCGTAGCGTGGCACCCGGATCGATTGTCTCGTAATGAGATAGAGGCAGCCACTATCACCTACATGCTGCGCACGGGCCACCTCAAGGATCTCAAGTTCGCCTCGTACCATTTTGATAACTCGCCTGAGGGCATCATGATGCTGCAGCTGGCGCTGTCGCAGTCGCAGTACTCCTCGGCCAAACTCAGCAAGGACGTGAAGCGAGGGCTTGATAAAAAGCTATCCATGGGCTGGAAGCCCGGCGTGGCCAACATAGGGTACCTGAACCGCACCGACCAACAGAAGGGCCAGAAGACTATCGACATCGACCCAGAGCGGTTTCCATTGGTACGTAAGATGTGGGACTTGTTACTAACGGGCGCGCACTCGCCTAAACAGATACTCGGCATGGCAAACAACCAGTGGGGGTTCAGGACGCAACAGCGGCATAAGGTCGGCAACCGGCCGCTGTCGCTGAGCGGACTATACCGCATCTTCAGTAACAGTTTCTATATGGGCGTGCTGGAGGTCAACGGCAAGCGGTACCCAGGCAAACACAAGCCTATGGTGACTGAAGGTGAGTTCTATGAAGCCCAGCGCATCCTCGGACGACCGTCACAAGCCCGGCCGCACCGGCATGAGTTCCCTTTTACCGGCATTATCCGCTGCGGTGAGTGCGGCTGCTTGATTACGGCCGAAACCAAGACAAAACACATCAAGGCCACCGGCCAGCTCAAATCCTACACCTACTACCACTGCACCTGGAGGAAAATCGAACCACCCTGCTCACAACACCAGTGTATTACGCAAGATAAACTAGAGGAGCAAATCGCGGACGAGTTGGCAAAATACACCATTCTGCCGGAGTTCGGGGATTGGGCTATTGAGGCCATACATAAAAACCACGGCCAGGAAACGGAAGAACGCAAGAAAATCTACGACTCGCAGCAGAAAGCCCTGGCCTCGGCCTATCAGCAGCGCGACGAGCTGGTGCGCCTGCGCTGCAAGGGCCTGCTCTCGGACGAAGAGTACCTAAAAGAGCGAGATCGCCTGAATACCGAGATTGAAAAGTTCAAGGCATTAGCTAATTCCACTGAAGACCGAGCGGACAAGTGGCTCAGCGTGTGCGAGCAAACCTTCAACTTCGCAGCCAGTGCGAAGCGCGAGTTTGAGGGCGATGACCTGCGTAAGAAGCGCGAGATACTGCTGCTATTAGGTTCGAACCCAACGCTAAAGGATGGAAAATTCGCGATTACAGCCAATGAACTGCTAGCACCAATCGAAAAACGCTATCCTAAGCTCGAGTTTGAGTACAAGAGGTTAGAACCGGCGAAAACGCCGATAAATAAAGCACAAACCGCGTCTCTCAACGCGGTTCGTACACGATGGCTCCGGGGGTGGGATTCGAACCCACGACCAATGGATTAATCCGCCTATGGCGGACTCTACCCTGAGGTCAACAACCCCAGCACTGCTCCGGGGGTGGGATTCGAACCCACGGCCAATCGGTTAACAGCCGATTGCTCTACCACTGAGCTACCCCGGAGCAGTGCTGGGGTTAACATATGTGTAAAAAATTTTTCAAGTAATCTCTACCCTTACCAGTTTTCAACTCACGTTCACGTTTCATAGCCCCACTTCTGGTATTAAATGGCTCCTTATAGACCAATGCCCACGGGCCTGCGACTCTCGAAGTATACCGCGAGAATCCTAGGTTATGCTCGGCCACCCGGCGCTCTAAATTATTCGTGTGGCCAATATAAAGTTTACCAAATTTACTTCGTAAAACGTAAACAAAATACATAAACAGTCCACTGTCCGCCGCGGCGGACTACCCCGGATTATCAAAGGACGTTCCCCTAGGAACGCTCTCGTATCCTAAACTATCCTGACACGCCTGGCAAGGTGTTTGTCAGTTAGCTCGATGGTCCTACGGCGGCGTTCAGCCTCTTGATGCAGCAGCTTTACTACTCCCCCTCGCCGGAGCTCAGATACTATTTTTGTTAGGAGCACCTTGTTTGCCACTACCACACCCAAGCGAACAGCTGAGGCTCCCCAGCGGGGCTTATATACACCACCCAAACAATTTCTCACAACACCTCCGGCTTCAGAAACAATAACCTCGCCGGGGAGTACATCCCAAATACCCATGTTAAGGTAGGGTATTAAACCTGCATCAAGTTTTCCTTCAGCCACAGCGCACAAAATGAGTCCAGCGCCACTTATGGGCACAGTACGCTTTGGCCCTACCAGGGCACGAATTTTAGCCACGTACTCCGACTGAGTAGCTTGATGCACCGATCTATTGAACACAGCAACGTGAATACTTTTGGCACTACGCCGTACGCTTAACTTGCGGCGGCGAGAACCCGAAATGAAGTACGCGCCTTCACCTCGAACGGCATAGTAAACCTTACCAGAGGTAGGGGCTGCTATCACACCTAGTACTGGTTTACCACTCACCACAAGCGCGATCATCGTTGAAAAATGACCACCCGGCCTAATAAACTCGGCCGTGCCGTCTATAGGGTCTACACTCCAAAATCGGCCGGGTTTACCTTTTTGATTACCGTGCTCTTCACCAAGTATACGGTCATGGGGGAACTCTGCCCTAATCCCCCGTACGTACAAAGACTCTACGGCGCGGTCTGCTACCGTTACTGGAGAATGACCTTGTTTATACTGTACACGGTATTTCTTAGCCCGGAATTTCAGAGTCAAACGGCTCGCCTGTCGGGCGAGCCTGAGTGCGAGTTTAAGCTCTTTTTCGTACGACATCCAACCTTAGTAATCTTGCAACTTGCGCATGCCAAGGTGCGCCTTAATACGCTCCAGGGCCTTGGCCTCTATCTGGCGAATGCGCTCGCGGGTAACCCCGAACTCCTGCCCTACCTCTTCCAAAGTATGGGAGACGCCGTCGTGTAGGCCAAAACGCATTTCTAGTATCTTCTGCTCCCGGGGTGTAAGCTCAGCTACAATCTCTTTCACGTGATCGCGGAGTAACTGCATGGCGGCCACGCGGTCAGGGCTAACGGTTTTAATGTCCTCAATAAAGTCCCCCAGGGTTGAGTCTTCGTCATCCTCACCCACTGAAGTTTCAAGGCTGATAGTTTCTTGACTGATTTTTATAATGTGGTGAATTTTTTCCACCGTTTCACCCATTTCGGCGGCTATTTCCTCGGGTAGCGGCTCCCGGCCCAAGTCCTGAATGAGCTGACGCTCCACCTGCTGGAAGCGGTTGATGGTCTCCACCATGTGCACGGGAATGCGAATGGTGCGGCTCTGGTCAGCCAGGGCGCGGGTTATGGCTTGGCGAATCCACCAGGTGGCGTAGGTAGAAAACTTGTAACCCTTGCGGTAGTCAAACTTCTCCACGGCGCGGAACATGCCGATGTTGCCCTCTTGTATAAGGTCAAGGAGCGAGAGCGACTTGCCCGTGAACTTCTTGGCAATGGAAACCACCAGCCTCAGGTTGGCCTCAATCAAACGGCGCTTGGCCTCGGCATCGCCCTTCTCTTTGCGCTTAGCGAGCGCTACCTCCTCCTCGGCCTTCAAGAGCGGCACCTTACCAATTTCGCGAAGGTACATTTGTATGGAGTCGGTGGAAATTTCGGAGAGATCGTAGGGTTTTTTCTCGGTCGGCAAGCCCACGCGTTCAAAAATTTCGTCACGCTTGGCGCCCACGTCTAAAATGCCACCGTCGGTCTCCAAAACTTGGATGCCGTTCTGGTCCAAGGTGTCCAAAAACTCGTCGTAGGCTACGGGGTACTCTTCAACGTCTACAAACACACCCAAAACCTCGTCTTCGGTTATGAAGCCGCGGGTGCGCCCCTTCTGTATAAGCTTCTGCACCTCGGCAAGGTCGGGTAGGTGAGTTTGTACCTTGCCCTTCTTGGCTGCCCGTCGGGCAGGTTTCGCCTTGGCCCGTTTACTCAAACGCCGAGCAGAAGTAGCTTTTGGCTTTTTGCGAACTGATTTTTTAGGCATGGTTGAGAAAATCAACTTACAAGCGAGCAAGTGCACGGCCAACCTCGGTAAACCGCTGGAGTAGTTCAGCAAGCTCCTCGGCCCTACCGGCCGCCTCGGCGGCTACAATTAAGCTGCTCAGCTGCTGCAGCTCTAGGCTGAGGAAGCGGTGCTTAAGCTGGTGCACCAGACTGGCAAGCTCACCCTTGGCTTGGTCGGGTGTAAAGTCGCTACCTGTCTGGTCAAAATCGAGGAATACCTGATCTAAGAAATGAGCTAACGACTGATCAGTATTCAGCTCGGCCTTTAATTCATCGAAGTCAACACGATGGCTCTCATTATAATAGACGAGCATTTGCTTGTAAAGGTTACGCGGGTGCCCCTCACTGAGGGCTTCGGGCAAGAGTTCCGGGCTGAGCTCAGCCAAAAAAGCTGGGTAGTGAAGCAGCAGCGAGAGCAGCCGGTGCGAAAGTACCTGGTGCCGGTCTGGGCTTGGGGCAGCAGTTTGGCTTGACGGTGCCTCTGGTGTAGGTACAGGAACCGTGGCCACACCTGCTAGGCGCTCGCGCAGAGAACGTTCGTCTACCGAGAGCTCTTGGGCTAACCGTTTAACGTAGTAGTCCCTTTCTACCGGGTCAGGCAGTTTCGCTATGGCAGTAAGGAGCTTGCGCGCCGCTACCTTTTTCCCCTCACGCGTGCCAAAGTCAACTTCGCGGGCGACACTTTGGAACGCGTAATCACCCAAGGGGAGTGCTTGCTCAACTGCCTTACGGTACGCAGCCGCGTCTTGGCGCGCGCACTCGTCGGGGTCTTTACCAAAGGGCAGCACTATAACCTTAACCTCAAACTCCAGCCCGAGTGCTAGGTCTATGCCGCGCTCCGAAGCGGAGCGGCCAGCTAAGTCTGCGTCAAACGCCAGCCGGAGCTCATTAGTGTAGCGCTTTAACAGTTTGAGCTGGTCCAAGGTGAGCGCGGTGCCCGAGGTGGCCACCACATTTTTTACTCCCGCCTGCCAGCTCCCCACTACGTCCATGTACCCTTCCACCAAAACAACATGGCCAGCGTCTTTTATAAACTGCTTGGCGCGGTCCAGGTTGTAGACCACCATGCTCTTGTTGTAAATGGGGCTCTGGGGTGAGTTAATATACTTGGCTTCCTTCGCTTCGGCGTCTAAGGTGCGCCCACCAAAACCTAAACTTCGTCCTTGAGCGTCGGAAATGGGGAACATAAGCCGGTCGCGGAAGCGGTCATAGGCTCCTGGGCCCCGGTCACTCTTTATGGCAAGCCCCGCTGCCACCAACTCCTCCACTGAGTAACCCTTTGAACGCGCCAGCACAATAAACTTGTCCCACTCTGGCAAGGAGTAACCAATGTTGAAGGTGGCAACACTCTCGGTTGTTACACTGCGCTGTTTAAGGTAGTCTCGCGCTTTGGCGGCCACGGGATTTTTTTGCAGCTGCTCAGTGAAAAAAGTACGGGCAAGGTCAACGAGCTGGAACAACCTCATGCGCTGGTTCGACTCGCCTGGTCGGCCGGAGCGTACCAACTCCACGTGCGCCTTACGCGCTAACAGTTCCAGTGCTTCTGGAAATTCTATGTGCTCAATTTTCTGCACAAATGAAAACACATCGCCACCCTCGCCGCAGCCAAAGCAGTGCCAAATCTGCTTTTCACGGTGCACCATGAAGCTCGGGCTCTTTTCGTGGTGGAACGGGCACATGCCCTTCCAGTTAACGCCGGCCTGCTTCAGTTTCACATACTCACCTATAACATCCACCACGTCGAGCCGGGCCTTAATTTGGTCTACTTCATTTGACATAGGCTTTTAATCATGGATCATGGGTGTTTCCCTTCTTCAGCGTTCTTTTGTTTTATCGGAATTACTTTACTATCAGGAGTCGAAACAGCGTTCTCATCGAGTCCGACTATTAGCTCTGCAAAATTGAATTTTTGAGCCCACAACATTAATGCTTCTTGATCAGTGTTTCGGCCATAAGCAAAACCTATGTACTTACCACCAACATTAGAATCCCCGTTCAATCCTATTTTTGCAATAAATGGGCAATTATCCAAAAGCGACGGGTCGTCGAAAGAGAACCTGATTTTCATGGCTGTTCCTTTATCAACAAAGGAGTCGTAATAACGATTGTGGTACCAAGAACCGTCGTGAATTTTAAAATCCCGATGTAATTCTCTTACCCCGGTTTCATCCTCTCCCCGCCAAAAGTTTCTCTCAAAAAATTTCATATTGTTTATTGCTATACATCTTCAGACAACTCGGATAAGCCAAGTCGGACCTTGTTTACATACGATCTGCCTTGGCAAGTTTTAAGATTTTCTCAACGAATCCCCCCTTCCCTTGGTTATAGGTTTTACTTTTTGAGAGATCTGTAAAATCATCTGGCGACGTTGCATCAAAATTTTTTAGCTTTAACTTATTATATTCTTCAACAAATTCCGGGCGTAATCTTAGGTAATCTCTAAAAGAAATTTGGCGCCTCCAAAATGTATGCTTAGGACAAGCGATGGATAAATGATACTCAACGGGTTTACCCTTTCGAAGGAAAATTCGCTCAACCGAAGACATGTCTGGCTTATATGAATATCCGAGCGATTCTAGTTTATTTACGAACAGGTCAATATCATCTATCGAATCAACTAGCACGCCAATGTCTATTAACGGTTTAGCAATAGCGCCCGGAATAGATGTACTCCCAATATGCTGAATATCTTTTATAGCACTACCTAAACTAGCTTGTATCTTGTTAGCCTCGAGCTCATATTTCTTCAACCATTCTGACGAGTACTCTTCTAATTTTCCTTGCATAAGGACTGATGGCGGAGAGGAAGGCCCCAAAGTAGAGCATAGCTCACTTTGGGGTAAAGATTCTAACCCTTCTCGAGCGGAGGGAGAGGGATTCGAACCCTCGGTACCTTTCGGTACACACGCTTTCCAAGCGTGCGCACTAGACCACTATGCGATCCCTCCGCTCGGGAAACGTTATATGTAAGCCTGTTACAAGACCTCTCCTTGTAATTTAGAGCGTACTTTACATTAACACAAACAGGGCTAAAACGAAAGCCCCACCTAGGGTGGGGCTTTGAGTACTCTACTTACGTTTTAGGTGCTGCTCGGTCTTCAAAATGCGGAGTGTAGTTTGGAGCACGGTGTCGGGGTTAAGCGATATACTGTTTATGCCCTCGCGCACCAAGAACTCCGCAAAGTCTGGAAAGTCAGACGGCGCTTGGCCGCAGATGCCTATCTTACGCTTGGCCGCTTTAGCCTTCTTAATAACCTCGGCCACCAACGCCTTCACCGATTCGTTCTTCTCGTTGCCAGCGCCAGCGATTTTTAAGATTCCGGAGTCGCGGTCTATGCCTAAGGTGAGCTGGGTAAGGTCGTTAGAGCCAATGGAGAACCCGTCGAACTCCTTGGCAAACTCGTCTGCCAGAATGACGTTGGTTGGAATTTCACACATCACGTACACCTCCAAACCGTTTTTCCCACGCTTCAGCCCTTCGCTGGCCATAATGTCGAGTACACGCTTACCCTCCTCCACTGTACGGCAAAAGGGCACCAGTACTTTGATGTTGATAAGGCCGAACTTTTCCCTCGCCTGCTTGAACGCCTTGCACTCTAAACGGAAGGCGGGTTCAAACTTAGGGTCGTAGTAGCGGCTCGCGCCACGCCAGCCGAGCATGGGGTTGTCCTCCTTAGGCTCAAACTGCTTACCGCCAATGAGCCCTGCGTACTCGTTGCTCTTGAAGTCGCTCAGGCGAACTATGACATCTTTAGGGTAAAAGGCGGCACCGAGTGTACCAATGCCCTGGGCCAGTTTGTCCACAAAGTACTTGGGCTTGTCAGGGTAGCCGGCAGTGAGCTCGGCGATTTTTGCTTTGGCGCGCTTGTCCTTAAGCTTGCTGAAGTGGATGAGCGCCAGCGGGTGAATTTTGATGGCATCGTTGATAATAAACTCTTCACGCGCCAAACCCACACCGTCATTAGGGATAAACGACAGGCCAAAGGCTTGCTGCGGCTCACCTACGTTCATCATCACCTTGGTCTTGGGGCGCTTTAGGCCTTTCAGGCTGGTGTGAGTAACTTCAAACTTCAGCAAACCTTGGTACACCTTCCCCACCTCACCCTCGGCGCATGAAACCGTGACCTTGTCGCCGTTCTTTAAAACTTTGGTGCCTATGGTGGTACCCACAATGCAAGGAATGCCCAGCTCGCGGGAAACAATAGCGGCGTGGCAGGTGCGGCCACCAGAGTTGGTGACTATGGCCGCCGCCTGCTTCATAACTGGTTCCCAGTCAGGGTCAGTCATTTCGGTCACCAACACACTCCCGGGCTTAAACTTGCTTATCTCTTTAACGTCTTTGATAACATTCACCGTACCTTGGCCAATCTTCGCGCCCACAGCAGTACCGGTGACCAGCACCTTGCTGGTTTTTTTAAGGCGGTACTTTTCTAGCACCTGCCTAGACTTGCCACTCTGTACTGTCTCAGGCCTGGCTTGCACAATATAGAGCTCGCCACTCTTGCCGTCCTTAGCCCACTCCATATCCATGGGGCGCTGGTAGTGCTCTTCAATCTGCATACCCCACGCCGCGAGCTGCAGCACCTCTTTAGGCTTCAGCACAAAACGGTTTTGATCAGCGGGCGACACCATCTGATTTTTAGTCGGCCGCACACCGCTACCAGCGTAAATTAACTTTCTCTGCTTGCTCCCCAAGCGCTGGCTCACAATAGCCGGGAACCCCTGCTTGAAAGTAGGTTTAAACACTACAAACTCGTCTGGGTTCACCGCGCCTTTTACAATGTACTCGCCCAAACCCCAACTGCCGTTAATGAGTACAACGTCCCGGAACCCCGACTCGGTGTCGATGGTGAACATGACCCCTGAACAAGCCTTATCTGAGCGGACCATTTTCTGCACAGCAATAGAGAGGCCGATTTTAAAGTGGTCAAAGTGCTTGTCTACGCGGTAGGAAATGGCGCGGTCAGTAAAGAGCGAGGCAAAACACTCTTTGCACGCCTCGAGCAAGGCGCTTTCGCCCACAATATTGAGGTAGCTTTCCTGCTGACCAGCGAACGAGGCGTCGGGCAGGTCCTCAGCGGTAGCGGAGGAGCGCACAGCCACATCCACTGCCTTCACCCGGTACTGTTTAGACAACTTACGGTAGTCAGCAATAATAGCGCGCGACAGCTCGGGTGGGAAGGTGGAGTGCAGAATCAAACTCCTCACCGCTTGCCCCCTGGCAGCCAAGTCTTTCAGGTTATTAGTGTTGAGCCCTTTCAAAAGCTTGCGAATGCCCTTTTCCAAACCCGCCTTCTTTAAGAGATATCGATAAGCGTAGGCAGTAACGGCAAACCCGGGTGGCACCCTGACGCCTTTCGGCGTGAGCTTTTGGTACATTTCCCCCAAAGAGGCGGTTTTGCCGCCCACCAGGGGAACGTCTTTAATGGTCAGGCTTCCGAAGGGTAGAACAAAGGCTTTGGTGCGACTGGGTTTTGACATGGGTAAGAGAGTTACAACTTAGCTTTAGCTCGTTTCTTCATAAACTTTACTTGCTGAAGCAGCTCGTGGTAGAGAATGACGGCGATCATTTTCTTTGGCTGTTCCAGCCGCAAAAAGTATTCATCAAACTCAGACTTCACCTGCTGCAGCTCCTCGGGGCTCGCGATGTGCTGAATGTCTTCAAGCATGCGCAGGTCAGCCTGATCGATGAGCGCTATAGCTTGGTCTGGCACATCGACGTAGTGCGCGTTGTAGCCTGAGGCTTTCCGCTCCTGGTCTGCCTTACGCGCCGCCTGCCGCCGGTCAATAAATTGCTGCTGCAAAGCCCTGACCCGCTCCTCCAGAAGCTCCGTGGCGTTGTGTTCAACTTCGTAGAGCGAAGGGGGCAGTGCTTCCATACTCTAGATGTTTAACTTCTTAGCGTACTCACTGAGGAACGGCATTTCCCAGTAACGACCAACGAGCGCTGCTACGATTCCAAGAACTGCCAGAATAGCAACCACAATGTGCCCAATAAACGCTATCAGCCAACCCAAAATAGGTACTAGGCCAATAATCCACAGAATCACTTCTGCTATGAGCAGCGCCAACCCTTGGCGCACATGGAACTGCACAAACCCGCTCTGGCGCTTTAAGAACAGTGGTATGAACACCAAAATCCACACGTAGGACAGCGCCGCGTAAACTTTGTCTTCTTGGCTAATACTCGAAGGAGTGTTCTCCATACGTAGTACGGTTAGCTAGTAAAGGCTTGAAAACGTTTAATGACTACGGGTAAGTGGAAAAAACCTAGGGTAACTAAACCAACCACCGCGCCAAGCACCCCACTCCACACCGGCTCTACCACCAGGTTGAACACCAGCCAGAGGTACCAAAACCTAAACAGCGCCAGCACGGCCGACACTACACCCGCCGCTGCTCCCACCATACAGCACACTACGACGGTTTGGCTCCAGGAACTGCCCTGCTTAACACCCACCAAGTAGGCACCCAGCGCTGCGCCCAGCACCTGGAGCACGAGCACCAGCGGCGACAGAGCTATAATGTCAAGCGCGCTGAGCCAGTAGCTTAGCACGTACACGGCTACCACCGCCCCGCTGAGGAGCAGCCACGGCAGCTCCGCCGCCTCAACGTAGAAGCGAACGGGCTGACCAAGTACACCGGAGGTTAGTTTAGCCATAACGCTTTAAGTATACGATACCAGCGATAACAAAACCACCCCCGACGGGGGTGGTTAGAGGTACCACCTCTCTGGTTGCCGGGGCTAGTAGTCCATGCCGCCCATACCGCCCGGCATACCACCGCCTACCTTGTCGTCTTTCTTCTCCGGCAGGTCGGTCACCACGGCCTCGGTGGTTAAGAACATCACCGCGATAGAGGCCGCGTTCTGGAGTGCTGAACGGGTGACCTTTACCGGGTCCACCACGCCAGCCTTCATGAGGTCTTTCTCAAACGTGTCGGTAGCGCCGTTGTAACCGTAGTTACCATCGTTACGTTTCACCTCATCCACTACTACCGCACCGTCCTTACCCGCATTCTCGGCAATCTGCTTCAGTGGTTCCTCGAGCGCCTTGAGCAGTATCTGCGTACCCACTTTTTCGTCAGCCGTAAGCTGCAGTTTCTCCAGAGCTTTCATAGCGCGAACTAATGCCACACCACCACCGACGACAATGCCTTCTTCCACGGCGGCTTTGGTGGCGTGGAGCGCGTCCTCCACTTTATACTTACGCTCTTTCATCTCGGTCTCAGTCGCAGCGCCAACCTTGATGACCGCCACACCGCCCGAGAGCTTAGCCAGGCGCTCCTGCAGTTTCTCCTTGTCGAAGTCGGAATCAGAGCGCTCGATTTCTTTCTTGATCTGGGCAATGCGCTCTTTGATCTTAGCCTCGTCGCCCTTGCCGTTCACGAACGTGGTGTTCTCTTTGGTAGCAATAACTTTCCTGGCACCTCCCAAAACTTCTAGACCCACGGTGTCAAACTTAAGACCAAAGTCTTCTGACACTACGGTAGCGCCAGTAATGGTAGCAATATCCTGGAGCATTTCTTTACGCCTATCACCAAAACCAGGTGCTTTAACCGCCAGCGTATTAAACGTCTTGCGAATGTTGTTGAGCACAAAGGTAGCTAGTGCCTCGCCCTCTACTTCCTCAGCCACAATCACCAATTCCTTCTTACCGGTTTGAGCAATTTTTTCTAACAGTGGGAGAATGTCGTGTACAGCCGCCACCTTTTTATCCGTCACCAGAATGTAGGGGTCTTCATACACTGCCTCCATGCGGTCAGTGTTCGTAACCATGTAGGCCGAGACGTAGCCTTTGTCTATTTGCATACCCTCCACCACTTCCTTTTCCATGGTTAAACCTTGCGAGTCCTCTACCGTAATAACCCCGTCCTTGCCCACCTTATCCATGGCCTCGGCGATAACCATACCAACTTCAACATCATTAGCTGAAATGGCAGCCACCTGAGCAATTTCCTCTTTGCTAGCAACTGGCTTGGCCATTTTCTTTAAGGCTTCCACCACCGCCATCACACCTTTGTCTATGCCATGCCGTAGGGCTTGGGGGTTAGCGCCGGCAGCCAAATTCTTAAAGCCTTCGGCAATTAATGCCTGAGCTAGGACGGTAGCAGTAGTGGTGCCGTCCCCTGCTACATCGTTGGTTTTGCTGGCTACCTCCTGCAGTAGCTGAGCACCCACGTTTTCAAACTTATCTTCAAGTTCAATTTCTTTGGCAATGGTAACGCCGTCGTTGGTCACAGTTGGTGAACCAAAGCCTTTGTCTAAAATGACGTTACGGCCACGGGGCCCCAAGGAAACCTTAACCGCGTTGGCCAGTTTGTCGACGCCGCGCTTCAGGGCCGCACGAGCGTGCTCATCAAAGGAAATTTGTTTAGCCATAGTGTGTGGAAATAAAATTACTCAATAATCGCGATGACGTCGGAAAGCTGGAGCGTGCCAAACTCTTCGTCATCTATCTTAAACTCGTCCAGCGCGTACTTTTTGAACAGCACCTTTTGCCCCACCGCCACGTCCATAGAAGCACGGCTACCATTCTCCAAAATTTTACCCGGGCCCACGGCTATGACCTCGCCAGTCTCCTGCTTCTCCTTGTCGACCGTGTCAGGCAGTACAATGCCAGACTTAGTGACCTTATCCTCCTTGGAAACTTTAACCACCAGGTGATCGCCCAAAGGCTTGAGCTTTAGCTTCATAAACACCCACAAATTAAATGGATTAGAGTATGAATTAGCACTCTGACTTCAAGAGTGCTAATTCAACAGCATTACCAGTATAAAGGCTGACTTTAGCTGTGTCAAGACAAAGAAAATAAACGGGCCCCTCGGTCCACGTCGAGGGGCCTCACCTTGTTTCTACCGACTATTACCCGCCGGTATTGGGTCCTGGAGGGTCGCCAGTTCGCCAGTGAAATTAATGATAGATCAATTAGCACTATTTGTCAAAACGAAGATAAGGAAAAGACGCCTCTGTGTACACAGGGGCGTCTAAGTTAACTAACTATATATACCCCACTAATGGCGGGGCCTTCCGTGTTGCTTTGTTTACCGGTTTTATTACCCGACCGGCGGCGGGGTGCTGGAACCCGGAGGAACTTCAAAGATTACGTCCTCACTCCAGCCAAATAACGATAGATCAATCAGCACTATGTGTCAAGGGGTGGCTGTGGATTGCTCTGGTAGGCTTAACACCAAGCTGCCTAACAATAGCATGGAGCCGGACGTCCACCAGTAGTGGTCGAGTAGGGCCACGGTAAGCACGGGGGTTAAGAATATAAGGTCGTAGCGCAAGGTAGGGCTGCTCAGGTAGACCCACAGCAGCCAGAGCAGTAAGCCTAACCCCACCACTCCCAGCTCGGTGAGCACGAGCACAAAGAGGTTATGTACGGGCTGGTAGAGGTAGCTTGGCCGGTTGGGCTCAGCGTCATAGAGCGCGCGGGTGTAGTTACCTAAACCCACCCCAGCAAACCAGTGCGTACGGAGTAACGCCTTGCTCTCCCCCGCCTCGCCCACTCGGTCATCGAGCGATTGCTGCTCCAAGCGGCTGCCGCCAAAGAGGCGGCCGGCGGTGGGCTGCCAGCAGACCGCGCCTAAAACCACCAGCGTGCCTAGAGCAGCTAACGTAGGCAGCAACAGTGCGCGGCGGGAAGCGTTATGGAGTAACCACCACAGAACTAAACCTGCAACAAGTGCGACCCAGGCTCCACGAGAAAATGAGAAAAACAAACCAGCTGCTTGTACCGCAATGGCAATCAAGGTTAATAGACGAGCTACGCGTAAGTTGCGCTCTCGGACCCTAAGGTACAGCCACACCGTAGCGAGGCACGTAACAACGAGCAACCCGCCGAGCACGTTAGGGTGCACCTGCCCGCCGTAGGCCCTGAGCCAGCGGCCGGTTGAGGTAAGCACCACTGACGTACCTGGCGAGCTCAGAGAATGAGTGGCTACGCCAAGCCACTTACTAGCAAACGTACTCTGGTTGAGGAACTGCCATACTGCCCACAAGGCCTGCACCGTACCCGCGGCGCACAAGCTGAGCCAAATGCCTGCGAGCTTTGGCTTAAGAACTCTGATGAGCAGCCACAGTAGGCCCACTTCGCCCAAGCGCAAACCCCAATACAAAACGAGAACTGAATCTGGCGCCCAGAGCGTACTAAAAAAAGCGTACGCCAAAAAGGCACAGTACAGTACCAACGGATTACTGAACACTGTAGCACGCAACCGCTGACCACGCGGCAGCCTAGGCCAAGTTTTAATAACCTCGGCTGTAGCCGGCCAACTTACAAGCACCAACAGTATAAGCAGAACGTCCCAGCCGTACAGGCTCACCCGTCCGTACTCCCACACACCACCACGGATATAGGTATCGCGAATAATCCACCTCGTTTGCCAGGGGAGGAAAAAAACTAAAAAGTAGAAGACCCATAAGCGGAACCTAGACATCAGAGGCATGAGACCATTATCTACCTCTACCTCAAGGATTGACAAGCACCCGGTATCCTGTTAACGTCCAGCAGTAGAAAAACAAAAAGGAGTTCATAATGCCTTACACACTATATTTACCACAACAAAAAAGTCACCCGACCCCAGCAAAATTCTGAGCATGGTACTTGCCATCATCGTTGCCATAGGCACACTTATTATAATAGGCACCGCTTACTGGCACTGGTAGAAAAGTATCCGCTTCCAAACAACCACGCGGTGAGGCTCAAATTGTAAGCCTCGCCGATTTTTTATACTTTAGTCATTTACCCTTTCGCGCGAAAGGGTAAATGGTTGGAAAAAAATTACAGCACCTTCTGGAACCAAGCGCTGATAGCCTCAGCTATAACTGGTCAACTTGCCAGCACCGGCAGCATGAGTAAAAGATTCCAACCATATAAGCTAACCCGCCGGTACTCCCAATTGCCCTATCAGAGCATATTGACAAACGGGTATTCTAGGTGTAAAAAAGCTATATAAAAACTAAACAAATACCAATCACTAAAAACCAAAGAGGTATTAATATGAGAATGGCGCATAAAGTCAGCGTGACGTTTGCTTCCATAGCATTAGTAGTCATCGGCGTTGCTTTTTTACTCCCCCCAGGACCAGCCAAACCATGGCCCAAAAGTTACGATGGTAACGGCCCCGCAGTATTAACCGAAGCGTTGGTGGTGGGCATTGACTCGCCCAGCACTTTCCATAGCCCTCACTACAGGGTTAAATTCGCTCAAGGAACAGTATCCGCTTTGACTCTTTACAACCGACCATTCAAAGTCGGAGAACATGCCTATATTGGCTGGGTTGGTGTTGGAGAGGGGGTTGTCTACCAAACACCCTATCTGTTTGACCACGAGGTGGGGAACCTGCTTATACGACGCGGAGAAGCCAAACTCGACACAACCCCAAACATGAATTAGAACATTTGCCAGTGTGAATGAACAAAAAAGCGCCTACCCTCGTAGACGCTTTTCTTTTTTAAAAAACTAAACTCTACAAAACTTTCTTAAGCCACTGGCCAGTGTAGCTGCGCTTAACCTTGACTACGTCCTTGGGTGTGCCAGCGGCCACTAGCTCACCGCCTTTGTCCCCGCCCTCAGGCCCCAGGTCTACAATCCAGTCGGCTGATTTTATAATGTCCAGGTTGTGCTCTATAACGAGGACGGTGTTGCCGCGGTCTACGAGTTGATTCAGCACGTGGAGCAAACGTTTCACATCATCAAAGTGCAGCCCGGTGGTAGGTTCGTCCAGAATGTACAGCGTGCGGCCAGTAGAACGGCGGCTGAGTTCTGTGGCGAGCTTAATGCGCTGCGCCTCACCGCCCGAAAGCGTGGTCGCACTCTGGCCAAGGTGTATGTACCCCAAGCCCACCTCACAAAGAACTTGTAATTTGTCGTGGATCACGGGTACGTTCTCAAAAAAGTTCATGGCTTCCTCGGCTGTCATTTCCAGCACGTCGGAAATGTTCTTGCCTTTGTAGTGAATTTCCAGAGCTTGCTGATTGTAGCGTTTGCCGTGGCATTCCTCGCACTCCACGTACACGTCCGGCAAGAAGTGCATTTCTATGCGCACCAAACCGTCACCCTCGCAAGCCTCACAGCGGCCACCCTTAACATTGAAGCTGAACTTGCCTGGGTCGTAGCCGCGGATTTTGGCCTCCGGCAGTTGTGAGAACAGGTCGCGAATAGGGGTGAATACGCCCGTGTAGGTAGCGGGGTTGCTCCTGGGAGTACGGCCAATGGGGCTTTGATCGATGTCGATAACCTTGTCGATGTGCTCCAAACCTTTGATAGCCTTGTGCTTACCAGGCAAGTCTTTAGAGTTGTAGAAGTGCTGCGACAAAGCCTTGGCTAAAATTTCGGTCATCAAGGTGCTCTTGCCAGAGCCTGACACACCGGTGATGCAAACCAGCTTACCCAAAGGAATGTCTACGTCGATGTTCTTCAAATTGAACTCCTGCGCACCAAGAATGGCGAGCTTTTTGCCGTTGCCAGCGTGGAGCTTGGCTGGCGGCGTAATAGCAAGCTTGCCTGAAAGGTACTGGCCAGTGAGGGACGTTTTGGTTTTGGCAACCTCGGCCGGCGTGCCCTGTGCCACCACCTCGCCACCGTGCTTGCCAGCGCCTGGGCCAATGTCGATGAGCTGGTCGGCGGCCATCATGGTCTCGTGGTCGTGCTCCACCACAATGACCGTGTTCCCGAGGTCCCGCAGGCGCTTTAAGGTAACAATGAGCTTGTCGTTGTCACGCTGGTGCAAACCAATGGAAGGCTCGTCTAAAATGTAGATGACCCCGACGAGCGAAGAACCAATCTGCGTGGCCAGCCTGATGCGCTGAGCTTCACCACCCGAGAGTGTTGCGGCAGCGCGGTCGAGGGTCAGGTAATCAAGACCAACGTCCGAAAGAAACGAGAGCCGCTCACGAATTTCTTTAACTACCTGCCGAGCAATCTTGAGCTCACGCTCCGACAGCTTAGCCTCGAACCCACTAAAGAACTGCCGTGCGGCCGCTACCGACAGGGTGGCAATATCGGCAATGCTCTTCTCAAGCACCGTAACGGCCAAAACTTCGGGCTTCAACCGCTTACCTTTACACGTAGGACAGGGCCACACGCGCATGTAGCGCTCGATTTCGCTACGCATGTAATCGGACTCGGTTTCACGGTACCGGCGCTCCAAGTTTGGGATCACGCCTTCAAACGTAGTGTAGAACTCCCGAACCTTGCCCATTTGCCCGTCAGCGGCGTTGACGTTGTAGTTCTTAGCACCGGTGCCGTAGAGCACCAGCTTGAGCTGGTCGCGGGTTAGCTTAGACACCGGTACATCGAGCGAGAACTTGTGGTCACGAGCTACAGCCTCGAGCACGCGGTAGTACCAAGTTTGGTTAGCGGAAGTCCTGGACCACGGCCGAATGGCGCCCTCGGAAATGGTTAGGCGCTTGTTCGGTATAACTAAATCGGGGTCTATTTCAAGCTTAGTCCCTAGGCCCGTACACTCGGCACAAGCACCGTGGGGCGAGTTAAAGGAGAAGCTGCGGGGTTCTATATTCGGCAGGTCGATACCACAGTGCGGACAGGAAAAGTGCTCACTGAAAAGCATGTCTGGTCCGCCTTCGGGCCGGGCCACCTTAATGAGTCCGTCACCAAGGTCGAGCGCGGTGGTGAGTGAGTCGTGCAGCCGGGTGATATCGTCTGGATCTTTCGAGACCTTAACCTTATCTACCACCACCTCAACGGTATGGCGCTTCTGCTTGTCGACACGTAAATCCTCCGCCTCTTCCATAGACATGAGGTTGCCATCGAACTTGAGGCGGACGTAACCTGCCTTTTTAAGCTCGGCCACGGTGTTCTTGTGCTCGCCCTTTTGGTCACGGACTACGGGGGCTAAAAGCTCTAAGCTGGTGCCCACTGGTAGCTCCCCGAGGCGGGCTACAATTTGATCCACTGACTGCTTAGCTACCGCCCGGCCGCACTGCGGACAGTGAGGCATGCCGACACGAGCAAACAAGAGCCTGAGGTAGTCGTAGATCTCGGTGACCGTACCTACGGTAGAGCGGGGGTTATGGGAGGTGGACTTTTGGTCAATGGAAATGGCCGGGCTCAAACCATCTATCTGGTCTACGTCCGGCTTGTCCATCATACCCAAGAACTGCCGCGCGTAGGACGACAGCGATTCGATGTAACGGCGTTGACCCTCGGCGTAGATAGTGTCGAAGGCGAGGGACGACTTGCCGGAGCCGGAAAGCCCAGTCAGAACCACCAGCTTGTCCCTGGGGATGTCGAGGGAGATGTTCTTGAGGTTGTGCACCCTGGCACCACGAATAGTGATGCGGTCGGCCCCGTTCGGGAGTGGAGAAACTTTAGGTTTTGATGGTTTGACCGGCATAGGCGCGCAAAGTGGGGTCAGTATACACCCCGTGTCAAGCGCGGTCAAGAACCCCTGGTAACGGATAAAAAACCCTGGTGGATAACCAGGGTTTACTGCGCACAGGGGGGTGTTGAGGGGTTAGTTGCTGTCGGAATCCCGCAACTCCCGGATGTTTTGGGGGTCGGCAAGGAAACGTTCAGCTCGTGCTATGGCCTCGAGCTCCTCGGCCTAATGTTGATTTACATGTTCCCCTGCGGGTGGGGTGGACGGTTTGGCGGACTGTGGCTCTGGGGAAACTGATTTACTTTTTTCCATGGCTTTCTCCGCTTTTGTTAGTATTAATTTAGTGGTTAATATTCATTCATAACCAGTAAGCCTAGCGGAAAGCTTTAGTGTCGTCAAGCGCGGGTTATGCAGGTAGGTACCATATTGGCTGGGTATTAAAGGCCGCCCGATTTTAGGGGGCGGCCCAAGTGGTACCTACAAAGTATGCTCATGCGTAAAATAATCTAGCACACCATCGGCAATGGCAGCCATGGTCGCCTCGGTGGGTGAGGCTTGCGGTGCCAATGGCACATCTACGATAAACAGACGATATTTATCGCTGATAAAGTAAGTGCTGGCTTGTAGCGAACCACGCACCATGTCGAACCTTACGTTCAACAGAAGGCCGCTGGCGGCAAACTGCGCGCCGGCTGCTTTAAACCGAGTTTCAAGCTCACCCCGACACGTACCCAACAATTGCTTGCTGACCTCGTCACCCGGACAGTAACAGCGAATGTTTGCAATGGTAAGGTGGCGCAGTGGCTGTAGCGGGTGACTAGTGAAAACTACTATCGCCAGCGTACAGATAACAATTAAAAATAACGTTCTTTTGGTTTTCATGTTCATCTCCTCAGAACTATTTTAGGTTGGTGTTGACTTTTTGGGGGGTACTGAGGTGAACCTAACAATTTTTGGGGCCACTGTCAAACACTTTGACCAGTTAAAGAGCTCCGCCAGTTCGGTGGAGCGGCGGGTAGCAGTTTTGTCAACTACCAGACTATACTTACGTATATGCCCAAAGTGCTCAGTCGCCAACTACAGAGGCTTCCTGCCGGCCCAGGTATTTACGAGTTTTTCAACCGCCAAGACAGACTCCTCTACGTCGGCAAAGCCAAAAACCTACGCTCACGGGTACGATCGTACTTCCAAAAGGCTGCTGAACTCAGCCCAGCCAAACGCGTGATGGTTGGTGAGGTACACCACCTGCAAACGACCGTGGTAAAGAACGAGGCCGAAGCCTTGCTGCTCGAGGGTAACCTTATTAAGCAGCACCAGCCGCCCTACAACGTAGTACTAAAGGATGATAAGAGCTGGCTGTACATTGCTATTGACTACCGCGAAGCCTACCCGCGGGTATTTTTGGAGCGCCGACCAACCACGCGTGGGGTGAAGTACTTTGGCCCCTACCCCGCGGCATCAACTCCTCGCGACAGCTTAAGGTTTCTCAAAAAAGTACTCGCCCTCAGAACGTGCACCAACCCGAGCGACAAACCCTGCTTTGATAGTCGCCTGGGGCGTTGCCTGGGACACAACCTTGGTCCAGGCAGCAAACAGCGCTACCGCAAGCAGCTACGCTCACTTGAGCAGGTACTCAAAGGCGAAGTACGAGAACTAGTTGGTTCACTCGAGCACAGCATGGCCCAGGCGGCCACCACACGGCAGTTTGAGCTGGCAGCTAAACTCCGCGACCAAAAGCGGGCCCTGGAGCGCCTGGCGGTAAAACAGAACGTACTTTCGCCGCGGCGCGAGAGCTACGACGTACTGGGCCTGGGGCGTACGAGTGATAGTGCCGCCGTTACCAGGCTACCGGTACGGCGCGGCGTACTGTTGGACGCTGAACACTTCCTGCTCGACCACACAACTAAACTGACTGACGCGGAAATTCTAAGTGGCTTTGTAGAACAGTACTACCCTCAAAACACTGAGCGCGTAAAAACCATCTACCTCCGCCAGGCGCTCCGTGAAGTTCGCCTACCTAACAGCACGCTACAGGTTCCGGAGCGCGGGCAAAAGCGCTCACTGCTCAAAATGGCTGAAGCCGCAGCCCAAAACTACCTAGACCAAAGTGCGGCCAGCATTACTCGGCGGCAGACGCGAGCTCGGCTTGGCCTGGCAGAACTGCAAGAGCTGGCTCGTCTGCCTGAACGCCCCAACCGCATAGAGGGCTACGACATTTCCAACATCCAAGGCACCTCGGCGGTTGGTGCCATGGTCGTCTTAACCCACGGCCTACCTGACCCTAAACAGTACCGTAAGTTTAAAATCACTGGCCTCAAAGGTCCCAACGACTTCGCTATGCTGGCGCAAATGCTCGAGCGCCGCTTTACTAAGAATCATGACTGGCCCAAGCCTGACCTTGTGATGCTCGATGGGGGCTCAGGTCAGCTGTCGATAGTGAGCCGAACTCTCAGAGAAGTTGAGGTACGGGTTCCCCTGCTCGCGCTCGCTAAACGCGAAGAACTTATTTACCTCCCGAACCGTGCCGAACCAGTTAAACTACCGGCTGATTCTCCGGCCCGACTTATCTTACAAGAACTTAGAGATGAGGCACATCGTTTTGGTATAACCTTCTACCGCTCGCGCCACCGTAAGGTCAGCGTGCGTTCTGGTTGGGATGAACTGCCTGGCGTTGGACCAGTACTGAAACGTAAGCTCAAGGCCAAGTTCGGCTCACTCACTAAAGTTAGGAACGCCTCGAGCGAAGAGCTAGCTAACATTGTGGGGAGCAAACGTGCCAGCGGTATCAAGCAGTACCTGAGTGGATAGCCTAAGGACTTGACATTTTACCTCAACGTGCTATCATGTTCTGTTCGCTAATTAACCGTGTATCACAAAACACAAAAGGACAACATGATGAAAAAGATCGTCACTGTATTTGTGTTCGCTGCACTGGGCAGCGTGGTCATAGCCGCAATGCACAAAGTCCGCTCTACACCCAAACAGATTCCCGAGCCCAACGAGCTAATTGAGCTTGATCCACACGAAGAGCTCGCGTTCCACAAATAAAGGCGACGCCCTACAACAAGTTTCTCGCTCGCACCGCAATTTACCGCGGTGCGTTGCTTTTTCTAGAACGGATTCACTACCTGTGAAGTGGTAAGCTCCTCCGGCAACTCGCCCAAGAACCGTGATGGTAACCCAACTACTAGGCTTCCAAATAAACGCCGATTGGTGGCGTAGATGCAGTACACTTTGTGCCGAGCGCGGGTTAGAGCGACGTAAGCCAAACGGCGTTCCTCTTCAAGCTCCCGCGGGTCGTCTAAAGATGAAGTGTGCGGGAACAACCCCTCTTCCATACCGACAATGAACACGGTGTCGAATTCTAACCCCTTAGCCGCATGCACGGTCATAAGCGTGAGGCCGCCTTTTTCCTGGTCAAAGGTGTCCTGGTCTTGCCATAGGCTAACGTCAGTGAGAAACCGTTCGAGTGCGGCCTGCCCCTTACCCGGCGCTCGCTCCTCAGCCACAGTCTTTAGCTCTTCAATGTTTTCTAAGCGCGCCTCGCCCTGAGCAGAGCCGTCGCGTAGGTGCGTGACCAACCCGCCACCTTGTGCCACCGCATCTATAAGGTCACTGACTGTATGCATGCTCAAACCTTTGTTTAAGTTTTGAATGAGCTGGGCAAACCCCAGCAGCGGTTCTTGACGCGCCGGAGCTAGCTTAAGTTCGCTAAACTCGGCTGCTTCAAGCGGCGTGACCTTTTTACTCTGTGCCAACTGCAGCACTTGCTCCACAGTAGTAAGCCCCACACCACGAGGCGAACTTAAAATAGCGCGCTCAAAACTCACCCCATCGGCTGGGTTTAGTATAAGCCTCAAGTAGGCCAGTACGTCTTTCACCTCGCGGCGTTCATAAAACCTGAGTGCACCTACTAGTTGGTAAGGCAGCCCGGCCCTCAAGCAGGCTTCTTCCAGCGCCCGGCTCTGAGCGTTGGTGCGGTAAAGCACCACAAACTGCTTCAACACCTCGCGGTTACCCTGGTAACGCTTCACCTGCATGTAGTCAGGCAGTTTCTGTGGCGCCGCGCCCTCAGAATCAGTACCTAGTTCCTGATCCGGCAAGAGCTCAACCTCGTTATCTGGGTTTGCTGTATGCTTACCTTGGGCTAGGTTCATCACCTCTTCCACTACAAACCTAGCCTCGGCCACCTCGTCCTCCACCTCGGTTACGCTAATAGGTTCGCCTTGCGCGTTCTCGGTCCAGAGCAGCTTGTCGGCCTTGCGCTCGGCTTTCGCCATCACGGCGTTAGAGGCCGCGATGATGACTTTGGTGGAGCGGTAGTTTTGTTCGAGCTTGATGACCTTGGCCTTGGGGTAGTCTTCAGCAAAGCGCAGGATGTTGCCAAAGTCGGCACCGCGCCAGCCGTAGATAGATTGCCAATCATCCCCTACCACGCACAGGTTCTGATACTTCTGGGCTAACAGCTTAGTCCACACGTACTGAGCGCGGTTAACATCCTGATACTCGTCAACCAAAAGGTAGCGGAAGGTGTCTTGGTAGCGCGCTAACACCTCAGGGTACTCTTGCCACAAGCGCACGGTTTCGCCAATCAGGTCGTCAAAGTCGTACGCCTTGTTCTGTCTAAGGAGCTCCTGGTAGCGCACATACACACGCGCTACTTTTTCACTAAAGTAATCATCCGCCACCTCCCGAGCATAGGCCTCAGGGTTGATAAGCTCCGCCTTAGCACGTGAAATGGCATTAAGTACCGCACCTGGCTGCAAACTCTTAACGCTAAAATTAAGATCCCTAAACGCTTCTTTGATCAACGACTTTTGATCATCCTCATCGTAAATAGAAAAGTGGGCTGGGTAGCCAAGGTGTTTGGCTTCAGCCCTGAGGAACCGGCACGACACCGCATGAAACGTACCCACGGTAGGCCCCGCTTGGGTAAGTGGCCGCCGCAGGAGAGCAGCCACCCGGGCTCGCATGGCCTGAGCCGCTTTATTGGTAAAGGTTACGGCCAATACGCTCCGGGCTGGTACCTTGCGGACCGAGATAAGGTAGGCTAAACGGTGCACCAACGTGCGCGTTTTACCGCTACCGGCCCCGGCCAGTACAAGCACTGGGCCTTCGGTAGTGGTAACGGCTTGCTGTTGTGGTTCATTAAGACCGGCTAAAAAGTCGTGGGGCGACATAGGGAGGGGTATTGACAAACTTTCCTAATAGTACTAAAAGTAAAGCACAAAAACGTTACTTAGCAGCACCCATAAACCATAACACAAACACAAAATTAAGGAGAAATACAATGAGTAAATTTCGAGCGTTGCTATGCCAAGAACGGGAAGAGGTTGCCCCAGTGTTACTGGGTACCACTATAATGTTCATCGCCCTCGGAGCGGGTATCGTACTCGAAGAAAATATCACCTTCTTCGATCCGTCGATGATAAAGTACACCGTGCTGTTATCAACCGCCGTCCTGGCGAGCATTGTACTGTTGACTATGATCCGTTTCAGCGAACACCGATTCCGCACCGAGTTCAGGTGCGAGCCGCCGCGGACCAAGCAAGAGTACGCCAAAACTGCTCTCAGCTCCCTGGTTGACATGAGACTCGCCTGGTACGCGGCCATGTACGACACCGCTGATCACCTGTACACCAAGGTCAGGAGCGACAGAGAGCTGGAGTTGCACAAAACCACTAACGAAAGCAATGCCCGCTACGAGCAGCTCAATGTAGCTGAAGACTCACTCTTCTACGATGCAAAACGAGCGCTGAAACAGTTCCAGCGCGTTGATGCCCTTGCTGCCGCGTTTGGCTTCAAGATGCCCGACCTTACCGAGTACCGAGGCAGGCTGCACGCCAAGGAAACCGCAGAAGCAGTACTGGAACAAGGCAGCCAATCTGATAAGCGAGCCTAAGGTTAGACTCACCTGGACCACCATCGTACACCAGTACCATTTACCAGCGACTCCGCAATTGAGCCGCTGGTATTTATTATCACGGGATTGACAGAAATACTGCACTGTGGTATGCTGAGCACGAACTTGATACGCCACTTGGCTTTTTTATTTTGACTGAAATGTCTAGTTACGTCCAAATTGCTGTCCTGGTAGTAAGCTTACTGCTCATTTTGGCTATTCTACTCCAGAACCGAGGTGCAGGCTTAGGTGGAATTTTTGGTGGTGAAGGTAACGTCTACCGCACCAAGCGTGGAGTAGAAAAGGTACTCTTCATTGCTACTATTGTACTGGCTGCGGCTTTCTTAGGCCTGGGGGCCTGGAACTTCCTCGGTCAGTAGTCATCAACCCGCTATCTCTACGTTGCCTCTATTCACGAGCACGTTCCGCGAACGGGCGAGCCGCTTCGGGCGTGCAGTTGTAAAACTCTTCTACGGCCCGAGCGAAAGTGCCGCCCACGATACGCTCCGCCGAGTAACGGCCCGAACCGCACCGAGTTTAAACCAGCTCAAGCTCTTACCTCGTACCCTGTCTGAAACTGAACGGCGCATTGGCCTAGGGCTGCTAGCCCTGTGCCTCTTGAGCCTAGGGCTCATCGGCAGCCGGTGGTACCTAAAGCACACCACGCCCGTAGCAAAAGTTGGTGATGAGTACACCGAGGGCATAATCGGTACTCCAGCCACCGCTAACCCACTCCTGGCCCAAAGCGGCGCTGAGCTTGACCTAGGTAAACTTACTTACCGCGGCCTGTTCCAACACGACGCCAACGGCCAGGTGGTACCCGACTTGGCACAAGACTGGAGCGCGAGCACCGACCACAAAACCTACCTGGTAACCCTGAAACCAAACCTGCAGTGGTCCGACGGCTACCCCCTAAACGCTAACGATGTTACGTTCACCTTTCAAACCCTACAAAACCCTGACCTCAGGAGCCCGCTCCGCCAGAGCTTTGCGGGTGTGAAGATAGCACAGCAGGGCGTAGCCACCGTAAGCTTCAGCTTGCCTACACCCTACCCCAATTTTCTGGAGAACCTAACCTTGGGCTTACTGCCCGAGCACGTGTGGTCCAAGGTGGCCGTGGCTGACTGGCCAGCCGCACCCGCTAACCTACAAGCGGTTGGCACAGGCCCCTGGCGGTTTCAGAGTTTAACCCGCGATGAGGTTGGTAACCTTAGCACCTACACCCTAGTACCCAACGCGTTCACCCACACTACCAAACCGTTCCTCACCAGAATTATACTCCGGTTCTACCCCGATGCCCCGAGCTTAATAGACGACCTGCGCCAAGGTGCGGTTGATGGTGTGGGGGGCAACAACCCCGATGTTGAAGCCGCTATCAGCGTCAGCAAGTTTGCCAGCCACGAGTTGCAGCTACCTCAGTACACCGCGCTTTTCTACAACGAACGCGACCCGCTCCTGAAGTCTCGCGCGGTGCGCCAAGCCCTGGGCTACGCTATCAACCGTACTGAGCTCATACAGCAGACCGTGGAAGCAGGAGCTAGCCCAACCGCCGGGCCATTCACACGCCCCGAGCTGCGGCCAGCTACACCCGTACGCTTTGACCCTGCTACTGCGGCACAGCTCCTCGAGCAAGCCGGGTTCAAGCGCAGCGGCAGTGGTGTGTACCAGAACGGCAGCACACCGCTCGAGGTAACCCTGACTACCACTGACCAGGGCACGCTGCTCGAGGTGGCTGGAGCCATCAAGCAGCAGTGGGAAGCGGCTGGGGTGAGCGTGAAGCTTAACCTGGTGCCAGGCGCACAGCTCCTCGATGAGGTTATCACTCCCCGGAGCTTCCAGGTACTGCTGCTCCGGGAAATTGTGGGGGCAACCTCAGACCTGTACCCGTTCTGGCACTCCTCGCAAGTGGCTGCGCCTGGCCTGAACCTATCGGGCTTCCAGAACCGTGAAGCGGACCGGCTCTTAACGGAAGTTCGCCAGAGCAGTGACGCTACACTCCGGCAAACGAACTACCAGCGTCTGGCGCAAATTCTCAACGACGACAGCCCAGCCACCTTCCTCTACAGCGAAACCTACCACTACGCCCTGGCGAAAGATATTTCTGCCACGGTACCGGAGGTTATAGGGCAGCCCGCCGATCGCTTTACCAACCTTAACCAGTGGTACCGGAAAACTACCCGCCACTGGAACCATTAACTCACTAGCTATCACGTGCACTTGGGGGGCAAGTCCCCGCAGCAGACCCGAAGGTCGCTACGGGGCAGGGGCGGAACCCTGCAGTAGAACCTACGGTTCATTGCAGAGCCAACCGAAATACTTCTATACATGTGCTGGGCGAGTGGCGGAACTGGCATACGCGCTAGCTTCAGGAGCTAGTGCCCGCAAGGGATTGAGGGTTCGACTCCCTCCTCGCCCACCACATGTACAGAAACTAGAGCCTTTACCCTGAAGTGAACGGGGTTCTACTTCAGGGCTTGCCCACCAACTGCACGAGGATAGCCTAACTACTGAATTCTATAACTAACAACCGCTAGCTCTGCTAGCCCTACACAGATATGACTAATGAACGATTCAACCGTTTTAAGCACCGAAATGCACGGCCACCTATGCGCCGAGGGTTTGGTGCGCCGCACCCGGGCGGCACACTACCCGGACAAAAACCAGGCGACATGCTTCAACCTGCCCCGAGCGGTGAGCCGCGCTTGCGCATTATCCCCCTCGGGGGCCAAGAGGAAGTGGGCCGCAACATGACCGTATTCGAGTATGGCAGCGATATTATGATACTCGACGCCGGTCTCCAGTTCCCTGAAGAGGACATGCCGGGCATAGACTACATTGTCCCCGACATTCGCTACCTCAGGGGCAAAGAGCGTAACATTCGAGGGCTAGTGCTTTCGCACGGCCACTTGGACCACATTGGCGCCCTGCCGCACATTCTGCCCCAGCTGGGGTGGCCGCCAGTCTACGCCAGTAAAATGACACTGGCCTTGGTCCGCCGGCGCTTAGAGGAAACCAACCTCCAACGCTTCCTCAAAGCTTATGAAATTAAGTCTGCCAACGAGCAAATTACCCTAGGGAGCATTCGCGTAGGCTTTTTCGACGTCACGCACTCCATCATGGATGCCTTTGGCGTTATTGTTCAAACGCCAGTGGCGAACGTTATTCACCCCGGTGACTGGCGCTATGACCTCTCCCCGGTGACTGGCAAACCAACTGACTTCTCACACCTGGCACGCTGGAACACACGCACCACGCCATCCGTTCTCATGATGGAATCCCTAGGTTCTACCAAAGAAGGTTCACAAATCCCCGAGGTTGAGGTGTTCCGCACCATTAAGCGCATTATTGAGCACGCACCCGGCAGGGTTATCATCGCTACTTTCGCCTCCATGGTGGAGCGGGTGGGCTGGCTCATCTCGATTGCCGAGCAGCTTGGGAAAAAGGTGGCGCTCGACGGCTACTCCATGAAAATGAACGTCGAAATCGCCAAAAAGGTTGGCTACCTCAAGTTCCGCCCACAGACGGTCATTGACGTTAAGCGTATTCATGACTACCCCGAGAACAAGGTTATCGTCGTCTGTACCGGCGCCCAGGGTGAAGACCGCGCGGTCTTAAACCGCATCGCTTCAGGCGAACACCGCTCAATAAAAATACAGCGCAAAGATACTATAATCTTCTCCTCGTCGGTCATCCCTGGTAACGAACGTACGATTCAGCGTCTCAAAGATACGCTCTACCGGCAGTGCGACAACGTCATTCACAAAGAGCTTATGGACGTGCACGGTGGTGGCCACGCCTTTATTGAGGATATTAAGCTCCTCATTCGCCAGGTAAAACCTAAATACCTCATCCCCGTCTACGCCAACCACTATATGTTGAAGGAGGCGGGCAAGGTAGCTATGTCCATAGGCTTCCCACCGCAAAACATTCTCTACCTCGACAACGGCAGTGTGGCGGAAGCCTCGCGCACTGGCGTTAAGGTGCTGGCACAAAAAATCCCCATTGAGTACGTGTTTGTGGACGGCCTGGGAGTGGGCGACGTTTCCCACGTCGTGCTCAGGGACCGGCAAGCCCTGGCTACCGACGGCATGGTGGTGGTGGTGGCAACAGTGGATGGCAAAACCGGCAAGGTGGTTGGGAGTCCCGACATTATCTCACGTGGGTTTGTGTACATGAAAGACAACCGACGCTTGATTGAAGAAATGCGCACCAAGGTCAAGCACATTCTCCATGGCGACGGCGACAAGGGCAGACCCGATGAAGCCTACCTCAAAGACAAACTCCGCAACGACCTAGGCCAGTTCCTGTTCCAGAAAATAGAGCGCCGGCCCATGATACTCCCGGTGGTAATTGAAGTTTAAGTTCTTAGGTGATAGTCTATAGTTCCTAAAGTACCACCCGCTGCTCTATACTAAGAACTAACGACTACGAACTATCAACTCACAACTATGTTCCCCAAAGGTAAGGTAATACTCTCGGGCATAAAGCCATCAGGCGAGCTTCACCTTGGTAACTACCTCGGTGCCTTAAAGAACTGGGTGCACCTGCAAGCAGACAACCGCTGCTTTTTCTGCATTGTAGACCTGCACGCTATCACCGTACCCTACGACCCCAAAGCCATGCCCGGTCAGGTGCATGAAATTGCGCTGGACTACCTCGCGGCCGGGTTGAACCCAGAACAGTGTGTCATCTTTGTTCAGTCGCAAATCCCTGAACACGCCGAGCTCGCCTGGCTGCTCAACACCATCACCCCCTTAGGGGAACTGGAACGCATGACGCAGTACAAAGAAAAAGCACGGGAGCAGCACGAACCGGTGAACGCCGGGCTCCTCAACTACCCCGTGCTCATGGCGGCTGATATTCTGCTCTACCACCCTGACCTGGTACCCGTGGGCGAAGACCAGTACCAGCACCTCGAGCTCACCCGCACCTTGGTGCGCAAGTTCAACAGCACCTTTGGTGAGTACTTCAAAGAGCCCAAAGCGTATGAAGCCACCGTGCCGCGGGTCATGTCGCTCTTAGAGCCCGCTAGAAAAATGGCCAAGTCTTCTGGCAGTGGGCACTACATCGCTCTGAGCGACTCCCCTGACACTATTCGGAAAAAGATAGCCAAAGCGGTCACCGACCAGGGCTCTGACCAAGGCGCCGTCACAGGTGGCAGGAACCTGCTGGACCTGTTTAAGGTGCTCTCGGACGACAAACCCACCAAGCAAAGCTTGGAGGAACAGTACCGCGCAGGCGAGCTTAAGTACAGTGAGTTCAAGCCGCTCCTAGCTGAAGCTATTATCAAAACCCTGAAGCCTATTCAGGCGCGCCGGGCTGAGCTGGCGGCCAAGCCACAGGAGGTAACGCGCATCTTACGGGCCGGTCGCGACCAAGCTCGCCTTATCGCGCAGAAAACGCTGCAAGATGTAAAGGAACGGATGGGGTTAGCTTAAGATTCTACTGTACACAACCGAGGCTCATACGCGCCTCGGTTTTTTAGTAAACCTTGACAGAATGACGGTTTTTAAATTACAGTAAGGTGTTACGAAAAAGCTCATTTACAATGTTTATGCTTCTCTCTTGGGAAATGCTTGCGCCCGACGGAAAATCATAAACCACAAAAACCTACAACAAAGGAGAAATAGCATGAACATCATGCCTGGACTAGTTACACGGACGAGAGAAATGCTCATCCACTACGTTGAACGGGCGGTTGAGTTGAGCGCCAAACTCCCCGGCAACCCCAGACCAGAAAGCAGGGGTGGCTACCTCACGGTCATCGACCTCGAGGCCAAACAACCGGCCCTTATTATACCTATCAGCGAAATGCCAGAAGAAAAAATGGAGAAGTACTTCCGGCTGTCACAGGAAAAAGCGTTCAGACTGCTCGCTCACCCCGAGCACATGAGCAGTTTCCAGTCGCAGCACCCCGAGCTCGACGAGTGGCCAGGTGCTATTCGCGCCGAAGAAGAGGAAAGCATCAAGGCAGAACGTGCCGAGCAAACGGAGCAGGACGGTGTGTTCCGAGCTGATGATGTCATTCTGTCCTTCTCTGGGCTCTATGGCCTCTGCGATGAGGCTGTCTGCTTGGCAGTTGCCGTCAAAATGCGTTGGCTGAGTGGCGATCGTGCCGCCTCCATTGCTGCCCTGAGCAGAAACCCTTTCTACCAGAGTCTGGTAGAAAGGCTATGAAGAAATATCAGCGGCTCGAACCTGCCACAGGTTCGAGCCGCTTTCATAAAAATCAAAATTTAACTCAAGGTGTTTTTGTCTGCAATCTCTGACTCAGCTTGCAGAACCCCCAGGCTCTGCCTGAGCGCTGCTAGTAGCTCCTCTCGCGTTTGAAAACGGTCAGCCTCTAGGCGAGGCCCAAAAGCAACCCTGACCTCTGTACCTGGTTCCCAGCTGGTAGCACCCTCAAGGTACGCGGGCACAATTGGCAAACCATGCTTTTGCGCAATAAATGCTACGCCGTCCTCAAGCCTGGCGTTAGGGTCAAACGTATCTTTCCAAACGCCTTCAGGAAACATGAGCAGGGGGTTGCCATCGGCCACGGCTCGCTCAACCAGCTGAACAAAATCCCTATTAAAGCTGCCTGAATTTTTCTTAATAGGAATAAACCCTAGGGCTTCGTGCATACCCTTGCCGAAGGGTTGGCTCTGCCGCTGCAGAAAGCGACGCCATAAATTTTCTGACCACCAACCATCGTCAGATTTAGCAATAATTTTCAACTCACGATTCGTTGCCTCGTGCACGATGTGCTCCAACACCAAAGCATCGGGCGCCAAGGCAGATTGCTGCGCTGTCTTACCTTCGGGCTTTACGTGGTTGGCCGCTAACAGGTAGGGGCGGTTGGCTAGCTCTTGTAGATTTTCAAGACCAGCCACATCAACTTCGAAACGTTCAACTTGGCGGCGAGCAAACTCAAGTGCGTGTTTGGCCACATGTTCGCCAAAAAATTTCCCGGCGCCCTCAATACCCCTGCTAAACCTTGACATACATTACACAATAGGCTACCATAAGCTGTTACAATACTAACAAATTAAATCAACATCATGCAATAACAACAGGAGACTAGCAATGGAAAAACGTGCTTTCATAAAATTAAACATTGTAACCGGTGTACTGACGGCCGCAGCGCTCATCGCCTGGCACTTCAAGTTAGTACCCAGTGAACAATGGACTCCCGGCAAGCCAACCGACTACCACGCGGCAGTAATTACCGCGGTACTACTAGCACTCTCGCTCGGCGGACTGCTAAGTATGCTCGGCCCCCGCTGGGCCTGGCTAATTACGCCACAAGCAAAGGAACTGGCGCTTGCATTCTTCCTCGGCGGGATAGTAGCGGCCGCACCATTTGCAATGAGGGGCTACAACCCCGATGGGGTATTCGTCTTTTACGCTGCGTTCCTTGTGCCGCCGGCTACCTGGGCCGCTGTTTGGCATGATAAGTTCGACGGCCTCTTACGCCAATCCTGCAGCACTATCACATGCTTCGTGGTAGGAAGCATGCTGATGCCACTAATGTAGAACGAGCTGTAAACTCAACAGCCAGGGCTATAGCAAAACAGCCCGTGTCTGAGAAAAGACACGGGCTGTTCTCTTACCCAAGCCAACTACATGTTAACCTGGTTCACAACTCTGCCCTCCAAAAACCCTAGGATGTTCTCAATGGTGGTGTCCAAGATGCGGTAGAGTGCCTCCGCACTGTTGAACGCATTGTGCGGGGTAATAATAACGTCGTCGCGTTTGAGGAGCACGTGGTTGGCGATTAGCGTTTTGAGGTCGCACTTCTTGTGAAACTCTGGAGAGAGCAGCTCGCTCTCTTCTTTTATAAAACACTCCTCTTCCAGCACATCTAACCCGGCACCACAGAGGGTGCCGTCTTCGAGCGCTGCCACGAGTGCTGCGGTATCTATTAACCCGCCACGAGCTGTGTTCACCAGCACAGCACCCTTTTTAATAAGTTTCATGTTGTCCAAATTCAAAAGGTGGTGAGTTTTCTCATTGTACGGCGCATGGAGCGTTATAACGTCTGCCTCTTTAAGCAGGGCGTCCAAGGATACATACGTAAACCCTAGCGCGTTGGCGAGCTCCTGGTTCGGTCGCGCATCATAAACAAGCACGTTCATCTCGAACGCCTTGGCATACCGCACCATGTGTTGACCTATGTGTCCGCAGCCTACCACCCCCAACGTTTTACCCTTGAGATCAAAGCCCTGAAGTCCCGTGGTAGTAAAGTCACCCTTCTCCGTGCGCTCGTACGACTGAAAAATTTTTCTGGACAGGGCCAGGATTAAAGCCCAAGTGTGTTCAGCTACGGTGTTCTCGCCGTAGTATGGCACATTACAAACGATAATGCCGCGTTCAGCACACACTTTCAGATCCACATGGTCAAACCCCGTGGAGCGGGTAGCTACTAGCTTAAGCTCGGGCAGTTTCTCTAGTACCTCGGCGGTAACCGGCGTGTAAATGAAGGGCGAAAGCACCTGGGCGCGCTTCAAGCCATCAAAATCCTGCGGCTGTAGGGGTCGGCGAATAAACGTGAGTTTATGCCCGGGCAGCTTATCTCGGAGGTAGTCCTCCTCCCAACCTTCGAGTTCCGTAAAAACAATTTCAGCCATAAACTTAGAGGTGAGCTTTCTCTAAGGTAATACTACTCCCGAGCCAGCGTTGAGCAATAGCTTGGGCTTGCGGGGTAAGGTCAGACACGTAGAAGTGGCTCGGGCCATGAGTTAGGCTCTGGGTCACGGGCGGATTTTGCTTCAGCCACTCGACTAGTGCCTCGGCCGTGGCCTCAGCTGGGTCAATTACCTGTACACTCTTACCCACGCGCGCGGAAATGAGTTTCTTAAGCAGTGGGTAGTGTGTGCAGGCCAACACCACCGCCTCAACTTGAGCTTGCTTGAACGGCGTGAGGTAGTGTTTAACTATCCGTTTAGTTTCTGGTTTGTCGAGCCAGTTCTCCTCGACGAGCGGCACCAGGAGGGGCGCGGCGCTAGCAGTAACGGTGACTCCAGGTGCAGTTTTAAGCAAGCGCTGGTAAATGCCGCTCCCTACCAGAGCACGTGTACCCATAACCCCAACCCGGGCTACCTTGTCTGCAATAACCCGCACCACGGCAGGCGTTATTACGTCGAACACCGGCAGTGTGGGGTAAGCTTTTTTTATGGCCTCAAGCCCTAAGGCCGAAACAGTGTTACAAGCCACCACCAGCACCTGGGCCCCCTGCTCAACTAAAAACTTAGCAGCTTCCAAACCGTACTGCTCAATAACTTCAGCCGATTTGTTACCGTAGGGCGTACGCGCCGTGTCACCAAAGTAGGTCAGCTGCACTTTGGGCAGCCGACGCTGCACCTCTTTTACCACCGTAAGCCCCCCTACACCGGAATCAAACAAGCCTATCATACCTGTTCCACCAAACGTTTAATCTCCTCCTGCTTTTGCTGGAGTAGTGCACCGTCTTTTGCCTCCACCGTCACGCGAAGTAGTGGCTCAGTGTTCGAGGGGCGAACATTCACCCACCAGTCGGGGTAGCTTACGGTTACACCATCGAGCTCATCTACCTGCGCATCAGCATAGCGAGCCTTAACTGCGGCGAGCACCTTATCTTTGTCGGCGACTTTCAAGTTTAACTCCGGGGCCTTAGTGTAAAGGCTAAACTCGTGAACGAGTTCTGACAAAGGTTTGCCCTCGCGCGAAAGAAGCTCCAATACTAGGAGAAGTGCAATCATGCCTGAGTCGGCGGCATAGTTATCACGAAAACTATAATGTGCTGAGAGTTCGCCACCCATAACGGCACCCTGCTTTAAAATAGCCTGACTCACATTCACGTAACCTACGGCCGTGCGAATAGGCTTACCACCCCATCGGGTAATAAACTCCGGTACTGCACGAGAACAGATAAGGTTATAGCCAATAGCTACACCGGGTTCACGGTTTAGGAACTCGCGAGCCAAGAGGAGCATGGTGACATCGGCTGGTACAAATGTACCTTGCTCATCAAGAAAGAACACGCGATCAGTGTCGCCGTCGAACATCACGCCGACATCGGCTCCTACTGCTTTCACTTTAGCGGCAGCGGCCTCAGAAGAACCTGGGAGTAGGGGGTTAGACTGCCGGTTGGGGAACGAGCCGTCGAGTTCAAAAAAGAGCGGCGTAAGCTTAAACGGTAACCCTGTAAAGAGCGCTGGTATAACTTTACCAGCCATGCCGTTACCAGCATCTACCACGACCTTAAGTGGTTTCAACATTTCGGGGTGAACGAATGAACGCACGTGCTCAAGGTAAGAGGGCCAGATATCAAACTCCGACAGCGAACCAGCAACTGGAGCCTGTGCGTTAAAGGTCCCCACGAGCTCCTTAAGCTCGCTCCCCCTCACCCACTGCGTGCCTTTACGCATAATTTTAAACCCATTGTACTCCGGCGGGTTGTGCGAGGCAGTTACCATAACACCGGCGTCGTACCCAAACTTCCCCACGGCAAAGTACACCGCGTCTATAGGGACCAGGTCCATGTCATCAACCGCGCAGCCACCCTGCCTGAGGCCCGTAATGAGTGCCTGGTGGAGCTGGGGTGACGACAAGCGCATGTCCCTGCCCACCACCACGCGGCCACCCTGAACAAGCTTAGCTACCGCGCGACCCACAGCCTCCGCTGCCTCTTCATTAAGCTCCGCGGGGTATACCCCGCGGATATCGTAAGCTTTAAAGATGGCATCGGAGAATGGCACAGCTTACCGGAATGAAGCTAGAGTACGCCGCTGCACCTCGATGAGTGCTCCCCAGGCCCAGAGCATGGCAACCAAACCAACCAAAGTGCCGGGGATAGGAATAAACGTCACGAGTCGGAACAAGGTTACACCAAACAGTACCAGCCACAGCGTGGACCAGCTCTGCATAAACTTGAGCTGGGGTCGCTGCTTGAGCCACCACCCCACGGCCGCTCCAGCCACCACCTTACTAACGAGTACACCAACTACGTAAACAGCACCGAGTACTAGCGCAATGGGCAGACCAATCAACGTAAGTAGCATAACAATTACAGCCAAGGGCACTACCACCGCCCAGAGCGCCCCCTTACCCAAAGAACTCCAAGGGTGTGCCAACGCTTCGCTGGCTACTTCCATTAACTTTTTAGGCAGTAACCGCACCAGCACAAGGGCTAGAGCTAAACTTCCAAATAGCGAAATGAGCCAGCCCACATGGCCCTGGTCTCTGGTTAGTACAAACGGTTTAAGCTCTGGCACTTGTGCCAACTTAGCCCCAGCACCTACGGTAGCCGGTCGGGAGGCGTGGTAGGTAAACCCAGCACCGGTTACAGCGGTGCTCGCAACTTCAAGTTGACCATCGCGCCCAAGCCATACCTCAACAGGGCCCTTAACTTCACCGGCCACCACCGCATCACCTGCCGCAGCCTGCACGCTCCCCTCAACGGTACCCTCGAGCTTCAGCGAGCCAACCGCAGCACTGACGTGCCCCCCAACCCGCGAGCTCTTGCCAAGCACCAACGTACCCCCAACCACCGAAACATTGTGCCCGACCGAACCAGCAAGTTCGACATTACCCCCAAGCACCCGCACGTTACCAATAACCTGGCCTGCCACCTGGACGTTACCGCCAATAACCAACACGTCACCCCCAACTTGGCCAGTCACGGTTACGTTGCCCCCGGCCACCAGTACATCACTCTCCACATCATCTTTTACCACCACAGTCTCTCCTGCCGCGTAGTAGTTAGTGGTCGTGGGAATGCTAGGTACATCGGGTTGTGTAGCAGCCGCTAAACTCCCTGGCATAAGAACTGTCGAGAGCAAACCAAGGGTCAAACATGAAAACTGAACTCGTCGCATAGTACAACTTGTTAGCTAAAAGACTATAGGTAGTATAGCCTGCGTCAGGCGTCTCAACAAGATAAAAATGACAGGCATGGGAAACAAAAGCATTATTGCATGACCAATGCCCCGGCGTTTTTCACCTCACTACATAGACAAACCGGGCGGCAATGGCTACCATAGTAAACGCTATGTTCGAACACATAAAGGCACAGGACCCCGAAATTGCTCAGCTAATCGAGGCTGAAGTTGCCCGCCAACGGGATGGCTTGGAAATGATCCCAAGCGAAAACTTTACCTCCCCAGCGGTTCTGGAAGCCTTGGGGTCCCGCCTCACTGACAAGTACTCTGAGGGCTACCCTGGAAAACGGTACTATGGGGGGTGCGAATTCGTTGATCAAATTGAAGATATTGCCCGCGAGCGGGCTAAAACGCTCTTTGGTGTATCACATGCCAACGTGCAAGCCTATTCTGGCAGTCCGGCTAACCTAGCCGTGTACTACGCACTAGTTGACCCGGGCGACACGGTGATGGGGCTCGAACTGTACTACGGTGGTCACATGACCCACGGGCTCAAGGTAAATTTTTCCGGCAAGTGGTTCAACTCGGTACAGTATCGCACTGATCAGGACGGCTACCTCGATTACGAAGCAATGGCCGAGCTCGTACGTCAGCACAAACCAAAGCTTATTTTTGTTGGGGCCACGGCCTACCCCCGCATTTTTGACTGGCAAAAGCTCCGGACCATTGCCGATATCTGTAGTGCCTTTCTAGTGGCAGACATTTCTCACATCGCAGGGCTCATCGTAGCAGGAGCTCATCCATCGCCCGCTGGTATTGCCGATGTAATTACCACAACCACTCACAAAACTCTACGTGGACCACGCGGAGCACTCATCCTGTGCAGCGGTAATCCTTCTAATCCGCTTAAAGCTATGGAGCGGTCACGAGAGAATTTACCCACCTTAATCGACAGAGCCATTATACCTGGCTTGCAGGGTGGGCCACACAACCACCAAACCGCTGCCATTGCGGTAGCGCTCAGAGAAGCAGCTACACCTGAATTTAAAATGTACGGCCAGCAAATAGTAAAAAACGCAAAACGGCTGGCTGAAGTTTTGACTACTGGCGGCCTACGGCTTATTACCGGCGGTACTGACAATCACCTTATTCTGGCTGATGTGACGCCACTTGGCTTGACTGGCAAACAAGCTGAAGAATTACTGGGACAAGTTGAGATCACTGTGAATAAAAACACCATCCCGTTCGATCCTCGCAAACCATTTGATCCGTCAGGCATTCGTCTGGGCACGCCAGCGCTCACCACCCGTGGATTCACGGAACAAAACATGTCCGAGGTTGGTGAGTTGATTATCGGAGCACTAAAACACCCAGGAGACGACGCAGTACTAAACGACATACGCAAAAAGGTGCGAGGCCTTACTACTGCCCACCCGCTCTACCCCGAACTCACCTGAGCTATGGCGTTCACCCTTGATGGTAGGGCGCTGGCGACAGAGCTGAGGCAAGCGCTCAAGGTAAAAATTGCTGCGCTGCCTAATACACCCACCTTGGGCGTTATTTTGGTTGGCGGCGACCCGGCCTCGCACCTCTACGTCGGGCTCAAGGAAAAAGCAGCGGCTGAAGTTGGCATCAAAGTAGAAAAAATTGTGCTACCTGAACATGCACCATTTGCTACCGTAGCTCAGCACATCAAAACGTTTAATGAACGCGAGGACGTAACTGCCATTTTAATACAACTGCCGGTCCCGAAACACCTGAACGAGTACGAGGTGGTGGCGCTCATGGACCCAAAAAAAGACGCGGACGGTTTCCACCCGCAGAACCTGAGCGCATTCTTAGCTGGACGCGAAGCCGTAACACCTGGCCTTACGAACGGGATAATGAAACTGATCGAACTAGCCAAGCAACCACTGCGTGGTAAAACCGCGGCGCTGATAGTGAACAGTCAGGAATTTGCTCAGCCACTTATGAAACTACTTGATGGCCAGGGCGTACACACAACGGTAGCTAGCGAAACTGGATTGGAACTTAAAACGGCCGACATTATTATTGTTGCCGTGGGCAAGCCTGGCGCACTCCAGAGCGAGTACGTGAAAGACGGCGCCATTGTGATTGACGTGGGCACTACCAAAATTGAGGGGCGGGTCATGGGCGACGCTGCGCCCGAACTAGCTGAGCGAGCTATTTACCTCACCCCCGTACCTGGTGGCGTAGGGCCTATGACTGTGGCGATGCTGCTCTGGAACGTGTACGAACTCTACCAGAAACAGCACCAAGCCTAAGCCAACCACTCGTTAAGCTTACGCGCCGCGGCCACATCGGCGGCTATTTGCTGTACCAGTGCCTCGGTAGTTGCGAACCGTGTGACATCACGCAAGCGCTGCCCAAGCTCTACGGTTAAGACTTTGCCGTAGAGGTCAAGCTCCACATCCAGCACGTACACCTCAACACGAGGCACACCGGCCTGCTCCCAAGCCACCCCAGAAACGAGCAGTGCTGGCTGGCGAGGCTCGGCTAAACCATCAACCCAAGCCAGGTACACACCTGGGTTAGGACGAAAGCTACCAGCCTCAAGCTTAAGGTTAGCCGTGGGGTAGCCCGTGGTACGCCCCAAACCTTCACCGGGAATCACTAGCCCAGACACCTTAGGCATGGCGACGGATGCTCAAGTCGTAGCGGATGTCCTCCAGCCGCCGCAGGTGCTGCTTGGCCTGGTCGAACTTGTTCCGCAGGCTGCCCGTGAGGTTCATAGCCGCCAGCTCCCCCACCACCTGCGTTACGAATTTAGCTAGCTTGTCCACCTCAGTAGGTTTGCCCTCAGTAGCAAGTTTTACAGCGTAGCGCACCAGTTCGCCGAGCATATCTGACAACCCACCGAGGTACACCTCCGGTGCCACCTTCACTTTTGATACACGCCCCACTCCCCCGCGCTTGAGGTAGGTGGTAAAGAGATCTGCTTCCACAAACTCTTCAAGCGCAGCACGGTAGCTACCTAAGTACTCAAGTTCGCCGACCTGGCGGCAAAGGGCTTGGCCTTGCTTGAGCAGCGCTACGGCCGCCGCTAGCAACTCCTGAGCCTGCTTAAGCTCACCGCGCTGGGCAGTAAAAATAGCTTGCTTGCTGAGGTGCTGAGCTTGCGCCGAAAGGTCCACCAGCTTCCGCCGAGCTTGGGCAGTGGCTTGGTAGGTACGGCGGAGCTCCCTGAGGTAAGTGGTTATCTCCATAACTATTCAACTATACCGCGGACTACTCATGCGAGCAATAAACGGTTAACATAATTGTCAGGTGAGCACGGAAAACGTATACTGAAAGCGTAAACCTATGGCCATAAACCTGAACCTAGAACCAAACGCCAACATCGGCAAGGCAACGTTGCGCTGGACCTTCCGCGAGTTTCGCCATGTCAACCGTCCAACCTCGTGGTGGGTGTGGGCCGGGCTCGTCACCTTGGCCATGGTAGCTTGGGCGGCATTCACAGGCAACTTCTTGTTCGCGCTCATCCTGCTTATGGGGGCTATTATTTTTGTGAACGAGACGCGCCGTAACCCCAGGCACATCGAGTTCCAGCTGACCACGTTAGGCGTAGCCGTCGGGAAAAAGTTCTGGCGCTGGTCAGAACTAGCCAACTTCTGGATAGCCTACCACCCACCAGAAGTGAGCTGCCTTTACCTGGTACCTAAGAACGCTCTGACCCCACGACTCACAGTGCCTTTAGGTAAAACAAGTCCCCTTACCGTACGCACACAGCTCAAGAAGTACATTGCTGAGGACCTGGAACGCGAAGACATGCCAACTTCTGAGGCGCTCTCTAGGCTCTTGAAACTACAGTAGCCTTGCCACAGGCTAAAAGCTACCCTATACTGGTTTAGCTCTGTTTCATACCTTAGGCCCTCGTAGTTCAATGGATAGAACGCGAGCTTGCGGAGCTTGTAATGTAGGTTCGATTCCTACCGAGGGCACCAGAAAGGAAAACTCAAAGAGTTGGGGCCAGAAAATTTTTTAATCATATTATGAAGAAGGACAATTTTGACATTTCTAGTGTTCCCAAAGACGGTTATTTGATTTTCCCACTTTCTATGAGCAGACTGGCCAACTCTCAATCTGGTCAGGATATTTATGATTTCTTGGTATTTTTCGAGAGCAAAGTGAAATATATTTCGATAGACTGTATTTTTCTTTATACAAACGATCTTTATTTGAATAGCGATGACAGGGCAGTCGAGATTCGCAAACGCTCTTTGAATCAAATGTTGGGCCATAAAGGAGAATTTACGAACCTCTTACTCAAAGAAAGAAAATATGTCCCACAAGCTTTTCACTTTTTGCCCTGGGACTATGCAATTCTGAACGCTGATAACTTCCATGAAAGAAAAAATAAATTACTTGGGGCGGCAAAAAATGATAAGCATTTTAATATGTGTTTGCAAAGTGATCTTAAAAATCAGGGGAGAGAAACCTCCGATACTAACATAAATTTTTTGATTGAAGAAATTGTTGTAACTCATTTACTTACGCAAAAAGAAATACCATTACCACACACCCTAGCTTCTGATAATGGTTGGCGATTGATTTGCTACCCCGGTGCACCGATAAGTTCTCTAATTTACACTTATAGAAATGATTTACTAGCCAAAAAAACTTTTTCCAACAAACAGGATAATCTTTTTGCGCGTTCATTTTATGATATGGAAAAAAAGATTTTGATTGATTTTGATTTAACATAAATTTCATAATTTAATGCCACCAAAGAAAAACTTGAAATTGTTAGCGGCGCGGTCCGCCGCCTTTCCGAATTTTCGCGGGGGAAACTCTTTGCCGCCTGCGACGGCGAAATGCGTTCGGACTAATTAATACTACACCAGAACCCCTGACCCCCTATCGGGACGGGGTGGTTTTTTGCTACCAGGCGCGGCATAATGGTGAAGTACCAATTACTATGCTCTCCCCACAGAGTCCCGTAACCCACGTACCCGGTATTGGCCCTTCTACCGCGGCGCGCCTCAAGCGCCTGGGGCTTGCCACGATAGCAGACCTGCTACACCACGTACCCACACGGTACGACGATTTCTCAAAAACCGTAGCCATCAAAAACCTTAAGGTAGGTGAACAGGTCACACTCCGAGCCAAGGTACAGCTCGTAAGTTCACGCCGGAGCTTTCGGCGCAAACTTCAGGTAACCGAGGTGCTTTTTACCGATGGCACGGGCACTATCAAAGCCGTGTGGTTTAACCAGCCCTACCTCAAAGACAGCCTCCGAGTGGGCGATGAAGTGTACCTCAGTGGCCATCTCACTGACTCAAGCTACGGGCTGCAACTCGAACACCCGACCTGGGAGCCGGTCGCCCGCGGTGGTGTGCACACCGGCCGCTTGGTACCTATTTACCCCTCCACTGCCCAGCTCACCCAAACCAAGCTGCGCAGCACTATCTCCCGACTCCTGCCGCTCTGTGAGCAGGTCACCGACTACCTGCCAGCTGAAGTCCTGCAACAAACAAAACTCCCCAGCCTCCCCACAGCCCTTGAGCACCTGCACCAACCCAAAGGTTGGCCCGACATTGCTCCAGCTCGCCGCCGCCTAGGCTTTGACGAGCTGTTCCTGATGAGCCTGAAACTAAAACTGGCTCACCTGCCTGCGGCAGGCACTAAGGCACCTGCCATTCTACTCTGGTCAGGCCTAAAACAGTTCGTGGATACATTACCCTGGCGGCTAACTGACGATCAGAGAGTGGCGGCTTGGGAAATTATCAAAGACCTAGGGAACTCCGAGCCCATGTACCGGCTGCTCCAAGGCGATGTAGGGTCAGGCAAAACTATTGTGGCGGGGTTAGCCGCCTTGAACGCCGCAGCGGCTGGCTGGCAGGTTGTACTTATTGCCCCCACCGAGATTCTGGCTGACCAGCACGCTGCTACCCTTAGCCGGCTGTTTACTAATCTGCCCCACGTTACCTTAGGGCTCCTCACGGCTTCCAAACAGTGTGTGGCGAACCAGGGCGTAGTGGTATCTGATAAGTCACTAAAAATCAAACTCAAGCAAGGACAAGTTGATATACTCATCGGCACCCACGCTGTCCTGCAGGCGTCGGTCCGCTTCAAGCAGCTTGGGCTGATTGTGGTAGACGAACAGCACCGTTTTGGGGTAGAGCAGCGCCAGCTGCTACACCGCGACCAACGCGCTATTCCCCACTTCCTTTCCCTCTCGGCTACTCCTATTCCCCGTTCCCTGGCGCTTACCCTCTATGGTAACCTCAAACTTTCAACCATAAACCACCTACCGGCTGGTCGGAAACTCATTACCACCCGAATGGTACAACCAAATGAGCGCACTAGGGCGTACGACTTCATGCGGCAAGAGGTTGCACGCGGCCACCGCGTGTTCATTGTCTGCCCAACTATTGAGGAGTCCGATGTTTTAGGCGTCCGCGCGGTGACACTTGAGCACGAACGCCTAAGCCGCGAGGTGTTCCCTGAACTTACCTTAGGGCTGCTGCACGGCAAACTACCTGCCCGCGCCAAAGCTAGCGCTATGAAACAGTTTGTCGATGGACATACGCCCATACTTGTCACCACGTCTGTTATCGAGGTTGGAGTAGATGTTCCCCAAGCCACGGTTATAGCCATTGAGAGCGCCGAGCGTTTTGGCCTGGCGCAGCTGCACCAGTTCCGTGGTCGCGTGGGCAGGTCAAACCTGCAGAGCTACTGCCTACTCCTCACCGAATCCACCGACCCGAAGAGCTTGGCACGCCTTGATGCCTTGGTAAGGCACCATAGTGGCTTTGACCTAGCGGAATTTGACCTGAAACAGCGGGGCCCGGGTGATATTGTGGGAGAACTACAGTCTGGCTGGAGCAGCCTACGTTTTGCCTCACTGGCTGACCAGGGGTTACTGAAGACAGTCCAGCAGGCTACTGATCTGGTGCTCAAACAGGACTCAACTCTAAAACCCTGGCCAGAACTTAAAAACCGCATAGCTAAGCTCGCCTTTCACCCTGAGTAATCCACCGTGGGTACTTGACGGCTGACCGCTACAGGTTTACTATTGCCTAATATACAAGCATGTGGGGGCCTAATTGATTGCCGGCCCGGGCCTCCTCAAAGAACCTTAACAGCGTCATAAAGCACGTAATTCACCCGGCACAACCCCACAAACCAAAATAACATTATAGGAGAGTTTGAGATGAAACTAAACTCAAGTTAGCCACCGTATAGTCTCCTGGGTACTGATAGCTGACTGAACCCCCCAACCCATTCAACGTCATACGGAGGACTATCATGAACGAACCTGAAATCCGCAAGGTGGGTAGCTACGGCGCTCAAGTTGTCGAGCTACACACCGGCACCTCAGAACTGTACGTCGGCCGTCGCAAGGTCGGCACACTCGGAGCAACGCTCCACCAATGTGGTCACCTGCTGAAGCTGCAGGTGAAAACAGAGATCGAAGAACAAATTGTCGCCGCTGCCCTGGCCAAGGACAGAATCAGGCTCAGCAAGTACGCTGACGTGATTGAGATAGAAAATCGTGGGCGGTTCCTGAACGCCATGACCCACGCGATTGCGCGGGAAAAACCGGCTGGCAAATCCGACGAAGACCACGAAATCCGCACAGAACTCGATTGTCTTCTTGATGACGCCCGCGCATACTGCACGAACGGCCACAACGGCCGACACTAACCCACCCCTTCCCCAAAGATTCACCCCTGCCAAGGTATTTGTTCTTGGCAGGGGCATTTCATAGTGCCTGATCAGGCACTACCTACGTACACCATCGGGCGTGAGTGCAAACCGCCACAGCTTGTGCTGCCACGGCCCGGCGTAGTCAACCCCTACTCGTGTTCGAGCCGTCACCTGGCCTGGCGGTAGGCGCAGACCGCGGCTGAACCAACCACGTCGGCTAGTCGCTGTGTCCTCGGTATTGAAACGGCGATCAATACCAAAGTACCGGCAGACTCGACCAGGGCCTGCCACTACCTTGGGTTGCGTTCGACGCGGCAGCGGTATAACCGCCCGAATGAGCACAGCGGCCGGGTAACCTACCCGCTCGGTAACCACGTTCACGCAGTGGTACATACCATAGATGAGGTAGACGTAGAGGCACCCCGGACGGCCAAACATAACCTCAGTACGCTTGGTGCGTCCGCGCGAAGCGTGCGAGGCTAGGTCACCTGGCCCAACGTAGGCCTCGGTTTCCACAATAACAGCGCGCCGCAGTCTGCCACCCTGCCGTACCGACAGCACACACCCGAGCAAACTACGAGCTACACGGAGCGTGGGGCGCGCAAAAAAACTACGAGGTAACCGCATGCGCTAGCGTATCCACTCCACGGCTTCACTCACGGTTTTCACCGGCACGAGCGCTAGGTCAGAGGGTAGTCGCTCAACATTAAGCCCCTGCGGCACCAGGGCCTGCACAAACCCTAACCGCGCTGCCTCTTGCAGACGGCGCTCGGCCCCCACCACCGGCCGCACTTCGCCACCTAAACCAACCTCACCAAACACCACTAAATCTTTAGGGAGCGGGCGCTTGGTAGCAGCTGAAGCCACCGCTATACAAACTGCCAGGTCCAACGCTGGCTCACGTGAGCGGAAACCGCCGGCTAGGTTTATATACACGTCACTATAGTTCAGCTTCACGCCCGCCCGCTCCCCGAGCACAGCCAGTAACACTTCCAGCCGGTTAGCGTCGAACCCGGTGGTGGCACGCTTGGGGTAGCTCTGACGTGAGTGTGTAACCAGCGCTTGCACCTCGCAGAGCAAGCTCCGCGAACCTTCAAGCAGCGCGGTTATGCAAGAGCCTGCACCCTGGTGCCGTTCACTTAAGAATAGTGCCGAGGGGTTTTGAACCTCTACCAGCCCCTGCTCTCCCATTTCAAACACACCCACCTCGTCAGTAGCGCCAAAACGGTTCTTGCTGGCACGCAGGAACCGTAAGGGCTGGTGCTCCGCGCCCTCTAAGGTCAGTACCACATCGACTAGGTGCTCTATGGCCTTGGGCCCAGCTGCCACCCCGGCCTTGGTCACGTGCCCCACCACTACCACCGGCACGTTAGTACCTTTGGCCAACGTTACCAGTTCGCTCAGGGCAGCGCGTACCAGGGCAGGGGAACCCGAGGTCCCTGTTTCCTCTGGCAAGCTCGCGGCTTGGAGCGAGTCCATCACCAGTAGAGCTGGTTTAAGCTGGCGGACAGTGGCGCTCAGGCTCCCCACATTGGTTTCGGTAGTAAACGAGAGCTTAGAACCGGCAAGTCCCAAGCGTTTAAGCCTGCCTGATACCTGCTCGGCCGATTCCTCACCTGAAGCGTAAAGCACGGGGGCTTGTAACCGTTCGGCGAGTGCAAGCAGGAGTGTGGACTTGCCTACCCCTGGCTCACCACTGAGAAGTGTTACGCTGCCGGGCACGAACCCGCCGCCCAACACACGGTCCACCTCGGCATAACCCGTACCCTGACGTTTACCGTGGTACGTATTCGTCAAATTACCGAGTGACACGGTGGCCGCTGGCGCAGAACCTGCAGCTTGCGGTGCAGCTCGCGCCACTACCTGGGGGTCGGTGGCCACGGTGCCAAACTTGCCGCACTGGCTACAGCGCCCCACCCACTTGGGGTACTGGGCGTCGCAGTTCGAACAGGTGTACACGGCGCTGAGACGTGGTGACATAGGAGTTAGTGACAACGGCCAGCCGACACCACTGGCTGTTCAAAGTGCCAGGGTTCGCTGTCGAGCTTACAAAACCCCTGTGCTCGCATAGCCGCAATGAGTGCGGCCATGGCCGGGTCTTGCTCGCAGGCGGGCTTATTAGCCTGGCAGGCCTTTTGCGAAATCGGCGTGCTGTTGCCCTGCGCCGCCCACACGTCCACCGCTTGGCCCGAGGTGTGGGGACAGCTTAAGGGGTTGTTCCCCGGCAGTGGACACGTCTCCACCCCGCCGGGTTTAGGATGGCAGCTAGTAGACCCTGGTGGATTTATACAGTTCTTCAAGATGAGCGCGGTTTGCTCGGCGACTGTTCTGGTACCAGAGGTCACAATCACATACACGTTCTGCTTAGCTAACTCAGCCGCGGCAGCTTGTAGGGCAGTAATGAGCGGGAGGGTGGCTATTTTGTTACCCGGGTTGCTGATGTTAGCGCCGCTGATAATAGCCACCTGCGGCACGCTGCTAGGCTGGGTGGCCGCTGCTACAATCTGCTCTGCCTCTACATCTTCAAACTCTATCCTCGTCACCGGTGTCAGGGCTAAGGTTTTAAAGCTCGTCAGCTTAGGGTTAATGAGGTTGAGGAGCGAATAGGAAATAAGCACCAGCACTAAACCAGTAAGGGCACTGACAATAGCATCGTTAGCGTCAGCAATCTTCTCCGGGGAACCTACCGCCATAATGCGCTTGAACCCGCCCCACATCACCATAACAACTGCGGCCACGGCCAGCATGGCTATGAAAAACTTATAGAACACCCCGAGGTACTGCGCAATGGTATCACCCGTCACGGCAAGTCCCTGCCCTTGCCGGAACGAAACCTGCTGCCCCCCCACGGTAATGGTACCGGGGATGGTTACCTGGGGCTGGAACTCCAGGGGGGTAGTGGCCGAGCTGCTACCTTCTTGTTCCGCTGGTGGGGCCACTTCACAGATATGCTGCGACAATGTCCCCTCCCGGCCGTTTTTATAATCCTGCGCTCGGCAAACGTAGCCGACATCACAGCACGTAATCCCCGTACAATCGTTTACCTGCCACACGTCTTTAGGTGAACAGGGCACAGCCGCCCACACCGGGAGCAACGGTGCCACGCTCCACCCCAGTGCGGCTACACAGAGGACGCTGCGAGCAACCAGTAACTTTACGTTAGCCTGCATAGGTCAATAAACTCCCTGCTTACTCCAAAAACTGGGCTAGCTCCTCGGCCGTAAACGTACCACGGTAGACCTTGCTACCTACCACCAAAAAAGGAGTGGCATCAACGCCAATAGCTGCGCCCTCAGCCAGGCTGTGTTCAATGAACGGCTTAAAGGTGTGCTGCGCCAGACAGCGCTGGAATGGCTCGGGGCTGAGGTTCAACTCAAGCGCCAGAGCTTGGTAGAGCTGGGGCCCGAGCGTAGCTTGCCGCTGGAACAGCTGGTCGTGGTATTCCCAAAACCGACCTTGGCTACCAGCGCACTGGGCCGCCTCCGCCGCCGCCAGAGCCTCGGGGTGTGAGGGCAGAGGAAAGTCTTTCCACACCAGCTTCCACCTGCCACCGTTCTGGGCCACGGCCTGAGCCAGGATGGGTGCCACCTCAGCACAGTAGGGACACTGGAAATCGCTAAACAGCACTACCGTTTGTGGTGCAGTGGCCGCCCCCCGCACCGGGTCAGCCGGCAGAACGGTAACTTGCGATGGCAGCTTGGTGGGCTGAGCCTGCTCGCTCGGCGCTGGCTGGTAGCTCAGGCGAGCACTCTCTCGGCGGAGCTGCCACACCGCCACCACTAGCACCACCGCAACACCGAGCAGCATTACGCGGAGCATAGAGCTGGTAGTCACCATAGCTCTATCATATCACTAAACCAGCCCGAGCCTGAACACAGACCGGGTAGTGCTTCAGCCCACCTACGGCTTTAGCTTCACGCTCCGCAAGGTTCCCTGGCTATCGGTAAAGTAGAGCATACTGCCATCGCCAGCCACGGTCAGGTTACTGGCGGTGAGCCCAGCACCGTTTTGCCCCAGCGGCTGAGCCACCAAGGTAGTACCGCCAGTGGCCAGGTCTATGCGGTAAATGTAATCGGGCGTGCCGGCTGCTAGCTCGCGGCTGAACGCGGCACCCTGGGGCAGCTGTGTTGGCACAGCACAGTACGCCACACCGCCCTCAACTGTGCACTTATCCACCCAGGTATTAAGCTGGAGCGCCTGCTTGTTGGCCCCCACGCGGTCGGCACTGGCATCGGCCAGGTAGAGAGTGGGCTGGTAGTTGGTGGTGTCGCTGTAAACCGAGTACAGCAGCCGATTACCATCGGGCGTCCAGCGGGCGTCAAAGCCACGCCCGTCGACCGTCAGCTGCCGAAAGTTCTCGCCGTGGAACCCTATGAGGAGCACGTTCTGCTGGAACAAGCCCGCCGGGTCGCCGGTGCGCGACAGGGCAACCACCTGGTTATTGGGCGACCAAGCTACCTCCACCTTGTCGGCGTTCTCTCCCATCGGCTCAACCCCGGTAAGGCCGGAGCCGTCGGGGTTCACCGTTGTTATCCAGTTGTTAGCTGGGTTGGTACCCAGGTACTTACCAGCGATTTTCTGTCCGTCGGGTGCAAAGGAAAACTCGGTCATTTCTTTGGGTAAGGTGAACTGCTTGTGTTTGTCAAAATCGTACAGCACCTTAGCGCCATCGGGAAACTCTAGAATAGCACTGCTCTTCTGTGGCGACCAGGTAATGTTTTGTGCCTCAGGGTACGAAGCGTCGCTCAAGGTATGCGCGGTACCGCCCAGAAGTTCGTAGAACTTACCATCGGTGGGGTTGTAGTAGCGTACGGAGCCAGCCGCGCCAGCGGTGGGGGCCAGCGCCGGGCCGGAGGTAATAGCCGCCGTAGCCGTAGGCCCGCCGCTAGCTACCGGGCTACCGCCAGGTCCACCAGGTACATTCACATTACCGTTAGCGAGCGGCAAGTTGGTGCCACCGATTGGGCTAACGTTCAGGTTGCCGTTCACACCAACCGGAAAGTTCACCGGGCGGTTGAGGTTCTGGTTCACGGGCGGCTGCGGGGGTTGTGGTTTAGCTAAGAGCCTAAGCACCAGCCAAACCAGAACTGCTACCGCCAGCGCTACGCCAGCTACCAACAAGACTTTCTTGCGATCAAGGTTTGCGAACATAGACTAGGGTTTACAAGCAGCTCCATCAATCTTACAGCCCCGATTACACAAATCAAATGTACAAAAACCCTTCAAATTACCACCGGCACTGAATGCCGAGCAACCTGAATGATCAGCACACACCTGCGCGATATTGGCAGGTGTATACCACTGGCATTTTTCCGCCCCACCTTGCCATAGACACAAATACTGCTGACCTGCGATAGAGCGGTTAAAGCTGCTGCAAACCGCCTGGTAGCCGCTATAGTTATCTTTGGCACCATGAATTCTCAGCGCCGTACCTCGTAGTACGCTATTGCAAGCGTCTTCTGGCGTTAAGCACTGGTAGTCAGTAAAGCGGCCCGTACTATCAACTCCCCCGGAATCACTCACCTTGTAGCAGCCCGTACCGCTTATGGGACACGCGCTCCCCACACAGGCTTGACCCTCTATGGTAGCCTTATCGCCACACTGGTACTGTATGTTTTTGTTTGTCGGGTCAGTAGCGGGGCACCAGTTACCGAACAGTTGCGTTTTTACCTTGTCCAAGGTAAGCCTGGTAGAGGTAACCAGCCGTGGGTTAAGGAGCGCCAGCAGTGAGTAAGAAATGAGCACGAGAACCAAACCGGTGATAGCACCGGCTATGGCGTCGTTGGCGTCTTTTATTTTTTCCGGGCTGCCTACGGCCATAATGCGCTTGAACCCACCCCACATCACCATGACTACAGAAGCTACGGCGAGAAGAGCCACAAAAAACTTATAGAACGCGGCTAGGTACTCAGGGAACCCGCCCTGAACCGTGTCCCCCAGCCCAGGGATAGGGATTTGCAGTTTAATGAGTGGTGGTTTCACAAAGCACCGGGCCGTTGGCTGACCCGCAAACGGTTCACAGCTCGGAGAGTCTTTGCCACTGTCATCAAAATCACCATCCGCAGCCTGGCACTGGTCTTTGGTCCAACAGGGGTTGAATATTGAACGGGGGTCAGCGACGCTCCCCACCAGTATTTTGCAGGCATTATCGCGGTAGCTAAGACAGGAGGTCGTATAGGTAGTACCAAAGCCAAAATCGCTAGTGGATTCAATCCGCTGTGACTGCAAACCGAAATGTTTCGGACTACAATCAGTAATCGAGGTAACCTGGGCACAGTAGGGGTTACCACCATTAATAGGTACCGCAACGTTACTCTGGGTATCTGCTGCTGCCTCAAAACACTGGCATGAAACGGCGCCAGCCGGCGCTGGTGCTAAGAGTGCTGCCGAGAACAGCCCCAGGGCTATGCTACCGACCACAGCTGCGCTCAAACGTTGCCTCATAGCTTAATCATACCCGCTCAGCTCAAAAATTCCTAGCCGGGCTTGAACAAATTGAACAACCAACCAAAAACACTGCACCCGGCCTGCTTAACCCCAGGCACGGCCCCCCACCACGTACCGTCCAACACCAAGGTGCAAAACTTGTCGGGGTGCTTGTAGAGGTAGGCCAGGGCCCCGAGGATTGTTATGGTCAGGAATACAAACAGTACAATGTAGACCCAGTACACCACCTTGCGCCAGAGAGGGAGAGTCCACGAGCTGCGCCACAGTGGTAGCATGAGCTCAATCACGACTATCACAAAAATGGCCAAGAGCGGCAGGTAGAGGTAGAACAGCGGCAGCAGCGCCAGCTTGGTGTCATCAAGCCACTGCTGCGAAGTTTTATTAGCTGCTTGGTCGAGCGAGTCGACGCCCGTTGTCTCAAGTTTAAGTGCGCGCTCTAATACGCTGGCCTTAGCGCGGGTTTCCGTGAGCTCACGCTCATTACGTTGCTCAACGCTCTCTGCCGGCGCTTGCTCAACCAGGTCTTCAGTTGTGTCTGCTTGTACCTGCTCAGCCATACAATCTCAAAAACCTTATTCCAATGTTCTTAGGAACTTTAGAATAACTCTCCCCTGCTCGGTGAGCGTATGTTCTACCGCCGCGCCACGATTACGCTTGCCGACTAATCCGGCGGTGTACAAACGGCGCAGGTGTTCCGAGGCAGTACGAAAATTGATACGTAGCCTATCGGCCACATCGAACACCGTAAGCGCCAGCCCACGTCCCAGCAGCACCATAATCTCAATTCGACGATGACTGGCGAACCCTCTCACCAGACGCTCAAGACTTCGGTAGCTCTGCATAAATACAGTATACCATTACTCCAATGTTCCTAGGAATATTAGAATATAACCTAAGAAAAATAGTTACTTCTTCTGCCAAGCAGCTGAATCTACCAACCAGGTACCGCTGACCTGTTTGAGCTCTACCTGGAGCACAGCGTACGAAACCTGCGGTGCACCGTCACGGCTAAAGCGTTCGCTGCGCTGGGTGGAAACGTTTACCGTCATACCCTCAGTACCACCTGCTTGGTTCTCTGCCATGAGTGCTCGCGTAGTTACGCTGTAAAACCCTGGGCCCGTGGAACCGCCTGCCACCTGAGCGCTGAGACGTTCTTGAAAGGCGGGTGTGACCAGCGAGCTCAAGGTCTTAAGGTTCTGGAACGGCAGATCGGTAGAGTAGCTGCCGTAGCGCTCAGCAAAGTTCTGAGCTAGCACACGCCACCCTAAGGTTGGATCAACCGGTTCGGGTTGAACCTGGGCTGGCTGGTTAGTACTAGGTGTAGGGCCTGGTTGGTTCACGGCCTGGCTGGCTGTGCCTGGATTTGTAGGCTGCACCGGAGCAGGCGCCAGGTACACAAACCAGTACCAGGCGGCCGCGGCCACCACGAGTACACCAACGGCTAGGGGCACTATCTTTCGCCACATAGGGTACGGGGGAAATTACGTTAACCAATGTCCGGTTCTTTGAGGCTGGCCTCAAACTCTTTCTTGGCCTGTTCAATTTCGAGGAGCTGCCGGGGGTCGCTCGTTATGAGCTGGTCCTCGGTGTAGGAGGCCACCACCTTAATAGCCGCGTGCTTGGAGCCGGCAAAGAAAATGCCCTCACCTACGCCGCACTCGAGGAGCAAGTACTTTTCGCCCTCGGTGAGGAGGAACGTTTTTACCACCAGGTCTATGCCAGCGGGTGACTGCTTGAGCAAGAGCTGCAACGCCGAGTTGTTCACAATAGCCTGGCCATAAGGGCTGGTTAAGAAGTCGTTAACGTCTTGCGTAATGGTGGTCACCCCGAGGTAGTACTTACGGCAGCGCTTCACGAGCGCGAAAATGAACTTAGCGCTGTCCTCGTTCTGCATCAGCCACCACGCCTCATCAATAACGAGTAAGCGTTTCTTGAGCTCACTCCGCACCACGTTCCAAATGTAGTTCACAATGGTGTAGATAGCGATGGGCCTGAGCTCATCTTCCAAGTCCCTGACTGAGAACACCACCAACTGGTTTTTGACGTCAACATTCGTAGGGCTGTTGAAGAGGCCAGCGAACGTACCCTCGGTGTACTTTTTCAAACGGAGCGCCAAATCTTCACCGCCCTGCATACCACCTAACACTTCCTGGAAGTCGGCCATCACCGGCGCTTCAACTTTAGAGAGGTCCGATGCCGGGGTAATGTCTTTCTTGGCGTAGGTTTCAAGGAGTGCCCGGTCGATAAGCGAATCCTCTACGTGGGTTAAGCTCCCGAGCATTAAGCGCATCAGGCCTTTCAGGGTTATCACAGCCGAGCGGATAATGTCACCAGTGTTCACGTCACCCACTGGTCGCGGCAGGTCAAACGGATTTATCTTAGACTCTGAATTCAACGAGATGTTAACGTAAGCACCTCCGACCGCCTCACTGAGGTGCTTGTACTCCATTTCAGGGTCGATGATGATAACGTCGGTCCCCATCATGAGGCTCCTGAGCACCTCGAGCTTCACAGCGTAGCTCTTACCGGCGCCACTCGTGGCGAACACGCTCATGTTGGCGTTCTGCAAGCTAAAACGGTCAAACAGAATGAGTGAGTTGTTGTGCCGGTTGATGCCGTAGAGAATGCCGCTGTCCGAGGTGAGCTCGGAGGAAATAAAGGGGAAGCTCGAAGCCGCCGGGCTGGTGTTCATGTTGAAGTAGATCTGCAGGTCGTCGGTGGCTTGCGGTAGCGTGGAGTTGAACCCTTGTTCAGTTTGCCAGAGCGCCCGGCGGGAGTACACCAGCTTGGAGCCGAAGATAGACTCCACCTCCTCCGTCAGCTTGTCGAGCTCGGTCTTGTCCTTAGCGTAGAGCGTGACGTAGAGGGCCACCTGGAAAAAGCGCTCGGTGCCCTGGGTGAGCGAATCCCTGAGCTGCTCGATGTCACGAAGCGCGGTTTCGCGAATAGGGTCACGGGGGGCACCCTTTTCGTGGTCGGCTACAATTTGCGCCTCAATGCCACCCACCCGGTTCCTGAGCTGCTTCAAAATTATCTCCGACGGTACCATGTAGAAGAACATACTGACGTCTAAGGTGGCGTTGAGGTTGATAATGGGCGCAAACCAGCCCACCGAAATGTAACGGGGGTAGGTCATAACGAAGAGCGTCCGGAGCCAGAGCCCATTGAGCTCAAGGTGATCGGGGGTAACCTTTAAGCTGGCGGGGGCGATGATATCACGAACCCTGACCGAACCTTCGCGGAGCAGGCGCTCGGCCTCCAGCAGTTCTTTTTCGCTGGCGGGCGGAAGCTCTTCCGGCTGGGGCAGGGTGCTCACCGGACGCTGCAGCTCAGCGCTAGCTTGTCGGGCAGTAATGGCCATACGTACGGTACGCTTAGCTGGCACCTACCTGGAGCTTGTCGAGCTCAACCAGCTTCTGGCGCTCCCTAAGCTCGGGGTTGTAGGTAGTGTAGTAGAGCTCTATCAGGCCTTGGGTGTCGAGCCTGGCAACTTTGAGGCCCATGGAGGTCAGGCCAGACACGATGTAGCCGGCGCGGCGCTCCAGCGCCTCGGCGTAGCGGGCAAACTCGTCGCGCGACAGTTTGATGCTGGCTGCCGCCGTGAAAACAGAGAGCAAGCGGCGCCAGAAGCTACGGCGCTTGTCTGACCGGTGGTCGTAGGTCACGACGACGTAGAACCGCTTGGTCATGATGTCGCCTAAGCTAATGAGCTCACGAATGTAGGCCAGGTACTCCGAGGTTTGCACTCGCAGGAGCTCGTTCACCTGGCTCTTCTCCATAGCTTCGAGCTTACTGAGGTAGCCGTCGATGTTAAGCTTGCGCGATTGCACCACAATTTGGAGCGGGGCATCGAGTGAGTTCAAAAAGCTCACGTAGGCCTGAATGGTGGCGTTCTGCTCGTCCTCGCTCTTCAGGGCAAAGTTCACCGACGAGCACAAGAACAGGGCCCTGAGCGTGCCGTCTTTCATGACCACGCAGTTATCGTGAATTTCAGCAATCTCGAGGTACGAGCTGGTGGGCGGACCGGCCTTTGGTTTCTTGGGTTTGGCTTTACCTTTTTTTGCCATGAGAACGAGGTGAGGAGGCTACCGGGTAAGTATACCACGCCGCAGCGTTACTACGGGCGTTTGGTAGTGGGGTAATTTACTTAGGCTCTTCTTCGGGGTGGTAGGAACCACCGGTATCAACTTGTAGCGTCAGCTGCTGCAGTCGTGACTCCTGGAGCAGTGGCTTAGCTGGCGCCGGCGGCGTGGCGCGCACGAGTTCAGCCGGCGGGTGCACCGCTTCCTCAACGTCCGAGGTACTAATAGTGCGTTGCCACACCCTCAGCTTAGGGCGTCGGAGCGTTTGCACTAGGTTCACTAAAAAGTAGTGGAACGGCATGCCGTTGAACTTACCAAAAGCGAACAGCCCACCAATTGCTAGGCTCAGCACAGCTTCCACAATAAAGAAACCCAGCGTGGCCAGCCGAAACTCGAGGAAGACGAAGAAGCCTACCACCATAATAATGATAAACTGCCGCACCGTTAGAGGTCCGATGATTTTATCCTCTACATCTATAAACTGTGGTACCACGAACTGCTCCATACACTAGAAGCGTAGCTTAGTGTTGAAATCGACAATGGCATCGAACTCAGCCTCGCTCAGCGTTGGCTCGCCGCGCGCCTCACGGTCAGCCGCCACCTGGGCTACCACCTTCCCCTGCTCGATGCACTCACGCCCGACCATAAGGTAGAGCTGGTACAGCGGCGCCGCCTGCCAGGCGCGGATAGCTTGCAGGCGCCTGGTAACCGAGGCCTCACCAATCAAATCTATTTTGGCGCGTATGTGCGCCAGCGCTTCCACGGGCGAGGGGTCGAGTCGGCGAAAATCGGTGAGGCTTAAGGTCTTAAGCTCCTCCAGGGGTCCGAGAGTTCGGGGTGGAGCTTTGACGTCCATAACCTGGGGGCGCTCGGCCTGGGGCCTGGGCGGCAACTCACGTTTACCGGCCGTAGCTGGCGGCACCTCAGGAGCTAACCGCGCTATTTCCTCCAGCATCTCAGTACGCCAGTCTGACAACGTCGCGGGTGACACAGCACCCGACGGGCTACCAGGCACCTCTGACCTTGGCATGACTGGGCCAGCCGGCAGCGCAGCGGGAGCTGGCGGGACCACCACCGGCAGGCTAGCCAACGGGGTGGCGGGCAGGGGGTGGGCTGCCAACTCTTGCTTGGCACGCTCGATGATTGTAATCACCTGCTCAGCTTTGTCAGGCGCTAGTCCTAACCCGCCCGAGGCTACCGGCTTCAAGAGTAGCTCACGGGCATCCACCACGCTGCGCACGTCTTTGAGGCGCGACACAAATAGGTTCACGAACCGCCGCTTCGAAACCTCTTCCTTGAAGCTGAACTTATTGGCCGTGATAACCTGGTCAGCCAACGCCCTGAGCTGCTGCTCAAGGTTACCTGCGGTCCCCCACGGGGGGCTAGCCTGGCGGAACTGGTCAGCCTCGCGCTCATCACTAAGGTCAAAGAAAAAAGCTGGTTCGCCCATCTTAAGTACGTCGGGTACACCTGGTGGCAGTGGTGTGCCGCTAGCCGAGCTGACGGTACGCGGCTGTGGCCGAACTGCGCTTGGTGTAGGTACTACGGCCCTGGGTGTGGCTGGGGGCGGAGACAATTGAACCGTGGGCGGCAGCGGAGGAGGGGGCTGACTGGCCGAGGCGGTAGGTTCCCCTAGCTCTGCGCCCTCATCAACCTCTGTCGTCTTCGCCACTACCAGCTGCCGCTCCTGCTCCGATAGCATCACCGTTCCGCTGTAGACTACGTAGTCGTAGAACGCGAGCACCGTACGGGCTATCGCCCTGGCGTCGCTGGGGAGACGCTGCTGATCAATAAAACTCGCCTCCTCAATACCGGCCCGTTTAACCTGAGCTGCCGAATATGCTGTGTCATAGCGCTGCACTAGTACCTGCACGGCGAGGCTAGCCGGCTCCCGGGAAAGGCGCTGCTGACAGGCGCGCACGGCACCTAGCGCCACCTCTCGAATGGCGGCATAATCATAAGTTTGTATAGTCTGTTCGCCGTCAAACTTAACAATGTCCTCTTGGCTGCGATAGTAGAGCTCAAGCTCACGCTTCAAATCTACGCCCCGCTCCACGTAGTCAACCAGGTGGAGGCGCAGCGCTGCTGCTAAGTTCTCAAGCGTTAGATCAAAAAACGGATGCGCCCGGGCGTCCTGGCCCAGCACCTGTTCCCAGTCGAGTGCTGCTTCGCCATGCTGGCGGACATCATAGAATAACTCCTCGGTGTCAGCCAGTGCCCCCGTACTCTGCTGCAGGGCCTGCTGCAGGGCCGCTAAATCTGGCTCGGACATCTGCGGCAGCAGCGGCTCCAAGCGTAAACGCTCGGCTGGCTGAATGTGGGGGTCATACAGCAGTGTACCGATTTGGGCCAGGAGTAAAGCTTTACTCATAGAATCAGTGCAGGCTCGAGTTAGGCTGGGGCGCTCGCCGTACCACCTTCACCAGAGCTGGCTTCGGGTGTGGCAGGTGCCATGGCTGGTACCTGGTAACGGTTCAGAATGTCTTTGAGCTTCTTGGTTGAAAGGCGGTAGGTTTCGTCGTTCATCTTTAGTCGGCGCACAATCTCATGGCCACTGGTTTTTGAAGCCGTTGTAAAGGCCTGCAGCGCCCGATTCAAATGCTCTGCCTCATCGCCAAAAACCGACAGCGTACTGAGCCCAGTGTTCAAACCCTCAAGCCCCTGGGTTAGGCGCTCCAAAGCACTGAGCAACGCCGGGTCAGCCGCGCTGACGGTAGGGTCAGTCGAGGCTAACGCCGCGGCCACCTGTTCAGGTTCCACCGTCGTTGGCGGGCGCGTTAAACCGCTGGGTGCGGCTGTCAGCTTGTCGCTGGTCACCAGCTCCTCTGCGCCACCGAGCTGCGCCATAAGCTGGCGCCCACCCTCGGTCAGGCGAATGTTGCTCGAGGCATCATGCCACCTGGTTTCGTTGGCAATACCCTCGGCCCAGTACTCGTGGGCAATGTCGTCTTCGCTCAGGGCAGGATCATTCTCAAACTCTCGAATTTTCCGCCGGTACTGCTCCTTAAGGTCGGCGGGTACCGTCTGCCACAGCTGCTGCACGGCTTCGGGGTGCGTGTCGCCGACGGCGTGAGCGCGTTCGTGCACCAGCAGGTGCTTGGCCTCGCCGAGCGTGCGGCCCTTGTTGAGGAGCGTCAGCTGGCTAGCCTGCTGCACTGCTTGCTCAAACTGCTGGAGCTCGGCCGCAGAGTACTCTCCCTGGGCTCTAAGGAATTCCATCAGCTTAGCTAGGAGCTGGTCTTTAGCGGCACCGCGTACGGCCCCAGCCCGACGACCTTCCAAACCAAGCTGTTCAAAGTCAGTGGCCACGCGAGCCTCACCAAGCTCGTGGCCCTCCTTGCTAGCCTGCTCGGACTTACGAATTGTCCCGCGCACGCCGCTCGTGGCCTCAAGATCAAAGTTCTCAGGCCGCTTGATCTGACTATCCGCTAGAGCGTGTGCCGATTCTTGGTAAGCTTGCTGGCTGTAGTACTGGTCAGGCTTCGCCTTATACTCTTCACTATCTTCAAGGTGGTCCAGCCCATACCGCTCCACCAGCTCGCGTGTGCGCCCAAGCTTTTCCCGGTTAACATCAGCCCCACCAAAACGGGTAGATGATAGGTACCCCTCCAGCACGCGTGGATCGCGAGCCTTCGACCCGGGTGGGGCCGCCCCTTGCCAGTTTTGAAATGCCTGGTTCACAAGCTGACTGTGCTGCGTAGAAACCCCCCGGAGCTGGTGAATACCATTAAATGCCTCCCGGTGAAAGGAAGAACGAGCGTGTACAACAGCACCAGCATGAGTAAAGCCCTCAACATTTCCTAGACCTGCTGCTAACATCTGGCGAGCGGCGGACAAACGTCTTACCTCACGACCTCGCAGTTCCTGGACTGATCTGTCTAACAACTGGTTCATAAATGGTTGGTTGCGAACCGCGGAAGCTCCTAGGTCAGCAATTTCACTATTCTTTAAGTTATTGATGGTGTAGGTACGCTGACTACCTAAGCTGGCTCCACGACCAGGCCCCACGGTCACCGTACGCGTCAAAGCTGGGGCAATCATATGCGGGTTTCGCTTCAGGAATTTCTCCACTTTATCACCGAGCTCCTGGTCTCGGTAGATATCAGTATTAGTATCATCGATATTGTGTCCCGCATCTCGCCGTATTTGCTCAATAAACTGACTGTTGTACTGCTGGTTAGCTGCCAGTACACGGGGGTCGGTGGCGGCCACACCACTCCGCATGAGCTTCCGCGCCTCGGGTGAGGTGAGGGACTTCAAGGTCTTAAGCTGCTGCTCTCTAACATTCTTAGATAGGGCGCGGCCCTTTTCGGTGCGCAGTGCGGGTAAACGCATGGAGCGTCGAATGAGCAACTCGCGATCGTTATCTCCCATATAGCTTAGGTAGCGCTTTTCCTTTTCCTCGCCATACTCACGTTTCGCTCGTAGCTTAGCGCGGGTGACTAGCGCGCCGCTCATCCCAGGTACGCGCCCCAACCCAGCCAGAGCTAAATCGGCTGCCCCATACCCCACGCGCTTGCCGTACTCTCGCGGCAGGTACGTAGCCGCCCGAAACGCCCCTTTGCCAACACCCTTACCAACTTTGCTACCAGCCTTTTGAATGCCGCTAAAGGCCGCCCCGGCCAGGTGCCCGCCCGCTATCCCGAGCTGCTGGGTTATCCATAAACCACCCATCAGCATGGCTATGCTGATGATGAACGAGAGCAGTACGGTGGACTGGCCAATGCCGGTAATGGTAGCGCCAGGAATGTCGGTAAAATTAACACTGTGCTGCTCTACAAAATCGCCCACGGCGCCATTGCCTGCTTGCATCACTGCTAGAGAGAGCCACAGGAAAAAAGCTAAAATGGGCCCACTGGTGACGTACTTGCCAAAAAAATCCCACCACTTGCCAGACCACTCCTTGGCATTGCCCGGGAAGGCAGACAAGAGGTACGCCAGGGGCGAAAGCACAATTAAAATCCACAGCATCACAATGCGCATGGTGAGTACCACAATGTACACCCCGACCACTATGGTCGCTATGGAAATGGTAATGAGCGCCAGGGCCGCCGCGGCCAGGTAGGTAAGTCCAGCTGGACTCTGTCCCGCCCCTTCGGCTGTTTTTTCGGCGATGCTGTACATTTCCTTAATGTGCAACCCGGTCAAAAAGTTACCGGCGGCGGCATCTTTGAACCCGTTCACAAAGGTCAGCATGACCACCTGGGCAAAGTCAATAAAGAACCCGGCAATAGACTTAGAAAAATTCACCAGCACAGCCATAAGCAAAAGCTTGCTCAGGTGGTGCTTGTAGGTGTAGTCCTCGATGCGGAACACACTGCCGAACGCCAGCAGGAGCAGAATGACAATAAAGAACATGTTGGTCACATCTCGTACCACTACCCAGCCCTTCACCACTGCCGGTGCGTTGACAAAGTCGTTGTACTGCACAATCTGCACCAAAATGCCTACAAACGTAGTAAGCACCCAGCCCACCACGGTAGCAAAACCAAAAAACACCCAGGCGAAAAAGCTGGCGATGTCATCACCAATGCCCGCCCGCACCGGCTGCGGCAGTAGTACGGCCAAACACACGATAGCTCCCAGGGGCAGCAGGTAGCCCCAGTGCCTTCGACGAGGGGAAAATTGCTTTGGCTCTGCTTGTGAAGCCATGAAATTCCTTAAAACTGTTCTAAACGAAAATCCTTTAATTTTGGCCAAATCTCTAGAGTGATGATAGCACTATTGCCTGAAAATAAGTATACCTATTATAACATAAATTTTACCTTTCTGCAACCAAAACACAAGCTGCCACGGCCATCACCATAAACTTTCAGTCAGCGCGGCGGCGGTTAAGCCATAGCTAGTTAGTACCAACTGAAAATAATAAAATCAGGTGGTGGCGAAACAACCGAGCTAACCACCAGCTACCTGCTAGCGCATTCTACGGGCGGACCACTACCTGACCAGGGAACTTAACCCAACTGTTAGCGCTAGTTGGATCACAGGCACCACCCCACGTACCATTGGCGCACCACTCCCAGTTGTCTTCCACAAACACCGCCGGGGTAAAGGTGCAGGCTTTGAGGGCGGTATCGTAGTTGGCGCTCGAGGTGCTGCAGGTGTAGACGCGCGTAAAGGCAAAGTAGCCCTGCCGACCTTGGCTGTCGTCTACGCAGGCCTGGGTAGCATCACCAAAGGTGTAGCGGGGGTTAGCATGGTTGAGGTCACAACTTGTTACACTGTTACAGGTGGCGGGGCTGGTACAGTCACTGGTACTGTTACAGGTCGCTCCAGTGTCACTACACGTCTTTATGTTCCCGGCGCACTGCAAATCGCTGGTGCAGGGCTGGCCAAAGTGGGCAGAGTCGATACACATAGGTGTGGTAGCCGATTCACACAGGTGCTTGTGGTTTTTGTACTTACCTTCGGCGCCTGAGAGCGGGAGTGTATGCTTAATGGTATCCCAATCAACCCGCACCTGCGTGAGGGGCATTTGCTCGCCGTTCGGGTTGTAGGCGTAGAACAGGCTGGTGACCGGCGCTGGCGAGCTGAGCACCACGTTGCCGCTCGTAAAGTTGCCACTCGCAGTTTGCAGGGTAAAGCCGCCGTTCCCCTGGGAGGCGAGCTTGGTCACCGAATCAAACACCACCTGTTTTAGGGCCGGCGCGGCCGGCACGTTTGAAGCCAAGCTACCCAAAGTACTGCCACTAACGTCTTGCCCAGCCGATCCGTTGGTCCAGGCCGTCCCCGACCACTGCTGCACGCTGCCGTACTCTTTCGCAAACAGCTTGCGCACGCTACTCCTGCCCGCGGTGGCGCTGTTACCAGCCATGCTGCGGTAGTTTTCACACACACCGCCCGGGCCGCAATCGGCAGCCGTGATGCACGCTGGCGCGGCTTGGCCAGGTGTGCTGACGCGGCAGGTACCACTGAAGTAACCCGTGCAGATACCACTCGTGCCACACTCCGCCGAGCTGGCGCAGGCAGTGCCCAGGGTGTCAGCGCCGTTCAGGGTACCCTGCAAGCACATGCCTGGTTTGGCGGCGCCGCCGCAGGTGCCTGAGCAGGCATAGGGCGTGCTCACCGTGGTGCCCTGAGCAATACCAAGCCCCGGTTGGTCACTTACCACCAAGAGCCCGCTCGGTGTACCAATAAACCGACCGTACGGGCTAAAGCTGCGGTTGCTCACAAACCCCAGATCAGTGGTAGGCTCTACCTGGTAGCCTGAGGCCCCCAGTACACGGTTGGTCCAGGCTTTACTGCTCAAACCACTCGATACCTGGACACTCTGGGTGCAGACTTCGCTCAGGTAGTACTGAATGGCGACCGAGTAATGCTGGCCGCCGCTATCAGGGTCATAGATAGCAACCGTAATAAAGGCCCCGTCGCTAGGTTTAACTTTGCTCCAATCAACGCTGGCAGTACCACAGTGCTCATAGTCTGCTCCCGCAATAGAGTTGCACTTATTGATAGGCGCCTGGCCACTACCCCAGTGCCACGTGGCCGCGGTAGTGGTCCGATCAAGGTGCATGCCACCTGGTGTCACGGTAGTACCATTGAGGGTTACGATAATGTCCATAGCAGCTATGGCCCCTGTGCCACCAACAGCTTGGTCAAAGTCGCCAGTAGACAAACTAAAGCCTACCTGGTTGTCGACACCACCGGCAACTGAATTGGTAGTCTGGCAAACAGTATCACCACTGCCACCGCAGGGGTAGCTAGTTTGGATGGTGCGGCCGGTGTTGGAAGCAGTGACCTTGTAGCTCGCGCTACCCGCGGCCAGGCTGCAGTAGTAGGTTTCGCCGCCCGGGCTTTGGTAGCCTGCCTCAGGAGCGTAGTCGTAGATAGACACGTCACCCGACACCACGTCAACTGGCATCCAGGTGAGGCAGGCGTTGGTCGAGTCGGCGCCGGTGCCGTTCACCAGCCGTGAGGTGTCTTTTTCCAGGCAGTAGCCCCTGAGCCCGAGCAGGGAATCACTCCGGTTGAGCTTAGCCGTGCTACCGTCAATAGCGTAGCGCGGGGCGGGAGTGCTGCTAAGCCCATAGAACAGGGTATCGCCGTTGGTGTAGGAAGCTCGCTGGTAGAAGCACTCACAGTCTTCACCCGGCTGGCAGGTGGCGGCATCTTTGTAGCCCGTTTCTTTGGTCTTGGCCAGCTGAATGGTGCCTATAGTTTTTTGCGGATCGCACGAGGCTGTGCCAGGCTGATCACACGACGGCCGCCAATCTTTGACCACCGAATCGGGGAAGGGCGAGTTAGCTTCGGGGTACACGCGGCAAGCTTTGAGCGCGGTGGCGCTCGTGGAAAGTGCACCGCTGGCGTCCAAGGGCCCCGCGCCGGTGAGCCCCTTGTCCTCGTACTGACAGATGGTGCCGTCGGTACACTTGCTGCCGACGGCCTGGTTGTTGCAGGGGTCGCCGGTGCCGTTGCAGCGTTTGACGGCGGCGTTGATGTAGGTGAGCCTGACGTCGGGCCTCGCTGGGTTGCTAGAGTAGTTCTTTTGGGTGAGCTGGTCAATGGGGTAAACGTTCGGAATGGCGTAGCCCGAGTACTCCTGCCCGCTCCAGTCGGTGGCACGGTTCTGGTACACCGCACTGCTCAGGGGAACAGGGTTGGGCGCCGGGTTCAACCAGCTACCACACGAGTTGGCCCCCGCCTTGCCCCAGGCATTACACCGCCCCAGCGCGTAGCAGACTGAGGTGGCCTTGCCGTTGACAAAGGCGGTGCTCTCGCTCTGGCAGGCGAGCCACTCGCTGCAGACGCGGTCCCGAGACACCTTGAGGATGGTGTTACTATCGTTAGTGGCAGAGGCTACGGGTGCAACGGGCGTGCTGGCTTTGGCATCGCTGGCCGCGTAGGTGGCCGCCGCGTTCCAACTAAGCTGCGGGTTAGCCAGGTCAGTAAAGAGCAGGCAGCCATCTTTCTCCCCCACGCGGCCCGAACAGGAGGTGCGGTCGAGCTTCGCGTTGTCAAGGTAGTAGTACGTTTGCTTGGTGAGCACGGGGTCGCGGAAGGCTTTGCAGCTCACCTGGTCTACGGGGCAGCTGTAAGCTGGGGCACTTACCGCCTCGGTCAGGGTTACCTGGTCAATGTAGACCACCTGGCCAGCGCGGCAGGTAGCCGAGGTACAGGTGTTCGTGGCGTCACCAATGTTGGTGTAGATACCGACTGACAACGTGGTCACGTAAGGGTCCACGGCTAGCAGGGCATGCTTGGTGAGCCAGGTGCCTTTGTCGGTTGGGCTGACGGTGTAATCGCTATCAGGTTGGAAATCAGAAAAGTTGCAGGTGAACTTACCGGTTGAAGGCCGCGTCGAACAGCCGGTGGCCGGAGTAGCGTGTGGGCTAAACCACCAGGTAAGCATGTTGCTATTGCGCGGAATGTCCGGCACGTAGACGTGCGCTGTCATGGTGAAGTAGCGAGTCTTGGGCAGCGGGGTCAGAGCCACGTTATCACTCCAGACCCCGGAGTAAATTTGGTCAGTGCTCTGCGCCTCTAAGACTGTGCCACCCCAGTACTGCCCAGCGGCCGGCTCGTGGACGGTGAAGGTTGGGAGCGGTGGGTCAGAGGGTCCGGTGCCACCGTTGCGCTGCCAGCCAGGGAAAACATCAGCCAAGTTCACGCTGACGCTGTCGTAGTAGGCTGTGCCGCTACTGTCCGCGCCCGGCGTGGTGGTAAGCGCCAAGCTGCAGCTCCGTGACGTGGGAGTAAAGGTAACCTGGAGTTTTTCCCACACGCCCGACTCTTCCGTATAGTCAGCCACGTTGACGCCGCAGCCCGTAACCCTCAAGGTCCGCCTGAGGTGGGCAGAGGCTTTCACCCAGGCACGGGCAGTGTCGGTTTGGCCTGGCGTGGCGGCAAACGTTTGGGTTAAGCTGTCGGTTCCGCCCGCAAACGTAGTGGCCGCGCTCCGCATACCTTCGTAGTGCTCGAGTGTGGCAATGGCCCAGCTACCACTTGAGGTTGCCCAGGGAGCGGGTACGGGGTCACCGGCGGCGCCAGTTTCAAAATCGCCGAGCGCTAGCGCATTGCTACCAGCATCATTAAACTTTTCAAAACTGGGGTTGGTGAGTAGGTTGCAGAGCTCGCTCGACCCTTTCTGGTACCAGTCGTAACCGTGGAGCGTATCAACCTGCTTGTACTCGCAGGTGCCGTTGCCTGGATCTTTGAAGTAGTGGGTGGCGCCACTGGCGTCCTGGAACTCCTCGCACATATCCTGTGAACGAGCGCACAGCGGGCTCGCCGGGTTGGCGCTGTCTAGGGTATCGGGGTCTAAGCGCACAAACTTGTCGGACCAATCGGTCACGCTGCCTGCGGCGTCGAGGTTAGGCTGGCCTACGCGCATACATGCCTTGGCCGTGGCCGTACAGGCTTTGGCAGGGTCGTACACGCGGTACACCACGGTGTCGGCCGGGGTGGTTAGGCTCTGGCCGGGGGCAGTAGCGGTAGTGGCTTGAGGCGAACTAGAGTTCTGCGTATCAACTAACGCCTCACAGCCCACCGACGCAAGCTTACACACCTTGCTAAAGCTGGTAAGAGCTACCGCGGTGTTGGTGCTATCGGTGTAGGCGGCACAGCGCAGGTCCTTGGAGGCCTGGCAGGTGGTCGGCGTCTGCCAGCTACCCTTGCGCACGAAGAACGTGTCACCAATTTCCCTTAAGGCAACGTTGTCAAGGTAGAACTGCGCTGGACTAGACATAACCAGGTTCACGCTGGTAGGCAGGGCCGTTGAGCCGAGCTGCACCGGCCCCAGCGTGTAGACCTGCCAATCGTTCTTAACATTGTTCACCGTGCCCAGGCTAACCGCTGGCGTGGTAGTGAAGCTGGCGCTAATACCGCTCGAGGCTACCGTGGCGGTCTTCGCCCAGAAGCTCAAGGTGTACTGCTTACCGGGTGTAAGCTTACCGGAAATATCTTTACTAATAGTACTGGGGGCGGGGCCGGTGAGGAGCGAGTGCCCGAAGGCGGACACCGACTCGGTGGAGGTACTGCCCGGGGTGAAGCCGCCAGTTGGCGAGGTGTCAGCAGACACGCCGGTCTCGCTGTCGCCGAAGGTCAAAACCGGGAACACCAAGCGAACGTTGCTCGCCGTGGGGCCACGGTACTCGTGGCAGCTGACCTCGCTGGCGCTGCAGCTCCTGCCCTCTTGCGGAATGGCACTAAAAACGCAGGCGCTCAAGCGGCTATCCCACACTCCGCTGTTGCCGTTACCACAGTTGGGCTGGGGAATGGCGGTGCTGCGGTACTGGGTGCACGTGTCGGCCGCGGTGATAGTTTTGGAGGCGTAGCGGTAGTGCGTGGCACCGGTGGCATCGTAGAACTGTTTGCAATCGGGGTTGGTGCCGTTGGTGAAATCGGTAAAATCAGCATCGCGGCACGTGCCAGTAGTGGCTGAACTGTCGGTAACGGCGGGAGCCGCGTTGGGGTTGCTGGTCTCAGCCACCAGCAGCCACGTCTTCAGCTGGTAGCCCGTAACGTTCGAGCCTACCCAGGTGTAAAAGGTATGCTCACCGTGCCCGGGGGTAACGCACGCCTTGAGCTCGCTGTAGTACTCCTTGCCCTCGTTGGTAACGTTGGTAAACTCCTCACACCCCACCGCCTGGGCTGAACACAGCTGGGCGGTGCTCGGGATAAAGTTCACCGTGGGCTGAGCGGCGCAGCTGCCGGGGGCGCCACCACAGTCGGCGTCAGCGCGGCAAACCGCACCTACCGTGGGGCCGCTCTGGCAGAAGTACGGCTGCGGCTCGAAGGGCGTGGGCAGCTGGTCGTAGCTATTGAACCCCACACACTCGTTGGGACAGGTTTGGCCAGCAATGCCGGGCACGCCCGGGCTGCCGTCGCCCGGGGTGTAGAGCTTGCAGCCCACCTCGTCGACCCGGCAAGACGCAAGGTAGTTGCGGCAGAGGGGCGAGTCGTTAGTGGGGTCGCTGTCGTAGCAGTTGAGGTAGGGCGGGGCCTCTTTGAGCGTGAGCGTTTGCACCTCAGCATACTGATCGTAGGTATCGCCCGGCGTACCAACTACCTGGTTTTTGACGTCGTTGGTGAGGCAGGCACTGTCGTTCGGGCTGCAGGCGGAAGATGGTAGCGCAACGTTCTTAAGCCGTAGGAACTGGTGGCAACCCTCGTTGGCGGGGTCGCAGCTTATGCTGTCGAGTGCCTTAAGGTACACCCGGGCAGCGGCATTGTAGCGCGCCGCGGTGGGAGCGGCCGGGCTGTAGCTTGTCGAGTACCAGCGGCAGCCAGCCGAACTCGCGTCGCAGGTGCCGTCGTCGTAGCCGGTGAGCGAGTTCTGCAGGTAGGTAACCTGGGCTCCGGCGCGGCTGGTGAAGGCTTGGCAGGTGGCGTAGGGCGAGTAGCCTGAGCCTGGCGGGAACTCGCAGCTGTCGCCGCCCAGGCGCCAGGTGTTCTTCTCACGGGTACAGTAGCCCCAGGCCTGGCAGGTGCCGTCGGCGTTCTCTGCTACGCAGCTCTGCGTGTCCACACACTGCTGTTGGCGGGTACCGCCTTCCACCTGGAGCTGCTGACCATAGCCCTGCGTGCGGCACTGCTCTACGGGGGCCTTCAGCACCCAGTTGGGATCAATGAGGTGGTAGTAGGGGCTCAACGTATCATTAAATCCGCCCCCACCCAGAGTGCCGTAGTTCTGAGCTTCATTACCAATAACCTGTTGCAAGGTAACGCTGGTGCCGAGGAACTTCTGCGCCGCCAACTCCCAGCCCACGGGGATAAAACGCGCCCGCCGCAGCTTCCTAAGGTCCGACAGGTACCAGGCATCGGGGGTGCGTACGGACAGCGGCCGGTCACCCTTAAAAATCCACCCACCGTTGATAGCCCCGCTGTCTATGGCCTCCTGCACCGTAAGCGCCTTGCCCGCCTGGGCCGAGCGCAGCACGTCGGCGAACCTGCCATCGATAGTGCAGTTGTTGATGTCGGCATAGGCTTGGTTGTCGGGGCAGTTGGAAAACTCGCTGATGACGTCGATACGTTCACCCAACACGAGCTGCGGCGTTTTGAGGCTGCTGGCCACTTGCGTGGCGTACTCCACCCCGCCCAAGGCGAGGCTAGGGTTGTTGCCAGGATTAAAGGTTCCACTCGGATTTGGCACGTCTCCCTCCATGAGACGCTTCATGAGGCGAGAGGCTAGCGTGTTGGTAAACGTGCCGAGGGTATCGGCTAGGGCATCCCCGGTTACCGTTGCAAAATCTTGAGTTGACAAATCAACAGGAATGGTTGTCTGCCTTTCTTCGCGCGCGATAGGAGTTTTAATTTTTTTGGTAATTGGTTCAGTCACCGACTTTAACCCACGATTAATCGTTTGCTCAAGCGCCCCAACCTCTGACGCTTGCGCCGTGGTTTGGGTTAGGTTCTGCTGCAGTTGCAGCGCCACACCGAGGTCGTTCTGCCGTGGGTCAAGCACGGCGTTAAACGCCAGGAGCGACTGCCGCGGGTTAGCGAGGGTAGCAGACCAGTTCTGTTCGATTTTCGACAAGGTACAAGCGGGCGGGTAGGGGCGCTGCTCCTGAAACAGCGGCAGGAGAATGTTAAGCCTAACGTTGGCTGACAGTGGCGCACACAACCCCTGACCAAAAAAGCCGGTGCCTTTTGTTTCAGTAACACCCACACAGGATTTTGACTTTGCGTCGGGACCGCAGTCTTGTGCGCTGTAACAAGCCCGGCCATCGTAGTCAGGGTCAACCGGCACATCACACTTACCAGGATGTGTCCTGTCCTGGCTGCTTTCTCGCGCAAAGCTGTCTAAAAACTCTCCGGCCGTCGCGTCGCCAAGGTTCTTAAGGTAGGGCCCTAGACCTTCCGTAACAAACAAAGGTTGCTGGCCCTGACCACCGCTGCCGATCCAAACCGCCGTATCGTAGGCCACTTGGTTAGCGAAGTAGTGTGCCGCGTTACGGTATGCCACCGCGGCCCCGTGCTGCCAGGCAAACGTAGCCGCATCCTTTATCGCCTGCCAAACGTTGCCAACAATAACATCAAACGAAGTATCAGCAATACCAAAGACCGCCTGGGCTGGTTTGGGTGCAGCAGCACTAAAGCCTATGAGTACAGCCAACAGGAGCGCTGCCAAGGCGCGCCTAACTTTACCGGTTTGCTGTGCTGGGTCAGCCATACTGTGCTACTGGTTTACCACCTGCTTTACAAGCGCTTGGAGCGTAGCGTCATCAAACTGGTTAAGCTGTGCCTCGGGCACCCCGCTCTGCTTAAGCAGCGCCCTAAGCTCGGCACCGGACAGGCTGAGGAGTTTAGCTTTCTGCTCAGGAGTTAGGCTGAGCTTGGTTGTGGCGGGTTGAGTTGTAGTTGACGAGGTCGGCGCTGGCACGGCGGTAGTACCGGCAACTTCCGTGTAGAGCTTGAGGAGGGTAGCGTCATCGTACTTACTGAGCTGCTGGTCAGTGGCGCCATTGTTTTTCAAAAAGGCGCGAATTTGGTCAGCGGTAGGCGGCTGGGTGCCACCCAAACCGGGGGTAGCGCTGCCGGTGCCATTCAGGGTAGTGGGTGTGCAGGTCTGCCCTTGGGCGCAGGTAGGGTCAGTACCGTTCTGTACCTCGGTTTTGTCATCTATGCCGTCAGAGTCAGTGTCTTTGAGGTAGGGGCTGGTATGGTAGAGGTAGAGCTCGTCGTAGTCGGAGAGGCCGTCACCGTCAGTATCTCTAGCTTTCAGTGCTGCCACGTCAGTACCTTCGACTCCGCTGCTCGCACTGGGGGTTACCGTCGTCGTGCTAGCACCTGGCGGCACGAACGGCGAGTAAATAAGTGTCCTAATCTGCCACAGGCCTAAACCTAGAGCAAGTAAGGCCACCAGCCCAAGGGTAAGGTTGAGGCGTTCAGGGTTAAGCCTTGGTGTTTGTCCATTGCTCACAGCCATGGCTAAAAGCAGGCAAAATCAAACTACGCTCTGTAATTTCTTATGTATAGAATTATATCACAGAATAGCTCTCTTGTCAAAGTAAAACAAACTCAAAAATCATCTCCCAGCGTAACAGTTTTATTAGACTTGAGGTGCACACCGCGGAGTGCTAGAGCTAGCTCAACCCACTGCTCAAGACTTAGTTCTTGTGCACGAGCCAGCGGAGGTAGCTTAGCCTCGGCCAAGTGCTGCTCCAGGTTAGCTCGATCGATTGCAAAAGCGGAGCTTAGGTTATTACTGAGTAGTTTCCGGCGCGCTGCAAAACCAATGCGCGCTACGCGCCAGAATTCTTCCTCTGGCACGCTCTTGAGAAGCTCTGCTCGCTCCCCTGTGGTACGTAAGTGAAACCGCACTACCGCCGACTCAACTTTGGGCGGTGGCCAGAACGAACGGGGGTGCACACTCCGTACAATCTCCACACGGCTGCAAGCAAGCTGCGCTGACAGCGAAAGCAAGCTTGTTTCCCCTGGGGCTGCTCGCAGGCGCTCAGCGACCTCACGCTGGAGCAAGAGCACCATTGCTTGTGGCCGCAACGGCCCACCTAAGAAACGCCTGAGGAACGCGCCAGAAATTTCGTACGGCAGGTTCGCTACAATGGTAAACCCTCCTGCTTGAGCGGCAAGTGCTTGCTCGAGCGTAGCATCGGGAATTTTTATAACATCACCCTCGAGCACGGTGAGGTTCCCGCCAGCTTGTGCTAGTTTACGGAGTGCTTCAGCCAGGGTGTGGTCGAGCTCAACTACGGTAACCTTCGCCCCCGCTCGTAAAAGTTCCAGCGTCAACACACCAAACCCACCGCCTACTTCGAGCACCGGCGTGTGAGGCGCCAGCTCGGCCGCAGCCACAATAGCCTGCAACACACCACGATCAACCAAAAAGTGCTGGCCCATTCGCTGCCCAGCACGAATGCCGTAGCGTTCGGCTAGCGTTTTGGTCCAGGCACGTAGGTTCTCAGGTGTGTTTTTTGTAACCATACATTCAATAGGCTAAGCCAAATCACTGTCAGATTTCTCCGGCCGGAGAAATCTGACAGGCAATAACCTGCGCCTTCTGGACCAAAACATACCACCCATTCACACTAGTACGTAGAGCAAGGTCATAAGTGCGGCCACGGTCCACGCCGCTATGAACGCACCATGGAGCGAGGTCGCCACCGTAAACACGGCGAGCAGTACCAGGCAGGCTAACAGCTTTCCCACCGCCAAGCTCATCTCAAAAAATACCACCGTGTCCATAACCGAACCTCCTTGGGCACGGTCGTAGGTAATAGCCGTGAGCGGTACCGCCACTACGTTCTTAGCCAGCCTGGACCACGAGTCCACCACAAACACTTGCAAGGGCAGGGTGACAAAAAACCGCGCTACCCAGGAGAGCGCGTAGAACCCGGCGGACCAGCGCAGTACTTGGTGTTTGTTCCGCTCGTCAGTGAGCTTACCAATGTAGAGCGTAATGAGTGCGGTGAGGAGCGTGGCAGTTGCTACCACGCCACCAATTTCTACGTAGTTCACTACGATTACAGAGATGAACACCGGCCAGAGCACCAACGCCACCAGCTCCTCGCCAAACCCCATGTAGCCTAGGAGCGGGCGGCGGTTTTCTGTTGAGAGCAGCCGGCGGTACGTATCCACATACGAGAAGGTGCGGGGGGTAAACTCCTCACGGTGCGAAAGCAATGGCCAGTTAGAGAGCAGCAACACGCCACAACCAGTTACAAACAGCCACATCCATGAACCAAACGACAGAATGAACCCCGCGAGCAGCGGCCCCACGATGTAGACAAACGAGAGGGCTACCGACAGCCCGCTAATCTCCCTGCCCTCCTCTGAGTGGTCCGAGTAGCGGGTAAAGTCGGCGTGGTAGGCCGGCCAGTAGAACGTTTTCTGCAGGGCGTAGAGCAGTGCCGTTGGTACTAGCCACAAGTACGATTGCGCCACCAGGTAGAGCGTCAGGTAGTAGAGCACCTGGAAGAGCGTGGAAAGAGCCATGGAGTGTTTGTAGCTAAAGCGACAAGCAAACTTGGCACCCAAAGGCATGAGAAGGAAGTAGCAAACGTAGACGCCGAGGAAAAAAGTAATGATGCCCCGGAGCCCTAAGCCCTGCTGCCACAGGTAAATAGGTTCAAACAAGAGCAGCATGGCGAGCGCTAGGTTTTGCAGCAGCGCAGCCCAGTACAGCTCTCGCACCTGGAGCGAGAGACGCTGCGGCAGCACGCCGCCTAAAGAGTAGAGAAACTTTTGGCTCATAGCGTTAGCTCTAGCCTAGCACGCGCTTGAGCTTTACACGAGGAATAGCGCCCTCTCGTAACACCGTAAGGCGATGGCCCACGACCAGCGCAACAGTCGAAGTTGACCTGCGCTGCAGCGTGCCACCATCCACCAGATACTTTAAGCCACGAGGTTTTAGTTGACGCACCACGGCGGTGGCAGAGTACGGCGTCAAACCACCAGCCCTGTTAGCCGAGGTAGCGGTCAGGGGCTTGCCGTAGGCTGTGATTAACTTTCTGAGCCAGGCCGAGGCTGGTATGCGCACGCCAACATAACCTCCCGGGCCCACAATAACCCTCGGAAACTTACGCTTTGGTTTCAGGAGCAAGGTCAACGGCCCGGGCCAAAATTTTTTAGCCAATCGCAACTCACCACTCGTCAATCGAAAATACCGCCGCACCATCTTTAAGTCGGCAGCTATGAGTGCAATTGGTTTTTTGTCACTGCGACCCTTAAGTCGTACCACAGCGCGCACAGCGCGCTCGCTTGTAGCATCAGCTAAAAGCCCATAAGCAGTTTCAGTCGGCGCGGCCACTACAGCAGAATTACGTAATTGATCACGTAATTCGTTTATGCTGTGAGTAGATCGCGCGTAACGTACCAAGGCCATGCACTACACCACAAAACTCACCAGCTTACCTGGCACGTACACAGTTTTCTTAGGTTCGCTGGTTAGGTGCTTAGCTACGCCAGGGTTCGCGCGTGCGGCCACGACTACCTCAGCTTCGCCCGCGCCAGCAGAAACTTCCACCGTACCGCGAAGCTTACCATTCACCTGCACTGCGATGGTCACGGTTTCAACCTTAAGCGCCTTGGCATCGTAAGTTGGCCACTCATGCTCCCAAACATTGCCGCCGAACTTCAGCCGCTCCCACAACTCAGAAGTCAGGTGAGGTGCAAAAGGATATAGCAAGAGCAATAAATTCCTTAAGCTCAGGCGACGTGAACCTTTAGATACTGATAAACTATTACTCGCTACATTGAAGAGTTCCATCATTGCAGAGATGGCCGTATTAAATTTAAATTGTTCAATGTTTGACGTAACTTTACTTATAACATGAGCTTCCTCGTGACGAACCTGCCGCTCAGCATCTGCATCAGGTTCCACCAAAGACGTATCACCCTCCAGTATGCCTTCAGCAAACCGTCGCACTCTGTCCAAGAATCGCCACATGCCGGCAATGGAAGCAGTGTTCCATGGCTTAGCCTCCTCCAGCGGCCCCATGAACATTTCGTACATACGTAGCGTATCGGCACCAAACTTTTCTACAATCTCATCAGGGTTCACCACATTACCCTTACTCTTAGACATTTTCTCCCCATCTTCTCCCAAGATAAGCCCTTGGTTCACAAGTTTAGTAAACGGCTCAGAGAAGGAGAGATAGCCAAAATCTTGCAACACCTTGGTAATAAAACGGGCGTACATGAGGTGCTTCACCGCATGTTCAGCGCCCCCAACGTATAAATTGACTGGTAGCCACTGATTGGCTGACTTCTTACCAAATGGTTCGCTATGGTTTTGTGGATCAACATAGCGAAGGTAGTACCATGATGAATCCACAAATGCGTCCATGGTGTCACTCTCCCTGCGTGCCGGCTTGCCGCACTTAGGGCACTTCACGTTGTGGAAGCTCTTAGAGCGCGCGAGCGGCGACTCACCCGTGGGGCGGAAATCAACATCCATCGGCAGCTCCACGGGCAAATCCTTCTCTGGTATTGGAACTTCACCACATCCGCCAGCTGGCGGATCGCAATATATAATAGGAATAGGCGCACCCCAGTAACGCTGGCGGCTAATGAGCCAATCCCTGAGGCGATATTGTGTTTTAAGCTCAGCGCCGATTTTTTTTGCGATCCGTACCTTCGCCTCAACAGAAGTTAACCAATTAAAATCAGCTGATTGCACTAGTACACCTTCTTCGATACTGCCAACAAAAGTATTTAATATAGCAGAAAGAAGCTCGGGGAACTCCTCAGTTCCCATATCATTCAAAGTATAATGGCCGTGCTTGTGTAATAGTATAGGTTCAATGCCCCACGCTTCTTCAAAGAGAGCGGCACTTTGTTTCCCGCCTAGCTCTTCGTCATCTGAAGTAAAAATAGTCATATACTTGGCGCGAAACCTTATCGACTTATCAATATCATGACTATACCAATCAACCTTTTGTTGGCTCATGCTGGCATCAGCAACTTTCCAGGGCGCTACGAAAATTAAATGTTTAACTACCTCTTTAGTCTCCGCCAACCACCGCGCCAAAAAAGCGCAGCCACAGCTGTGGCCAATGAGAATACTGTTTTCGTCAATTTTATTCTTCTCAAACTCCTTCTTCCAAGCCTCATAGTTCGGCTCCCAGGGCGTGGGCATGACAGGGAAACTTCCCACTATTCCTAATTTAGACAATTCTCTGCCCAGCCACTTCATCCAGTGCTTGTCGTATGTACTCTTGTCGGGGTTATCTTCAGCGTAGTTAGGACAGCCATGCACAACTACACAATTTGCATTCTTTGGCACAACAACTGTTTTGGCCGGTAGATTATGTGCGAATGCAAATTCTAAATCCCGCTCATCGTGCGCGGGTACGGCCATAATGGCACCCGTACCGTAGCTGCCGAGCACGTAGTCCGCCACCCACACCGGGATTTCTTCTTTAGTTGCTGGGTTTACGGCCTTAACACCCCTTAACTCAACGCCGGTCTTTTCTTTTTGCAATTGCGCGCGCTGCAGTTCTGATTTCTTTTTTGTCAGCTCGATGTATGCCCTGACCTCTTCTTTATTTAACAGGACATCATGATTATCATCTGTCGCTAACCTCACCCACGGATGTTCAGGTGCTAAAACCAAATACGTCGCACCAAAAATAGTGTCGAGCCGGGTGGTAAACACAGTCAAATGCGCCGGCTTACCATCAGGACCACGTCGATCATTATCTGCCGAGTGCTTCTTAAAATGTAAAACGAATTCCACCTCTGCCCCCTCACTCTTCCCTATCCAGTTCTTCTGCATTTCCACAATCGGCACTGGCCAATCCAAACCTTCCAAATCATTGAGGAGGGCATCGGCGTAAGCTGTGGTCTTAAAAAACCACTGTTGCATGTTGCGCTGTTCCACTTTAGCGCCGCAGCGCTCGCAGCAACCTTCTACCACTTGCTCATTGGCCAGCACAGTTTGATCGTTGGGGCACCAGTTCGCCGGCGCTTCTTTGCGGTAGGCCAAGCCCTTCTCGTAGAGCTTCAGGAACAACCACTGCGTCCACTTATAATAGGAAGGGTCGGCCGTGTTCACCTCGCGGCTCCAGTCGTAGGAAAAGCCAAGTGACTGTATCTGCCGCCTAAAGTTTGCAATGTTCTCCCACGTGACCTCCTTGGGGTGCCGGCCGGTTTTGATAGCATAGTTTTCGGCTGGCAAACCAAACGCGTCCCAGCCCATAGGATGTAAAACGTTCACACCCTTCATGCGCAAGTAGCGGCAGTAGATGTCGGTAGCAGTGTAGCCCTCGGGGTGGCCAACATGGAGACCGGCCGCCGAAGGGTACGGGAACATGTCGAGCACGTAGGACTTTTTTGCGCCTGGTTTTTCCGCAGCCTGCCACGTTGCACCGTCGTGCCAAAATTTTTGCCACTTCTGCTCTACTCCCTTGTGGTCGTACCGCGCCATACCCGGTATATCAACGAGGCGTACCCACCTCAGCGCGAGGATGGACGGGAGCCTGCTTACGATTAAAGTACCTTAGGAAAAACATAAACTTGTGAATATAGTGGTCGGAACGAGCCCACGCACCAAGAGCCCGGACTTATTGGGTACTGCCGTTGCTCCCTCTTGCACCAATACCACGGTAGTAGTACGAGGCGAAGCCCCGTACCGTGCTCCGCTCTGGTGCGGGGCGGGCGCTAGCGAAGTTGTATATCCGGGCATAGCTCAGCTTGTTTAGGTCAAGAAAAAATGGGGTAATGCCCTTGGGGTATGCTAGCACCTCGGGAACCCAAATTCAAACGCATTTTGCGCTCGGCAGAACCATGTAAACGCGTTGACCGTAGTGTGCTAAACATGGTAGCCTAACAAACGCTCGTATATACGTTAAGCAGAGTGCAGAGCAGGTACGCTGACCACCACCGGTACGCTATAGCGCACACGCCCTCACCCTGAGCACGGAACTACCACTTATTCCCAAGAAGCTTAAAATTTTAGGTTTGCGCCTACTGCTCGGGCTCTTGCGCCTCGGCAGAGCCATGTGGAGACCAGTGCGGTCTCTGATTTTGGTTATAGCGGGAGTGGCTGAGCCAGTGGGGCGGGTGGCTCTGAGGTGGCTGGTGCTTAAACCTTACGCTACAGCGCTCCGGCTCAAACGACGCTTCTACCGGCTGTTCGAGAGTTCAGACTTGCTCGACCTACTCCGGCGGCACCACACCGTGCTCTACCTGGTGGTGCTCTCGGCGGTAGCCATAACCGTAAACAGCCTCAAAATAGCCAACGCTACCACCGAGGACTTTGGCCAGCACAACCTGCTGTTTCCATTCATCCAGCAGAACGCCACCAACGACCTTGGCACCACCGAAACGGAGAGCGGACCGCTAGTTCGCAGTACCGGGCCCATGAGCCTGAGCGATGAGGACGGCGCGCTGCTGGAACCGCTCTTAGTTACTACCGCGCCGGGTGTGGTGGGCCGTGACCGCACCGAGTACTACGAGGTACAGCCCGGCGATAGCATCTCTAGCATTGCCAACCGCTTCAACCTGCAAATGACGACCGTGCTATGGGAGAACAACCTCACCGCTCGGAGCATCTTGCGCCTAGGGCAAAAGCTCACCATTCTCCCTACTGACGGCGTAACCTACAAGGTTAGGAGGGGCGACACACCAGCTAAGGTAGCCCGCGCGTTCCACGTTGACGTTGACGATGTGCTAGCGTTTAACCCTAGTGGCAACTTCCAGCCCGGGCAAACTATCATGGTACCCGGCGGGCGGCCGCTCTACGTAGCGCCACCGGTAGTACCCAAACCCCAACCCACCACACCGTACGTTGCGGTGCAGCAACCCACCATAGTAAGCTCTGGCAGCAGCTCCAGGTTGCTCTGGCCCACGGTGCACCGCCGCATCACCCAGTACTTTAGCTGGCGCCACACCGGCGTAGACATTGCCGACTCCATCGGCACCCCCATCTACGCCGCTGAAGAGGGCGTAGTGGTAACCGCCGGCTGGAACCGCGGCGGCTACGGCTTTTACATTATTATTGACCACGGCCAAGGGCTGCAGACACTCTACGGCCACACCAGCAAAATGTACGTTAAAGCCGGCGACCACGTGGTGAGGGGTCAGCAAATTGCCGAGATGGGCTCCACTGGCCACTCTACCGGACCGCACGTACACTTTGAAGTAAGAGTTAACGGCCGCCGTACTAATCCGCTCATCTATATAAGGTAATGCCCGGCTTAGTGTCTGCTAGCCGGGCGCTATATCTAAACTTACCTTGTACTATACCGTGAAAACTTCTAGCTCCCACTTGGGCATGCTCTGCCGTTTTTGGATTTCCAGGACCTGGAAACAAAGAACGTAATCCCGAGTGCTAATCCGAAGCAAAAAAACAAAACTAAGAAAGTCAAGGGGGTCTCAAGCCCCGGCGGTTTATGGGGTGGCTTAATCAGGCCCGCAAATACTCCTAAAAACCACCCAGCCACAACTAACAATTCAACTATACTATAAGCGATGAGTTCTCGTGGTAGAACTTTTTTTGCTTCTTCTCCTGACGTTTTTTGACTTTGATAGAGCACAGCCATCATGGCGATAAAGGTAATACCGCCAATACAAGCCAGCGGGAACAATGGTTCGTGGCTGATAGTATAGCCTACAAATCCAGCTAAAACAGCCAAAGCGAACGCTGCAAATACATGTACAATGTTATTCATAACTACCTCTTATATTTTAGTTTTTGATACTATTTTTATTTAACTAATCTCTATCATGCCCAACTATACTAGTCAAGTTCCAACACTAAAACAGCCGCACCAGAGAACTGCGCTAAAAAAAGTTAATACTACCGCTCGTTGGCCCGCGGGCGGTACTGCAGCGCCTCAGCCACGTGGGCTGTCTGAACGTTTGCTTCACCCGCCAGGTCAGCAATGGTGCGGGCAACTTTGAGCACGCGGTGGTACACCCTGCCCGAGAGGTGGAACCTGTCTACCGCTGAACGCAGAAGCTCCACCGCTTCAGGTGGCAGCGCCACGTGGTGTTTTAGGTCTGGCACCCGCATAGCAGCGTTGAGCTTCGGTACGTTGCCGGGGAAGCGCCGGCGCTGTTGTTCCCTAGCCGCGCTCACGCGCACCTGCACTGCAGTCGAGGGCTCGCCTACTGGCAGTTCCAGTTTCTCAAACGGCAGTCTGGGCACTTCCACGTGCAGGTCAAACCTGTCGAGGAGTGGGCCCGACAGCTTACGTTGGTAGCGGTAGATTTGTCCCGGTGTACACGTACATGGCTTCACGGGGTCGCCAGCGAAACCACAGGGGCATGGGTTCATAGCGCTAACTAGAATGAACCGCGCAGGGAAAATGGTGGTGCCCGCTGCACGTGAGACGGTGATAGTACCGTCCTCCAGCGGCTGCCGAAGACTTTCCAACACGCCACGCGGAAACTCAGGCAGCTCGTCCAGGAACAACACACCACGGTGGGCTAGGGAAATTTCACCCGGGCGCACGGTTGTGCCACCGCCCACCAGTGAGACTTCTGAGGCAGTGTGGTGTGGACTGCGGAACGGCCGCTCACGCACCAGCGGGTGAGCGGAAGTTAATAGCCCAGCCACACTGTAGAGCTCGGTTACCTCCAACACCTCGTCGTGTGTCAATGGCGGCAACACACCAGCCAGTGCGCGTGCCAGCAACGTCTTGCCGCTCCCTGGCGGACCAGACATAAGCAAGTTGTGCCCGCCAGCCGCGGCGATTTCCAATGCGCGCTTGGCCTGCTCTTGGCCCCTGACATGCTGCAAATCGTCCTCAGTTGCGCCACTAGCCATAAGCTCGCCAAGCTGCGTGGCAGGTTGTGCAGAAAGTGCAGCACGACCACTGAGGTGTGCCAAGAGCTCGCTCAGTGTTTGTGGCGCAAACACCTCTACCCCAGGCACCAGTGCAGCCTCGGCGGCATTGGCCGGCGGCACAAAGAGTGTACTGAACCCTAATCGCTTGGCCGCCCGCGCTACCACCAAAACTCCAGGTACAGCGCGGAGCTTGCCCTCCAAGCTAAGCTCGCCTAAAAAGAGTGTGCGATCAGGCGGCATGGCTGGTTCGAGCTGGCGTGAGGCTACCAGCACGGCAAGTGCCAACGGCAAGTCGTAGCTTGAACCTTCTTTCTTTACATCGGCCGGGGCCAGGTTCACCGTCACCTTGGTGCGCGGAAATTCGCAGCCCGAATTTTTAAGCGCTGCCCGCACCCGCTCCCTCGCTTCCTCCACGGCCTTGTCAGGCAAGCCTACGATAAAAATCCCAGGTAGTTGCGAAGAAACGTCCGCCTCGACCTCAATCGGGAGAGCGGTTAGGCCAAACACGCCGCAGGTAAAGACTTTGGCTGACATAGTTTTATACGCCCCTACCTTAGCGGGGTACCCACAAAACGTCAACCTCCTAGAGCAGCTCTAGAGCAAAAGGAGCACTAAACCAGACACCAGGTACAGGTCACTGAGGTTGAACGACAAACCGCCGATGGTGGTAAATACATCGGTGACGCTACCAAGTTGGAGCCGGTCCAGCACGTTACTGGCTCCACCTATAAGCATAAACGCCAGCCCCACCAGCCTCACGAGTCGCCCCTTGCGCCGAGCACCTCTAGCCGCAACTGCCAAACAGGTGAGCGCGACAGTGGAAGCAGTCAGCAAGAGCCAGTGCGGTAGCGGCACGCTGAATACGCCGCCGGAATTCGGAACATAACCAAACGAAAGTAACGCACCTTGGCTCGGGTGTGCCTGCGCGGCCGAAAATTTTACTACCCTATCAACTACAAACAGCGCCAGCGTGCCAGCAGCAAGTAGCGCACTGTGCGCGAGCCCTATATGCGCTGGAGGCGTTCTTGTTTGCACTTTACGCAACTGGCTGACTCAGGCCGAGCGCGGAGCCGGCGCTCGTCAATTTCTTTACCGCAGTACTTACACGTACCGTAGGTGCGCTTAGCCATACGCTCCAACGCGCTTATCACATCCTCAAGCTTAGCCTCTAGGGTACGGCTGAGGGAGAGGTTGTCGGTGTAGGTGGCAACTTCGGTAGCGTTGTCCTCTTCCTTGTCGCCGTAGCTCGGGAAGTCAGCGTTGTAGGTAGCGCCGGTGTGGCTGTCGCGGTGCGCAAAGCCCTTGAGCTCAGCCTCCAGCCGCTCGCGCTCTTGCTCAAGCGCCTGCTTCATTTCAGCAATGAATGCTTTTTCCATAGCGGAGGGCAGTATAGCACGAGGTCCAAGACCAATCAAGGCTTACGGCAAGCTAGGTTAGTCAGGCACCACTAGTTCAATACTATCAGCATTATCAAAGTATGACGTCATCAAACCTTCTTGCCACGGCCAACCCATGAAGGCTGCGCGAATCATCTTACCAGTATCACTCGAAGTCACTACCAGCACGTTCTTATCTTGAGCCTGAGACCTAAGGTTTCGCAAAAAGGTGCTGGCTCGCTCATACACTGCCGGGAAACTCTCCGAACCCTCAACACTAAGAAAATAGTTTACGCGGTCACCTGCCAGAATCTCCTTGGCGTACTTAGGAATATCATCTACGGGCTTACCAGTTAAGACGCCAAAGTCTCTCTCAATAAGGCTTTCGTTTATAGTAACTGGTATTGTACCCAGCACTTCAAGAATAATGTTGGCAGTTTCTCGGTGCCGCCGCAGAGGACCGCAGTAGACTGCACCAATAGCTTTACCTTGTAACTTCTTAGCGAGCTGTATTGCCTGCGACCTACCCAAAGCTGTGAGGCTTTGATCGCGGTGGCCATTCAAAATACCCTGCGCGTTATCCTCGTCCTGCCCATGACGTACAATATATATGCTATACATATGGTCAGCATACCGTAAGCCTACCGGATAACGAAGGGGTTATCACATTGGCCAAATCAAATGTTGGTAAAAAGAAAAGGCGCCGTTTAGGCGCCCTTTCCAATTAGGAAAATTGAATTATTGGCGTAAACGGCGCCCCGTGCGACGCTTGTACTACTTGAGCGACTACCTGACGATGCAGGTAGCACATCACAAGATGTATCAACAAGCGCCTTAGGCGCGTAACTGCTAACGGTGTAAAGTTACGCCAAGTTATCTCTACCATCCTCATGGTCCTGAGCACCCCCGAAAGGGTACACGGCCTGTTTTGTATTTATTTCAAAAGTTATTTTTGTGGCCCGCCCGAAAGCTTGCGAGCAGACTCCGGACAGTAGAGAGGGCTTAGACGCTGTAGTTGGGTGTCCAAACCTCCTCTACCCTCTGCCTAAAGCTTACAACGAACTATCAACAAGTACAATATAGCATACTTTTTTGAATTGGTCAATAGTACTTATTTTGCTACATTAAGCTAAAAAATCTGTTGTACCCCTGAGCACTTTAAGTGCTCATTATCCACAAGATTAACAACTTATCCACAAATACTAATCAAAATAACAACAGGCAAAGTTTGACTTCCTAAGCCTTTAATACTAAGGTCGCTACACGCAAACCAAACCTAAAGACGAGAGGAAAAAATGAACAACGTCATACGAGCAATTGAAGAAACTCAGGTGGGCAGTCCATTACTATTTCTAGCTGGACCAATCCAGGGAGCAGCGCCGTGGCAGGAAGAGGCCATTACTATACTACGCAGCTTAGACAGTTCCTTGTACATTGCCTCCCCACGTAGCCTGAATAAAGATATACCCGGCTGGACCTATACCAAACAGGTCGACTGGGAAACGCGCTACCTGAACCGAGCCGCAGCACAAGGAGTGATACTGTTTTGGTTGGCCAAGGAGCAGCTACACCATCCCGACAGGGCCTATGCCCAGACCTCGAGGTTCGAGCTCGCTGAATGGAAAGAGCGACACCGTCGCAGTGCGGCACAACTCGTGCTAGGTATTGAACCTGGTTTCAGCGGGGAGCGTTACATTCGACACCGGCTCGCACAGGAATGCTCAGATATCGTCATACACAGTACGCTGGTGGACACGTGTGAGAATGCAGTAGCTGCTGCACGCTGAGATATGGTGAAGTTTCACAAACAAAAAAGGATGAGCTTGCTCATCCTTTTTTATACCAAACGAGTGCTGTATTCTAGTGCCTAAAGCCGTTGCGCCCATTGTGCCTAGGGCCCCCGTTACCGTGGTGCCCGCCACCGTTCCCTCGCGGCATAGGTGGGCGCTCTACGTAGCCGTCCGGCCGAGGCAAGGTTTGTCGGTGGGAAAGGTTGATGCGACCCATCTCGTCAATCTCTATCACCTTCACGTTCAGGGTGTCACCTACCTTAACCGCGTCTTGCACACTCGGCACGTGGTGCCAAGCGAGCTCAGAAATGTGTACCAAGCCCTCTTGCTTGGGGAGAATTTCCACAAAGGCGCCAAAGTTCATGAGCCGAGTCACCTTGCCTTGGAACGTTTCGCCAACTACCACCTCGCGGGTCAGGTTCTTGATCCAGTCCACGGCCTTAGCGCTGGCTTCCGCTGACACCGAGGTCACCATGACTAAGCCGTCGTCCTCAATGTCGATAGTAACGCCGGTAGCGTCGATGATCTCGTTGATGATCTTGCCGCCAGGGCCAATGACATCGCGAATCCGGTCCACGGGAATGTAGAAGGAGACAATCCGTGGGGCGTACTGGCTGAGCTCAGGCCGAGGCGCGGGCAGCACGGCGTCCATGGCGTCCAGAATCTTTAGGCGAGCAGTACGCGCCTGCTGCAAGGTCTTCCGCACTATCTCCTGGCTTATCCCTGGAAGTTTTATGTCGAGCTGAATAGCGGTAACGCCGGTGCGCGTGCCCGCCACTTTAAAGTCCATGCTGTCGGCGTGGTCCTCAATGTCTTGCACATCGGTGATAATGCTATAGCGCGACTTGTCTTTAGGGTCGCAAACAATACCCATAGCAACCCCTGCCACCGGCGCCAGAATGGGCACACCAGCGTCCATGAGCGCCAGGGATGAGCCGCAGGTTGAAGCTTGTGATGACGAACCGTTGGAGCCTAACACCTCAGACACAATGCGAATGGTGTAGGGGAACTTTTCTTTGTCCTGAGGAATCACCGGCTCGAGCGCTTTCTCGGCCAGTGCACCGTGGCCAATTTCACGACGCCCAGGCGAGCGCACTGGTTTAGCTTCACCCACGGAAAAGCCGGGGAAATTGTAGTGGTGCATGAAGCGCTTCTTGCCCTCCTCTTCCATACCGTCGAGTGTCTGCTCGGCGCCTGGGCTACCCAAGGTGACCACAGAGAGCACCTGCGTTTCGCCGCGCTGGAACAGGCCCGACCCGTGCGTGCGCGGCAGCACCCCGACTTCGCACGAGAGTGAGCGGACTTCATCAACCTTCCGGCCATCGATGCGGGTACCTTGGTCGAGCACTAAGCGACGAGCGGCAAGGTCGAGCATTTCATCCATAAAGGTAAGGCCTTGAGCCCTGGCTTCTTTGGAAACGTCGTTGTCGGCCTTCAAAGCCTCGTCGAGCTCGGCCTTTACCTTGGCAATGGCATCGCGGCGGGCAACTTTACCCTTGGCGCTGAAGACAGGCTCAAATTTGCCGTCGAGATAAGCGGCCACCTTAGTACGTAGGGCACCCTCGGCTGCTTGAGTCTCAGAGTCAATTTCAAACGCAGCGCGCTTCGGGTGGCCACAATCAGCAATAACCTTCTCAATAAACGGCAGCAGCTTCCCCAGGTGCTTGTGCCCGAAGCTAATGGCCTCGGCCATCACCTCTTCGGGAATTTGCTTGGCAGCTGCCTCTATCATAACTACCTGCTCGGCAGTACCACTGACGTAGATTTCGAGGTCGCTCTTGCCACGTGCTTCGTAACTGGGATTTAACACCCACTCTCCGTTGATGCGCCCCACGCGAGCAGCAGCCAGTGGCCCACCCCAGGGGATAGGCGACATGCCCAAAGCCAACGAGGCCCCAATGAGCGCTGGTACGTCGGGGTCGTTCTCTTGGTCCCAAGAGAGCACCGTCACTATCACCTGCACGTCCCGGCGTTCAGTGTCTTTGAATAGCGGCCTAATGGAGCGGTCAATAACACGCGCGGTCAGAATGGCTTCATCCGAAGGCCTGCCCTCGCGCTTAATGAAGCGCGAGCCTTTTATTTTGCCAGCGGCGTAGAGCCGCTCTTCGTAGTCCACCATGAGGGGAAAGTAGTCTATGCCTTCCCGAGGGGCTTCAGCCTGCACGGCTGTAGCTAAAATAACCGTGTCACCGTACTGCACAGTACACGCGCCATGGGCCTGGCCGGCAAGCTTGCCGACTTCGACCATCAGCTTGCGGCCGGCAACCTCTGTCTCAAACCGTTTTACCTCTACCATACCTGGCTACTCCTTCTGGGGTAGGCGAGCTCAAGGCGTAGGGGTTATTTGAACGGAGCTTCCGGCCCGCCGTGGCGGGGCTGAACCTCGCTTCAAATAACGTGCCCGTGCGCTAACGTCTACCTTAAATAAATAAGTACTACCTAGCGCTCTGACCGACGCGGCGGCCGACCAGAGAGCACTTTGGAACGAATTAAGAACTTAGCGCGCTCGGTCGACAGGTCAAAGAAGTCATCGGCCTGCTCCCTGAGTTTTGCTGAAGCAGTTTCGGCAAATGCTATCACCTCTACCCTGACGCCCTGGAGCTGCAGGAACTGCACCAGCGGTACAAAATCACCATCCCCCGTGGCAAGCACCACCACGTCGAGCTTAGGGGCCATGGAAATGGCGTCGATAGCAAGCCCGACGTCCCAGTCGCCCTTCTTCGCCCCACCCGCGAACACCTGCAGGTCTTTCATTTTGAGCTCAAACCCCTGGCTCTCAAGCGCCTCAAAGAACTTAGCCTCCTCTGGCGCCTCGGCTTTAATAACGTACGCCACGGCGCGAATGAGCTTACGGTCACCAACAGCTTGCTCCAAAATCTTACCAAAGTTCGCTCGGGCACCGTACAGGTTACGGGCCGAGTAGTACATGTTCTGTACGTCGACAAACAGGCCGATGCGTTGGTCCTGGTGCTTGAGCATGAAAGCTTAGGCGGCCGCGCGCTCCTCACCTGCGGCCTCTTCGATTATCTCCGGCAGGCTCTGGGGTACGGCTGAAATTTTAATCTTGAGCTTAAGTTTGTGGGTTAAGCCCTCAAATGCCACTTGGTTCTCGCGCTGCAGAAACTTCAAAAGCCTGCGGCGCTGGTTCACCTTGCGGATAAGCCCGCGGCGCGAGGAAAAGTCTTTCTTATGACCCTCAAGGTGCTCGGTGAGGCGCTTAATCTCCTCGGAGAGGATAGCTATCTGCACCTCCGCGCTGCCCGTGTCGGCCTCGTGAGTTTTGAACTTCTTGATTATCTTATCCTTGCTCTCTTTATCGAGCATACAATGTCCTTTCCTTTAAGCGGCAGGTCGAGTGAAGGGCGGATAGATCCCCGAGACCCAAGGCTGCGCCAAATAATAAGCGAACCTACTCTACCACAGGTAACTGGCCTTGGCAAGAGCTTAAGTTACAATAAACAAGCCCCACTCAAAAGGAGCAGGGCTTGATCAATATATTGTTTCAACGGCTTGTTGATGAACTATCTATTTCACTGTTGCTGTTGTTGCTGTTTCATCGGAATCTGAATGAATGGTAGTGCACCGCCGCCGCTATACTGGGGCATGTGCCCGTCCCATTTTTCGATTGCCGACTGCTGCACTTTTAATTGCTGCCAGGCCATCATCTGGGGACTGATAGACTTAGTGACAATGTCATTCGATTTGGCAGTACCCTCAGCATCTGCGACTTTCTTTCTGGCCTCAGCTTCTGTCTGCCGGATCTCATTCTCAGTTTGTGTTGCCTTCTGAATCGCGGCAATTTTGCTGTTGATGGCATCGGCTACCTGTTGCGGTGGCCGCGGAGAACTCGCGTAGCCAAGCGAAATTACGTTAACACCGAACGGTAATACCTTGGATCTTACTCTTTCCAGCGCCTTGTCACGAAATTCTTCTTTCTTCGATCCATACAAATCGTCGGCTGTATACTGAACAGCCGCCTCGTTCAGTGCATCACGAACTTGGTCGCGGAAAAATCCGTGCGTGAAGGCGTCGATATCATCGTTCCGAAACTTGACATAGAAGTGCGGCACCTTTTCTGCAACGAGCTCGTATGCGACGGTAAAATCGCCGGTAAAAACCAACTGGTCCTTTGAATTGTAGTTGATTTCTTCGTTGATTTCTTTGCCTTCGCTTTTATTGACAGTCCAGATGACGCGCTGCACGCTAGTCGGATAGCTAAGTACATTTTCATTCCAGGGATTGTAGAATACACGCCCTGTTTTAACGGGAATGTCTTGCACTCCCCGATCTGTACCGGTTTGTTCGACCAGAATACCGACGTGGCCCGGAGGAACAACAGTATAGCAGCCAGTGGTAAGCAATGAAGCGGCCCCTAATACAAGCACCAAAGCAATGGTATGCATATGATTCGTATGCATTTCTTTTACCTTGGCTTTCGCGCGACGAAACACGTACCGAACGATGTAAAACGCCAGAACGACGTACAAGATCATGATACCGATGCCGGCGTAGACTGCCCCATCACTCGGGGTGCTCATCAGTTGCAAACCGAAGTTGAACACGCCCCATCCGATATGGGAGTATCTCCTATATAGTGGTTGTTTGGTTGATTTGGTATTTAGTTATATAAATTTACAGCTTCTCTTCAGCACAGCTATTACAGACAACTGCGCCCAAGAGAAGCTGTAAATTATATTTTAAAGAACAATCTATCATATACCATTAACTAAAATTTGTCAAGGGCTATTGGCCTAAGCGCAACAAGTGTCGTAAAATAGCTTGGCCCTGTCTTATGCCAAATCTAACCGAACTCACCGAAGCCTACCTTGGGTCGCTCCGGGAACCAGAGCGCCGACAAGCCACGCTCAAAAGCTACCGCCGTAGCCTGGCGCGATTTGTAATTTGGCTGAAGCAAGCAACGAGCCTTAGTGAACCAAACTTGGAGCAACTCACCACTGAACGAGTTCGCGCTTTTACAAGATGGCTCGCCCGAACCAACCAACAGAACGGTAAAGCACTCTCTGGTGCGGCCCAGAACTACCACCTCTCGGCCCTGCGGTCGTTCTTGAAGTACCTAAGAGCCCAAGGTGAACAGGTACTCGAGCCCGGCATGGTACACCTTAAGCACCTGACCAGAGAAACGGTAACGGTACTCTCAGCCCAAGAGGTAGAACGCCTAGTCCAGGCACCGCTTCAGAGCAGCGAGCCCCAGTTGGTGCAACTCCGAGACCGCGCCCTACTCTCACTCCTTCTTACTACTGGACTGAAAACGGCAGAGGCTGCCGCGCTCACGCGTGACCAGTTGAGTACCGCAGGTGAACTGCGCCTAGGAGCACGAGGCTTAAGACCCGAACTTGTTACACTACCTAAAGAGTGTCTGGCCGACCTGCAACAGTACCTCAGTGCCCGCGACGACAGTAGCCCTGCCCTGTTTGTACGGCACGACCGGGCGCGTGGTAGCGCCAACCAACCACTCACCCCGCGCAGCGTGCAGCGCATACTCGAGCACTACCGAAAAGCAGCTAACATCACCAGCCGCCTCACACCAGGCACACTCCGCCACACCTTTGCAGCCAGGCTTCTCAAACAAGGAGTACCAGCTGCTACCATCAGCCAAACGCTTGGGCACCAAAGCCAGAGCACGTTAAAGCTCTACCGTTACCTACGTCCGGAAGCGTCAGCAGGCGTTGACCAGGAAGCTAAAACAACCTAGCCTAGTGGTGCCTCAGTTCACACCCGTGCCCCTGTAGTTCAATGGATAGAACACCGGACTTCTAAGCCGGTTATAGAGGTTCGATTCCTCTCGGGGGCAAGGGTGTGAACTGCCCATAGTTCGCCAGAGTTCAAAAATTTTGCCCGAGCTGCTATACTAAGCTACGTCTACAAAACCTCTAAAACCTAAACCTATGCCAACCAAAAACACACCCACCAAACGTGCCGCAACCCCCAGAAAACCACGAGCACCCCGCCGTCCTACGGTAAGCCGGCACACGGGGCTAGTTCACGCTGAGCTCCTAGCACCAAAGACTGCACACTTTCGCACCCCGCCGCAGGCGCATGGGCGCTACTGGTGGTGGCTCGCACACCTGAGCGCGGTGGCCTTAGGGGTACTGGTCATTGGCTCGAGCGCCGTCATACTCTCACTGCAGGCACAGTACGGCACAACCAGAACTGAGGCCCCCTCCACACCTACACCCCCTGTCACCACGGCACCTCTGACTGGCCTAGCCGTGAGCCCAGAGCTAGCCGCGCGACGTCCCTGGGCGGTTATGATTAGTAACTTGGCGGCCTCACGCCCACAGGTGGGCCTCGGACAGGCCGATGTAGTGTTTGAGGCGCCGGCTGAGGCCGGCATAACGCGGCTCATGGCTGTGTACCAGTCAGAGCTACCAGAACGCGTGGGGCCGGTGAGGAGTGCCCGGGCGTACTTTAACGACTGGGCTGCTAACTTTAGCGCGCTCTACAGCCACTCAGGTGGGAGCACGGAAGCATTGGAGCAGCTTAAAAAACCGTACGGCAACCTACAAGACGTGAACGAGTTCTTTAACGGCGCTGCCTACGAACGTGACGCGAGTAAGAAAGCGCCCCACAACCTGTTCACGGGAGCGCAGAAATTTTGGGACTACATCACAGCCCACCAGTGGCTAAACTTTAAAGGCTTTATCCCGTTTGTCTTTGGCGCCACGCCAGCTCAAGGAGTAGAGGCTACCAATTTCACTATTCCCTACGACCCCAAAGAGTACGCCGTACGCTACGACTGGAACCAAACCTCACAGAGCTACGAACGTTCAGTAGGTGGCAAACCACACCTGGATGGGGCCACGGGTAACGTGCTCACGGCTAAAAATGTGGTTATCATGGTAGCCGATATTGTACCTGTACCAAACGACCCACTACTAAAGGTAACTGTTACCACCTTGGGTTCAGGTAGGGCGATACTGCTCCGCAACGGGCAGCACTTCGAAGGTCGCTGGTCTAAACCCACGCTCGGTGACCCACTCCTCTTCACCGACGCTGCTGGCAACCCCTTGGCCTTTGCCCCGGGCAACAGTTGGATATCGGTTATTGATCACGCTACCGAAAAAGCCTTAAGCCAGCAGCCCAAACTCACGCTTGAACCAAGCCACTAGCTGTGCTATCGTAAGGCAGCTCTCATAAGGAGAGTGCGCACGTGGTGACTATGGTGTAGCGGTAGCACAGGGGCTTGTGGAGCCCTTAGTGAGGGTCCGACTCCCTCTAGTCACCCCATAACAAAACCCTCGCTTGAAACGAGGGTTTTGTGTTCTGTGCTATACTTACCCCACTAACTATTCTGCACTATAAAGCTATGTCAGAAAAAGATATGCTCCTTGCCTCACGGCAGGAAGAGTTCAAACTTACGATGAAGGTGTTGAAAGCGTACCCCGCTGATAAGTTGAGCTTCAAGCCACACGAGCGCTCGCGCTCAGCCGGCGAGCTGGCGTTCAACTTTGCCAAAGAGGAAATAGCTAGTGAAGAAATGCTAACGGGTAAGGTGGACTGGATGAACCTGCCTAAAGATGTACCGCCAACGCTCGACGCTATACTCAAAGCCTATGACGACGCGTTTACTAAAACCAGCGCTGCCATAGCCGCTACGTCTGAAGAACAACTGAACCAGCCCTTTGCCGACTGGGGCCCAGGAAAGAGGATTATGGATGGGCTGTGGGGCATGAGCCGGGACAACATTCACCACCGCGGCCAGCTCTCGGTGTACGTCCGGATGGCCGGCGGCAAGGTGCCTTCTATCTACGGCCCCTCGGCCGACGACCCAGGACGCTAGAAGAGTACCCAAGCGGGGCCTAAGGGCCCCGCTTTTTTTAGTACGCGATAGCTAAGGGTGTCAAACCATAGTACACTTTTGACATGCTGAAAATGCTGTCACTTCTAAGCCTGCTCGCCACCCAACTGCTACCTCAGCCCGAGCCAGCTCCCACCGCGGCCCACGTGATACGGCGGCCGATGCCGGCAGTAGTAAAAGCTATCTACGCTACTTCATCAACCGCGCACACGGCACACATCAAAGACTTAGAACAGTTAATTGCCTCCTCCGAGCTCAACGCTATAGTTATTAATACCAAGGAACCCTCGGGAGTGAAACTCGATCAGCATGTGAAAGACCTGGTGGCCGAGCTTAAGGCACAGGGCATGTGGACCATTGCGCGGCAGGTGGTGTTCCAGGACGATGACCTAGCACGCCACCGCCCCGACCTGGCGCTGAAGCGTGCCGACGGCAGCGTGTGGCATGACGGCGGTGGCAAAACGTGGGTGGACGCCAGCTCGCGAGAAGTCTGGGAGTACAACCTTAAAGCGGCCCGGGCGGCACTCGATGCCGGGTTCGACGAGGTAAACCTCGACTACGTACGCTTCCCTACTGATGGTGCGGTGAGCAGCATTCACTACCCCATTTGGCAACCCAAGGTCAGCAAAGCGCAAACCATAGCTGACTTTGTCGGCTGGCTCCACCGCGAGCTCCAGGCTTCACACCCTGGGGCTGTGCTCTCAGCCGACGTGTTTGCCTACAGCTTCTTACCTCGCAACCACCTAAACATAGGCCAAGACCTTAGGCTGCTCGCACCCACGCTCGACGTGGTAGCGCCCATGGTGTACCCCTCCCACTACCGCGCGGGTAACTTCGGCTTTACCAACCCAGCCGAGCACCCCTACGAGGTAGTGCGCCAAACCCTAGAGCAGGGCAAGCCTCAGCTCGCCGCCACGCCACGCACCATCGTGCGGCCATGGCTGCAAGACTTTAACCTCGGCGCACGCTACACTGCCGACCTCGTTCACGCTGAGTTCAAGGGTGTAACCGATGCTGGCTTTGCGAACGGCTGGATGCTCTGGAACCCCCACAATACCTACACTGCCGCGGCGCTCCAAGCCAAACCTTAAGCCGGCCGCGCCATGCAACCAACACCTACCTACGAACCCAACCAGGGTATAGAGCTGCTCCACACCCGCGATTGCCGTGCCTGGCCAGAGGCACTCAAGAACCTTGCAGCCGCGCTTAAAAAACTTGGGCTGGCTGAAGAGCCGAGACTTGTTACCATAGACACGCTGGACCAAGCCCATGCCTACCAGTTCTTTGCCTCACCGACTATACACGTTAATGGTATAGACATAGACCCTAAAGGTCGGCGCGTGAGCCGGCGGGCTTTGGGCAGCGGGCGGCCGTACTTCTACGCTGGGCAGGCTAGTTCGGCGCCACCGACCAAACTCATTATTGAGGGTTTGCGCGAACTGTACTTTGGCGCTGAGGCAGAGGCTTTTGACAACTGACCCAGCCTCCCATACGCTACCTATGTACACCTATGCCTGAATTAGCATCACTCGAAGTACTGTTCAACGAAGCTAGCCAGCAAGGCGCCTCTGATTTACACCTGGCCGTTGGCAAACCTCCGACCATACGGCTCCACGGCGACCTCAGGGCCTTGGGCTACCCCGAGCTCACTCCTAAAAAACTCCAGGACCTGGCGCTGGGGATTCTAGCGCCTGGGCAACGCGCCCAGTTCTTAGAGCGCCGGGACCTTGACCTCTCGTACCAAATAAAAGACGGTACGCGGTTCCGTATTAACCTGCACTTCGAAAAAGACAATATTGGTCTGGTAGCGCGCGTTATTCCTACCACCATTCCCTCTCTAGAGGACATCACCATGCCCCAGGTGGTCTACCGCCTGACGCAGCTCGACTACGGCTTGGTGCTGGTCACCGGCCCCACCGGTGCTGGTAAATCCACCTCGCTTGCCGCCATGATCAACCTCATCAACCAGCAGCGGGCAGTGAACATTATTACCCTGGAAGACCCGATTGAATTTATTTTCCCTGGGGGCAAGAGCATCATCAAACAGCGCCAACTCGGGACCGACATAACTTCATTTGCCGAGGGTTTAAAGCACACCTTGCGGCAAGACCCGGACGTAGTTATGGTTGGCGAAATGCGCGACCTCGACACCATCAGCACCACGCTCACCTTGGCGGAGACTGGGCACCTGGTGCTCGCCACCCTCCACACCAACAACGCCGTGGAAACCATTGACCGCATTATCGACGTCTTCCCCCCCTACCAGCAAACCCAAGTCCGGCTGCAGCTGTCGTTCTCGCTCAAAGCCGTCATCTCACAGCGACTGCTGCCCAGGGCCGATGGCAGTGGCCGGGTGGCTGCCCGCGAGCTGCTCATCAACAACCCGGCGGTGGCTAACTTAATCCGTGAGAACAAGCACGCGCAGATAAAATCTGTCATTCAAACGAGCGCTGAAGAGGGCATGATTACTATCGACCAACACATCAAGCGCTTGCTCCAAGAAGGTGCCATTACCCGCGAGGCGGCACTCTCCCACGTTACGTCAGCCGAAACCTTAAACTGAGGGTTTTGCTCATACCTCACGGTAGGCTTGAACCGAGAGCGGGTTTATGCTATGGTGAGGGGGCTAAATTTGTGAGCCCTCAAGCTTACGGTAAGCTTCGGCCCTCGTGGTGAAATGGATATCACGGCTGGCTTCGGACCAGCTATTGGGGGTTCGAATCCCTCCGGGGGCACCATGAACTACACGCTCGCTTGAGTTCATGGCACAGCCACAAACTTCAGGGCTTGCCCTGAAGTTGAGCGGAGTTCATACTTCATGGGTCGGTAGCTCAGCTGGTAGAGCAGTTGCCTCTTAAGCAATTGGTCGTGGGTTCGAGTCCCACCCGACCCACCAAGGTGATAGGTAGGGGGACGAGAAGGGCAGGAGCGACCTCGTCCTTCGGGAAGGGCGGGGGAGCATCCGCCGAATGTGAGCAAGCGCAACATTCGGCGCTGCCCAGGACAGAGTCCCACCCGACCCACCATTCGACTCGCTCCGCTCGCTCATGGTAAACCATGGACGAGGCGAATGCCCCGAGCGTAGTCGAGGGGCACACCACCCGGGTATAGCGCGCAGCTGGCTAGCGCGGTCCGTAAACCCTACCGGGGATTAGCGCAGTTGGTAGCGCGCCTGCTTTGGGAGCAGGAGGTCGCGAGTTCGAGTCTCGCATCCCCGACCAAAATTCTACGGGCAGGTCCTGGGTTTCACCCTACGGGTGATCTCCCGAAGGGGCGACAAACCCCAGTACCCCGACGATTAACAATACGAACCATGAAACTCATTGCTGTATTTAGCATTTTTGTGGGCGAAGCAGTAGCTATTAGCGCCGAGCTCATGCAGGCGCGCCAAGGTAAGCACGGCATTGCGGCACGCGACCTCGCTGCCCTACTCGGTGTATTCCTGGTATCGGGCGTACTACTGCTCGTGGGGTATGGCCTAGGCTACCGGAGCTTTGAAAAAATTTGGATTGTCAGCATTGCTTCGATGGCCTCGATCCTCGTAGCGGAACCAATACTCAACTACGTGTTCTTCCGCGAGCTGCCAGAACGTGGTACACTCATCGCCTTCCCGCTCATTGTTATTGCCTTTATCATTTCAGTTATTTATCGCTAATACTTCCACAGGCCGAGGTAGCTCAGTGGTACCCCGAAGGAGAACTCGCTTAGGCTCGTTCCCTACGGGGCAAGGAGCACGGCGTTAGCGCAGTAGTAGACATTTCACAACAATCATACTCTACAGTGTGCCTGGGTAGCTCAGTGGTAGAGCGCAGCCCTGAAGAGGCTGGCGTCGTCAGTTCGATTCTGACCCCAGGCACACTGTAGAGTAGTGTCCGATTCCCTGCCCCGAAGTGAGCTTAGCTCCACTTCGGGGTGGCCCTCGGCACCATAGTCACTCCTAACGAACGTTCGTATGAAACTCTATAGTACACTTGCCCTAAGCACCGTGCTACTGCTGCAGGGCCTGAGCCCAGCCTATGCCCAGCTACCTACTGACACGGCGGGAAGCAGCTACACGGTAGTTGTACCGCGCGGCAAGGTAACCGGTATTAGTGGGCAAATTGTCACCATCATCCACCCCGAGGGGAAGCGACAAGTTGATGACCCTGTGTTGGTAGATGACCAAACCCAAATTTGGCTCGGCAAAAAACAGGTGAGCGCCAAAAGCTTAAGGCTCAAGCAGTACCTCAAGGTAACGGGGGTTAGAGAGGGCGACATCATCACCGCTGCACGCATCGACATCCTGACGGGCAGGGTAAACATCGCCCTCACGCGCACGAACCCAGCCAAGCCTAGGGGAGTTCGCTAGAGCCTATGCTGGAACACCGCGGCCGTGACACCGTACTTGTACTCCTCGCCACCGTACTGGCCATGGCTACCATCTACGGGCTCTGGCTCTACAACCAAGTGCTCTCTACTAATACGCCGCCGAGCCAGGGCGGGTTCTGGCAAGCGCTGAGAGTAGACCTGGCGAAAAAAGAAAACGCTCTGCACGGCACCACCTCTGGCAAGCGCGTGCCCTGAGAGCGGGTATGGTATAGCGGTATTACCTCAGCTTTCCAAGCTGATGAGGCGGGTTCGACTCCCGCTACCCGCTCTGAACGCACGCTGCCTCCGCCTCAAAAGGCGGGGGTTTGCTATACTTACGGTTAATGGGGAATGATTTTTACCAAGCAGTCTACCAGCTGGTGCGTGCCATTCCACAAGGCAAAGTTGCAACCTACGGCCAAGTGGCAGCACTGTTAGGCAAACCACGCGGGGCGCGGCTGGTGGGCTGGGCCCTGAACGTTTGTCCCGCAGATGTCCCCTGGCAACGGGTAGTCAACCGTGAGGGCATGATCTCGATTGAAAACAGGCGCGCTACAAAAGAGGAGCAAGCCGCACTGCTTACGGCCGAAGGTGTTGAGGTCAGCGGACGCGATGGTAATTTTGGGGTTGACCTCACCCGCTACCTCTGGCACCCGACCAGCAACACAACCTAACCGCACTATGTTCAACGTTCTTGCTCGCCAAACCAGCATTCAGCTCATGAGCCGTGCCGTCAGCCTCGCTGTAGGCATTGTGGTAGTGGGACTGATGACGAGGACCTTAGGTCCCGCTGGCTATGGCCAGTACACCACCGTGGTAGCGTTCCTGCAGCTGGTGGCACTGCTCGTGGGCTTAGGGTTTAGCATGACGGTGTCGCGGGAACTGGGGAGCGGCAAACTGCCGCCCGAGGTACTACTCAGTAACGCCCTAAGCTTTCGCGTAACCACAGCCACCGCTGCCTTTGCTATGGCACCACTGGTAGCGGTGATCTTAGGGTACCCTAGCGTTATAGTGTCCGGCATCACGCTCACCACCGTAGCGTTTTGGGCCGCGTGCATTGGGCAAATGCTCACCAGCATATACCAGGCTAAGCTCAGGAGCACTACACTAGCCTGGCTTGAACTTGGCAGCCGCGCACTCCTCCTAGGCGGCACTATGGCAGTAGCCTGGAGTGGTAAGGCTAATCCCACTGCGTACCTCCTTGTACTCATCGTGGCCAATCTAACCATTACCGCGGTGAACTTGGTGGCCGCCCGCCGCCTAGTACCCTTTGGTTGGCGGATTGACTCCGCGGTCTGGGCTGAACTCTGGCGCGCCACCTGGCCAGTGGCGCTGACCACTACCCTAAACGTTATCTACTTCAAGGGAGATACGGTGGTGCTGTCACTAGTGCGGCCAGCAGCCGAGGTTGGGCTCTACGGTGTAGCCTACAGCATGCTCGAAGCGCTCTTGGCTCTGCCTGCCATTATCGGTGGGCTGCTGCTCCCGCTCTTGGCAAAAGCCCAAACGCAACAGGACCATGGCGCCATACGAGCACTCTACATCGGTGCAGCTGACACTTTGCTTGCTGCCGGGCTAGCTGTGGTAGTGGGCTCGGTGCTGGTTGGCCACTCGCTCATTGGCGCCATAGCTGGGGCTAACTTTACCGTGTCAGGTGACATACTAGCTATCCTCAGCCTCGCCATTCTAGCCTCATTCGTCGGCAATGCTGCGGGCTACGCCATTTTTGCGCTCGGGTACCAGCGGAGCAACATACCGGTGTTTGCCTGGGGGGCGCTCGGGGGGGTAGTGGGGTACCTGGTCTTTATTCCACGCTACTCGTACTGGGGCGCGGCTTGGGTCACGGTCGCGCTTGAGGTGGCGGTGAACTTAGCTATGCTCAGCATTCTCTGGCGACGTGGACTCAAACTCTCTACTGCTCGTTGGCCGAAGATCGGACTGGCCACACTGGTGCTAGCCCTCGGGCTGCTACTGCCACTACCCTTAGTAGGCAAACTAGTAGTGGGCGCAGTGTTGTACCTTGGCGCACTTTGGAAGCTGAACCTCGTGCCCCACAGACTAACTGCAGTCCTAGCAGACCTACATTGACACAGCTAGTCCCCGTTCGTATACTGTGAACGCTCTACAAACGATGTAGAGCTCACGGAGAGGTGGCCGAGTGGTTGAAGGCGCAGGTCTCGAAAACCTGTATAGCCGAAAGGTTATCGAGGGTTCGAATCCCTCCCTCTCCGAATGGGGTCCACCACGTGGACAGCATTCGGAGAGGAGCACCACAACTGCTTGTGGTGCGGTGGGGTGAGAACGCCGGAGTGATGTGCCACCACCAGGTGGCACCACGAGGCGGTGGCTAGCCCGAGTCCGCCGACGGGCGGACGAGAGGTAAAGCCGAATCCCTCCCTCTCCGCCAGGCAAACTTTTTATCGGACAAGCCCCACCTGCTTAGGTGAGTCTTTCCGTAAATAATAAGATCTAAAATGACAGCATCATGGAATACACTTATAATCATGGAATTTTTAATAGCTGGTGTACTTATTCAGTCGAGTATTATTTACTCGGAAGAACTGGAAACTTTATGAGCTTGACCTATGTTTCTGTTCATAATTTACACCACTCCGTCGAGTTCGCGCTAAAAGCAGGCATTATTAAAAAGAAGACTTCAAGTTTATATGACACAACATTTGTAAAGGATCTCTGGAAGATCAAACATGATCTAACAAAACTTTGGCCTATATTCAAAGAATCTTTCCCGGCCCTCTCTCTAAATAAATTTGATGTGTTTATAGCTCAATTAGATGATTGGGATACAAATCCCTTGAGATACCCCGATGGTAGGCCCCAGGGACTTCATATAGTTTGGGGTTCTGGTGATAACTACTTTGAAGACAAAGATAAAGCTAAACACATCACTGCTGTATTAGACATGAATTTCCTTGATAAATTTATACATACCCTATGGACTACAATTGACTTTAACCAATTAGAAAGTGTGCTCAGATACATTGTCACTATTTGTCCTCAATGTAGGGATACATACAAGAGACAAAATAAATTTTCTTTAAGGTTAGATGATGTTCAACCAAATCAGTCGGGTAAAATTGTAGCTGAAGTAAATCTCACGAATCAAAGTGATTCAATCCCCCCGTCATCACTATTGTCTGACCCACGTGCTTAAAATGTCGTCACCGATTGACCCTTGAAAAAGCTCTCAACGCATTGTAGTGTTGGAGTATCTAATCCGCGTACACCGCCAAGACAATTTTTTATCGGCATAACCCGAGTGCCTGCATAATAGATAAGAGAGAAAAATATTGGAGAAATAATTATGGCAAAGAAGAAATCTGAAATAAAACCCGGCGGTGTGGGTGAATACATCGCCAAGTGTCCGAAAGAGGCTCGGGGCGCATTGCAGAGCGCGCGCGTGGCGATTCGCCAAGTTGCGCCCGATGCCGTAGAGACGGTGAGCTATTTTCAAATGCCGGGCTATTTTTACGAAGGAGATTATGTCTATAACGGTATGTTCGCATGGTTTAGCTTCAAACAGCCGTATGTGCGTTTGCATGTGTGGCCCCCGGTTATCAAAAACCACAAAAAAGAACTCGCGGGCTACCCTACAACAATAGCTACTGTCAGTTTCCCGGCGGACAAAAAGCTTCCCGCGGCATTGGTAAAGAAGCTTGTTAAAGCCAGTCTCAAGGCAATGAAGGATAAATCGAAATAGGCTTAGGGAAATAGAAAATTATTACTTGGATCGGCCCGTTTCATAAACTCTGATGTAGTGGAGTTTGACGCGGAGCAATACGCAATGTTCGCGGCGACTGTGCCGCCGCTTAGCTAGCATTTCAAATAGTTTATACTGTCCTTTGGCACCTAGCTAAACTTGATGCTAGGCTATTAACCCAACAGCACATTCCAAAATCAAAGAAAGGAGCTACAAATGCAGACTCATGTTCATGCCCGCAGTGGGACAACTATCGAGGGGGTGCGGCTACCTCCTGGCAGCACCATCCGCCAAGATGACAACTACGAATCTACCGACGGCACGTGGCGTCCGGCTGGATGGGCGGCGGGCAATACCCTCCAACCCGGCTGCACGACTACGTGGATTCGCCAACCCGGGCCACTCTCCGACCATGCTCGTATCTTGCTCGGCTACCTCAACACGCGACCGTGGGGCAAGCAGACCTGCCTGGGCGAGCGCCACGGCGCTTTCTATGTCATCCCCAGCCCAGCCTTCAACTGGGACGGCCGGCTCAACACTGAGGCCACGCGAGTGGCTCATCCCGAATGCGTGCAAGAGCTGGTCGACCAGGGCTACCTCGCTTTCAGCGAGCACGACGTGACTAACTGGATGTCCGACTACTCAACCGTGTGGGACGGAGACCAGAATCGCATCTACACGCTCACCGACCAGGGCGAGTGTGCAGGCCCTAAGCTGCTGGCTCAATGAGCCACCGTTCTGGCAGATACATATCTGACCCAGCATCACACGATGTTGGGTCTTTCTTTTGGGAAATGACGTCGGAATAAGAAGCTGGTACAATAAATACTATGACAAAAGAAAATTCAGCCTCATTGGGCGGGCACATGCTCAACAAAGTGCCAGAAATTACACTCTGGTTTTGGTTTATTAAAATTATGTGCACGACCGTCGGGGAAACAGCCGCCGACTTCCTGAACGTCAACCTGAACTTCGGGCTAACGGGGACGTCCATAGTAACCGGAGTATTGCTGGCCGTGGCCCTCTTTTTCCAATTCCGAGCCAAAAAGTACATTCCCACTACCTACTGGATTTCGGTGATGCTCATTAGCGTATTCGGCACACTGGTAACCGACAACCTGACCGATAGAATCGGCGTGCCGCTGGAAACGAGCACGATTATTTTCAGTATTCTTTTGGCCGCTACGTTCCTCATTTGGTACTACTTTGAAAAAACACTTTCCATCCACTCGATTTTTACATCACGGCGGGAAGCATTTTACTGGCTTGCAATTCTCTTTACTTTCGCACTCGGCACAGCTGCCGGCGACCTCATGGCGGAGGGCCTGGCGCTCGGCTACGCCACAACTGGCTTTATTATCGCCGGGCTTATTGCGGTGTTCACCATTGGCTGGCGGTTGAAGCTTAATCCAGTTCTGTCATTCTGGATGATTTATATATTAACCAGACCACTCGGGGCTTCGATTGGCGACTACCTTTCACAGCCCCACAAGTACGGCGGCCTGGGGCTCGGCGCAACTATCACCAGCTTCATCTTCGTCGGCGGCATTCTGGCGATAGTGGCATACCTTTCCGTAACCAAGCGCGACGTTATTGAAAAGGAACCCAAGGCGGAGATCAAGGCAGAAATCGCTGAAGATGCGAGCCGAGATGGTCTGTGGCAAACAGCCGTGGTGGTGGCAGTACTTGCTATCGCCGGGCTGGTTGGCTACCATGTTCGCCAGTCAGCACTGCAAGCCCCTGCCGCAACTAGCCAAACCAACAACCCAAACGGCATGGCAAAGTCGTCACAAAACTCTCCCCTGGGTGACTTGTCCGCGTTCCGAACTATTACCCAAGATACGCTTGACCTCTTGCATGCCGGCAACCAAGCTGCCGCTACAACACGTATTGGCGATTTGGAATACGAATGGGACAACGCGCAGGCGCGGCTGAAGCCGAAAGACCCGGCAATGTGGACAACCATTGACGGCAAGATTGATACGGTCTTGCGAGAACTTCGGGCAGTAAGTCCGAATGTAACGAGCGAGCAAGCCGCGCTCAGAGCATTGCTGTCACTATTGCAATAACGATACAAATTCTGTTGGCAGCCAAGGGGCAAGGGGGGTCAGGAGGAGGACCCTCGCCCGGCGAGCGAGCACGTTTTGGTTTAGACATTTTCAAACAGACACCACTAGTATTTTTAGGTTGAAGCCGCTACGTTGGCTTTTATTTTTACCGTAAGCGTGGTACGGTAGAGGTAATTTGGTATGCCAAAACCAATTCGCAAAGTCATCATCCCAGTGGCGGGCTACGGCACGCGCTTTTTACCCGCCACCAAAGCGCAGCCTAAAGAAATGCTACCAGTGGTTGATAAGCCTATACTGCAGTACATTGTCGAAGAGGCGGTGGCGAGCGGCATTGAGGACATTATCATGGTGACGAGCGCCACCAAGCGCGCAGTGGAGGACCACTTCGACCACTCCACCGAGCTTGAGGCGTGGCTCGAGAAGCAGGGCAAGACTGGCGCGCTCAAAGAGGTAAAGCAGATTGCCGATATAGCTAACTTTATCTTCATCCGACAGAAAGGTCCCTACGGTAACGGCACGCCCATCCTGAACGCGCGGCACCTCATAGGCGACGAACCATTCGCCGTTATTTGGGGTGACGAGCCTATTTTTAGTACAACGCCCAGGCTTAAACAACTGATTGACGTGTACGAACGCTACCACGGGCCAGTGCTCACGGGCTACGAGGTGGATGACGAAGGCACACAAAAGTACGGCATCATAAAGTCGCACCAGCTGGAGGACAACGTCTACCAGGTTGATAGCATCATAGAAAAACCAGGGCCGGGAGCGGCGCCCTCGCGGCTAGCGTCTTTGGGAGGCTACGTACTGACGCCCGACATCTTTGACCACCTAGCGGCCACTACCCCTGGCCGCGGCGGTGAAGTTTGGCTGGTAGATGCTATTGCCAAACTCAGTGGGGTGCGGCCAGTCTACGCCTGTAAAATAGAAGGTACCTACTACGACCTAGGCAGTAAGCTGGGGTGGCTCAAAGCCAATGTAGCCTTAGGGCTCGGGCACCCGGAACTTGCCGAAGCCTTCGCTAAGTACCTACAATCAGTAGTATGAGCTTCCAACCTCGCCACCCCCACCGTTACGCCCTGGGCCTACTCCTCGCCACCCTAAGCCTGGCTGGCCTAGGCTGCAAGAAACCCTTCAACGCGCCGCCGGTAGCGCTCAACTGGTGGGGGACTGAGGCGCTGCCCGCTGGGACAAAACTCGTGCTGGCAGACTACCAATCGGTTCACCCCAACATCTCTATCCACTACCGTCAGGTACGCCCGGAGGAGTTTGAGCAAACCCTGCTCAGGGCCCTGGCGGCATCCCAGGGCCCTGACCTCATCACGCTACCGAATACTTCCCTAAGGGCCTGGCAAGATTACCTGCTGCCCCTGCCGCCAAACCTGACGCTGCCGTTCCTGGAGCTTAAAGGTGTGATTAAGAAAGAGCCTACGGCTACGCTCAAAACCGTGCCTACCATGGACCTCCGAGCTGTGCAAGACCTGTTCGTTGACGCGGTGCCGCCTGACGTGGTGATAGACGGTAAGGTCTACGGCTTCCCCCTGAGCCTCGACAGTCTAGTCATGTTCTACAACCATGACCTCCTCAACGCCGCCGGCTTCGCCACCCCGCCCGCAAACTGGACCGACTTCAAAAACGCGGCGCAGAAGATAACCCGCATCGACAAGCAGGGGCGGCTCTTACAGAGCGGCACGAGCTTAGGTGAGGCTGACAACGTACCCTACGCCGCTGACATTCTAGCCGCCCTCATGCTACAGAACAACACGCCAATGGTGGACAGCGGTGGTACGCGCGCGACCTTTAACCAACAGGTCACGGTGGGCGGCGAAACCTACTCACCAGGAGCAGATGCGGTGCGGTTCTACACCGACTTTGCTAACCCGAGCAAGGAAACCTACAGCTGGTCCAAAGACGAGCCCCCCGCCTGGACGGCCTTTGCCGAGGGTCGCGTCGGCTTCACCTTTGGCTACTGGCGCGACTACCAGAGCTTACAGCAGAGCTCACCTCGCGTTACGGTAGGTGTGGCCAACTTCCCGCAGATTGACAACACGGTGCGACCGGCCTACCTGGCGAGCTACAACGTGGCGGCGGTTACGCGGCAGAGCCAGTACCAAAATGAGGCCTGGGGGTTTGTGCACTTTGCCGTGCGCCCGGAAGAAGCTCAAAAGTACGTAGCAGATTCTAAGCTCCCCACGGCCGAGCGCCAGCTGTACCAGGCGCAAACGCAAGACCCCGACCTGTCAGTGCCAGCGAAGCAGCTCCTCAGCGCTCGCGCCTGGTACCGGGGCTACAACCCGGGGGCGGCCCAGGGGTTCATGCTCGACCTCATCCGCCGCGTTGACAGTGGTACGAGCCTTACCGAGGCGCTGGATTTTGCCGCCCAACAGGTTACCCAAACCTTAGCCAAGGTAACACTATGACCGCGTCTCGCCGCCGTACCTTGGGCACGCTCATTAGTGTCGCCATACTAGCAGCGGTAGTCCTACCACTGCTCCCCAGCCACTCGGCCCAAGCCTTCAACCTCACTAACGGCATTGTTGGTAATTTAGCTAAAGATTGCCGCGAGAACGGCAACTGTACCTGGTGCGACTTCGTGGGGCTTATGGTGGTACTACAAAAGGTTATCCTGTCCCTGTTTGGCGGGCTAGCCCTCATCATGCTGGTGTGGGGCGGGCAGAGCATCATTCGCGCCGCTGGCAACCAAGAACGGGTCAGTAAGGGTAAGGGCATCATTACTGCCACGCTCGTAGGTGTGGCCATTGTGCTGGGGGGCTACTTCATTGTAAACGTTGTAGTGGGCATACTCATCACCCCCCAAGGCCAGCCCCTAAGCAAAAAACTCTTTGGTAGTTCCTGGTGGGAGGCGCAGTGCACGGTGGCGCCAACTAACCCCGAGTTCTGCCGCGGTAAGGCTGACGGCACGCCGTGTGGCGACACCGGCGAAGATTTAGTCTGTTTTGATGAGACCTGTGGCCAGCGTGCCTGCAGCTCGCTAACCAGCGACCCCACACACCCCTACACCTGCCTACCAGACTGCACACCAACTACCACCTACACAGAAAAAGCAGGCTACTGTACCAACAACCTGAAGTGCTGCTACACCAACTAACGTATGCTCAGCTACCCGAACTTGAAGCACCTACTACGAACAGCCCTCACGACTATAACTGCTGTGGGCTTACAGCTCATACCGCTGGCAGCGCGAGCAGATGATGCCGCCACGCCACCCACAGCACTCCAGAACCCCCTGGGCACGGTCACGGTGTGGGAAATTTTTGGTCGCGTAGCCAGTGGCATTAACTTTATAACCGGCGCCCTGGCACTCTTTTTTATTATCCTTGGCGGGTACCGCATTCTGAGCGCTGGCGGCAATAGTGAGCACTTCCAAAAAGGCAAGCAGATGATAACCTACGCCATCTTAGGGCTCATCTTAACCGTGGGCAGCTACGCCATACTCGCAACCACCATTACCGTACTCACCGGCACCGCTGGGCCACCAGCCTTCAGCACCAACACCGTGCTCATAGACCCGCTCAACCTCAACCAGCTACCAACCAAGCAGGCTGGCTTTGTCTTTTTTGGCCAGCGGTTGTTGGGCTTCATCCTGTCGGGCTTGGCGGGCGTAAGCATTCTGATGTTCGTCTACGGTGGTACGCTCTGGCTGACCTCGGCTGGCAACGAAGAACGCGTGGCCAAAGCCAAACGGACCCTGCTCTACGCTACCATCGGCCTGGTAGTGGTCATGAGCTCGTACATCTTCATCAGCTTTGTCTACGGACCGTTCTACCACATCCTCACCCAAAGCTAAACCAGGCCTCAGGTTGGGTAGCAATAGCTAGAGCCAGGCAACTGTTTGACGGTTAGATACCAAGTTAGTATAATTTTAACAGTTCATCTTAACCCATTCTTCATCTGGCTACGCAAGGTAACCAAACGAGGTCTGGGAGCAAGAGAAAGGAGGTGAAAGTTATGAAGAAATTCCTAACAGTAGCAGCCTCCACTGCTCTGTACGCCGTGCCCGCTATGGTTTTGGCCGCCGGTATCCAGGGTGAAGCCAACTTTGGTTTTAACAACTTCGGTGCTGCCACTAACCTCGGTACCAACGTACCAGTGGTGCAGACCGTAGCCAACATCATCAACATCCTCCTGGGGTTCCTCGGTGTTATTGCGGTGGTGCTTATTCTGATTGGTGGTTTCAAGTGGATGACAAGCCAGGGTAATGAGGAAAAGATTGGCGAAGCCAAGAAGCTCTTGGGCGCTGGGGTGGTTGGTCTGGTTATTATCTTTGTCGCCTACGCTTTGGCCTACTTCATCGTCACGCAGCTCGCCAACGCAACTTCAGCCAGAGGCTAACTCTTCGTATGCAAACCCCAAACCGCCGACAGCGGTTGGGCAGTCTCCTAGCGGCCAGCGCCATGCTCCTGTTCTCGTTCGCGCTGGCCGCTAGTAGTGCTGATCTGCCACCTGACTATGGGCTCACAGAAACCGCCAACCTGGCAGGGCTCCCCACCAGCCAGCCCTCACCAGCTGCTGTCACTGCCAACATCATTAACGTAGTCTTAAGCGTCACGGGTGTGGCGGCGGTTGTACTTGTTATCTACGCTGGTGCTATGTGGATGACCTCGGCTGGTAACGAAGAAAAAATTAGTAAAGCTAAAAAGTTGTTGGCTGGCGCGGTGATTGGTCTGGCGATAATTTTTACCGCCTACGCTATTTCGTACTTCATCGTCTCTAACCTCTACACCGCCACCGGGCCACCCCAGTAGAAATAAATGGCGGACTGAGCGCCGCTATTTTTGAAGAGAACGCTTGAGTCTAAGTACCGTGGCGAAGAATTCAATCACATTACCAATATTGAGCTTGGAGACACCACTACTACGGTCAACGAATACTACCGGCACCTCAGCCACCCCTAGCCCTGCGCGCTCGCACAAGAACAGCAACTCCTCCTGCCAGGCATAGCCATCACTCTTCACCTTTGCCCATGGAATAGCCGTCAGGGCTTTTTTTGTATACAGACGGAAGCCTGAGGTAACGTCGTGCGTGGTCAGCCCCAGTGCCGCACGAGCTAGAGCCATGGCCCCCCAGCTCATCAGGTGGCGGTGCCAACTCCAACCTACCACCCGACCACCTGGCACACGACGCGAACCTATGACCACATCAGCACCACGCTCAACAGCATTCAATAACCTTGGTAAATCCGCTGGGTTGTGGGACAAATCAGCGTCCATCTCCCCAACCACCCCGGCCCCGTGTTCCAGGGCGTAGCGGAACCCGGCGCGGTAGGCGCTACCCAAGCCCTGTTTTCCTGAACGCTCAAGCAGGTGCAAGTTGTGGTGCTGTGCCTGAAGCTCTCGAACCAACACACCTGTGCCATCGGGTGAGTTATCATCAACAATGAGGAGCTGACACATCGGCAGCGCAGCAAAAGTTCGCGCTATAAGCTCAGTAATGTTCAATCGCTCGTTGTAGGTTGGTACTACAATCCAAACCGTACCCATAGAGGTTCAATACGCCACCAACCCTTAGGAAGCTGTTGCCATAACGCTACCAGTAACCAAACGAGGAGTGCCCCGCGAATAGCAACCACCAGAGCAAATACCCCACCTGTTTTGCCAGCTAGCTCAAACGCTAAGGGAAACTGTACATAGTTTACCAAATCATAGAGCAGCGCCAGCACTCGTTCTGGCGCGGGCAGTACCCAGGCTACAAATGGCAGGACCCATAACCACCACTGGTTAGAGTAGAAGGGGGACAGGTTAGTAAGCAGCAGCAGGCTAAGCGCAGCCAGGCTGATGGCGGCCAGGTATGGCAGTGGCGTGCGACTAAACACCGTGCGTAAGCCCCACCACACTGGCAAGAGTACCTGACCAAACGACCAGAGTAGCGACCACAGTGAAACCCCTAACCCCAGCTGTACGGCTACCCCACGCAGGCTACCGTAGTCTACCGCCCGCCCGAACTGGAGCATGAACGGCACTACTACAGCTTCGAACCCGCCCACAGCGTACAAACCAAAAAGTAATCCAACAATAGGGCTTAGGGTGTAGGTAATCATGGCGCCCCACGTACCACCACGCTCACGGGAAAGCTGCCACATGAACGGCAACAAGAACACCGGGTACACCTTAGCCATGATACTTAACCCGTACACCACCCACGCCAAGCGCACATGACGTTTTGCCAACAAGTACAAACTCAGGAGCACTAAGGCGACGGGGAAAATATCAAACCGATTCAAGCTAAAGTACAAGCTCGACGGCAAGAGCCACAACCACCAGCCGCCGCGCGAGAGCTCGAGCTGCTTAGCTATACCGAACCACAGCCACATACTCAGGACGAGTAGAGCAGCATTACTGAACCACAGTAGCCAGTGGTAGGCCTCAAAGCTCTGGGTTAGGTAGTGTGGCCAGTTAACGTAGAGCAAACCCAGCACAGGATACTCAGCATAGCCATGGTGGAGCAAAAACTCTCCTGGTTGTAGCCAGCCGAGGTTAGAGAAGTAGGTGGTAAAGTCAACATCTTCGCGAAATACGTTAATGGCATTGTGGTGCCAGGCAGGTACCGTAGGCCAGAGGTAGCTCAGGCCAGACCATAAGACTAGGCCAGCCACAGCCACGTAGGCAACCCGCGTTCCAACCGGTACGTTATGGTATGGTAACAACTTCATACAATTTCAACCGAGTAAAATGTGGTACACAGTACCAAAGAGGTAAAGGTTCACGAGCCCAGAGCCAAGCAGTAAAAGCTTCATCCCCTCCGACAACCTGGCGTGCTGGAGGCGGTACTGCCTAAGGAAGAGGAAGTAGAGTAGGGGCATGAAGTCCAGGGCGTAGCGGTAGCCAAACTGCTGGTAGCCAATGCCGTAGTAGAGGAGGATGGGGAGGGCGATGATACCACAGCTGAGGAGCAGGCACGTGGCTGTTCTGTCCCAGGTCTGACGAGCCAAGAGGTAGAGTAGGTAGGGCGAGGTGATAAAAATGCTCATACCCCAGAGGTCAGGCTTCAGGTAGGGGAACTTCAACACATGGGACAGGCCGTCGCGAAATACGGGTTGGGGGGCTGCGAGGAAGAGGTAGTAGAGGTTGCCAGGCAGGTGAATGAGGCTGAAGAGGCCGTAGTCACGGGCACGCCGAACTGCCGAGACTAGGGCGATTTGGTACGAGTACCCCTGCTCCAAGATGCTGCCAAAGCGGGCGTAGTTGTAGAGCAAGAGGAGGAGGGCCATAACTACAAACGGTGCTACCAGTTCCAGGGTTTGTCCAAGATACTCGCGCCACGACTTGTCACTCTTGAGCAAGGCATCGAACATAAAAAAGGTGACTGCTAAACCAGCTGGCCCACGCGTGGCAAGCAGTAAACCACACAAAACCCCTAAAAGCCAGTGCCGTCTCCAGGTCAGGTACTCATAGAGTGCTGCAAACAAGAGGGTAACAGCCACCACATGGGCAAAAAAGTAGCTGATCGGGAAACTAGCTATAGAAAAGTAGGTCGAGGTAAACCAGGCCAGGACGAGCCAACGCGCATCTAAACCAGAGAACCGCAAGAGCCGCGCCAGCCGGTACACAAGGTACAGGGTTACGAGCACGAGGGGGAACTGGAGGTAGCCCTGGTAGAACGGAGCGTGGACCAGACTGAACAGGTACACAAAGGGTGTAAGCAGTACAGCGGGGAAGGGTCCCAGGGGCCAGTAGGCGTGGCCGGCCCAGGCTGCAGTATCAACCCAGTGGTACCATGGGTCAGTCAAAAAATACAGCTGACCACGGAGAAAAGCTTGGGCTAGGTACGAGTACTGCTGTGCACCCCCAGACAAAACCATATTCAGTATGCCCACAACGAGCAGAAGCACCCCACCAACGAACACGGGGGCAAGCTCGCGTAAGCTTACCTGTGCTACCAGCTGAATCCTATCCTGCAGGCGCTGCATACAAATAAACTAAGAGGGCTAAACCGCGAACAGGGTCAGGTAAACACCCACAAACAGGTACAGGTTGAGCACGGCCGACCCTACCATGAGTGCCTTCATCCCCTCCGACAACCTGGCGTGCTGGAGGCGGTACTGCCTAAGGAAGAGGAAGTAGAGTAGGGGCATGAAGTCCAGGGCGTAGCGGTAGCCAAACTGCTGGTAGCCAATGCCGTAGTAGAGGAGGATGGGGAGGGCGATGATACCACAGCTGAGGAGCAGGCACGTGGCTGTTCTGTCCCAGGTCTGACGAGCCAAGAGGTAGAGTAGGTAGGGCGAGGTGATAAAAATGCTCATACCCCAGAGGTCAGGCTTCAGGTAGGGGAACTTCAACACATGGGACAGGCCGTCGCGAAATACGGGTTGGGGGGCTGCGAGGAAGAGGTAGTAGAGGTTGCCAGGCAGGTGAATGAGGCTGAAGAGGCCGTAGTCACGGGCACGCCGAACTGCCGAGACTAGGGCGATTTGGTACGAGTACCCCTGCTCCAAGATGCTGCCAAAGCGGGCGTAGTTGTAGAGCAAGAGGAGGAGGGCCATAACTACAAACGGGGTGGCGAGTTCACCTAGGCGGCGCCAGCGTAACCCTGTGGTGGTGGTTCTGTCAAACAACAGCTCGAGCCCAAAGAAAGCGATGCCCAAACCCGCTGGCAAGCGAGTAGTAAGCGCCAGACCGCAGAGTAACCCTAGAAACCAGTAGCGCCTACGGGTAAGGTATTCGGTGAGGGCAGCGAACCAGAGGACGGCGACCACCACGTGGGCCATGTAGTAACTGGTAGGCGCCCAGGCGTAGAAGAAAAACGCGGAGGAAAAGAATGTACAGCCCAGGTACCAAGCATCACCTTGGTGGTACCCCACCAACCGCGCCAGCCGGTACACAAGGTACAGGGTTACGAGCACGAGGGGGAACTGGAGGTAGCCCTGGTAGAACGGAGCGTGGACCAGACTGAACAGGTACACAAAGGGTGTAAGCAGTACAGCGGGGAAGGGTCCCAGGGGCCAGTAGGCGTGGCCGCCGTACCAGGCGATATCATTCCAACGCGGGAGGGGCAGCTCAAGGTAGTAGAGCTTACCCTTGAGTAGAGCCTCGGCTAGGTACGTAAAGTGCTGCGCCAGGGTAAAGGTAAAGTTGGCCATGGCCGCCAAGCTAAGCATAACCAACACTAGAACGGCGAACGTAGCCGGTAGGAACGCGCGGCGGGGAGAAAGCGGCACACGCCTGAGCTGAGTTACAAGACTGAACAGAGCTGCCATAAACCTTAGCGCACTATAGCACGCTAACAGAACTTGCCATAAGACTTAAGGTGGAGGCGAAAGAGCAGGTACTGCCCCAGGTTTTGGAGAATAGAAAGCCCATACTGCACACTACGGCGGAAGCTGATCATAGAAGCGCCCTTGAAGTAGCGTGTAGTAATGGGTACCTCTTGAATACGAAAACCCTTGAGCCTGAGCTCAATGATGATTTCGGTGTCGAAGACAAAATCGTCGGAATTGGCCTGAAAGTTCACGCCCTCGAGCGCTCGCCGCGAGTAAGCGCGAAACCCCGAGTGGTACTCAGTGAGCTGGAGCCCCAAGACCAAGTTCTCAAGTTTGGTGAGGGCAATGTTGGCGACATACTTCCAGAACGGCATGCCACCTTTACGGGCTCCGCCCGGGAGCATCATGCGCGAGCCAAACACCGCGTCAGCATCGCCGCGAATGAGCGGGAGCAGCAGCTCGGGCACAAGGCGTGGATCGTACTGGTGGTCAGGGTGAATCATGATGACAATATCGGCCCCGCGCTTCAGCGCTTCACGGTAGCAGGTTTTTTGATTGCCGCCATAGCCTAAGTTCTTAGGGTGCTCGAATACCGTGAGCCCCAAAGACCGGGCGAGCTCAGCGGTGCCGTCGTGACTTGCGTCGTCAACTAAAATTGTTTCATCAATCCAGCCACCTGGTACATCAGCCAGCGTTTGGGCCAGTGTATGCACGGCGTGGTAGGCGGGCAGTACCGCAACCGCCTTAACCCCAGGGTACTTTTCCGACATAGCTAGCGGTTTAGAGCGCAAAGACCAGCGCCTCCTTGTCCTCATACACCTTGTGAAACCTGGGGTCGTGCTGCAGCACCCGGAGCATGATGCCGACGCGCTTCTCCACCAGTACATAGGACGCACCAAATAAGTCGTGCACCACGTGGTAGGCGTCTGATCGGTCGCCGGAGGTGGTGTTCACCCAGGCCCAGTACAGGTCGTGGTTGTGCTCGTACATGAATGTCTGGTCCAGGCCGGTCAAGTAATAGTTGTGGGTGTTGTAGTAGAACAGCATGGGAAACGTTCCCCAGTCAGTTTGAAACACAATCGAATGTGCTGGCGTGTTCTGTTTGAGCCATGTGGATGCACCTCGGAGCGTACCAAAAGTAAACCCATCGCGTAGTGCTTCTTGCGTTGATTCCACACCATGCCAGAGCCCGACGGGAATAAAAATAAGCAAGTAGAGCCCGATAGCGCCGCGCACCACCCGCCGCTTAAGCCAGTCTGGCTGCCAACTGTCGGCCTTGGCTTTAAGGCTAGCCCAGGCAGCTCTAAGGTCACTCCCTACCCAATCCCTGAGGGTCAGGCTGCTCGATAGCACCAGCCAGGGCACCAGGTACTCCACCTGCCGCCGAGCCCGAAACGTGTAAGCTAAAAATATAAGCGTCATCGCCCAGCTGGTGCGAGCCATAGTGCTCTGGCGCTTGAGGCTAAACAGGCCAGCTACGGTCGCGAGCAACCAAACCAGAAGCGGGTAGGAAACGTGCGCCGGCAGCTCAAACGGGTCGTAGGGGTACCACTCGGCCCCAATGCCAATAAACTTGTGGTAAGCTACCAGCGCCATGGTAAAAAGCTGTTTTAAGTAGAGTAAGTTGGTGGGAAAGTACGGGTTGATAACAAGCCCAGCCACACACCCTGCCGCCACTACGCCCATAAGTTTTACATTTTCCACTCGCCAGAGCCTCTGCCACGCCGCGCTAAAGCTTACTTTATTAACATTAAGTGCATCAATGGTAAGGTACACGCCGGCCATAACAATCGTTAAGGGCCAGGCGCTGTAGAGCCAGGTAAAAAACCACGTCCACCAGAACAACCACCCCAGACGCCGCTCAATAATGAGGTAGTACGCTACAAATGCTACCCCGACACCAATAGACGGCGCTTTAGCCAGTGACAGGCGAAACAGGAGCGGGCTCGAAGTTAGGAGCACGAGTACCCCAACACCCCAGTACGGCACCTTCCAGCGCTTGAGGCACCAGGCCACCACCAGCACCGAGAATGTTGCAAATACCACCGTGGCCACCTGCATGCCGGCAAACTCTGGCAGCACACTGACAAACGGTAAGAGCAAGAGGTGGTAGCCAAAATGGTGGTCGATAAAAATGTTTTTGTAGAGTGCGGCTTGGGTCCACGGAAAATCCCTAACCAAACCGCCATCCCGCAGCATGGTCGTAAGCCTCAGGTGGTAAAAGGAATCGGGATCAGTAAATATACCCGGTGGCTGCAGGTACCCAAACACGGCCAGCGCACAAACGCCGACCACCACCAGCCACCGCCCAGGCTTCGCGTTGAGCCACTGTAACAACCCCATAACGCCTTACGCCCTGAGCTTCGCCTTGAGCTCTGTTATGGCGGGAATAGCTGAGGGGTCAGTGTGGTTAAGGAGTGCCAAGTAGTAACTGGCCCAATCTCCTAACGCTACCAAACACAGCCTCTCCGCCCACACATCACCTTTGGGCGCCGTTATTTCCTCGCAAGCTACGTGCTGCTTATGGAGGTAGTCTTTGAGCAGCCCCACCCGGCGCGCCACGTCAGGCTGGTCAAAACTTGTGCGCAGGGTAACGACCACCACATCGTCACGGAAACGCACGGGAAAAGTGAATCCCTCCACCATATTGTGATCTGCCTCGGGCAGCACCTCGCTAAAGCTTGCGCTCTTGGCGTGCTCGTTAAACTGGTTCTTCCACCGACGCGCCACGCCTGAGGTTACTTCAGTACCAATAACTAGCGGCACGTGGTCAAGCAGCTGGTACGCTAAGTGCTTGGCCGGGTTCTTGGCACTCGGCGCCTCGGGGGCCAGGCTGGCTTGCTGTCCCTTAAGGCTCCCTATAGCGCTCGCGAGGTCTCCCTCGCCTGGGCTCAGCACGCCAGCTGCTTCAAGCACCCGGGGCAGCGGTGCAAACAAAAACCCCAAAGCGTCGCGCGGCGGGGCTTGATAGGTAAACTGGTACAGGGTGGTGTCCGCCTCACGAGCCAGCTTGGCTAACTTACCTCCACTGGTTACTACCATCAGCGGGCAGCCACGTTTCTTAGCTTCAGTAAAACACGCTACCGCCTCTTCGGTGTCACCTGAGTAGCTTACTACCACCACAAGTGTTTCAGGCCCAACGTACGCCGGCAACTCGTAGTCACGCACCACACTCAAGGGTTTGCGGACCATGGCAGCAGGCAGTGTTCGCACTAGCTCTGCGCCAATCGCGCTGCCGCCCATGCCGCAGAAGACTACTGAAGTCACCCCAGCCCAGGCTTTCGGTAGTTCGAGTTTGGCAAACTCCCGAGTGGCCGTCTCGAGCTGGTCTGGGAACTCACGCAAAATTTTGTGTAAGCCCACTGAGTCAACGCTGGCCGCGGCTTCTGGTGTATCGAGGTAGGAGGGTTGTGCCATGGTTAGTAGTATACCAAGGGCAGTGGAGCCAACCAAGCCAAGGCTGACAGTACCAGGGCCGGCTGCTACAATACCTGGGCTTATGTCCGGACACTCTAAGTGGGCAACAATTAAGCGGCAAAAGGGCGTGGCTGATGCTAAACGCAGCCAGGTCTTTACGAAAATGGCCAAGCTTATTACCGTGGCGGCCAAAGGTGGGGGCGATTCCTCCATGAACTTCAAACTCCGGCTCGCTATAGACCGCGCGCGCGAGGTCAACATGCCCAAAGACAACATTGACCGCGCGGTAAAGCGTGGTGCAGGCGGCGGCGAGGGTACACAGGTGGAAGAAATTACCTACGAAGCCTACGGCCCAGGTAGTGTGGCCATGCTCATTCAAACCTTGACCGACAACAAGAACCGCACCCACTCCAACCTCAAACACCTACTCGACACTTCTGGTGGGAGGCTGGCCGAAGCCGGCTCTGTAGCTTGGCAGTTTGAACTCAAGGGCGTTGTGCAGGCGCCTCTTCCACAAAATGGTCGCGATGAGTTGGAGCTAGCGCTCATTGAAGCTGGGGCTTCTGACATCACTGACGAAGAAGGCCAGCTCATTGTGACTAGTGAACCTAAGGCCTTGGAGGCAGTTAAGGCGGCGTTAGCCCAAAGCGGCCTAACTCCAGGCTATGCTGACCTTGAAATGGTTCCAAAAGCTACGGTAGAAGTGGCGGATGAAAAGGTGGTGGCAAAGCTTGATGAACTCCGAGAAGCTTTGGAGGCAGATGACGATGTCACGGGGCACTTCGACAACCAGGCCTGATGTTAGAATCCTGGGTATTGACCCTGGGCTTGGGCGCACCGGCTACGCTGTACTCACGGGCAGTGGTAGCAGCCCGAAGCTTATAACCTTCGGCTGTATTGAAACAGACAAAAAACTTCCCCACAGTGAACGGCTCTTAGAGCTAACACACGAAGTAGAGAAACTCTTGAAGCAACACCAACCTACCGGAGTTGCCTTGGAGCGGCTGTACTTTTCTACCAACGTCAAAACCGCCATGGCAGTGGCAGAAGCCCGAGGGGTTATTACCCTCACGGTGTCCCACTTCGGCTGTCCACTCTACGAGTTTAGCCCGCAGGAGGTAAAGCTTGCCGCCACTGGCCAGGGCCGAGCTGATAAACTCATGGTGCAGAAGATGCTGAAGCTTATGTTCAAGCTCAAAGAAGCACCCAAGCCCGATGACGCAGCTGACGCTGTAGCAGTGGCGCTCTGCGGCTTAACCCACCAGCAAAGGGGTTTGTAAACTAAGCCAAAATAGCAGAGTGGCGCCAAACACGACCCATTCCTGCGGACCGTGCCCGGCGCCCTCTGGTATATAAAACGGCGTAACAAGAAAAATGTTACACAAGCTATCCCTTGACAACGGCAAGGGCATAAGCTATAGTGTATTGTTATTTAACAAACGTTTACGCTGCTTCAGCGGGCACACTTTAATGCAAAGAATGCCTGGCGAAGAACCGTAAACCATAAATCATTATGTAAAACAACCAAGAGGAGTGAGCATGAAACTCATAGTAAACAGTAAAGACGCGGGCAGCCCTGTCATCCCCGTTCGCTGGTGCATCACACAGGAAGACCTGCAACACTTGAAACAAGAGAAAGAAAAAAATCAATATATCCTGCTCGCTATCATCAACAACGGGCGGGACGTTGACCGCCAGCTCCTCCCCCTCAATCAAATGCTCACCTTCATCACGTTCTCGCGACCCGGCAAGACGAGGATTGCGGCGTGCATTGTGTCAAGCCCGACGGGCATACGGAAGCTAAAAAAACTGTACCTGTCCAAAACCTGGCACGGTGGCTACGAATCTAATATACTTGAAGGTGATCGGCTGGCCGTGGGCTACGCCCAAACTGGGATCACGGTTCAGGTGGCAAGGGAGTTCTTCGCCAAAGAGACAGCTGGCTGGGAAAAATTCTGGGTCAACCTGTGGTTTGAAACCTACCCACGGGACCAGTGCCAGTTCCGGCGTCGCCGCATCCTGGCATACACCATTCAGCCGCCGCTAGTGCTACTCTGGGTGATCGCCAAAACCCTGGTCCGATTCTGCGCTGCTTTCTTATGGACTTTTATACTAGCGCAGCGTGAAGTTGGCTGGAAAGCTGTTATCCACCCGTTCAGGTACGACAACGATGATGTTTGGGATCACGCAAAGCGTGCTTACAACTTCTTTGCTGAAAACAAAAATGGTAAAGAGAGACAGCTAATCGTTCAGGTCTGCGTGCCGGTTCTTACCATAATCGTATTCGGCGTCCTGGAACTCCTGAATTTCGTATTCAAGATTTACGCGCCGTGGTACTACCTACTTGTCGCCAGCCCTTTCGTAGCACCTGGGATTGTAGCCCTAGTAGAGTTCGGGTTCTGGGCTGTCTCCATGATAGATGCGCTGCTCGAGCGAGTTTGGTGGCCAAGAAAAGTGAAGGTCCCTAAACCGATTGACGAGAAAAAACTCGCGAAGCGGCGGCAGAAAGAAGCTGAGCAACAGCGCAAGGCGGAGCTGGCCCAAGCTACAAGGTTGCAGGAACTGGAAAAATCCTATGCTGTAGTGGCATGCGATGGTCCGGTTGTGCCAAGGCTCGATGCACTACCGCGGGAGAAGCAAACTATTTACCTACGATACCTCGACCTTAAAGCTAAAGTCTGCAAGCCATTCGCGCGCTGAAAACCAACCTAAAGTACTGACCCAATATACGTCCTGTATGTTGGGTCTATTTTTATGCCCAAAACCCTAGGTGAGCCTTGCAAACTTGCGTGAGCCAACCTGAACTACCAAACCGGAGACGAGCTTCACGCTCGCCTGCCACCGCTTTTCTACCTTACCACCGACCTTAACTCCTCCTTGCTCTACCAAACGGCGGGCTTCACTCTTAGATAAGGCCAACTTAAGGTAGACCAGTAGATCAGTAATGGGTGTTTCTTTTTTGCCCTTGGGTACTGGAAATGCTGGCACTTCGTCTGGTAATTTGCCCTCTTTATGCACCCGGCCAAACTCAGCTTCGGCCTGAGTGGCGGCTACCGTGCCGTGGTAGAGTGCCACAACTGCTTTGGCCATAGCCGCTTTTACATCACGGTAGTTCTTGCCTCGCTTGAGGTCGGCCTGGAGCTCTTTTACGCGCGCCATCGGCAACCGGCTTGTGAGGAGTAGGTACTTTTCTATAAGCTCATCTTTTACCGACATAAGCTTACCAAACATTTGCCCTGGCTGGTCGGTAATAAGTACTACGTTCCCCCAGGTGGTAGACATTTTGCGGCCATCGGTGCCCTCAAGCATTTCGGTAACTAAAATGTCCTGCGGTTTCTGGCCGTACTGCTCCTGAATAACGCGGCCAGCCTGCAGGTTAAAGAGTTGGTCAACCCCTCCAAGCTCCAAGTCAGCCTTAACAGCTACTGAATCATACCCCTGCATCAGCGGGTACATAAGCTCGCGTAGGCTTATCTCTTGCCCAGCCTTCACGCGGTCTTTAAAGTTCCGGCGCGCGAGCATTTGCTGCACCGTAAAGCTCTCTGCCAACTGGGCTGTTTCGGTAAACGTTAGTGTGCTCAACCACTCGCTGTTGTAGCGCCACTCAACTTTCGACAGATCAAGTATCTTCCCCAGCTGCTCTTTATAAGTTGCGAGGTTCTGTTTTATTTCTGCATCACTAAGCATCGGCCGCTTGGCAAGCTTATCTGAGGGGTCACCAATTTTAGCGGTAAAGTCGCCGATGATAATAACCACCTGGTGCCCGAGAGTTTGAAAATCCTTAAGCTTCCACAAAGGTATGGCTCGCCCAAGGTGAACCCTGGGGCCAGTGGGGTCTATGCCGAGCTTTACCCTAAGCTTGTCACCCCTCAAGAGTCGCTCTTCTAGGTGCTTGCGCACAAACACCTCTTCCACGCCGCGCGTGAGGAGTTCAGCAATAGTCTCGAGTTGAGTTGTGGCCACGTTGCGCATAGCTCGTTTTTGTATTGTACCATATACTACACTAGTACCTATGCCCCTGCGCGATTTTCGCCGAGTCACCAAACCCCGTCCTACGCGTTGGCGCGAGCGCAGCGTGCGGCCACGACGCACCTGGCTGTGGTGGCTAAAACTATCCGGCATTGTGGTGGGGAGCGGGACACTGCTCCTGGTGGCAGTATTTGCTTGGGCCAGCCGCGACCTCCCCACGCCGGAGGGCATAGCCCACCGCATAGTAGCCCAGAGTACCAAAATCTACGACCGCACGGGCAAGGTAGTGCTCTACGACATCCACGGCGCCGAGCGCCGTACGGCCGTAGAACTTAAAGACGTGCCCAAGACACTAATCGAGGCCACGCTTACCGCCGAAGACCGGCAGTTCTATGAACACCACGGTTTTAGGCTAACCTCTTTACTGCGCGCGATGTTGGTGGACCTGGTCAAAGGTAGCCGAGCCCAGGGCGGCTCCACTATCACCCAGCAGTTTATTAAGAACGCCATCTTGGGCAATGAGAAATCCATCTTCCGCAAAGTAAAGGAGCTTATCCTGGCTTACGAAATCGAGCGTAAGTTTTCCAAAGATGAAATTTTGCAGCTCTACCTTAATGAAATTCCTTACGGGAGTAATGCCTATGGCGCCGAGGCTGCTTCTCAAACCTACTTTGGTAAGAGCGTGAAAGACCTCTCCTTGGCCGAGAGCGCTATTCTGGCAGCCATGGCCCAAGCTCCTACCCACTACTCACCTTGGGGCAACCACCGCGACGAACTGTTTGCGCGGCAGCACTACATTTTAGAGGGCATGGCCGACCAAAAGTACATTACCTTGGCTGAGGCTAAAGCGGCCGAGAAGGTAGAAGTCAAGTTCCAGCCGCGACGAGAGGGTATTATCGCGCCTCACTTTGTCTTCTACATTAAAGAGCTCCTAGCCAACACCTACGGCGAGCGCACCGCGGAGGGTGGCGGGCTCAAGGTGATAACCACGCTCGACCTTGATAAGCAAAAACAAGCTGAGGCAGCTGTGGCAGCGAGTGCTCAGAAAAACAAAGCCTACAACGCCAACAACGCGGCGCTGGTCGCACTCGACGTACCCACCAACCAGGTGCTCGCTATGGTGGGGAGCCGCGACTACTTTGACGACGCTATCCAAGGTCAGGTGAACGTCGCCGTGCAGCCGCGGCAGCCAGGCTCCTCGTTCAAACCTGTGGTCTACACCCAAGCCTTCAGCGAAGGGTTTACCCCCGAGACCATACTCTTCGACGTCTTTACTACCTTTAAAACGGACACCAAAGACTACGCACCACATGACTACGATGGCAAAGAACGCGGACCCGTTTCCCTGCGGCAAGCGCTGGCTGGCTCACTCAACATTCCAGCAGTTAAGCTCCTCTACCTTACGGGCATTAGCAAGGTGCTGGACCTAGCCCAAGCTTTGGGCTACACCACGCTCTCCGACCGCAGCCGCTTCGGCTTATCGCTGGTGCTGGGGGGTGCCGAGGTCAGCTTGCTTGAGCATACCTCAACCTACGCCACGTTCGCGCGCGAGGGTATTACCAAACCAACCATCGGTATACTTAAGGTAGAAGACCCTAAGGGGACAACACTAGAACAGTACCAAGACACGCCAGGCAACCAAGTGGTAGACCCGAACGTAGTGCGCACCCTGACCAGCGTGCTCTCGGACAACGATGCTCGGAGTTACATTTTTGGCAGCGCTAACCACCTCACTCTGCCTGACCGACCAGTCGCCGCTAAGACTGGCACCACGAACGATTACCATGATGCTTGGACTTTGGGCTACACGCCGCAAATTGCCGCGGGGGTTTGGGTGGGGAATAGCGCCAACGAAGCTATGAAGAAAGGTGCTGATGGCTCAGTGGTGGCAGCGCCGATTTGGCAGGCGTTCATGCAAGCTGCCACCAAAGACCTACCGGTGCAAAGCTTTACCCCGCCCACAGCCACCTCACCTGACAAACCAGTGCTGGCCGGAACCTTAGGTGAGGTGGTAGTACTCGATAAACTCTCGGGCAAACGCGCCACCGATCTCACCCCACCTGAGTACCGCATCCCAAAAATTTTCCACGAGTACCATACTATCTTGCGCTACGTTACGCCGGGCGACCCGCTAGGACCTGCGCCACAAAACCCCGAGGCTAACCCACAGTATGCGACTTGGGAAGCAGCAGTTAGGTCTTGGGCACAAACGCACGGCTTGATAGATGAGCCTCTTCCGCAAGATTACGATAACATCCACACCGAGGCTAACCGCCCACAAGTTACGCTGACCTCACCACTGCCAAACCAAACGGTAACCCAAAACCCTCTCAGTCTTAGTGTCAACCTACAGAGCCTGCGCCCGATTGATAAGGTAACCTACTTCATGGACGAGCAGGAGTTGGGCACAGTCTCGGAAGCCCCGTTCAGCTTAAACTTCCCGGTAACTGAGGATTGGGCTAACGGCTTCCACACCATACGCGCGGTAGCGTATGACGACATTGGCAACAGCGGCAGCACGAGCGCCACCTTTAACCTTCTCGTCACGCCACTACCTTCAACCTACCAAATGTCGTTCAGCAACCTCACGGCTGGCCAGCAAATCGGCGCGGCTGAATTTCCTAAGCAAATTACAGTGGCACTGAAGAACTCAAACAGCACTAAACAACTCGACCTCTACCTCAAGCCGGAGAATGGCCCATCGCAGTGGCTTGGCGTGGTACAAAACCCAGGGCCTGAAGCCGAATTCACCTGGGCCTCCGCTACACCAGGAACCTACACCCTCTCGCTGCTCAGTACGGACGTAAATGGTAGTAGTCAACCTGGGCCTAAGGTAACAGTACAGGTTACCCCTTAGCTATGGCGAGCTCTAGAGGCACCTGGTCAAAGGTACTGGCCGGTGCTGCCATCAGCCTACTGGCACTACTCTTCGGTTTTAGCCTACTCAAAAACATCTCCTACCCACTACTCTGGAACGATGAGGCAGAAACTGCTGAGTTCGGTAACCGCATCCTCGAGTTTGGTTACCCCAAAATTCACGATGGCAAGAACGTACTGTACCTCCTAGACCACCCCGACCAGAGCCTCATGGTACGGCCACAGCTAGATGCTTTTGTTGGTATGGGTTGGGTGCAGTACTACTTTGCAGCTCCAGGTGCAGCCTTGGCCACCCTCACCAGCGACCTCTACCTCAAAACAGCTTGGATGCGGCTACCATTCGCCCTGGCTGGTGCTGCTGGCCTTTTAGTACTCACACTTATCCCCTTAAGTTTTAAGATCGAGCAGCAACCTAAGTACTGGTTCATTGCCCTGTTCTTGCTCCTTGAGTTGCTATCGGTATCACTGGTACTTCACCTCCGCGAGGTCCGGTACTACAGCTTAACCATACTACTTACTGCACTAGCCCTATACTTCTATGTTAAGCGTCAACCTGAAGACGCTGCGCGAAACGTTGGTACAGGACTAGCGCTAGCTGGTGTGCTAATACTACTCTTCAATACCTTTTACCCCAGCTACATAAGCCTCAGTGTGGGCCTAGTACTCAGCACTATGGTAGGGGCCGGCCGTCGTGGAACTGCCTTAGGCGGCTGGTGGTGGGCACTCATTGCTCCTACTGTGCGCACTAAGCTCTGGTATCAGCTCTGGCCTGTGGTGCTAGCGCTCGCGCTCGTCATACCATGTGCGGTATTCTTTAAAACCCTAACCATCAACTACGCCTTTCGTTTGTACTTCCACCCTAGTTTGGGGCTCTATATCTACAACCTCAGTTCAACGGTAAAATTTTTTACCCGCTACGAATTCCTGCCAGCCGCCCTGGCTACTTGGGTTACCAGGACCGCGCTGTCGCAGCGCGGCCGGCTTACCGGCTGGGCCAAAGACTGCTGCTGGTATTCAAGCTTTCTCATGGGCCTGTGCCTCATCCACCTACTCTTAGTAGCAACTATTCCCTACCCTACGTTTGAGCGCTACGTTATCATGCTACAACCACTCTTGGCGACTACCCTAAGCTTAGACGCTGTAGTTACCCTCTGGCTGATACAAAACCACTACAGCGGCGAGCTCGGCCAACGGCTCAGATTGGCGACCAGCATAGTACTTTGTGGCAGCCTCCTCTTATTCCTGCCAACCAAAATTCAAGCTTGGTATGGCCACCTACATGAACTGACCCACCGCTACGAGGGCCCCCTTGATTTTGTGATACCCTACCTACAGCAACACTACGCTAACCCCGCCAGCCTAACGATTGCTACGAACTACGAGGAGCCGGCCTACATGTACTACCTCCGGAGCCGAGTGATTGTTGGGTTTGTGTTTAATAACATAGCAGTCGATGCTAAACTTACACCCGATGTCATCATCAAGCGGCGGGGGCAGGTAGCGTACCAAACATCAGTTGGGCGTCCAGTCAGTGATATATTTGCGCGCTTCCTCGAACAAGCTCCCTACCAGCTCATTCACTTCCCCATTACTGACTACTACTTCAACAACATACCAGAGCTCGCCTACTTCCACCCACACTTATTCGCCACACCTACCACAGCTAACCCCGACGACCAGCTCACAGCATACCTGCGCCTCCCTTAACACCCAACCTCATGTCTCCCCGCCGACCTATTACCCAGATTATCCGCTGGTTAACTCAGTTACTGCCACGCGGCTACCCACATATTGTCTACAGAAGCTTGGCTAAGGTTCCTGGACTAAATCACTTAACAAACTGGGCCCTATTAAGCCTACTCCCACCCTACCTCACCATAAACGGTGTAACCGTAGCCCTCAATACCAGCGATCCTGTTATCAGTGGGGCGCTTATCTTGGGGGTCTATGAGCCACTAGAAACTAAACTTTTTACTTCCCACATACGACCTGGCTGGGTGGTGGTTGATGTGGGCGCAAATACTGGTTACTATACAGCACTAGCTGCTCGTGCGGTGGGGCCTACAGGTCGTGTAATCGCCATTGAGCCTGAGCCGGAAAATTTTACCCTACTACAAAAGACTGCCTCCTGCTCCTCCCCCACCAACATTTCCTGCTACCAAACAGCTCTATCTCGGGTAACGGGAAAAGCTGAGCTTTTCCTCTCCGCCACGAATAAGGGTGATCACAGACTCGCGCCACTACCGGGGGCTCATCGAGAATCTATAAACATCAATGCAACTTCGCTTGACGCCTTAGTGTTTACACATAACCTACCGTTGCCTAACCTCATAAAAATGGATATCCAGGGGGCTGAGGGATTAGCACTTGATGGTATGGTAGATACTATCAAGCAGCAAGATCAACTAATACTCTTTACTGAGTTTTGGCCGGCTGGTTTACAGGCGATCGGGTACTCGCCTGCTGGTTTTTTATCAAAACTAACAAGTTTAGGTTTCTCTCTAACCGAAATTGATGAGGTTGGTGGTGTACTTCGCCCCATAACCAACGTAACGGATTTAATCCACCGCCTCACTGAGAAACAATACACCAACCTTCTTTGTTGTAAGGGGATTACTGCCGAATCGGCATGATGATGTAGAGGTAGCTCGAGGCGCCCTGTGGTTTAAGCACCCCCGGATTCTTAGGCCCCACCACCTCGAGCACAACTTCGCTCTGTGGGGTAGCCTGCAACCCCTCCAGTAGGTAGCGGTAATTAAACACCACCTCAGCCGCTTCACCCTCACTACTTAGCGTGGCGAGCTCGATGGTATTCTCTCCCAACTGGCTATTGGCTGACGATACGGTAATGGTTTTTTGCTCGGGGGTTAAGCTTAAGCGCACATCGTTAATGCCAGAGCGAGCAAACAGGGCGGCTGAGCGCACCGCCCTCAAGAGCTCGTCCCGCGCGGCTACTGCCCGGGTGGCAAAATCCTTGGGGATAATTTGCTGGTAGTCAGGGTACTGACCAGCTACCAGGCGGGAGATAATCCTTGTTTCTCCCAGCTGCCACAGCGCCTGGCTATCACTAGTAAGCACCTGAACTTCTTCTTCGTTCACCCCCGCTACCACGCGAAGTACTTCTTGGGCGGCCCTGAGGGGTAAAATAAATTTATCTGGGGTGGTTTTACCTTTTACCGAAGAGATAACGTACTCAGCTAAGCGGTAGCTGTCGGTCCCCGCCACCACCAACCCTCGGCTACTGTGCTCAAAGTAGACGCCGGCTATCTCGGGCCTACCCTCGTCGGGGTTAACTGCAAACACCACACTACCAAGCGCCGCCTCAAGGTCAGCCGCGCTACAGGTTATGCCGCCCGCGCCCACCACCTCAGGTATAACAGGAAAGTCATCCGCCGCCAGGCCCCGTATGGTGGTGCGGTGCTTGCCGCAGCGTAGGGCAAGGTCGGTGCCGGTGAGCTCAAGGTCAATGCGCTCTCTGGGAAGTAGCGCTACCGCGTCGCTTAAGAGTCGACTGTTCACAGTTATGGCACCTTCTCCATCTACCTTGCCCCGAACCACGGTTACTACCGCCACCTCCAGGTTGGTCGCCACTAGCTCTAGTCCGGTTTTGCTGGTACGGAGTAAGATATTACTTAAAATTGGTAGGTTAGCATTTCGACTGGCTACGTGAGCCACAGCGCTTAACCCTGTATTAAAATTTTCTTGGGTACATGAGAATTTCATAGTAGTAGGTGGTGGGGAAAGGTGGATAAATGGTTAGGGGCCAGCTTTTTGGGCTTAGATGATAGTAGGGGGTTGGGGGCAACTTGTGGGGAGGGGCCGAGACACGCGGTGGAAAACTTAGAGTGCGCTCAACTGCTGTCGTAAGTTGTGAATATCTTGTCGAACCTTCTCATTTGTCTCAAGCTCTTTGGCCACCTTGAGGCACGAGTGCATAGCGGTGGTGTGGTCCCGGCCACCCATTTCTTGGCCAATGGTAGGGAACGAGGCCTTAAGCTCTTCGCGCATCAGGTACATAGCCACCTGCCGCGGCTCAACCAGGTGCTTCTTGCGGCTAACCCCCAGCAGGTCGTCAGCACCAACGTCGTAGTACTGGGCAATGGTAGCTAGTATCTTCTTACTGGTCAGGCTCTTATTGTGCCCGCCACCACTCTGCAGCCCGTGTAAGAGCTCTTTAACCGATTCCAGTGAGGGGGCACGGTTGTTGAGCTGGTGGTAGGCGACAATACGATTGAGGGCCCCCTCGAGCTCGCGGACGTTGTGCTGGATGTTGGTGGCGAGGTAGTTGATGATATCAGGCTCCAGGTGGTAGCCACGCTCGCGGCATTTGGTTTCTAAAATCGCCGTTCTGGTTTCAAGATCTGGGCTTGCGATATCAGCTATCATGCCCCACTCAAATCGAGAAATAAGCCTATTCTCCAGAGTTTGAATAGCTTTGGGGGGCCTGTCTGAAGTTAAAACAATTTGCTTGTTGGCTTGGTGTAAGGTGTTAAAGGTGTGGAAGAACTCTTCCTGCGTCCCTTCTTTGCCGGCCAGGAACTGGATATCGTCAACCAGGAGTACATCAACCGATCGATAGGTGGACTTGAACCGCTCTATTTTTCCACTACCAATGGCCTGGATGAACTCGGTGGTAAACTTTTCACACGGCACGTAGAGCACGTGCTTGCCCGGGGTGCGCCCCACAATGTCATGCCCAATAGCTTGCATGAGGTGGGTCTTACCTAAGCCCACCCCGCCGTAGATGAAGAGTGGATTGTAGGTTCCGCCGGGGTTCTGGGCCACCGCCAGGGCCGCTGCCCGGGCCAGCTCATTGTTCTTGCCCACAATAAAGGCGTCAAGGGTGTAGCGCGGGTTGAGCCCAAAGCTGGCCCCCACCTCGCGCACAGCTGTGGCTGGGGCCGGCGGGGCAGCGAGCTCCTGTTTTTGTGTGCCCGCCTGGCCCAACTCCACCCGGTAGTCAATGTGTTTGATGCCGCTGCCAGCTATATTCTGTAGGGCCTTGACGATGAAGCTGTGGTACTTTTTTTCCAACCACGCCTTGGTAAAGGCGTTTGGTACTGCCACCACCACCTGCCCCTCGTTCACCGACACAATGCTGGTGTTCTTGAACCAGGTCGTAAAATTCGCTTTGCTTATTAGGAGCTCAAGCTCGCCCAAGGTTGAGCTCCACAGCTCTTCGTTGGTCATGGCACTGGTTTTAGCTATTTAGGCTAGCCTACGTATCATAGCGGTAATCTGGGCTAACTAAAATAGCCGACCTGGCCAGCTGTGTTTATAACCTGTTGATACTATGTGGATAGCGCTAGGCCATACCCTTACGTTGACCAACTATGGCCGAGCTTGGTATAGTAGGTAAGCATTTTTATTGCTTAGCTTTATGCCGAAGCGAACGTACCAGCCTAAAAAAATTCGCCGCCGCCGCCGTCATGGGTTTCGCTCACGCCAAGCTAGCCCCACCGGCCGCCGGGTACTGAGCCGCCGCCGCCAGAAAGGTCGCCGCCGCCTGACCGTGTCAACCCGCTAAATGCTCAGGCGTAAGTTTCGGTTAACCAGTGCTCAGGACTACGCTACCACCTACCGCCACGGCCGCCGCCTACGAACGCGCGGCTTTAGCTGTGTGGTAGTGGCTCAGCCTGCTGCCACGCGTTTTGGAGTCGTAGTTTCCAAAAAAGTTTCACTCAAAGCCACTAGGCGTAATCACTACCGACGGTGGTTGTGGGCAGCCTTACGTAGCTTAAAACCTAACCTTCCACCACGCGGCTACCACCTCATTTTTATAGTAGCTCCAGGTATACGCGACTTAACCTACCACCAGGTGGTAGCTGATCTAGAGACTACGATAAAAAAACAGTTAGGCCGTAAGCCTTAGATCTATGAACTATTGTGCGACGCTTATAAAAACCTTAATTCTATTGGCTATACGTGGCTACCAAAAGACCATATCCCCCGACCACGGCTGGGGGAGGGCGTTGTTTCCTGGGGCGGGGTGCCACTTTTACCCTTCCTGCTCAGAGTACGCCTACCAGAGCCTAGAGCGGTACGGGGTGCTATTTGGTATAGTACGTGCGGCCAAGCGCCTGACCCGCTGCCACCCCTGGTCGTCGGGTGGGCTTGATCCCGTAACCTGAGCTTCCTGTGGGCGCCGTACTTACTACCATTTTCTACCAGCCGCTGTTTAACCTGCTGGTGGCAGTCTACAATGCCGTGGGTGACATGGGTGTGGCTATTGTCATACTCACGCTCATCATCAAGTTCGTGCTCTACCCACTATCACGCAAGTCGGTAGTGTCCCAGCGTGCGCTGCAAGAGCTGCAACCAAAAGTTGAGGCGCTGAAGGGTAAGTTTAAGGACCAGAAAGACCGTCTGGCTCGCGAGCTCATGCAGCTCTACCAGGCCGAAAAGGTGAGCCCCTTCTCCTCGTGTTTGCCGCTCCTGGTGCAGCTGCCCTTCCTCATCGCCCTGTACCAGGTATTCCGCAGCGGGCTAGCTTCGTCCAACAGCCTTACCCTCCTCTACCCCTTCGTGCACAACCCCGGGGTGTTGTCCCACGTCGCCTTTGGGTTTTGGGATTTACTCAAACCCAGCTGGCCCCTAGCTGTGGCGGCTGGCCTGGCGCAGTTCTGGCAGTCCAAGATGCTGGTGACCACCAAGCCTGCGGTGGCCACGCCCGGCTCTAAGGACGAGAGCCAGGCAGCCATGATGAACAAGCAAATGCTCTACGTTATGCCGGCCATAACCGCGGTCATTGGTTTTCGGCTACCGAGCGGTCTCATTGTGTACTGGTTGGTAAACATCGTGTTCACCATTGTGCAGCAGTACCTAACCTTCAGGCACCATGGGACCAAGCCTGCCCTGTCGTAACCTACCCGTGGTCACCAAGAGCGGGCTGTTCTTAGGCCGCGTGGTTGATGTTGAGGTAGACGCCACCGCCCGCGAGGTCTGCTTCTACCACGTCGCGCCGCCCTTCTCATTCCTTAAGCTCTGGCAGAAGGTGCTCCTCATTTCTCCCGCGCAGGTGGTAAGCGTAAGCTCGCGCGCAATGGTGGTTGAGGATCTCAAACCAAAACCCGAGACCCCCGTAGCGCCAGGGCTTGTTTCTCAATCATCCTAAGACAGCTGCTTAGGTTGAGCTAGAACAGGCGTTTCTTGCCTACAATGAGCTTGAGGCGCTCTTTAGCTACCCGCACCGTGGCTGGTGTTTTTATGGTACGGTAGCCATCTACAGTGAGTGCCAGCTCATCATCGGGTGAGCTTATAGTCACCACCTCAGTTGGTATAACGGTAGCCGCACTGTTGGCAGCACTAAAGCCAAACCAGTTCTTTTTACTGGCGGGTACGAGCACGGTGGCTAGGGCATGCTCGAGCTGGCCTGTGCTGCCTGGGCCGTGGTGCTCTGGTACGCGGTCAAGATTGCAAACCTTAATCTGGTGCGGCGTAGCGAGCGTTACCCGGTAGACCCGGCCACCATACTCACAGCCTAAGACTGGCTGCCCGCTGCAACCCACGGCTTGGAGAAAGTATTGGTTATTAACCTGCCCCAAGGTTACCGTTTCTACCAGCCGGCTTGAGAGTACGTGGCAGCTCAAAAGCCCCACGGGTATACCCAAGAGCTCGGCGCAGGTTTGGCTCTCTGCTCCGAGTGGTATCAACCCAACGCTAACTTTGGGGTGTTTAGCCACCACCTCAGCTACCCGTGAGAGTGTAGTGTCGTTCCCTACTGCTACTACTGTATCAGCCCCGTCGCGAATCGCTGCCGTGACCAAATCCCTGACACTCTTGAGCAAGGTTAACCGGCCAATCTTCCCTTGGAGCCCCAGGTCAGTCAGCGTTGTTTCCAACTTAATGAGGAGACTGGCGTATGACCGGTCCCCAAGGTAGGTATCGTAAAGGTAAAAGTAGGGCATAGGCGCCCGGGAGACAGGCGACTAGCCCACTTGTGCTACCGTGGCCGTTTTTTTACTCGTGGTGCGAGTAGTACCTGCTGGTGTTGCCACTGCCGCAGCTGTCATCTGACACTTACCGTCGAGCCGAGCACCCTCAGTTACCACCAGCACTTTGGCCGATACATCACCCTCGATGTGGCTCGTGGGCGCAAGCTCGAGCCGTTCACCCACGTTCAAGTTCCCCTTAACATAGCCTGCCACGTAGGCATTCTGGGCTTTAACGTCAGCCACCAGGTGGGCGTGTTCACCCACCGTCAGGTTCGCGGCGGTTTCCATGGTGCCCTTTAGCGCGCCCTCAATGTGTATGTTCCCCTGGCTTGAAAAATCACCTTCCACTTTTACCGAAGGGCCAATAAGGGTATCAGTTTCGCTGTGGCTATCGCCTTTGAACATAGGGTTGTGTAGGTTAGTGGTGAAGTTAGAAGGTGGGTAGAAAAATCATTGCTATTGTAGTATGGTAGATGTGCTAACGTCAACGCCTATGTCCAACGACAGCAACACCTACCTGAAGCAGGATATGCTAACACTCCTGGCTTTGGGTATCATAATCGCGGGAGTGCTCGGCGCTCTTGGCTACCTTGAGAGTCATGGTGGCAGGTTCAGCCAGTTTGCCAGCCGCCTGCTTGACTCCAAACCCCAGTAGCCCCTAGGCTACTCGGGTGGTACAAGGGGCCCCTGTAGTTCAATGGATAGAACAGTCCCGTCCTAAGGGATAGATGTAGGTTCGATTCCTGCCGGGGGCACCAGGCCTTAGGCCTTCGGGCCAGTTTATGGCACAGCCAGAGCATGCTAGTTTAGTAAAGGCTCGCCCTGGAGTTGGGCGAGGCCCATACTTCAGGGGCCAGTAGCTCAGCCCCGACGCCTAAGTCGGGGCTCCGACAGCAGGCTCGTCGGAGTTGGTAGCCTAAAGGTTGGCTCTGTGGTGGGCCCATAGTAAAGTGGTATTACAGCGCATTCGCATTGCGCAGGCGGGAGTTCGATTCTCCCTGGGTCCACCACAGGGCCAAAGCACCCCACTGCTCAATGGGGAATCATCACTCTACTCGCAGAAGCGATAAAATGTGCTTATTTCAACGCGTCTCTACCGCCAGCAATGTATAAGCCGGCTTGCTTTAGGAACCAAAAGACAAGGTACTCAACAGCAAGGGCAATCAGCAGCCCGTCCCAGTGCCAATCATCTGATGTTTTTGTCCCTTGAATTGTATAAACTCGTCCATCTGGGCCACTCTGAAATGCACGAAAAGAATCAATGTTGGCCTGTGTAGCAGCATCCTTTCCACCGCTATATTCTTGGTAGCACACCTGGTTTATACGTGTTTGGGCTGCTGAGCCAGCATTAAACGCAGGCGGTTGAGAGACTTTGAGAGTCTCTTTTTCGTCGTCAGTCAGCCCATGTTGTGTAGTGAACGAATTGCAGACGAAATATGACCGACTGGTATCATAGTCCTTTGATTTGACGCCGTACCAGACAAACACTGTTAGGGTGGCAACAATAAAGGCTGACAGGGAAAAAAGAACTTTTGCAAAACGGAATAGGGGTTTTTGTTCGAGTTCATCTTTTGTAGCCATATTGAAATTATATCTTCTTTTGAGGCTCAGATTCAAGAAAACTCGCAAAATTGCTTGTATTGAAGCACAAAAGGGATCCAAAATGCTAAACTGGAGACCTCGCCTTATGTACAAAGCTTTTGGTGTAACCATAGCCGATCCTGGTTTGCGGGGGGCCGCCGACCTTATTCAGGCCGCACTTCGTCTACCCCAAAAGCAATTGGTAGTTACCGCAAACCCGGAGATATTAGTTTACGCCCGCCAGCACCCTCAGTACCGGGCCATTTTAGAGCGGGCGAGTTTAGTGGCTCCGGACGGTACAGGTGTGATCCTAGCTTCTTACCTATCAAAAACCCCAATCGTAAAAGGGAGGGTTACTGGCGTGGATTTGGTTAGTCTTTTAGTCCAAGAATCAGTGGCTAAGGAGTATTCCCTGTACTTTATTGGTAATACTGATTTACAAAAAGCGACACAATATTTTACCTTAAAATACGCAAAAATTAACATTTCTGGATTTGATACTGGTCCTATTTTTTCTGAAAAAGACCAGTTTCCGCTTACAAGCCAGGAGAATCAGAGACTAATTAATGACATCATATTAAAAAAACCCGACATACTTTTAGTTGGTTTTGGCCACCCCAAACAAGAGCTTTGGCTTAACTACTACTTGCCGCAACTTCCGGTAAAAGTAGGTATAGGGGTTGGTGGTACATTTGATTACTTTGCTGGGAAGAGAAAAAGGGCTCCCGTGGTATTTAGGAAAATGGGTTTGGAATGGGTTTGGAGATTATTAGTTGAGCCAAGGCGGTTTTTGAGAATTTTGGTTGCAACCATAGCTTTCCCTTTTTATCTAATTAAGGACTCTTTGGGAGAAATGTTCCATGTGGAACAAAGGTAAAATATAGGGCGTTGACGTAGGCTATTCAGGCCGATATAATACCTTCTGCTTATTAATAGATTTTTAGTGGTTTTGGGCTTGCCCTGAAGTTGGGTTAGGCCCATACTTCAGGGCCCATAGCTCAGCTGGTAGAGCGCTTCCATGGCATGGAAGAGGCCAGGAGTTCGAGTCTCCTTGGGTCCACCAATTTTTATCTACATATGGAAAACAGAGAAAACCATCACGAGCGAACAAGTGATGAAGTTTTTGTTAATAGCCTTCTACAGAAGTATAAAGAAGAGTTGGCTGACATGATAACCAACCCGCACTACTCATTTTCTAGCGAGGAGATAGCCTTGGTGACTAATTTTGAGGTGTCACAAAAAATACCTAGAAATCATAAATGGTTTCATGACCTTTTTGTAAGAGTTTGTCATGATTTCCGTTTAACCCCAGATGAAATAGACGTCCTGAGAAATAGGTTTTTAGAGCAATAGGGGAGCTATACAATTAAATCATGTAGTATGTTTTTGTTCCATGTGGAACAAGATTATAAAATTTACTAAGTGTCGCAAAATACTAATTTAGCCTGATATTGACTTAATTTAATCTATCAGCTATACTACCTACCAGTATCTAGTACTAAATATATGAAAGACCGTTGTGATCCACAAGCTATTAGCGACCAGGTAAAACGAACCGAGGGGCAGGTTGCGGGCATTGGCCGTATGATAGAGGCTAAGCGCGACTGCTCTGAAGTGCTCCAGCAGATTGTGGCGGCTCGTGCCTCCTTACAGAAGCTGGCCACGGTTTTGCTGGAGGCTGAAGCGGAAGGTTGCTTTGGTGGTAGCGGAAGTAACGAGGCCAAGGTAAAGGATCTAGAAAAAATTGTTTCTGGTTTATTTAAAGTTACTTAATTTTTATTTAGTATGAACGAAGTTATTGTTACCGACGCTACCTTTGAGTCCGAGGTGTTAAAGAGTAATGTGCCAGTGCTCGTTGATTTTTGGGCGCCGTGGTGCGGGCCGTGCCGCGTGCAGGGGCCTATGCTGGAAGATCTGGCGAAAGAAGTGGATGCTTCTAAAGGCAAAATCGCCAAGCTTAATGTGGATGAGAACCCCACCACCACCAACCAGTACAACGTGTTGAGCATTCCCTCACTCCTCATTTTTAAGGCCGGCCAGGTGGTGGAGCAGTTTGTGGGCGTGCAAGCTAAAGACAAGCTCAAGCTCGCTATTGAGAAGCACGCGTAGCCTGGAACAGCGATGTCAGAGCAAAATATTTACGACACTATAATTGTCGGCGCGGGGGCGGCGGGACTCACCGCGGCGCTCTATGCTTCGCGCCGCGCTATGAGGGTGCTCATGATCACGCAAGACATCGGCGGGCAAGCTGCGACCACCAATGAAATTGAGAACTACCCTGGGGTGGATTTTGTCACGGGCCCCGACCTCATGAATAAGTTCAAAGACCAGGCGGAAAAGTTTGGTGCCAACATTGTGTACGCTGAGGTCACCGGAATTACGAAAGGGGACGACGAAAAACAGACCCCCTTGTTTACGGTGTCCACGAATACCGAGACCTACACTGGCCACAGCATTATTCTGGCCTACGGCTTAACGCACCGACACTTAGGCGTGCCTGGTGAAAAAGAGTTTGGCGCCAAAGGGGTGAGCTACTGTGCTACTTGCGACGCACCACTATTTAAGAATAAATCTGTCGCCGTGGTCGGCGGTGGTAACTCAGCGGTTGATGCGGCGCTGCTCCTCGCTAAGCTCTGCCCCAAGGTGTACCTGGTACACCGCCGCGAAGAGTTTCGGGCTGAGGCGGTACTGGTGGAGCAGCTTAAGCAGGAGCGTATTGAGCTAGTTTTGAATAGCGAGGTGAAAGAAATTAAGGGTGATACCAGGGTTAGGGGCCTGGTGGTAATGGATGCCGCTGATCAGAGCAAAACCCGCGAACTCGCGGTGGAGGGGGTGTTTGTGGAGGTGGGGTTTATTGTGAACTCGAAGCTTATTGAGGGCCTTATTGAGCTCGACGCCCGAAAGCAGATTAAGATTTCGCCTGATGCTGAAACCAGCCAGCCTGGCATTTTTGCCGCCGGTGACATTACCACCATCTCCTACAAGCAGATTGTTATTTCCGCTGGTTGGGGCGCCACGGCGGCGCTTAAGACCTATGAGTACCTGCAAAAAGTAAAAGGTTTCCGTGGCGTGTCTATCGACTGGGGTTTGGCTAAGGCACCAACTACCATTGCCACACGTATAGAGCCAGTTAAGCAACCAATTTAATCTTACCTACACCTATGTCTGTATTCAGTAATGCCCTTGCTCAGCTTAAAAAAGCCAGCGTTCATCTGAAACTTCCGAGCTATGTACTAGAAAGTTTAAAACAGCCGGAGCGCACGCTGCAGTTTTCGTTGCCCGTTACCATGGACAACGGGTCAGTGAAAGTGTTTGAGGGTTACCGCGTGCAGTACTCCTCAGCTCGTGGGCCCTACAAGGGCGGCCTTAGGTTTCACCCCAAGACTAACCTTGATGAGGTGAAGGCGCTGGCGTTTTGGATGGCTATTAAGTGTGCTGTTGTAGGCATACCTTTGGGCGGCGGCAAGGGCGGTATTACGGTGGATCCTAAAAAACTTTCTAAGGGAGAGCTTGAACGGTTGTCACGCGCACTAGCGCGCAAGCTCGCGCCATTCATTGGTCCTGAACAAGATGTGCCCGCGCCAGACGTAAACACTACACCAGAGATCATGGCCTGGATTGCTGATGAATACAGCCGCATCGTTGGGAAAAAAGTTCCAGGTGTGGTCACTGGCAAGCCGCTTTCAGCTGGCGGCAGCCAGGGCCGCACACCAGCCACCGCCCAAGGCGGGCTCTACGTGCTCCAAGAGCTTTTGGCTAAGCTCAAACTTCAACCCAAGAAGGTGACTATGGCAGTTCAGGGCATGGGGAATGTCGGCGGCATCATGGCGCAGCTTGCCTCGCAAGCTGGTATGACGGTGGTAGCAATGTCAGACTCGCAGAGTGCTATTTATAACCCCAAGGGCTTAGACGTTTCGGCAGTGGAACACTACAAAAAAGAGCATGGCAGCCTCAAGGGTTTCCCAGGCGCTAAAGAACTTACGAACGCTAAACTTTTAGAGTTACCGGTGACCGTCTTAGTGCCAGCCGCACTCGAAAATCAGATTACCAAAGCCAACGTTGGCCGGGTGAAGGCTAGGATTGTATTTGAAATGGCTAACGGGCCAACCACGCCCGAGGCTGATGACAAGCTCCACAAACGTGGCGTGGTCGTGGTGCCCGACGTGTTGGCAAATGCTGGCGGTGTTACCGTGTCGTACTTTGAACTGGTACAGAACCAAGCCCAGTACTACTGGGACGAGGGCGAGGTTATGGCCAAACTTAAACCAATCATGGTTACCTCATTTAAGCAGGTGTGGCACCGGGCTGAGCAGCTCCACGTGCCCTTGCGTACTGCAGCTTTTGTTCTAGCTATTGAGCGGATTGGTCAGGCAATCGAGGCCAGAGGTAGGTTCTAGTTGGGGTTCATGGCTAACGCGGCACTCAGGCAAGTGACACTCTGCTTCCTGGTGCGCCCCGGTGAACTTCTCTTAGCTATGAAGAAGCGTGGATTTGGGGTAGGTAAGTGGAATGGGTACGGCGGCAAGGTACAGCCGGGTGAGACATTGGAACAGGCGATGCTTCGTGAGCTGCAAGAGGAAAGTGGTGTTACGGCAGCCGCACCAGACTTAGAAAAAGTTGCCGTGCTTCAGTTCTACTTTAAACATGACGCAAGCTTTAACCAAGAAGTCCACGTGTATCTCTTACGTCGTTGGCAGGGTGAGCCAGTTGAAAGCGAAGAAATGAAACCGCAGTGGTTTGCGCTTGGTGATGTTCCTTATGCTGACATGTGGGTGGACGATCCGCTGTGGTTGCCACAGGTGCTCCAAGGTAAAAAACTCGAGGCCGAGTTTTACTTTAATGATGACGCCTCGGCGTGCGAAACGTACGAAGTGAAAGTTGTAGAGACATAGAAAAACACCCACGCTAGTTGCGAGCATGGGTGTTTGTTGGAAACCATCCGCCCTCTAAGGGCTTGTTTCAGGAACCCGGTGTGAAGCGGTGGTGCGGGCGGTGCGGCGGTACCAGGGTTGGGGGTTAAGGTGTTCGGCGGTCACCACCGGCGGTGCGGAGCTGGGCGCCCCGGGTTTTTCCTTTGGCGCGAAAACGCTGGCGAAGTTGTTCTTGAGCTCATGGGCGAGCTTGGGGTACGTGAAGATGATGAGGCAGCTGCTCGCGGTAAGGCACAAGCTGATGAAGACAGCAGAGCCCCGGATGTTGTCGGTGCTGTACACCATGAAGAACCAGTACTCGGCTTGGTGGCCAGTGAGAACGTTGACAGCAAAGGTGGGGAGGGGCCAGTGAAACACGAGCGCGGGAACGAAGTAGAACACGGGGAGCCCCATAAGGCAGAGGGCCAGCTTAATGCCCCGCCATACGCGGTCGGGTGATGTGCTCATGGTTTGCTCCTTATTGGTTGTAGTGGTTTGTGTTTTAGTTGACTAGACATATAACATAGCAAAATGCTGCGGTGCACCTGAAGATATGGTGCGCTGTAGCCCATCCCTGTGTAGGTTACACGAGGCCGGCGTGTTCGGTTTCTAGCTTAGAACTAGCGAGTAACCTTGCTGGGCCCGACGTCAGAAACCGAAACACGTGCTATTGTTTATTAAAGAACGTAACCTAACGGTGACATGGTAGCTAAACGTGCGAAAAAGTCAAGAGTTAGTTTTCCACGGCGCCCAACTCTGGCTCGCGAACAAGGGCTCTTTGCCAGTGTTTATACTATGGTGGCAGGTGTGGATGAGGTAGGGCGTGGTGCCTGGGCTGGGCCTATTGTGGCCGGTGCCGTGGTACTCACTGCCAAACTTGTGGAGCAGATTCGACCCTTGTCATGGTTTAAGTGTGTTAATGATTCCAAACTGCTTACACCTCGTGCTCGCGAGGAGGTTTTTGCTGGACTGAAAACCGTAGTGCCGTGGGCAGTTGGGGTGTTGAGTAGCAAGCACATTGATAAGGTCGGCATAGCCGCGGCCAATCGGGAGGCGGTGGCTTTGGCAGTTTCCAACCTGACGGTGCGGCCTCGGTACGTGTTAGCGGATTACGTGGCTAGGTTGGGTAATGTGGTAGCTGGGGTGCCGGCTGAGGTGCTGGTTGATGGTGACACTAAATCAGTTTCTATTGCCCTAGCATCTATAGTTGCTAAGGTACACCGCGACCAACTTATGAGGGCATACGCAGGCAAGTACCGTGGTTACGCTTTCGCGGAGCACAAAGGTTACGGTACCGCCCGTCACGCCGAAGCCCTCAAGCACCGTGGCGTTTCGCCTATTCACCGGCGTACGTATCGACCAGTGGCTGACGCCCTGGTATACTAGGTGTGCATGCCCGGTAGTGAAACTTTGACAGGTTACGTTCCATTACGTATATGTACTTCGAGGCCCGGCCAAAGGAGTTCTCTACCATGGGCAGACTACCGATCTCAAGAAACGGCTTAGGGAACATAACCAAGGTTTAGTGACTTCTACCAGGCCCTACCGTCCCTGGGAGCTCATATACTACGAAGCCTGTTTGTCTGAGAGTGATGCTAAACGTCGCGAACACTATTTCAAGACGAACCAAGGCCGGCGGCTCCTCAAACGTCGTATCAAAGATTATCTGTATACCGCTAACTCTTAAGTCAAAGTTCTACTACCGGGTATGAAAGGTGAAGCCCAGGGCGTTAGGCTCCTCGACCCACAAGTGCTTCTTAAAGACACACTTGGTGTTACCATGGGCGCGCAGCTCGCTGATTTTGGCTGTGGCGGCGCTGGCTACTTTACTTTGCCCGCGGCGCGGCTGGTGGGGAGTAAGGGTAGGGTTTACGCGGTAGATATTTTGAAGCCCGCACTCGAAGGTGTGACGAGCAAAGCTAAGCTTGAGAACTTAACCAACATCGAAACCGTGTGGTCGGACTTGGAGCGGGTGGGGGCGGCTAAGGTTCCACCCGAGACGTTGGACTTTGGACTGCTTATCAATATCATGTTCCAATCGCGCCAGAACGAAAACATTCTGAGAGAAGCACACCGCCTGTTGAAATCTGGCGGTAAGCTGTTGGTAGTGGACTGGAAAGTAGAGCCCACGCCGCTGGGGCCGCCCCTAGAGTCGCGCCTCAAACCAGAGGCAGTCGCCACCTTGGCTGGTAAGGCTGGGCTTACGGCCGATAAGCAGTTTGAGGCTGGCAGCTACCACTACGGGTTTGTACTGGTAAAGTAGAGACTGCTATGTCGCTTGGGCTCCTACAACCTCTGCTCGACCCGGCCTACTGGTTCGACTACTACCCCGGTGCCTTCCAAGGTACGGCCTACTGGGTGGTGCTCGGCGTGTCGGGGGGTGCGGTTGTGGTTGGTATGCTGCTGGCCGCTAGTGCACGAGTAGTGAAAGACACCGGCTGGCACCGTGTGGCGGTGCGCTTGGGGAAGCTGCTCGCTACGGTTGGGTTCTTGAGTCTGGTAACGTTCTTCTTCACCCAAACCTACACACCACTCCTCGGGAGTAGGTTCTGGTTTTTACTCTGGTTCGCGGTGGCGGTAGTCTGGCTGTGGTCAATTGTTCGCTACACTATAAGGCAAGCGCCTAAGGAGCGTGCTGAACGGCAAAAACAACAAGAGTACCTAAAGTACTTGCCTAAAACTCGTTAATGGCACACGCCCGGCAACAGCTCGGCGGTGCGGGTGAAGAGTTGGCAGCTCAGTACTTGGTGAGTAAGGGGTACCAAATAATTACCCGCAACTGGCACGCTGGCCGGTACGGGGAAATTGATATTGTGGCCGAAGACCAGGGCACGCTCGTGGTGGTGGAGGTGAAAACCCGGCACGGCATTGGCTTTGGTAATCCGGAGGATGCGGTGAATAAGGTAAAGCAGGAAAAGTTGCGTGGTGCCACGCAAGCTTACCTCACGGCTCATCCTCAGTTGCCGCAGCAGGCACGGATTGAAGTTGTCGCGGTGGTCATGACCCCCAACGGTGAGTTAATCGATCTGAAACATTATAGGGATATTAGTTAGAGGTTTTGGCTATAAATAAAGACCACCTTAGCGTAAGCTACTTCGGCGGTCTTTGTTTCGAAACTTCTTTCAGCTTATCTCAATGGAATGAGCCCCTGATCCCTTAAAGTTTGGACTAGGTACGCCTTCCCCTCGTATATGCCCAAAGGCTGGATGGCTATTCCATCGTATTCTAGGAGCATTTTCCAGGCGTTCTCGTCGGCAACCCTAATCCACCGTTTGTATTTCGGCGAAATGCGGTACCACTTTTCCCCACAGCTACACTCAAAACAATTATAGGGAAACTCTCCTTTGGTGTGTTCTCCCCAGTTAAAAGTTATGCCACCAAGATTAATAAGCTGGTGACAGAGGCACGCCCCTTCATACCGATGCAGGGCCCCGCTGTACTTTTTCGGTTTGATTACTATAGGCTCCCTGCCACGTTTACCTTCGTACTCGGTCAGGTGCTTGGCGATGAATTTCTTTATCGCCTCGTTGATATCGCTCGCCGCCGTGAATTCTGGTTCACCCGTTTTGGTATTTACGAAAAAGATACCGTCGTCTTTCGGGCGCGATACCCCCCACAGGGTAATGCCAGAGTTGCTCGGTTTTCCGACCGCTTGCCAAGGGTCTTCAAATTCTATACCCGCTTCCTCATAGTCTTTCTTTTTGATTTTCCCCTTCGCGGTGAACGATTTTTCACTCGTTGAACTTTGAAACTCCTCGATACTGAGCTCAGTGGCGCAGCAGCCGCTTGCAAGCCCTTCTTCCGGCCCCCTCCAAAGGTATAGCATGTTGGTAATCTCCAATTTTGTTTAACATTAGTTTGGTTTCTTTGCCAGGACCTTACTATACACCACCTGATTAGTCAATACGTTATGTGGTCGTGGAAACCAGTGCATTAGTTGACAACGTTTACGTTTTGCGCTATACTTACTTTATAGTTCGCTAGGCTTTGAGTAGCCTAGCGATTTTTTATGCTTAAATTTATACTACCTACATGTCTACTTCCCCTATCCTCCTCGCCATTCAGCAGATTTGCGAGGAGAAAAATATCCCTGTTTCAGCGGTTATTGAGACCATTGAGCAGGCATTGGCTGCTGCTTACCGTAAAGACTTTGGTGAGCTCAATCAGAACGTTAAAGTGGAGTTTGATCCTGAAACTGGCGGCTCCCGTGTGTTCGACGTGAAAGTGGTAGTGGAGGGCCCGGCCGAAGGTGAGGAAACCATTAACGAGAAGAAAGAGATACTGCTTGCCGATGCCAAGAAGATAAAAAAGGGCGTAGCGGTCGGGGATGAAATTCGTACCGAGCTTGAGGTGCCAGCTGAGTACGGTCGCATGGCAGCACAGACCGCCAAGCAGGTCATAATCCAGCGCCTGAGGGAAGCCGAGCGTGAAGTGGTGTTCTCCGAGTACAAGGACAAGGAAGGTCAGGTGCTCTTGGGTACAGTGAGCCGCGTGGAAGGTAGGACGGTGTTTATAGACCTTGGCCACACCGTGGCAGTTATGCCCTACGCTGAGCAGATCACCCGTGAGCGCTACGTGCCGGGCTCCAGGATTAAGGTGTACCTAGTGCAGGTAGCCGCCGCGGCTCGTGGTCCAGAGGTTATAGTTTCCCGTACACATCCGGAAATTGTAAAGCAGCTGTTTGCTCAAGAAGTTCCGGAAATTGCTTCTGGTGTAGTCGTCATAAAGGCTATTGCTCGTGAGGCTGGTAGCCGCACCAAAATTGCCGTGGCCTCCACCGAGGCGAACGTAGACCCGGTAGGCTCCTGCGTGGGGCAGCGGGGTATGCGCGTGCAAACTGTAATCAGCGAGCTTGGTGGTGAGAAGATAGACATCATCGAGTGGTCGGAAACGCCGGTAAAGTTCATTGGCGCCGCTCTTTCGCCTGCCAAGGTGCAAGCTGTAACACTGGACGAGGCAACTCACGCCGCCCGTGTAGAAGTAGCTGAAGATCAGCTCTCTCTAGCCATTGGCCGCGGCGGGCAGAACGTGCGCTTGGCAGTCAAACTCACCACCTGGAAAATAGACATTGTGGGGAGTGTGTCAGGTGAAGTGGCCGTGCCAGCTGAAGGTGCAGCTGAAACCAGCGAAGTAGTTCCTGAGGGAGCAGAGGCTAAGGCGGGAGTTCCGGAAACTACTACAGCTGAAGAGACACCGGCTGAAACTTCCGCTGAGCAGTCTGAGGCTCCGGCCGAAGCAGCTCCTGAAGCATAAATAATTTTGAGACTTTAAACTCTTGCCTATGTTTACCCCAACCGTGTTCGCCATTGTAGCCGCACTTGTTACGTTGGGCTATGGTTTATTTTTAGTGCGCTGGGTGTTTGCTCTGCCTGCGGGCTCAGAGCGCATGCAAGAAATAGCCGCTGCCATTCAAGCTGGCGCCAAGGCCTACCTCAACCGGCAGTACAAAACTGTGGGCTACATCGCCGCTGGTCTATTCATCATCCTCGGGCTGTTTTTGAACTGGCTCGTGGCCGTGGCGTTCTTAGTAGGTGCATTCCTCTCGGCACTGGCCGGATTCATTGGCATGAATGTGTCGGTCAGGGCCAACGTGCGCACAGCTGAAGCAGCCAAACAAGGTTTGCCAGCTGCCTTCCAGGTCGCCGTTCGCGGCGGTTCAGTCACCGGGCTCTTGGTAGTAGGCCTGGCACTCCTCGGAGTGGCTGGGTTCTACGGCGCCTCCGGCGGCAGTTTGCCCGCTCTGGTTGGCTTGGGTTTTGGGGGCAGCCTCATTTCCGTGTTCGCCCGCCTAGGTGGTGGCATCTACACCAAAGCGGCTGACGTCGGTGCGGATTTAGTTGGTAAACTAGAGGCGGGTATTCCCGAGGACGACCCGCGGAACCCCGCAGTTATTGCAGACAATGTGGGCGACAATGTGGGTGACTGTGCTGGTATGGCCGCCGACCTGTTTGAAACGTATGTCGTTACGGCAGTCGCTGCCATGCTCCTTGGTCATCTGGTGTTTCCTGAGTTTCCGGCTGGCGTAACCTACCCCCTAGTGTTAGGTGGTATCGCAGTGCTCTCCTCACTCGTGGCTACGTTCTTCCTGAAGCTCAGGCCTGGGCAGAACATTATGAGTGCTTTGTATCGTAGCTTGCTGGTGGCTGGTGTGCTCTCTGCTCTGGCCTTTTACTTTGCTACCAACCACCTCATGGTGAGTAACGGTGTTATTACCAACGTCACTAACATTTTCTTGGCTTCACTCGTTGGTTTGGTTACCACCGGCGCGCTGGTGTTTATTACTGAGTACTACACTGCCACCGAGTACAGCCCAGTGAAGTCTATTGCTGAAGCTTCTACCACTGGTCACGGCACCAACATTATCCGCGGGTTAGCAGTTGGTATGAAGTCTACCGGCTGGCCGGTGGTGGTAATAGCCGCAGCCACCCTGGCCGCGTACTGGCTGGCAGGGCTCTACGGTGTGGCGGTTGCGGCTATGAGTATGTTGTCCTTAACCGGCATCATCGTAGCTATCGACGCCTATGGCCCCATTACCGATAACGCCGGTGGTATTGCCGAAATGGCCGAGCTGCCGGCTGAGGTGCGCGCGGTTACCGACCCACTGGACGCCGTAGGCAACACCACCAAGGCCGTTACCAAGGGTTACGCCATTGGCAGTGCTGGTCTGGCCGCGCTGGTGCTCTTTTCGGCTTACGTTCGAGAGTTTGCCATTCATGGTGCGAACATTCAGTTCACACTCGAAGACCCGAAAGTGTTGGTGGGGCTCTTTATTGGTGGGCTCTTGCCGTACTTCTTCAGTGCGCTTTGTATGGAAGCGGTGGGTAAGGCAGCGGGCGAAGTAGTGACCGAGGTCCGCCGGCAGTTTAAAGAGATAAAGGGGATTATGGAGGGCACGGCCAAGCCTGACTACGCTCGGGCGGTTGATATTGTGACCAAGTCCGCGCTCCAGGCTATGGTGGTGCCAGCACTTATCCCAGTGGTCACGCCGCTCTTGGTGGGCTTTATTTTGGGGCCCGAGGCGCTCGGCGGTTTGCTGGTTGGTTCTATTGTTACCGGCCTATTCCTAGGCATTTCCATGACCACTGGTGGTGCAGCGTGGGACAACGCCAAGAAGTACATTGAGGCTGGCAACTTTGGCGGCAAGGGCAGCCCAGCCCACCAAGCCGCGGTCACTGGCGACACCGTGGGCGACCCGTACAAAGACACCGCCGGCCCGGCTATTAACCCCATGATCAAGATTTTGAACGTGGTGGCGCTCCTTATTGTGGAGGCGCTGGTAGCTATTTACCTCAAGGGGAGCTTGTAGCACTTGTAGAATGGAACGAAAGCTCGAACCAGTTGCCGGTGGCAAGCTCAAGGTAACCTTTACCTTAAGTGCCGAGGAAAAACAGCGCCTAGAAGAACGTGCGCTGAAAAGTCTCGCAACCGAGGCTAACTTTTCAGGCTTCCGCCCTGGCAAAGTGCCGGTTGATCTGGTGCGCTCACGCATCAGCGAAGCTACGCTGACCCAAGAAATGTTGGAGCAAGCTATTCGGAAGTATTACCCTGAAGTAGTTAAACAGGAGAAACTCGAGGTAGTCGGTAGCCCTGAGGCCAAGTTTATATCGGCTGAGCCTTTTAGCTTTAGTTTGGAGGTGGCAAAACTTCCCGAGGTTCATTTAGGTTCCTGGCACAAGGCTAGGGTAAAGCGGAATAAGGTTAAGGTAGAACCACACGAAGTGGAGGCCGTGCTCCAGGACCTGCGAGAGAGCCGGGCGACTGAGGCGGCTGTGACGCGCGCCGCGCGTTCGGGCGACCGAGCCGAGATAGATTTTGAGGTCTCGGTAGATAGGGTAGTTATCGACGGCGGCAAGGGAGCCAAGTACCCGCTGATTTTAGGTAAGGGGCAGCTTATACCAGGGTTTGAGGACAACTTGGTTGGCCTAACCCCAGGCGAGGAGAAAGCTTTTGAGCTTACCTTTCCGGAAAATTATAAAAAGGGTCTAGCAGGGAAGCGCGCTAACGTGCGGGCAAAATTGCTGCAGGTGTTTGAACGTACGCTCCCCGAACTTACGGACGCATTTGCTAACTCCTTAGGCAAGTTTGTCTCGCTTGATGATTTGAAGACCAAGGTCAACGAGAACTTACTTGAAGAGCGAAAGGTTCAGGAAGACGCAAGGTTGGAGCGCGAGGTTATAGATGCGGTTTTGGGCCACAGCAAATTTGGTGAACTGCCCGAGGCACTGGTTACGAACGAACTCTCGCGCATGATGCACGAGTTCCAGCACGAGCTTTTTGAGCGTGGGGTAGAGTGGGCGCAGTATTTAACCTCCATTGGGAAAACGGAAGGCGATTTGCAGCGCGAGTTCAGGCCGCAAGCAGAAAAGCGGGTTAAGGTGGCCCTGCTCATTCGCGCGTTTGCACGGGAGCAGCAGCTTGAGGCAGACGCTATGGACATAGACCAAGACATTGCTGAGACGTTGGAACGTCACCGTGGTGACGACCGCATGCGCGCCCAGCTCGAAACGGCTGACTATAGGGACTACGTGAAGAGCATACTCACCAACCGTCGGGTGTTGGCTTGGCTTAAGGACAAGCTAGTGGAGTAGGACGCTCGCCTTGCTGTATATGCTATGGCGTACCTCCAGTTGACAAGCCGGTAGGAGATAGTTAAGCTAGCCATTACATAAAACCAAGCCAGCATAATACAAATACATAGGAGGGTTTATGAAACTGTACCTTGTAGCTATACTGACAGTTTTTTTGTTGAGTTTGGGCGCCCTGAGCCAGCCAGCAGCTAGACCTGGTCCTTATGTCAAACTGGGCCACACGCTTACCGATTCCACCGCTTGGTGGGCTATTTCTACCACGGATAGCTCAGGCAGTGAGCTGGCGAACGATCAGCTTATTGATTGCTTGCAAAAGGTTGTTGACGACCATTGCGTAGATAGTCAACTATATCATTGTGATTACCACGTGGATTCGGTAATCACTGTGTGGCAAGGGGGCTGCAACCATAACCTGCGTGGAGCTAAGGTGCTCTGCCACCGCGGCAGAAAGGCCTGTCAGGGGGAACTCTCAATATATATCCTCAAGCCTTACGCACTCTGGCCGCTCCTCCGCTACAGCACTCTGGCCGCCATAATTCAGCAGTTCAAACAGGAGCACGAGGTGCTTCAGGCTGAGTTTAAAGGGTCGGGAGCCTATTATCTGGAACTCGTGTACCGAGATCCAGAAAGATAAAAGCGAATCACGTACCCCGGGTCGCACGTAGGCCCGGGTTTTGTTATGCTTGGGGCATGCTTTTTGGCGTTTGCATGTCCGCCGCGGGTGGAGTAAAAAACCCGATCTAGAATCAGATCGGGTTTTTGCAACGCTTGGAGACTGTTACATGTGAGTGTTACTTGAGTGCGTCGGCAAAATCGCCAACGCCAGCCGGGTACTCACCCGTGAATGGACCCAGGTAGAAGTTGCTGTGGCTCAAGCTACCGCCACTTGCCTCCACCACTGCGCTAAGAGTTTGCTCTAGGCTTAGGTAACCCACCTGGTGCAGACCAAAGTGCTCGGCAATTTTCTGTGCCACCTCGCTGTCATCACCGCCGAGTACCTTGGCCAGTAGTTCGTTGCGAACGCGGTAGGTATCTATCCCGTAGAAGTCGGGATAGCGGTAGGGTGGTGATGACACCACCAGGCTAATGCTCCCTGCCCCGGCCTCTTTCAGTAATCGGTATGCCATGCCGATAGTGTTGCCGCGGACGATAGAGTCGTCCACCAGCACCACATCACGGTTTTTAACTTGGCTGCGGCGAGGGGAAAACTTCAGCTTGAGGTACCGCTGGCGCTGTTCCTGCACAGGTTCAATGAAGGTGCGGCTCACAAAGTGTGAGCGAAACAAACCCCACGGTCGAAACTCAACATCGCAACCCTTGGCACGCAACCCTTCCCAAAAACCAAGGGCAGCTTCGTTGCCTGAGTCAGCAATCGGCATCACCACGTTGCCCGTAATGCTATGCTGGCGGGCCAGGTTCCGGCCCATGAGGTAGCGCGCTGCGCCAGCCTCTACGCCGTACCAAACACTGTCTGGCCTCAGGAAATATATGTACTCAAATATATCGAGCCTGAGGTTGACGGCGTCAGTAAAACGCTGCGACACTACTCTGCCACCACGTTCCAGGCACACAATTTCGCCAGGGGCCACTTCTCGTACTGGGTAGGCGCCTAGAGTGTCCAGCGCCGCAGTTTCTGAGGCCACTACCAGGTCGCTGCCCTGGTCATGTTCGCGTTGCCCCAGGGTCAGGGGGTGAAAGCCAAAACGGTCGCGCACGGCGTACACCAGCCCGCGGTACAGCAGTACGAGGTTGAACGCGCCCTCAAGCTGCTGCACTGTTTCAACCAGCGCCTGCTCAAAGCTGGCGGCTTGCGAGCGCGAGAGGAGGTCGGCAACCACCGCTGTATCTGAACAGCCGTCCTTGGTGCCTGCGCTGCGCAAGTACCTTGAGTTTACCAGGTTACCGTTGTGGGCCAGGTAGAACAGCTCACCTCGGAACAGCCCACTGATGGGCTGCACGTTGTCGAGCGTCCGCCTACCAGCCGTACCATACCGTGTATGGCCAATGCCAGCGCTACCCGGCATCGAGCTAATTGAGGTGGGTGGGAGAACATGTGCCCACTCGTTTTCACTGCGGGGTTCCGTGAGCATGCGGGCCAATTTTTGGCGTGCTTGCTCGGATGAGGGAATAATGAACGCCTGCGCTAGTTCGCCCGCGCCTTTTTCCTCGTAGTAGCGATTACTGTCACAGGTAGCCAGCCCCGCCCCCTCTTTGCCCCGGTGTTGCATCTGCACCAGACCAATGTAGAGGTCGCTGGCTACGGGCTGGCTGTGGTTCACCAGACCAACAATTCCGCACATAGTGTGCTCCTTATAAAGTTTCTGTGTACATTTTTTCGTTTGTTTGTGGCTGCAGTGTACCGCTCTGTGGTACTATGTCAAGTGCTATGCTCTTCGGCTCCCACATTTCAGCAGCGGGTGGGGTGGAAAAGGCGCCTGAGCGGGCGGCCGCTGTGGGCTGTGAGGTGTTTCAGTTTTTCTCCAGGCCGCCACAAGGCGGCCCTGCCCCCACGCTCACCCCCGCCACCATCAAAGCGTTTAAAGAGAACTGCAAAACTTTCGGCCAAGCCGAAAGCTACATCCACGCGCCCTACTACATAAACTTTGCTTCTCTAAAGCCCAGCACACGCTACGGCTCGTCGAGCGTTATACGCCAGGAGTTGGAGCGTGGCAGCGAGCTTGGCGTTAGCTACCTCATGACGCACCTCGGCAGTACGCGCGAAGTTGGCGACAAGCAGGGTATGGCGTACCTAGTAGAGGGTTTGGCCCGCGTGCTCGATGGTTACACCGGCACCACGCAGTTCTTGCTAGAGAATTCGGCTGGGGCGGGCAAGGTAATTGGTGATACGTTCGAGGAGCTAGCTGAGATGATTCAAAAAACAGAAAAAAAGAACAAAACGTTTAAAGGCAAAATTGGTGTTTGTTTCGACACCTGCCACGCCTTCACCTCCGGCTACGACCTTCGGGACAAGGCCACGCTCAAGAAAACACTCGACACGTTTGATAACGTAATTGGCCTGGAACGTTTAAAGCTTATACACTGTAACGACTCCATGGCTGGTTTTGGTGAACATAAAGATAGGCATGAGCACCTCGGCAAAGGCAAAATTGGTTTGGATGGGTTCAAGGCCTTAGTTTCTGATAAGCGCCTGGCAAAGGTTAATTTCATTCTGGAAACACCAAAGGACACCCCGCAAGACGACCCCAGGAACCTGAAAATGCTTAAGCAGTTCCGCGGTTCTGCCACCTAGTACGCCCTCCTCCATTGTCTCTAATTCGCGCGAATGGTACAATAAGCCAATAAATAAAGAAGCTAACTATTAAGGCCTATGCATGAAACTGAACGCGTGTTGAAGGCTTTGGCTAACCGTCGGCGGTTGGCTTTGTTCACTTACCTCAGGCGCCACCATGAGGCGACAGTGGGCGAGCTCGCTACCTCAATCAAGCTCTCGCTCAAGGCCACGTCGAAACACCTGGCCATTTTAGCCTCGGTGGGTGTGCTCGAGCGCGAGCAGCGTAGCGTACTGGCTTACTATAGCTTAGCTCGGCCGCTGCCTCGGGTGGTACAGGCTCTTAACCATATTCTCTAATTCGCGCGAATTTAGAGAATAATGCATACTGTGGAGGCTGGGCCTGCTCGGTATTTCGTACGTGGTAGTTGAGCCGAGCGTTGCCACCGAGCTGTAGCAAACTGCCGAGCTAGTATTGCCTGGGCGCACATTCAGACGTAGTTAGGACATCGCTGCCTATTATAAAAAGAAACAGCCACCCTACGTTGTAGAAGTGGCTGCTTTGTTTGAAACGATTGCTGCTGCCCTAACTTTTGCCGAGGTAGGGCTTGTTGATTTTCAGCCGGCTGGCGCCGAGCTGGTTTTTGAGTTGCCGGCCGACTCGCTTGGCGGCCCACATAATTTCACGATCGTAGACCGTGAAACGGAGAGTTTTGTTGATGACCGCAACTCCCGGGCAAATCTCGAGGCTGGGTTCAAGGCTGCCTTGTCGGTACAGCCGGTAGGTTGGCTCTTCGCTGGAGACGCTCCGCCGGAGGCTGAGGTTGACCTCGCGTGCGAACTTTTGCATTCGCTGTAATGCCGCGCCCCAGGGTTCGGGAGGTATGGTAGACGTGGGGACAAACACCACCCCCGGGTTACTTCTGCCAGCCACCTTAGTACGGTCAACACCAGTTGGGACGATATACACCAGAATAAGTGCAACAATGATAATAGCCAGCAAGACGGTGATCATGGCAGCTCCTTTTGTTGTGATGTGAAGGTTATTCCGCTCTGTCGAATGAGCGGCACGGTTTAGAAGGTTTATTTTTCGAACTCACTATGGTAGCAAACCTACGTAAACTTGTCAAGCTCTAGGCCCTGTACCAGTTTTACTTTTGTTCTGTAGGCAGCTAGTATTTAGTTGTTGAAAGTATTTCCCCCGCGGAGTATTGGTATGATGGATATCGTAGCGCTTGTGCAAAGACTGCCTTGTTGGGGTGGTGAAGCAGTCAAAGTCAGCGAGCTCAAGGGTGGGCTATCAAACCTGAAGTACTTGGTGGATACTAAACATGGGCGCCACGTAGCTCGTTTTTTGGGTAGAGAACAGGCGAAGTACCTTGAGCTTAATCGCCCACGTGAGGTAGTGAATACCAGGCATGCACACAAGCTTGGCCTGGCGCCTCGCGTGGTTGCCCACTACCCACAGCACCATGTGTTAGTAGTTGAGTACATTGCTGGCCGCGCGCTGAACAAGCGAATGCTGCAGCTGCCCGCAAACGTTCGTGCGACAGGGAAATTGCTAGCACGCCTGCACGCTGAGGCTGGGTTCCGTGGTTATTTTTCTGCGGTGCGTTCAATTGCTCGCTTTGAGCGCCAGCTCAAGCGCGACGGGCGTACCATACCGCTGTCAGGCTCTCAACAAAGGAAGTTGGCTTACTGCTCGGATGTAATTCGAGCTCGGAGAGTTCAATTGGTACGGTGTCACGTTGATCCCATGCCACAGAATTTTTTGCATGATGGTAGTAAGCTTCGGCTTATTGATTGGGAATACGCTTGCATGGGTGATGGGTTGTGGGATTTGGCATTCGTGGCCGCGGTTGGTAGATTTTCTGTGCCGACTTGTCGCATGCTTCTGGTTGCGCACGGTACAACCATTACGCCGCGACTATGGCGAGAGTTTTCGGCGCTGCGCGCACTTGTGTACTACCGCGAGGCACTGTGGGCGCGTACGCAAATCGGGCGCTCCCAACTGGCAGGCGACTACCGTGGCTATCTACGCCATAATTTAAGTTGGTTTGCTGCCGCTAGGCTTGACAAGAAGCGCCATTTCCGTTAAGGTTTTGGTAAATCAAAATCACTATGAACAAATCAATGGAGCAAAACATGCTAGAACAAGGGCAAAATAAGGAACGCGAGCCGTTGCAGGTTCGCTCGCACCTTGAAAATTTGGCTGGCGAGCACGCCGAAATTCGCCTTAAGCGCGAAGAAGATGGCAAGGCGCCGGCTGTGGCGTTTTTCGATATTGACCTTACCTTTTTGAGCCTTGAGGAGGTGCTGTACCCAGACGTGCGGCGCAAGCTGTGGCCGAACATTGACCCTGACAAGGTTGATGAAATTCACCTCGCTGGGTTTCGCCTCGGCACCATGTTCAAGGAGATGTACAGGATGAAGATGCTCAACGATTACCCTGGTGATGAACAGTATCAGCGGTGGGCAGATGCCAACATCTACGAGCACGAGTTCCTTGAGGGCGACGGTAAGAACATCAACGAGCCGGGTGACCCGTACCACGAAATCGCTGATGCCGAGCTGCATCGGTTCGACGACGTGGCCACCGAGGTTGCGCGTGAAGCCCAGGCCAAACACCCCGAGAGCTATGAGCGGGCAAAAATCGGCCCAGTGTTCCAGCTCGCCGAGCAGTACCGGCGCCTGGGTGTGCCGATGGTTGGGATGACGGCAAACCCGCGTCGTTTTATCGAGGAAGTGCTCAAGTACACTGGTTTGGCCGATCAGTTCATCGAGTGCGCTACGGACTATGACGTTCCAGGTGACAAAGAATACAAGATGAAGTGGTTGGTGGAGCAACTCGAGCACGCTGGTGTGCCGGTTTCATACGATCGTTTGGTCGTTATCGGCGATTCGCCGACAGGCGATGTAGGGAGCGGCCCACGCTTTGAGGAGCTTATGGCCCAGGAGCGGCCCGACCTTGCGGTGAGTACCCACGGGATATTGATTGTCGAGAGCGAGGAAGCATTGGCGAAAGCGCGGGCCAAGCTGGCTGGTAAGCCGTACGAATCAAAGCTGGTTGGCTCGGCCGAGGCGTTCCGCTGGGATAAGGTCAAGAAGTCACCCCACGGCACGTTCGACATGACACAGAAGCATCGCAAGGAGTTCTTAGAGCCGCTAGTTGTGAAATAAATTGTAATATCGTAACGTTTTCCACACGATGTCCACTTACCTGGGCATCGTTTTATTTTACAGCGGTGCTACAATAAGCTTCTGTAACTCTCCATGGGTAGCCTATGTGTCGCCTAAAAGTACGCGTAACTGCCAATGCTCACCGCCCCGGGCTCACCAAGCTCGAGGGTGACGTGCTGTACCTTAAAGTTTCCTCTCCGCCAGTTGACGGCCGGGCCAACCAAGAGCTCTGCCAGCTTCTGGCGGATGTGCTGAGAGTAGCTGCGAGTTTGGTGGCTGTGCGCTGGGGGCACATGGCGCGGCTTAAGACCGTGGAGGTGCAGAACATTGACGAGGGGCAGGCTCTTGCTATACTGAGGCAACATTTCCAGGCGCGTGCGGGTATCGTATAACGGTATTATGCTACCTTGCCAAGGTAGAGAAACGGGTTCAATTCCCGTTACCCGCTCCAAGAGGATAAGGCTTCACCTAAAGGTGGAGCTTTTTCCTTTTGGTTTTACACCCCTTGACGTGGTCGGCTTGGTTTATCTGGCCAGCGGAGTTACCATAGAGGCAAACCAACCCACTAGTACCCCCACCATGTGAAAGGGTAGACTGTGAACAAAACATTGGATATTACCAAGCAGTCGGGCAGCGTGTATGAGCTTGATGGCTACCCCGACGATGCCCTACAGGGTATGCTCATGAGCATTTTGGGTACACCCTACGCTGTAGCCTATGAAAAGGCAGCTGACCTGCTCAATATTATAGAAAACCTGGGCCCGGCCAGGCAGCCCCGCCACCTGGCTTTTGTTCTCACCCACTACGGCTTAGTGCCGCTTGGCTCTACTCCCGGCGTGGGGCGCGGAATTCCTAAGCGCACGCTGGCTTACATGAAGAACTGGTACGACGATGTCATGCACGCTTGCCTAACCAGCGTGAGAGACAACCCTACCCCCGACCAGCTCGCGTACCGGTTACTCGTGTACCTCAGGAAACGTTTTAGCAAGCGTGGCCAGCGCGCGGTAGCGCTGTCGTTTGTGCTAGGTGCTGAGTTTATACCCTACCAGCAGTTGAGCGCTGAGCTCTATGAGCCCCCGCCAAAGGATGACGAGCCAGATGACACGCCACTCCACGACTCTGAGCTGCTGGTCTACAGCATGGCACCTGACCAGCTGACCCTGTTTCACGCCTTTCAGAGGTTGGGAACATCGAAGCGGTTCTTGAGTGTTATGGTGCGCCTGGCTAAACGCCAAAGCACCACTACTGAGCTCTACAACCTGCTGTGGGTGGCCAACACCCTGCTGTGTGCCTCCAGTTTTGAACAAGGGGTGCAGAGTGTCCAGGCTCAACAAGAAGAGTCAAAAAACAAGCACGAGCCCTAAGCTCGTGGTACGTGGTAACAGAGGTGCAACCCGCCTAGATGTTCAGGCGGGTTCTTTTTATGCAGCTTGAGCTTGAAACACGTTACCACTGGTGCTATGCTGAGCCTGCTGAATTTGCCGGAGTGGAAGGAACCCCGAAGTAGAACCTTCGGTTCACTTCGGGGCAGGCTGGTATATGTACCCCGCATAGATGGTGGGCGGATGGCGGAACTGGCATACGCACAGGACTTAAAATCCTGGGCCCGCAAGGGATTGAGGGTTCGACTCCCTCTCCGCCCACCACTTGTGCGGGGCACGACGGACTCCCCGCAGTATAGTGTTTTCAGCACAAACTACGGGGCAGGTAAAATCCCTTCCCCGCAAGGGATTGAGGGTTCGACTCCCTCCTCCGGCACCAGCGAATACATGAGAGCTAGTGCCGAGAACCCCGCAACTGCTTGCGGGGTGTGAGGAGTCGAACGCCGGAGCGCTACGCGAGCAGTAGCAAGCGTCGCGAGGCGGTGGCTAGCCCGAGTCAGGCCTGCGGGCGGACGAGAGGTGAAGCCGACTCCCTCCTCCGGCACCAAGCGTAGTTTGGTAAGTCAGAACAGGTGGAGGAGCGTCCACCGAACGCGAGCTAGTGCAGTGTTCGGCAGCTCTAGTTTGGTATTGGGGTACTCTGCCGTTATTTGACCTTTGGTAGGTGTATGTGTAAGATGTGGGCACAAAAAGTAGACAAAATATAGCAATTCAACAATTGTTCATTTTCAAGAAAGGAAGGTTGTATGCAGAATCTCGAAGTTGATTTTTGCGGACTAAGGCTGGAGAACTCCCTCATGAATGCAGCTGGCACATGCAAGTTGAAAGACGGCCCTGAAGGCGTTGAGGGTTTGCTTCGCACTGAAGCTGCAGCCATTATGGTTGGGTCAGGTACCATTTATAGCCGCTCCGGAAATGCAGGGACCGCATATTGGTTTGGTGGCAGCTATGCCGTGAATTCCCTCGGCTTGCCGAATCCTGGGAGCGATTGGTACTCCCGCAATTTGGCGCAGATGGTTACCATGGCCCACGATGCTGGCAAGAAGCTGTTCTTTAGCGCGGCTGGGTTTTCACCAGCAGAGTACCTGGAGCTTTCTCTTGTGGCGCTGTCCCAAGGGGCAGACGCAGTCGAACTTAACTTTGGTTGCCCTAACGTGTGGGGGCCCGATGGTGCACAAAAGCGTATTGCGAGCTTTGATGTCGGGTTGGTTGGCGAAACGCTTGAGCTCGTTGGGGCCGCAGTTGGCCCTACTGCCCGTATCTTCTGCAAAATGTCGCCACTCTCCGACCCTTCACTCATCGAGCAGCTTGCTTCGGCGGTATCAGGGCACCAATGTGTTAAGGCTATTACAGCGGTCAACACTTTCCCCAATGGGTATGCACTCGATGAGGCAGGCAAAACCCGTATAACACCAGCCGGTGGCCTGGGTGGTGTGAGCGGGCCTGCTATGAAGCCAATTGGCCTTGGTCAGGTGTTGCAGTGGCGGCAAAAGCTACCGTCGCATATTGCGGTAATCGGTGTCGGTGGTATTTCGACCGGTCAGGATATGCTCGATTATCAGGGAGCCGGCGCTCAGGTTATGCAGGTTGCTACGGCGTACCTGGAGCGGAAGGGCGGCGTATTCGCTGAGATATTGGCCGAGTACGTTTCGCTTAAAACATAGAGAATGCCGTAGTCCTAGTTGGGCACGATTATGTAAGCAGTTCCCATGTTAGCTAGGTAGCCTGCCCTCAGATTCACAGGGGGCGGGCTTTTTATAGTCCAATCAAACCTACCGTACTTTCGGTAGGTACTTTTTTATAATGGCGGCAAACGAGGGGAGCTTAAACTTTTCCCAGAGGTAGGCAGCCCCCAGGACTACTCCCACTAGGCCAAGGAACAGGTAACCGCGAGATTGGCTTTTAGCCTGCTCGGGCGAAGGTGCGCTTGCTGGCGTGGGCAGCGTGCGCTGGGTGACTGTAATGTCTCCCGGGTGCCGCGGCCACAGCCTTACGCCAGTGCTCGCGAGCACCACTACCCCGGTAACCTCTACCTGCTGGCCTGGCCGTACCCGCGGCCAGGTGAGGTCGCGGTTTTTAATTACTCCATGTACATTGGCACCATCTTTGGTGATGGTGAATGTCGTAGCTGAGCTTTGGGTAGTGAGTCCGCTTACGGTGATGACCTCGGCTTCGTGCGTATCATTCACTTGCGCAGGTTCGAGCACCACAGGCGCAGGCGGTTCGCCTGAACCCGTAATCTTGAATTGGCTGGCGGTACGCACGGTGAGCTTGGTACCCGTGGTGACGTGGGAAATAGTTCCGCTCAGGGTGACCCTATCACCTGGTTTGAGCGTGGGCCAGCTGCCCGGGCTTAGCTCTACCTGGAGTGCGGGGTTAGCGATAAAGAAGAGCGTGCGGCTAAACACACCAGGTGGCACCGCCACAGTACCATGAACAGTGACACGGCTACCTGAGGGTAGAGTTTTAGGGTCTTGGGTCGGCACCGGAGCCGGCAGGCTGGTGCCCAAGGTTGGGGTTTGTACCCTGGGGGTGGTGCTTTGTGCTTTAGGCACAGCCTGGCCCACTGCTACCGTGAGCTCTGGCGTAGTTTTGCTGGTGTGCGGTGCGGCGGCAGCGAGCTCAAAGTCTTCCGCATTGTTCCCTGTGTCCTGCCGCGAGCCTGGCTCAGCTACTTTTCTGTGTAGGGCAGTGGCGGCTGGTGGGTTGGTGGGGAAGGCATGGCTCTCTACTAAGCTGTTGCTTGCTTTGCCCCACCCAACAGCGTCAACAATAGTTCCCGTGTCTTCGGCGCCGTGTCGCAGGGCTATGCTATTGTCGTTGGAAATAGTTTGGCTGGTGGTTACATCGGCAGTTACAATTTTGTAGTTTGTATTGGCCCAGAGGTAAAAGCCGTAGGCCGGGATAGTCGCCCCACTGGTCCACGACTTTATAGTGGTGTCGCTCGTGCCACTGCCGGTGCGTTTCACAAGGCGGTAGCCCTTGAGGTTCAGGCTCGCGCTAGTCGGGTTAAAGAGTTCAATAAAATCTTGGTCGGTGTGGCCTGGCCCACCCGTGACTTGTACTTGCGATATCACCACATGGTCTGGCGCTGCCAACGTTGGCAGGGGCTGCCAGGTTATGCCAACCATAGCCGTAAGGGCCAGAATAGAGTGTAATTTTCTCAGCATAGGAGCACGTAGTATTGTGCGCCACCACCTTACTACGCTTTCCGCGTCTTGACAATGTGGTACCATGGTTTGACTTTTCCTGTGTTAAATAGTAAGGTGCGGGCACAAAATTAAACAAATAAATAACTGTTCTAGAACAATCAGAAAGGAGTAAGACCATGAGGAACTTCATGGAGTTACTACGCGCCCGCTGGACCGAAAGTAGGTTCGTTTGTGTTGGGCTCGATAGCGAGTGGAGCAAGGTTAAGGCGGTGGCTAGCAGCCAAACGGGGTTTAACGCTGATATTGTCAGCGCGACAGCGGATTTGGTTTGTGCGTTCAAACCAAACCTTGCTTTCTACGAGGAGCTTGGTCCTGAAGGCATCAAGAGTCTCAAGCAGACTATCGCCTCAATTCATGAGCTGGCGCCGGATGTACCAGTCATCCTTGACTACAAACGGGGTGATATTGGTAACATCAATTTGGGGTATGTGCAGGAGGCTTTTGAGTACTTTAAGGCCGATGCGGTTACGGTGCATCCGTACCTCGGTGCTGAAGCGCTCAGTCCATTTCTCGACGCTGAAGGCAAGGGTATTATCGTGCTCTGTCGTACCTCCAACCCCGGTGCAGGAGAGTTTCAAGATCGCCTTGTCCGTGTTCGAACGGGTGAGATTCAAGAGCCATTTAAAAACGATAGTGATGTATTGGCACGATACTTTGGTTGGGAGACGTACTTCGATGATACACGAGAACGGTGGTACCTCGTCCCCCTGTATCAGTTTGTCGCCCTGCAGGTGGGTCGGCATTGGAATAGGCGACGTGGCAATTGCGCGGTTGTAGCTGGCGCAACGCATGTGCGGGAGTTGGGATCCATCCGTAGTATCGTGGGCGATGGCTTTCCTATACTCATTCCGGGTATAGGTGCTCAAGGTGGTGATGTCAGGGCCGTCGTCGAAGCTGCTCAGGATAGCCAAGGCTCAGGCATGATCATCAACGCTTCACGCAGCATCATCTTTGCCTCGTCTGGCCCCGACTTTGCCGAGGCCGCTCGTAGCGAGACACAGAAGCTTCACCATCTCATTAACCAGTATCGAAAGAAGGAGGTGGTGCATGGTTGAGATCCTGAAATGTACTCTTGAACGGGTACGGGACCTTACCCTCCAGCAGCTGCCAAAAGGTGACCTTGGCCCAGAGCGCATCAAACGTTTATTTGAAGCCTGGGAAGCCTACTGGCAGCACTCGGGAGATCCACAGGCACCTCACGCGGTTCTACAGTCAGGGCTCCATAGCGATGTGTATTTCAATTCGCCTATGGCGCTCCGGAAGGCAACCGTGGCAGAAATCATTGCCGAGCAGTTGGCGGCCAAGCTAGCGCGCGCAAATAATGGTAGCCAATACACCCTGAACGAAAACAGCTGGGTAATTGGACCATCATATGGCGCGATCGCATTAGTGCACGCACTGCGTGCACGGCTTGGCTGCTACGGCGAGGTGACGGAGAAACAGCCCGACAAAACTCAGCTGTGGTCAAGGCTCACCATACCAGCTGGCGCTACTCTACAGCTGGTGGAGGACGTAACGACTACGGGCGAGAGTTTGTTGGCAGCTCGTGATGCGGTGTACAAAGGGAACCCATTACACTTCGTGCAGATGTCTCATGTTGGTGTCATTGTTAACCGATCGGGGCGCGAGGTGATCAGCGGGTTTCCCATTGTCAGTTTAATCTCGGTTACGCCACATGCGTGGAAAGCCGATGAGTGTCCACTTTGTAAGGGTGGGTCACGGGCAATTGACAAGGTTAAACAGCATTGGGCCGAGCTGACCAGAACGGAGTAATATCAACAGATCTACCATTGTATTCATTAGACAATCCGCCCCCCAGATGTATCAGGGGGCGGTTTTTAATACCAAGAACTTGTCAGGGTTCCTCTGTAGTGTTATGTTTTTCTTGCTTTAGAGAGTTGGGGCGGGTGGCGGAATTGGTATACGCGCATGGCTTAGGACCATGTTCCGAAAGGATTGAGGGTTCGAGTCCCTCCCCGCCCACCATTGTTTATGAATATAGAATTCGAAGCTAAATTTTTAGCCATAGATAAAAATTCGCTTCGCCAAAAGTTAGCCTCGGTTGGTGCGGTTTTAGTGAAGCCAGAGTTTTTAATGCGGCGCGTCACTTTTAATCCACCACTACCAATTAAAGGTGGTTGGTTAAGAGTACGAGATGAAGGTGATAAAATTTTTATGGCCTTGAAAATTGTAGATGGCAAATCAATCAATGATCAAAGAGAGATTGAATTAGCAGTAAACGATTTTGATAAGGCCTGTAAATTATTGGAACGTATTGGTGCTCAGCGTAAAGCGTATCAAGAAACAAAAAGAGAAAGTTGGCAGTTGGGTAAGGCCGAAATCACTATCGACACGTGGCCTGGTCTCAAGCCGTTTGTAGAAGTTGAGTGCCCTAGCGAGGCAGAAGTGAAAACAGTTGCAGCTACACTTGGTTTTAATTGGAGCCAGGCCTTTTTTGGGGCAGTCGACGTAGTGTATAGTCATGAGTTAGGTATTTCGGCCGACGTGATTAATAACCAAACTCCAGAGCTTACTTTTACTAATTACCCTAAGTTCCATGGGGGAAATTAAACTTGGTAGGTACCAACATTTTAAGGGAAATTTTTATGAGGTTGTTGGAGTCGCCCGCCACAGCGAGACTGGTGAAGAGTTGGTGGTATACCGTGCGCTCTACGGCGAGCATGGGCTTTGGGTTCGGCCAGCTAAGATGTTTGCAGAGAACGTACTTGTTGATGGTCGTCAGGTACCGCGTTTTACGTACCTAGGCGCAAATGTTTAGTTGCTAAACTGTTTTGGTCCACGTATAGTGGTGAGGTATGAAGTTTCAAGTGAAGGACATCAAGAGCCAGGTCAGAGCCGATGCCCTGGTGCTCACCTACTTCACCAAGCAAAAGCCCGCCGCGCACCTGCTCTGGTCCAAACTTCGCGCCGCCGACCGGAGACTGGTTGAGCGTGCGTTCCGGACGAAGGAGTTTTCCGGTAAGGACGGCGAAGTTAAGGTTGTACACTCAGGCGCTAAGAGCAAGGTTGTGCTCCTCGGTTTAGGTGAGCGCGAGAAATGGCAGGGCCGCAAGCTTGTTCTCACCGCCCGTCGCGCAGTTGTAGTGGCTAAAGCCGAAAAGGTTGGAAGTGTAGCCCTAGTACTCGAGCCGCTGGCTTTTGAAGATAGTACTCTAGAGCGTTTAGCTCAGACCGTTACTGAGAACGCGGTCATGGCCGACTACGAATTTACCAAGTACAAGGCTGAAGCCACGGCGGGTTCTCCACTTAAAATCTTTGTACTGTTTACTGATAAAGCACATCTCAGACAGGCGCAAGCTGGAGCCAAGGTTGGCGAAGTGGTAGGTGAACAGGCAAATGCTGCGCGCGACCTTGGCAATGTGCCGGGTGGCGAAATGACCCCGAGCCTGCTGGCTAAGAAAACTCAAGAAGCTGGCCACCACCACCGCTTTAAGGTAACAGTTTTGGGGCGCACCCAGCTCAAAAAGCTTGGTATGGGGGCCGTGCTCGGTGTGGCTCATGGCAGTGCTGAGGAACCCAAGTTTATCATCATGGAGTACTACGGCGGCAAGAAGGGCGAGGCGTCGTACATACTAGTAGGGAAGGGTGTGACGTTCGATACTGGCGGGCTGAACTTGAAACCCGAAGGCGGCATGCTCGACATGCACCTCGACATGCTGGGTGGCGCCGCTGTCATTGGCGCCCTGAGCGCAGCGGCCAAGCTCAAGTTACCTGTGAATGTAGTAGGCTTGGTGCCAGCGGTGGAGAACATGCCGGGGAGCGCCGGGTACCGTCCAGGTGATGTGCTCCGAAGCATGTCGGGGAAAACTATTGAGGTATTAAACACTGATGCTGAAGGCAGAGTTATTTTGGCTGACGCCTTAACGTATGCTGAGCGATACCAGCCCAAGCTGGTGGTGGATGTCGCTACGCTCAGTGGCGCCTGCATGGTAGCATTAGGCTTGCGGTACTCTGGGGTCATGACGCCCGATGATGCTCTACGCGAAAAGCTTGTAGAACTCGGTGAAGTTTCTGGCGACTACGTGTGGCCACTGCCCTTGAACGAAGACTTTGAGGAAGAAGTGAAGGGGACTTTCGGTGACGTGCAGAACTTGGGCAAATTTGGGCGCTACGGTGGCGCCTCGGCCGCCGCCGCCTTCCTCTGGCAGTTTGCTAAAAAATACCCCTGGGCCCACCTCGACATTGCCGGCCCCATGAAAACTCTTGAAGGTCAGTACCTTTCTAAAGGTGCCTCGGGAGTGGGGGTGAGGTTGCTGGTTGAGCTACTCCGCAGTAGTATCTAGGTATACGTTTTACCTTTAACGCTTTCTCCTATGAAGCGGTTTCTCAAGGCAGTAGCAGTACTTAGTCTGTACGGTGTGCCGGCCGTAGTCTCGGCGGCTGGTATTACGGGTGAGTCTAACTTCGGCTTCACCAATTTTGGTAGTAGTACTAACCTCGGCACGAACGTACCGGTGATTCAGACCGTGGCCAGCATCATTAACATTCTCCTAAGTTTCCTGGGTGTGCTGGCTGTGGTAGCTATTGTTATTGGCGGGTTTCGGGTTATGACCTCAGGTGGCAACGAGGAGCAGAATGCGAGTGGCAGAAAGGTTATGACCGCCGGGCTCATTGGCCTCGTTATCATCTTCGTGGCCTACGCCCTGGCCTACTTCATTGTGACCCAGCTGGCAAACACCACTGGCGCCCGGGCCTAAGGCTTAGGGCCTGTGGATTTGCCTTCAGCGTGTCCTCATGCTATAACAGGGTCAAGATTCAATTTAAGCCTCGTTTTGAGGCCCTAACCCTTAAAATAGGTATACGCCTATGAAGAAACTGTTAGTAGCTCTCGGGGGCACAGCTCTCTACGCCCTTCCAGCCATAGCACTGGCGGCGGGGCCAGGATTCACCGGTGAGTCGAACTTCGGCTTCACCAACTTTGGTGCAGCCACAAACTTGGGCACCAACGTGCCAATTGTGGCGACCGTGGCCAACATCATTAACCTCATCCTGGGGTTCTTGGGTGTGTTGGCCGTAGTGCTCATCATTATTGCTGGTTTCCGCTGGATGACCAGCCAAGGCAATGAGGAGCAGATTGCTAGCGCCAAGAAGCTCATGGCCGCTGGTGTCATCGGCTTGGTCATCATCTTCGTGGCTTACGCCCTGGCCTACTTCATTGTGACCCAGCTCGCTAACGCGACTTCGGCTAAGTACTAGTCTCTAGTTCTGAGAGTTCCAACCCCTCCCTGCCAGCTGGCGGGGAGGGGTTTTGCTATACTTGACACCTGGGGTAGCTCCAGGTATACTACCTAAGCCCTAAAGAGTTATCCACAGGGCACTTCTACACCCTATGA